>CAIUQR010000060.1 GCA_903901335.1 uncultured delta proteobacterium | reverse complement strand
GTGGAAAAGAAATACTGAGCAATGCCAAAAGGCAGTTAGTAAAAGCTCGGACTATAGAAGAGCTTCGGCAAGTTCAAGCAGTGATTTTGCCGCTGGAGTATGGCTTTAAAATGGAGCAAGTAGCTGCGATTATTGGCGTATCCAAGGGATGGGCCTGCCGGCTACGGATAAATTTCATTCGCTCAGGAGGTTTTGAGAGCCGAGATAAGCCTCAAAGAGGTGGACGCAGACGAGAAAATATGAGCAAGGAAGAAGAAGTTCTATTCCTTGCACCATTTTTTGAAAATGCAGCAAAGGGTGGCATTCTGGTTGTCAACGAGATCAAGAAAGCCTTGGATGAACATCTAGGCCGAACTACAGCTCTAGCCTCTGTATACAACCTGTTGCATCGGCACAATTGGAGAAAGCTTGCGCCGGACAAGAGTCACCCGAAATCAGATGCTGAAGTCCAAAAGGAGTGGAAAAAAAATTCCCGGAACTCCTCTGCAAGATAAGGAAAAATTGGCCGGGTTCTGGTGAAATCCGGTTGATGTTTCAAGACGAGGCTCGATTTGGCCGGATCTCCGACACACGAAGATGTTGGTGCCCCAAGCCGACTCGCCCACTTTGTCGGGCGATGGTGACTCAGCAATATACCTATGCGTATGCCGCAGTCTCCGTTACTGATGGAGTTCTTGACACATTGATTCTCCCACAGGTCAATAGCAGATGTATGCAGGTGTTTCTTGATGAAGTATCTTCCCGGCACCTTGAGGACAGAATCATTATGATCCTTGATGGTGCTGGTTGACATAAGGCGGGGACACTTGTTGTTCCAAAAAATATGCGGCTGGTTTCCTTACCGCCCTATGCACCGGAGCTTAACCCTGTTGAGCATCTATGGGATGAATTACGGGAGAAAAGCTTTGGTAATCTTGTATTTGACAGTCTTGATGCCTTGGAAGACCATCTTGAAGCGTCACTTCGGAAAATGGAAGATAATACCAAAAGAGTCTTTTCTATTGTTGCCTGGTCATGGATAATAGATTCACTTTTGAATTAGAAATGGAATAACATGAAGAGAAATATATGTAACGTTATTTTACGAATTAAATACTAGAGACATGATTAAGAAAATCTGAATTGACCTATTACAGGATGCAGGAAGTTTACAATGTTGAAGGAGCAGGCTGTATTTAACATATATCTCAGGTCAATTTACAGGTTGTACTTACGAATACGCATAAGCTTGCCAAGATTCATCTCTTGCCGCTGGAATGATGTCTCCGTTGTCTGGAGTTACCTTCTGTCCTCTTCATCAAGAACCTTCCTAATCAGTCGATTCTGAAAAAGTACTTATCATGTTGAATTAAATAGCAATATAGAGAAATATTTGTTATAAAAATTGCAGGATTCCTACTACTTTCCCCTCAAATTCCTGCAATTTTTACAGATGAAACCGAAGAATTCACCCCAGCAGAATCGACAACAGGATATGTTTCTATCCGAGCTCGCGAACATGATTAACCCCGACCATCCTTTGGTAAAGATAGCCAAGACAGTGGATTGGGAGAGGCTTGATGAAGTTTTCGGGAAGACTTTTTGCCCAGACAACGGTCGCCCCGCCATAAGTACCCGGTTGATGGTGTCTCTGCACTATTTGAAGTACACCTTCAATCTGAGCGATGAAGAAGCAGTGGCCGGCTGGATTGAAAACCCTTATTGGCAATACCTGAGCGGCATGAAATACTTCGAGCACAGCCTGCCCATTCATCCGTCGAGCATGACACGATGGAGGAATCGGATTGGAGAGGCAGGAGCCGAGGGGCTTCTCAAGGAGACCATTGCATCAGGCCTCAAGATGAAGGCCGTCAAGCCGACGCAGCTGAAACGGATCAACGTGGACACGACCGTGCAGGAGAAGGATATCCGCTTTCCGACTGACGCCAGGTTGTATGATCGAGCCCGACAGCGTCTGGTAAGTTCGGCAATGGAAAGGGGAATCACCCTACGCCAGAATTACAATCGCCTTTCCAGAAATCTGCTGTGTCAACAGAGTCGTTACGCCCATGCCCGGCAGATGAAGCGAGCTCGGGCATGTGTAAGGAAATTAAAAACCTACCTTGGTCGGGTCGTGCGAGATGTTGAACGGAAGTGTCATATGCCAGATGCAGATCTTCATTCTCTTTTGCAGATCAGCAAACGAATTTTTACTCAGAAACGTAACGATAAAGACAAAGTGTACAGCGTTCATGAACCGGCGGTTGAATGCATCAGCAAAGGAAAAGCGCATAAACGATACGAATTCGGCTGCAAGGTCAGTGTGGCGGCAACAAGCCGCGGCGGCTGGTTTGTTGGTGCCCTGGCCGTGCATGGGAATCCCTATGATGGGCACACCCTCACCGATACGTTGACTCAGGTTGCAAGGATAGCCATTCCACCAGAAAACGTGTATGTCGATCAGGGATATCGTGGCCACGGCTTCACCGGCAATTGCGAGGTCCATGTTGATAAACGCCATCGAGGCAGAACAGCGAAAAGTCTCTGGCGCTGGATGAAACGGCGAGCTGCGATTGAACCTGGAATAGGTCACCTCAAGCAGGAGCACAGAATGGATCGCAACCGCCTGAAAGGCATGGCTGGAGACCGGATTAACGCCATCCTCAGCGCTGCCGGGATGAATTTCAGGAAGCTCCTGAGTTTCCTGGAGGAACTTTTGTCCCGAATTTTCTGTTGGCTTTTCCTTTTACTTGGTGAACCTATTCGACGCAGTATTTGAAAATCCAGGTTTTTCAGAATCGACTAATCAATACACCGATATCCTTCTTGGCCAAAGATTTCATGGCGAACCCTTTTATCCCATAGGATCTTGCCTTCTCCTCAGTAATCAGACTGCTGTATAAAGAAGCTCAATCGACAGGCTGCGATTCTAACTGAAGCTAGCACCTTGCTTTTCGACTACTGTTATTATACAATTTTTCATAGGCAACGTATTGCGCTTTCAATGATAAAGGCAAACCCGGGGCAATCCGGGGACGCAATGCCACGGACCAGTTTAATAGCTGGCAGCCGGGTTACCGAATGAAGTAAGGCCGCTTCCATTGACCAACGCAACATGTAAGCGCTGTCTTCGGTAAATGACGAGCGCTTTTTTATTGCAGCATGTTCTGGGAGATGTATTGAAATGGCAGACAAAAAAATGAGAAACATTCTGGTTGTTGACAACAGCCCGGTAATCCTCAAACTTGTTTCCCATGCCCTGGAGCGTGAAGGCCATAAGGTAGCAACTGCTGAAAATGGTCTTGAAGCTTTGAAGATCCTTGAATCGTTTAAACCAGATGCCATCGTTACCGACCTGATCATGCCGAAGATCAGTGGTGATATTTTCTGTCAGATAATCCGCAGCAGAAAGGAATACAATGATGTTCTCCTTGTGGTTCTCTCAGCTGTTGCCGCTGAGTGGGGCTTTAATTACAAGGCTTTTGGTGTTGATGTATGTATTGCCAAAGGCCCGGCCCAAAAAATGTGCCAGCATGTCCTTCATGCTCTCAAGCATTATCAAGCAGGAACAGATCATCAGGGAAATGATGCAATCCTCGGCATGGATGGAGTTTACAAAAGAGAAATAACGACAGAACTCCTGTCTGCCAAACGCCACTTCGAGATAACCTTGGAACATATGACCGACGGCTTTGTCGAAATGACTACCGCCGCCCAGATCATCTATACCAATAAGCAGGCTGAACACTTCTTTAATCGATCCAGAGAAGAACTCGTCTCATCCATTTTTTACAATCTTTTCCCGAAAAAACTCCAGCTTCGACTGGCACGATACGTTAAAAAGCCGCTTAACAGCCCCATTGACATCGGCGAGGATGAGATCATCATGGTCAACGGCTTCCGGGTGCTGATGAAAATTATTCCAGTCCGGGAAGCGGAGCAAGAATCGATAATTGTCCTGATCAGCGATATCTCCCGGCGAAAAGAATTGGAGCAACTGATCACCGACCACCTTCGAAACCTAGAAGAAACCATCTCCCTACGAACCAGAGAATACCTGAATATCAATAAAATCTTGAATGATGAGATAAAAAAACACGCGGCATCCAACGAAGAGCTCGTCCGGGTGATACATCAGTTTGAAGCGGTACTCGACTCCTCCCAGGATCTGATTGCAGTGCTGGATTGTCACATGAAAATTATCCGGGTCAATGTCGCGCTGGCAGAAGCCTACCATTCCTCTCCCTCCTCATTTATCGGCAAACATTGCGATACCCTGATTCAGGGGAATGCCGCCCATTCTGAGGAATGGCCCCATACCGTGGCCGCCCAAGAAAACAGATTAGCTTCTCACCTCATCGAACATTATCTTCCCGGTAAAGCAATGTATGTCAGTTGTGTACCTATTCAGGACGATGGTGGTACCTGTGTAGGATACGTGCAAATCGCTCGTGAAATCCGTTGATAGGTCGGACCGTTGTGCCCTCCGCCTATCAAGCCCACTAGAGCCGACTGCGATTCTCGGCGCTGGTCAGAAATTATAAACCAATTTCCGCCCCGTACCTGCGATTCTCGCGGCTCATCCGGCGGACGATGGATGGATGCGAGTACTGAGTACTGGTTTTTTTTGTTGCCTGTTTGTTGTCTTTGGCCAGAGAAAGCAGGAATTATAGTACCTCCTCCGAAGATATGCTGGTCAAATCACGTTTTCCATACTTGTTAACGAAGCGACCAAGGACGAACTCACAAGTTTTGACAGTATTTTTTTGGAGTTGGCCTGGTGATACTGCAGATGGAAATCGACTGCCTGAGATATAACCACGACATTTTATGAGCGAATTGGAACGGTTCATCAAAAACACACTGATAGATTGGAGGCGGAATTCCGAAGCCGAGCTGACAGCTTGCGCCATGGGGATGGAAGAATTGGAGAACAGGATCAAAAGCCTGGAAGCGCGACATATTCAGACCGAAGCGCACTTAAGCGGGTTACAGAACTCATTTACAGCCTTGGAGTCACTATTAAGGCATTTGAACAACGTATTGCAGCAAAATTAGCCCATGCCCGTTTTGGTCGGCGGGCAGGTAGATGGCGATGATGGTGTTTCCTACTGCATCAAGAGGCGGTTATATCAGCGAGAACCCGATTAAAAAAGAGATCATCTGGTTGCCTAAAAATTTAATATATATTTTGCTAAAAAGGTATATATATTATATCATAAAAGCATGAAATGCGAATTCGATCAAAATAAAAGCACTTCGAATAAAGAGAAGCATGGCCTTGATTTCGAGGAAGCGATGTTGCTTTGGGACGATCCTGATTTGTTGGAAATTCCAGCAAAAACGGTACGGGATGAAAACCGATATTTAGTGATCGGGAAAATAGGAAAAAAACACTGGTCGGCTATAATTACCTATCGTGGCGATTCCATCCGAATTATCTCTGTCAGACGTTCCAGAGAGGAGGAGATTCAATATTATGAAAGCTAAAGAATTTGATGAAAAGTTTGAAGTTGGTGAAGATTTAACGGAAGAACTTGATTTCTCAAAAGCCCGCCGAGTTAATCAAATTCCCAGGCGGGTGAATATTGATTTTCCAGCTTGGGTCGTGGAAGAACTTGATAAGGAAGCCGGGAGGCTTGGAATAACAAGGCAGGCCCTAGTTAAGGTATGGATTGCTGAAAAGCTCAGAAAAGCAGCCTGAATTTTACAAGCCTGATTCAAGACATAGTGAACTCTACGCTTCAATTGCAATCACTAACGGGCACACCTCAAGCGGCAACAGAATTTCGTTGTTTCTAAACCAACTGCCTCTCGCGATTTGGATGATCTCGTCAGGAAAAGCCTTTTGGAAAAGATAGGTATAACCGGCAAGGGGACGCTTATCTCCTCAACCGCAAAGGACTCACGAAGGGCTCAGACGGCTCACGAAGTATGAGAGGAACCTGATTCACCCAAAAAATTAGGGGCTATGAAAATAAAAGGGGCCGTAAAGGGGCCATAAGGGCCGCGAAGCATCCGGATCACTTCCCGTGGACCTGTCTCGGTGCCGTTGGATGTGAAGTTGAGCAGCGAATAGTTCTTTTTCAGTTCCATGGAAAGAGAAGAGGATGATGGAATGAACAACGCTCAAATCTGTCGATAAAATAAAAATTAATCGACAGATTTTTTAAATATGTCGATATGATCGAACTTTTCGAAGACGATGGTTTATCTTTTGTGATCCTGGATGAGCAAATAAAAACGAAGATGGACCGGATTCCAATCGCAACCATGCATCTTGCCAAAGGACTAGAGTTTCGTGCAGTGGTGGTGATGGCCTGTGATGATGAAATAATTCCACTGCAGGAGCGTTGATCAGGGACGGTATCCGATGACACAGATTTGGCGGAGGTATATAACACTGTACGATACCTTCTCTATGTTGCCCGTACCAGAGCAAGAGATCATCTGTTGGTTACAAGCGGCGATGTGCCTTCAGAATTTCTTGATGATTTTGAGACATAGGCTTCATTATCGTTTCCTGCATCTGAAGCTGGTGCTTCTTGGATCTATGGCAAGTTACAATAAATTAAATATTATCTATCGATAGATATGTTTAAGAAAAGTTGTGGTGATTGCGCTTACAATATTGCTGTCCAAGAAATGGGATGCAGTGGATTTCCTTATGAAAAATTTTCTGCCTTATCACGTTGCTCACTTCGTAATGTGTCAATAAAACATACATATTGGAATACTTGCTATAATTTTAAAGGAGTTATAAACGGTTATGCTGAGATTGAAGATGGGATTGAAATTATTGGCCCAATATATGCGTTATTCCATTTCTAAATCAAATATGTTATAATATGTCTACCAAATAGGGAGGTGGACATATGGCAAGACCGGCAAGTGGAAAAGAAATACTGAGCAATGCCAAAAGGCAGTTAGTAAAAGCTCGGACTATAGAAGAGCTTCGG
>CAIUQR010000059.1 GCA_903901335.1 uncultured delta proteobacterium | reverse complement strand
TGCTGGGAAAGTTCAATTCAGGTTTTCCGGCATCTTCGTGGTTCGTGACGGTCACATCATAGACTCCCGGTGGGAGCTTCAGTGTTTTTCCTTCGATCCCGGTCCAGTCGCCAACGACCCTTTCTTTTTTCCGGTCTCCATCCTGAGCTGTTTTATAGACAGCCACCTCTGCCGAGAAAGGTTTGCCATTGCGCAGTGCGCTGAACTTCAGTCCCCCACCGGAGAAGTCGGCGGTTTTCTCGACGGTCTTCCCCATTTCGACTGTGATGCCGAGAAAGTTGAACACTGGATTTCCGGCATCTTCGTGATTTGTAGCAGTAATATCATAGACTCCCGGAGGAAGTTTCCAGGTTTTTCCTTCGACCCCGGTCCAGTCACCAATGACCCTTTCTTTCTTTTTATCAGTATCCTGAGTTGCCTTATAGACAAACACCTCTGCTGAGAAGGGTTTGCCGTTACGCAGTGCGCTTAACTTCAGCCCCCCGCCTGAGAAGTCAGCGGTTTTCTCGACGGTTTTTCCTGCCTCAATCTCAAGACCCTGAAAATTCACAGTCGGCTTGGTCTCGTCCTCCTGATTGACAACGACTACATCATAAGAGCCTGGGGTGAACTTGAAAGATGTGCCCTCCAGTTCTATTCTCGCTTCAGCCACCTTTTCTTTTTCTTTGTCCTCGTCTTCGTTCGTCTTGTAGACGAGACAGAAGGCCTGGAAAGGCTTGCCGTTTTTGAGTGCTTTGACGATCAGGGTTCCGCCGGAGAATTCGGCCAGCTTTTCCACGGTCTTTCCGGCCTCAACCATCACCCCCTGGAAGGTCAATGAGGGTCTATTGGCATCTTCAAGATCCTCAACCGTCACATCATATCCACCAGGCGCCAGCTTAAAATCCTTTCCTTTACCATCCACTGCAGCCTCGGTAATCTTTTCCTTGCCTTTCTCCTGCTCCAAGCCTGCTTTATAGACGGCACAGGAGGCATTGACCGATACTCCGTTTCTGAGTGCTTTGACAGCCAAGGTCCCGCCGGAGAATTCGGCCAGCTTTTCAATGTTCTCACCTGGTCCTATAATGATTCCCTGGAACGCAATTGTCGGCTTGAGGGTGTCCTCGGTGTTTTCAACTTTCAGGTCATATGCGCCCGGAGGAAGTGTGAAGACCTTGCTTCCCTTTTCAGTCATGCCCTCGCTGACCTTCTCACCTTCGGTCTTGGAAATCTCACAGCGGGCCTGTAAAGGTTGGCCGTTCCGAACTGCTTTGACGGTCAAGGTGCTCTTGGGTGGTTCTTTTTTCTCTACGGCCTGTTGAGCGGCCAGTTTGAGTTCTCCTGCATTTCTGGCAGTAAAATAGAAACCTCCTCCGGCTGTGGCGATGCAGTTCAGCTGTTTTTTCTCTTTTTCGTTCACATCAAAGCCGATGACATGCATCACAAATTTAGCCCCTGCAGCCTTTAACTCCCTGACAGCTGCACATGGATCTCCTTTACAGGTCTCTTCTCCATCACTGACAAGAATGATGGTGGTCTCCGCCCCTTTGCCTTTCAATCCTTCGTCCACTTTCTGAACGGAATAAGTAAGAGGGGTCATTCCTTTTGGATGTAATTCTTTGATTTTATTGAGTAACGAATCCTTGTTCACAGGTGCTATGGGTACAAGTTCTTCCACATCGGTACAATCGCCTTTCTGCCGATGACCATAGGCTACGAGGCCCACATTTGTTGTTGCCGGAAGATCCTTGATCAGACTTGAAAGGACATCCTTGGCGACGTCAATCTTTGGTTTACCTTGGACCTGGGCGGCCATACTGCCGGAGGCATCAAGGATAAACATGATATTGGTGACCGTCGTATCGGAGGCCCGGCATATCGGTAATCCGGCAACAAGCGGAGCAATCACAGCGACAAAAAGGCAGATAAGCACGTTTCGTGAAAATGTACTGCTATTTGTAATAGCACTCATGGCATCTCCTTGGACAGAAGCAATCAATGGCAGGCGAAAAAATATGTCATGGAAATATTTCGTAATCAGCATCAATCCAAGCATATTTTTGTTCTATATTCAATATCTTTTCAAGAGAGGAGAAAAATATAATTACTAAGATCATAACCTTACCCAAGCCCCCTTATTATCATTTTCCGACTCCACTGCGATATCGTCTGAGTTTGCAGAAAAAGGGATTTGGGAAAAGAATGCATGCGGATTTTGCGAAATTACGTCCGGTGTTTGGGGGATTTGGGTCTCAGTTGGAAAATGAGCAAAGTAACTGACAGAGCTGAAGACAAAAAGCAAAATGATTGTTGACAGGGTATCTCAGAGGATTATTCTTGAACTGTTTATGAAATATGATCCTGATGTCTCTTGATTTTTAATCATTCTCAAAAGAATTGCTTACCTTGTATCCGCAATATCCATTCGTCTCCCGGTATCTTACCATAGGAGAACATCGTCTTCACTATATCGACGAGGGGCATGGGCCTGTTATCGTGATGGTCCATGGCAATCCAACGTGGTCGTATTATTATAGAAATCTCATCACCCTCTTGGCCGGAGACCATCGGGTTATTGCTGTAGACAATATCGGATGTGGTCTTTCCGACAAACCCCAGGATTACCCGTACCGACTTCGGGATCATATCGAAAATCTCACAGCTCTCCTTCAAGGCCTGAATATCACAAAATGTTCTTTGGTTGTTCATGACTGGGGCGGGGCTATCGGTATAGGGTATGCCGGTCGTTATCCGGAGCGGATCGACAAGTTAGTAGTCATGAATACCGCGGCCTTCAGGTCGGCCAGGATTCCATTGCGTATCCGGATCTGTCGATGGCCGGTATTCGGTGCCTTGCTGGTTCGCGGCTGTAATGGTTTTGCCCGGCCCGCCTGTTCCATGGCTGTTGTCAGTCCTCTGAAAAAGGAGATCGCCGAGGCGTATCTCGCACCATATAACTCTTGGAAAAACAGGGTTGCGATCTATGGGTTTGTCCGCGATATTCCGTTATCGTCAGGCCATCCCTCTTATGAAACGCTTGTCGAGGTGGAAAGGAATCTTGCCCGGTTGTCCGATGGAAAGCATCCGATGCTTATCCTCTGGGGCGGAAAGGATTTTTGTTTTAACAGAACGTTTTATAATGAATGGTCCAAACGCTTTCCTGCGGCCGAAAAGCATTTCTTTGAAAATGGGGGGCACTATGTCCTGGAAGATTGCCTGGAGGCAATCGGACCGATTCTGCAGAGATTTTTCCGGATCGGAAACGGTCAAGAGAGCAGGAGCACAGTGTGACAATCAATATTGCCGAGACACTTGTCGAAGTTGCCCGGAAATATAAAGACAGGATCGGACTCATAGAGGCAAGGACGGGGAAGTCCCTGAGCTTTTCCGAGCTGCAGGAGTATTCTGATGGTCTGGCCGTGTATCTGTCTGAAAACGGTGTGAAGACGGGAAACATGGTCATCTTGATGGTCAGCCCGTCTGCCGATTTTATCTGCCTGACATTTGCGTTATTCAAGATCGGCGCCCCGGTGATCCTGATTGATCCCGGTATGGGCTATCGGAATCTGTTACGTTGCATAGCCGGAGTCGGACCGGAGATATTTGTCGGCATTCCAAGGGCGCATCTGTTCCGCAGGCTTTTTCCGAAACCGTTTTCAACGATCAGACAGAGCTTCTGTTGCGGTTTTTCTTGTGGATTATTCGGACCGGATATCAGAAAAAAGTCCGGGGCAATCAAGAAGAGCTACCCTGTTTATCAACCCGCATCCGACGACCTGGCCGCGATAATCTTCACCACCGGTTCCACCGGACCACCTAAAGGAGTGCGCTACGATCATTCGATATTTGCAACCCAACTCGATCTTATCCGAGACTATTATCGGATCTCACCAAGTGATATCGACCAGCCCGCCTTTCCGTTGTTTGCCTTATTCTCAACAGCCCTTGGGGCCTGCTCGGTTATTCCGGATATGGATCCGACGCAACCCGCCAAGGTCGACCCCGCAAAATTTCTCCGGTCAATTGAGCGCTATAAGGTGACCTATTCGTTCGGTTCGCCTGCCATATGGAATGTCGTCAGCAGGTACTGCATCCAAAACAAGAAAACCATTCCTCATCTGCAGCAGGTCCTGATGGCCGGCGCTCCGGTCTCCGGGGAGTTGATCGGCCGGTTGGCTTCCGTACTGCCCGATGGAGCAAAGATCCATACACCCTATGGCGCCACCGAGAGTCTGCCCATTGTCTCTATGGAAGGAAAGGAGATTCTCAATACGACCTGGGCATTGACCAGAACCGGAAAGGGAACCTGTGTCGGCAGACCCTTGCCCGGTATCCGGATTAAGATTATTGGTATTTCCGATGAGGTAATCGAGATTTTTCGTGATGATCTGGAACTTCCTGTCGGTACAATCGGTGAGATTATTGTTTGCGGCGGTGTTGTTACCCGCGCTTATGAAAACAACGCCAAAGAGACAAAACTCTCCAAGATTAGAGATGGTGAAAGGTTCTGGCATCGCCTGGGTGATACCGGCTATCTGGATGCCCTGGGCCGGCTCTGGTTCTGTGGTCGTCGGGCCCATCGGGTGATATGCCGTCAGGGGACTCTCTTCACCATCCCGTGCGAGGCGATCATCAACGAACACCCGGATGTCAGTCGCACAGCCCTGGTCGGTATTGCGGATATCAATAATCCCGGCTTTCAAGAACCTGTGCTGATCATTGAAAAAAAGAAGAATATCAGCCGTAACGATTCGGAACTGTTGACAGAGATAAAAAGCCTTGCGGCAGGAAGCAGTCTCACGCAAGATATCCGGTATTTTCTTTTTCATCATGACTTTCCCGTCGATATCCGCCATAATGCTAAAATATTCAGGGAGAAATTGGCGGTATGGGCTGAGATGGAGCTACGGAAGCGATGAAAAAAGTTCTGGTCACCGGAGGCGGAGGGTTTGTCGGCATGGCTCTGGTCAAGGCCTTGCGCGCACGAGGCCTTGACTGTTATGTCATTGGCCGTAACCATTACCCGGAGGCAGAAAAACTGGGAGCGGTCTGTATCCGCGGGGATATCCGTGACCGTGATTTTCTAACCGAATGCAGCAGGGGAGTAGACACTATTTTTCATGTTGCCTCTCTTACGGGAATCTGGGGCAACTGGTCCGATTATTATTCGGTTAATGTCCTTGGAACTGAAAATGTCCTCTACGCCTGTGAAAAGAATTCGATCACACGGCTGATCTACACATCAACACCCTCTGTTGTGTTCAATAAACAGGATATTTGTTATGGTGATGAGAGCTTGCCCTATCCCGATACCTTCTTGTGTCATTATGCACACACCAAGGCGTTGGCGGAAAAGATGGTCTTACATGCGAACGAGAATTCGTTTCTTACCTGTGCGATACGGCCTCATCTCGTCTGGGGCCCCGGCGACCCGCATCTGATTCCCCGCCTTCTGGAGCGAGGCCGGAAAAGGGAGTTGAAGATTGTGGGAGCAGGAAAAAACCGTGTCGATATCTCCTACGTGGATAATGTCGCCCACGCCCACCTGCTGGCGGCTGACAATCTGGCAGGACCTGCCACTGCTGCCGGTAAGGCCTATTTTGTCAGCCAGGGGGAACCGGTGAATTTATGGCAATGGATTAATGAACTCTTTGAAAAAACGGGAGTTCCTTCCCTGAAGGGCAAAGTTCCTTTCTTCGTTGCCTATGGTGTCGGGATGGTTTTGGAGAAGGTCCATACGATAGTGGCACCGGAAAAAGAACCGAGAATGACTCGTTTCCTGGCTGAACAACTGGCAAAATCCCATTATTTTTCAATTGCAAGGGCAAAGGAAGACCTTGGCTATACTCCTCTTGTCAGCAACGAAGAAGGAATGAGAAGATTACTTATTTGGATACGGCAACTATGAAAAATCTGGCGAAAAAACTTTGTGTTTTTGTCTTGGTGTGTACTCTGATCAACGCGAATTGCCTGACGTCGGCTAACGGTTTTTCCATAGGTGAAGAACGTGAGGTAGGGGAGATGTTGGTGTTTGCCGTTCGATCCTCCTTCCCTCTCTTTAACGATCCGGATATTTATCAGTATATAAATGGCCTCGGCCAACAGGTACTGAAAGTAGCTGGTCCCCAATATTTCGATTTCCGTTTTTCGATTATCAATGATAAAGAATTCAATGCCTTTTCTGCGTTTTCAGGGATGATTTTTTTCTATGCGGGCCTCATTGAGGCGATGAATTCTGAAAATGAATTAGTTGCCGTTATGGCCCATGAGATTGGTCACACCGTCAAACGACATCTTGCCTCGAGTATTGAAAAGGGGAAAGTGGTGGGCATTGGAACACTTGCTCTGGCCCTTGCCTCATTGGCCATGGGGGGTGGGGTGGCAACGCAGGCGTTACTTTCCGGATCGATGGCTGCCAATCAGAGTCTCGGCCTGCATTTCAGCAGATTGAACGAAAACGAAGCAGATCTACTGGCATACGACTGGATGAAAATTATGGGGAGAAATCCCGTAGCCATGGAAAAGATGCTGGAGACAATGCGGAGGATTACACGCTACAGAAGCAATAAGGTACCACAATATCTTCTCACTCACCCTGAACCGGAGGCAAGGCTTGACTATGTCGATTCGTTGCTGATCAAGGATAAAGAAGAACTGTCCAAGTTTACAAAAGGTGATGACTTTTCTTTTCTCAGATTCAAGTACAGGATTATGTCGCTTTCTCATGATGCTTCCGCTTTCAGATCCTTCCTGGCGGAGAAAATTGCCGATCCGCATTCTTCGCAGCTCAATGTCATGATGGCAAAATATGGTCTTTCCCAGCTTGATCGGGAGGAAAGCAATTTTGATAGCAGTCTCAAGCTGATCGAAGAGGTCATCAATGCCTATCCCGATAAAAAAATTCTTCTGGATGATAAGGGTGTTATCGAATTTGCGGCCGGAAAAACGCAAAACGCATTAAAAACCTTAACCAAGGCATACCAGGAGAATCCCGGAGATTTATATGCGGCTTTTTCACTGGCAAGGGTTCAACTGAACTTGAATAATTTAACAGAGGCAGAGAAACTCTTGAAGATTGTTGTCAGTGAAATGCCTGAATACGCACAGGTGTATTATGAACTTGGGAATGTAAAAGCCAATCAGAAAAAGGACGGAAATTCAACCTACTATTTAGGTAAATCGTATTTTTATTCCGGTAAGACAAAGCTTGCCAAGCAGATGTTCAAAATGGCCGCTGAAAAAAAAGATACCGACGTGATATTTAAAAATGACGCCCTTGAGAACATCAAGACTATCGATCGCGTTGCAAAAAAGTTATAGCCCTTCCTCGGCCCACATCAACCGGCGGAAAAAGTGTTGTTCGAGTTTTGTTTTGATAAGTGAAGAACTACCTTTCTGAGCAGGCACTTCCAAGAAAAATAAGGAATTCTTTGTTTCCTTTTTGACCAAGGATGGGGGAAGCGACGATGTCCTTGACGGTGAGATGGTTCTGGAGGGCAAATGATCGTAGTGTATCCAGGGCCTCCTCATGAAGCGGCGCCTCCTTCACTATTCCTCCCGGACCGATTTTCTCCCTCGACAGTTCAAACTGTGGTTTGATAAGGGCGATCAGGGCGATATCTTTACGGAAGAGCGGGAGAACCGGCGGGATAAGTTTGGTAAGCGATATAAAAGAGGCATCCAGTACTGCCACATCAATGAGCTCATCAATATGGGCTGCGGTCAATTCTCTGGCATTGAAACGTTCGATGACGACAACCCGAGGATCCTGCCGGAGTTTCCAGTCGAGTTGACCGTAGGCGACATCGACGGCATACACTTTTTTGGCGCCGTTTTGCAGCAGGCAGTCAGTGAACCCGCCTGTCGAAGCCCCGATATCGATACAGATCATGCCGGTGACATCAAGACCGAAACGGACCAGACCTTCCTGAAGCTTCAGGCCACCGCGTGATACATACGGGCAAGAGGCTTTGACCCTGATATGAGCCTCGGGGGCGATAAGACTACCCGCTTTATCCGAGAGTCTGTCGTTGACAAAGACCTTGCCGGCACCAATCAGAGCCCGTGCAGTCGCAAGGTCAGAAGCAATCTTACGAATCAGAAGCAATTGGTCCAGACGTAGTTTCAAGCTTGGGCTACCTTGAAAAATTAGAATTTTCGTTCGAGATCAAGGCATGCGAAAAATTTTACCGCAGGCATGTAACCTGATATCCCGATGATAAAATTTTAAGCATAACGCAGAGATCGGACGAAAAGGCAATTTTTCAAAGTGGCCTTGTGGCTGTCTCTCAAGGACAATCTATAAACTCCCGGATCGTTGCTTTGCTGTTGCCGCTTCAGGTGAGCTGCCGTATGCGGATATAATTTTTTTGTAAATAATTTTGGCAGTTTCCTTATCGGAAAGACTTTCAAATGCCATACCCTGCCTGAGAAGGGCAGCTGCAGCTTTCGGATGTTGAGGATAATTTGAGACAATTTTCTGATACTGGAGAATGGACTGGTCGTATTCCTTCTGCTTGAAGAGACATTCCCCCATCATATATCGAGCTTCAATGCTTTTTTCTCCGGTCTCATTCTTCCCGATGAAACCTTCGAAATGTTTAAAGGCCCCGCCGAAATTTCCTTTATTATATTCAGCCATGGCCTGGCCATATACATCGGGGCCGGCTGATGGTCCAGGAGCAGGTGCCTCGGTATTTTTAACGGCAGGTTTCGATTGAGGGGAAGGCGTTGGGGAAGGATTTTTTTCCGCTGCTTCAGACAGGGCGGCTTGATCCTTGATGGGTTTTTTCTTGTCCGCAGCTATCTGAGTCGTCGTCGTTTTGGATAGATTCTTGTTGGCCTCACTTGCTTTTGCTTTGGCTTCTTCTGCATGGAGGCTAGCCTCATGAGCTTTCCGGTCAGCCTCCTTGAGTTTATAGGTTTGAAGGGCGGAAAGTTTTGCTGACAACTCAGCGAGTCTGGCCTCCTTGATTTTTTCTTGTTCCTGATTTTGTTTCAGGATAGTTTGCCTTTCATCTTCAGACTTGCTGGAAAATGATTTGAATGAAGTCTCAAGTTGCCTGTTTTGTTCGGTTAACTCCTTGTTGAGACGAGCAGTTTCTTCCAGTTGACCTCTGAGTGTCATTATTTCATTCTGCAGCTGATCCATTTGATCCGATGAGGCGGCCTGGCGCTTTTGCATGTCATCAACAGTTTCATTCTTCATGTCGTTTAATTTTTTATTGACGACACGGAGCTGATAGTTGAGACGGTTTACTTCATCCTGAGAAGCACACTGTACCAAAAAAGGACATATTGCCAACAAGAAGAGTATGTTACGGGTAGTTTTTTTCATATTTTTATCTGTATATTTTAAATGATTAAATGGAACTATTGCATCCTGGACCATCGTGGATAAGACTGACTGCCGGCATATGAAAAGAGCTGCCGCTCGAAGCTTCCATTTTTAAGTATAGCATATATCTTATGGATCCCTCCCACCTGTCTTGAGAAAACTATCTGATTTCCATCCGGTGACCAGGATGGGTTTTCATTATTCATCAGATCTTTCGTGACCTGTGTTGGGGCGGCATTGGGGACTGGTTTAATTGTGCATATCTGGTAGAGGCCCTCTGTAAGACTCGAGTAAACAATAAGGTCCTCTTTGGGTGACCATGAAGGTTCTGCATTTTCCTGGCCTGAAAAGGTAAGGCGTTGAGTCCTTTTGCTTGCCAGATCCATCAGATAAAGCTGCGGTTTTCCACTCCTGTCTGAAACAAACACAATTTGTCTGCCATCAGGAGAGAAAGTGGCTGTCACATTGATTCCTTCGTTTCTGGTCAATTGCTCCAGGATTTCCCCCTGACTATCCAAAAGATAGAGGTCAGGATTGCCATCGAAAGAAAGCGTCAAGATCATCGTTCGTCCATCTGGAGCCCAGGCAGGGGCCAGGTTCATCCCTTTTCGACGGGATAAAACCCTTGTCGTCTGGCTTTGACGCAAATCCGTTATATAGAGATTCTGGTTTCCTGAATGGTAGGAAGTGTAGGAAAGAAATATTCCGTTGGCAGTAAATCGTGGAGAAACGACGAGATTTTTATGACGGGTAACCTGTCTGAAATGATGTCCAAGAATGTCAGTGATAAAAACTTCTTTGATTTTGCTGTTTAATGAAACAAAGGCTATCTGGGATAAGGCAATCCCCTGTTCGCCTGTAAGTTCTTTAATGACGCTGTCACAGAATTTAAAAAGCATTTCATCCTTCTGGTTCATAGTTCCATTGAAGGCTTTTCCCATCAGAATGCCGCCGCTGGTGACATCAAGCAATCTCAATTCAAGCGAAATCGAATCCGAAGAAGCTGAATATTGGCTGAGGATCACATAATCTGCGCCCAGTTTTTTCCAGTCGGCGGTCTGAGTACCTCCATACGATTTGGCCGGGAGTATGGAAATGATGCCGTGAAATTGCAGGGCATTGCCTAATATGTCCGCCAGTTCTTTTCCAAGAGGTTGTTCGTCCGAGCCCTTACCGGCAAACCACGGTACCGCAAAAGTTATTTTTCTGGCCTCTGGTGAGGTTATATCAAGATACGCCCGCTCTCCTGCCAGAACTGTACTAGAGAGAAAGAGGGTTGATGACAGCACAGCATACAAAACGAAGATCGATGGAATAAGTTTTTTCATGAGAGAGTTCATTTTTTAGATGGAATTTTTGTATTGCTATTGAATGCCGGTTGGTTTGAACCGAAGGCCAATTTCGTATTGAGATTTCCGTAAGGCTGCCGGTATTTGGGGAAGGGGTATGGCATCATGGAGAGTTTTTTCCACAAATTGATCAAAGACCCTATCCCCTGAACGTTTCTCGAAAAACTGATTGGTAATTGCACCATCCTGACTGATCGTTATAACAACAACGGCCGTCAGAGACGGATCCCATTTCTTAAATTCCGGAAGTGACCAGAACTGTTGCAATCGTTTATAAATAGCTGCCTGGTAGAGCTTCTCGGCGCCGCTGGTATTATCACCGGACCTCGCGCTTGTTCCTTCACTGCTGCCCTCACCGTTTTCAACTTGAGATCCAGTGGATTCTCTTCCTGTATTTTTAACGCTGCTTGCCGAATGAAGCAACTGTTTTAATTCTTCAGCAGCATTACGAGCAGATTCTGCTTCCTTTTCGGCCTTGGCTGCCTCTGCAACCCGCTGTTTGCGGATGTTTTCAAGCTCTTTTTTTCGCTCGATTTCCTGCTCCCGCTTCTGTTGTACTTCCTGCTCTCGTTTCTGTTGGAGCTCCAGTTTGCGAATCCGTTCATTGATGAGCGTATCATCAACCACATCTTTTTCAATTTTTCGTTTTAACGGCTTGAGTGAAATAGCGTTGTCCGGTGGGGGAGGAGTTAACGGTACCGGAACAACCTTCGGTTTTACGACCGGTTCCGGAGGAGGGATTGGATTCTTTATCTCGACAGGTTTGATTTTCACCTCAGGTTTAGCCGTTTCGACCGATTTTTGTGCCGGTTCCTGTTTGGCGACTTCCTGTTTCGGGCCTCCACCCGCCTTCAGTCCTGACTCGGAGATATTAACAAGATTTACCGTATAAATCTCAGGAATTATTGGTTTAGTGTGAAAAAGACCGGGCATATAAACAGCAACAAGCACCAGCAGGGCATGAAGGCCAACAGCCAGATTGAGTGGAAGCTTCCACTCATTGTTGTTCATACTGGTCACCTGAATTTCCTGGTACACGGTACTATTTTTCTTTTTCGGATGGTTTTGTGACCATGCCGAGTTTATCAAAGCCGGATTTTTTTATAACATCCATGACATCAACAACGGTCCCGTAAGCGACATTTTTATCAGCATTCAGAAAAATAGGGTTTTTCTTTGTCTCTTCACTTTCTTTGCTTAACTGATCTTTCAGCGATGCCAAGGTGACAGGATATTTACCTAACGATATGTTCTTCTCTTTGTCAACCGTAACTACAATGGGATCTTTATCCTTCTGAACAAGGGCCTTATCGGTGGTTTCCGGAAGATCGACATTCAGCCCCTGCGTCATCATCGGTGCGGTAATCATAAAAATAATAAGGAGCACCAGCATGACATCGACAAGAGGGGTCACGTTGATTTCAGAGACAAGCCCTCTATGACCATTTCCACGAACCGGTCCCATTATACAGTCCTTCTCCGAGTGTTAACGTTGATTTCTTTTCCCGAATGCATCTTCATACCCTGCTTAACAAGTCACGTTCGACAAGATTAAGGAAGTCAGTTGAAAAGACCCGGAGTTCATTGTCTATATCTGCGAGTTTATTTGAAAAATAATTATAAAATATAACTGCCGGTATCGCAACCGCAAGACCTGCGGCTGTTGCGATAAGGGCCTCTGATATTCCTGGGGCCACAACAGCGAGCGATGCAGAACCGCGTTGCCCGATGTCGTGGAACGAAGCCATGATGCCCCATACGGTTCCAAACAGCCCGATAAACGGGGTGGCGCTGCCGGTGGTTGCCAGGAAGGGGAGGGCTCGACCTAACTGGGCTATCTCCTGGGATTCTGCTTTGCGGATTGCCCTTTTCAGATTATCCATGGTTGCCATCTGCATATCCAGGGACTCCTTGACCTCATCATCATCGTGACGGTTTCTGATCCGGTTGATTTTCTGTAATTCACTGAAACCGGTCGAAAATACTGTCGCCTCGGGGCTGTACTGATAGTCTTCGGCCGCTTTATTGGCCTCACTGAGGTTGCTGGATGACCAGAATGTCTCCAGAAAATCTTCCGAATCAAGGCGGACTTTACGGTAAAGACGGGCCTTCATAAAGACGATGGACCAGGACATTATAGAAAAGATGAACAGCGTAAGCATGACCAATTGACTGATCGGTCCTGCGTGTAAAACCATACTTGTGATTGAAAGTTGCACTGCGACAGTTCCTTATAGACATCAGATGAGTGAATGTGATCTCGAGAAACTCGAACTGACCCGATTTTGTCGGATAGTAATTTCCCCAATAATAAACGCTTAGAAATAATTTTCAATGTGAAGCGGCAAATTCCTTCTTTTTTCTACCAGACAATCAACCCTACATAATACTGATGAAAATATTTCTAGGCAATTGTTTTTTTTGTTGTTGTATGGTTCTTTTTTTCAGGTGCAACAAAGGTAGTGGCAAAGTCCATCTTAAGGGCGATTTTTCCGTGTACCCGAATGGTTCCTTTGAAAAATTGAGCTGAAGAGATCGTCTCTTTCAACTCAACTTCCATTTGGATAGTATCGCCTGGAATCACCGTCCGTTTAAAGCGGGCCCCGCTTATCCTGGTAATGACCGGAAGCCGCGATGAATTTTCCTGCGGCTTTCCTGACTCCATCAGAGCGGTGAGCAGGGCGGCGGTTTGAAAAATTGCCTCACAAAGCAGCACTCCCGGAAAAAGCGGCCGCCCGGGATAGTGTCCCCGGAAGATATCGAGGTCTTCCTGGATATCTTTTTCGGTGATTATCACACCTGGTCTGCTGTCAATAATTCTATCAACCCAAAGAAAAGGATCTCTGTGAGGGATGAGTGCAGCGATCCTCGGATCAGTGGGCATTTCTGTAAACCTCCAATCCTATCCGTTTGCGCTTCGAATGAAGTAATCCACATCGTTTGAGACAATGACGCCATAATTGATAGCACCAAGCCATCCCGACATGATGATGCCGACCGATCCTACATGGAACAGGCCGGCAACTTCCTTAAATATTGAACGTGACACATCCAGGCCCTCGAACTTGGTGCCGAAGGAGGTGCCCAGAGTGTGAAGAGTATAACGTTTGAAGGTCTTGGGCGTTGCAGCCTCCATCCAGTCGATTTTTTCTCTAACCCCTGGAAAATAGCGTTCAAGATCAACCAGTGTCCGTGCGATCAGATTCTCTTTCTCCTGCCGGTAGGTCGCGTTATCCAGTTTTGCCCAATCGTTGTAGCGGCTGTTCATTGATGCAACGATGGTGTATCTGTTGTGTCCGGGACGAGTTTTTGGGTAATAGATCGAGAACGTCTTGGAGCGGGTGTGCAAATCGAGCAGTTCCTCAGAATCAAACTGTGGAGCGGTGGAGGTGAAAAGAAGGTCGCCTTCATATTCTATAACAGAATCTTTCTTGATTCCGAAGTAGACCTGACAGCTCGAATTATTGACTCTGATTGTATCGGCCTTCTCCAGGAAGGCTTCGGAAAAGCTCTCTTGGCCAGCCAGATCATAGATGGTGTTCGTAATCCCGCTGTTTGAGACAACGGCCGTGGCGGTGATGGTCCTGCCATTAACAGAGACCCCCCGCACCTTTTTGTTCTCAACTATAATCTTATCAACCCTGGCATCTGTGCAGATCGTGACCCCGTTTTTTATCAGCTCCTCGGTCATCATGCCGATCAGTTTGTCCGTTCCTCCGGCAAAGGTATATACCCCTTTGTTCATGAAGTTCGAAAAGACGATTCCATAGGTGATGGCGGGGTCATCGAGAGTCGAGCCGTTCGCGTAGGTGATCGGCTCCATCAAGAGCCGATGCACATCGTTGCGGCCGGGGAAGAACCGGTCGAAAAGCTCACGTATAGTCATCGATTGATCGTCGTAGAAATTCATTGCGGCGACAGTAGTAAAAAAACCGTCAATGGTCGTCTGCGGAATCTTGAATTGATGGAGAAGAAGGGAGGTGAAGTCGTCTCGATCAAAGGTTGTCCGCAGGGAGAATTGCGGGTTGTCGAAGACGATATTTTTCAATTGTGTGATCGAATTCATGATTTCCCGGTTCCAGTATTTTTTGCAGGTCTTGACCATGCCGTACGGGAAACCATGCAGGGAGATATCAAAAATATGTCCTTTCCGTTTGAACCATGTAGCCAGTCCTCCCAACTGATGGTGAAACTCCAGCAGGAGGACCCGATGACCGCAATAGCTGAGACGATTGGCAGTCGTCAATCCGCCAAGACCTGAGCCGATAACGATAACATCGTAATTATCGGATATATTTTCCAATGCAACTGACATAGGGCAGCAGGAGAAACGAGAAGAAAGAATACGTAAAGGGGTCTGTCAGAGAGCAGGTAAAATATGCTGATTCACCATCGATACTCCGCTGAGCATGGACCCTATGATACCCAGATATCCCTGGTCGGTCCCTGCCAGGAACAGGTTGTCGTACCCAATTTTTCCATCCTTGAATTTTTGAGGATGACCATAAATCGCCCCCTCTTTCTTGGCAGTAAAACGCTCTACGGTAAGAGGGGTAAAGGTGTCTTCATATACTATATTATCGCTGAAATTACCAATGATTTCCGCAATGGTTTCGGTTGATCGCCGTGCTGCTTGAGCTTTTTTGGCAAGATAGGCATCCCGATCGGATTGAAGAGCCTTCCAGCTGAAAAAATCGGCGAGATGGGTTGAGCGGATTTCGAAATAATTTTGTGGTTCAATCCCCTGGAAGTTTGACGGGAAGCAGATGACGCCACTGTTGAAATCCACAAAGGATTGGGGGCGTTGATAGAGAAAATGATCAGTTGTATTGTAGAAGATGATAGTCCGATCAACAGGTAGCCTGTGCCGGCATGAAATCGGCAGTTGAAAAATTGACTCGATAAAACCGAGACGGTTGACGGATTCATCGGTTGTTTCCCGGCCGAGCAGCTGCATGGTTTCCTGATAGCCGATCGTGGAGAGAAGCCTGTCGCACTGAATGACCTCTCCCGTTTCCAGCTCAACCGCGGATACTTTCCTATTCTTGTGGAGGATTTTTGTGACCCGGGACTGCATCAGGATCCTGCCTCCAAACTGTTCGTAGTGATGCCGCAATAGATCCAGGAAGTCCTTAATGGTTCCATGCGGACGGAACATACCCTCCTGGAAAATCGAACGGAACATAATCACGAACTGACCGAGATCCATATCGTTTTCGATGCTGGAGCCGTAAAACATCAGAGGACACATGATCATATCGACCAGAAGCGAATCCTGAAGATAGTGGAGTAAAAAGGCCTTTGCTGATATGAACCCCCGGAGATAAAAAGGATCGTACGCATTGATGGCAGAGACCAGATTGTCAAAACCTGGTGCTGCATGCGGGAATTTCAAGATAATCTGATCGTGAAGTATCTCGAAATTATTTGAGAACAGTATCGATTCCCTGTTGGTGAAACAGACCTCGCTTGCGATCTGTTCATGAATATGGATCTGTTTGCGATTAAGCTTCAGCTGGCGGAAGAGCTGGTTGAGAGGAGCCTTTTTGTTTTTGGGCTCGGCGAAGTTTGTTACGGCATGCAGGCCGGTTTCGATAAGTGTGCCGTTTCGATAAAAATATGAATTAAGTCCTCCGATACGAGAGTGTTTTTCGACTAAAAGGACATCTGGAGAAAACCTGGCATAGCGTATGGCAGCAGCAAGTCCTGAGAGGCCACTGCCAATGATCAGAAAGCGAACGTTCACCAGGTTATGCGTTTTTCAGGAGTGGTCCGAGATAATTGACGCAGCTGTTCAAAGTTGCAAGTTGAGGGTAGTCTTCTTCCGGGATCTGGAGTTGGTGCCTTTTCCTGAGCTCCATGACGATATCCAGAAAATCCATCGAGTCCAGATCCAGTTGGTCACGTAAGGGCTGATCAGCCTGGAGATCATCGAACTCGGCGTCCTCGTCAATATCTGCAATTATCTCCAATATGAGGTCTTTAACTTCGTTGCTTGTCATGTGCTTCTCCGGATGCGCCCTTTTTAGAAGGGATGTATGCTTGTGAAAAGAGTAATTTATCAGTGTTATACGCTTGAGTTAAAAGAAAGCGAACCCCTCCATATACCACAGTTGGTATATCTTTTTTATGTTTTTTTTGAAAGAGAGTGAAGTTTTCGGACGTGGTGTCAGGACGAATAC
Source organism: uncultured delta proteobacterium (assembly GCA_903901335.1). GTDB lineage: Bacteria > Desulfobacterota > Desulfobulbia > Desulfobulbales > Desulfocapsaceae > CAIUQR01. Next base: position 169,149 of record CAIUQR010000059.1, on the reverse strand, counting down.
TTCTTTACAATAACAGTAGAGTTAATACCTACCATTCCAAAAGAGTTGTTCAGGATTGTCGAGATGGAATCCAGTTGGAGGGGAACATCTAAGACCAGATTTTTCAGTGAACATTCCGGATCAAGTGTACGGACATTAATCGTCGGGTGGACTTTGTTATCCTGAAAGGAAGGAAGGTTGCCGGCAAGTTCCAAAACACCGGCCGCTCCCATGGCATGTCCGATGATGCTCTTGGTATTATTAATATAGGTGGTGGGAGAGTCGTTGAAGACCTGCCGGATTGCCTTGCATTCTTCAATATCTCCCTGGGGGGTGCCTGTGGCATGGGTGCTGATGATATCGATATCCCGAGGGCTCATTTTTGCTCGTTGTAATGCCAGCATCATACATTCGGCCTGCCTTTCGCCGAGAGGGAGAACAAAGTCGTTTGCATCCGAATTCATCGCATATCCTGCGATTTCACCATAGATTTGAGCATTTCGTTCCAGGGCATTTTCAAGAATTTCGAGAACATAAATGCATGCTCCTTCAGAGACAACTATGCCGTTTCGGGAAAGATCAAACGGCCGGCAGGCCTGGCGGGGATCAGGAGCCGATCCAAGCGCTCCCTGGGCCTTGAAACTTGCAAAGATACCAAAGGAACCCGTCGACTCCGATATCCCGCCAACAAGGGCCATATCAACCTCGCCAAGACGCAGCATCTGAGCTCCCTGGATAAGAGATGCATTTCCTGCAGCACAGGCCGCTCCGATGGAATAGTGCGGTCCAGTGATGCCGAGACTCATGGTGATCTCGCCTGCGGGATTGTTCAAAACGGTGCGGGGATTATGATGGTGGGTCCAGTAGTCTGTATTATAGCCATACTGGCTGATGTTATAGATCTCGTTTTCCGTTTCCACCGTACCATGTTCGGTCAAACCGATATAAACGCCGATCCTGGATTTATCGTAATAATCAAGAGCAAGATTGGCATTATTCATGGCCTCATGGGCGCAATAAACACCAAGACACCCGGCCCTGGTTCCCCTTTTATTTTCTTTTTTCTTTCGGTACCGTGTTTCCGGGAAGGTGCAGATACCGGCAGGAGCTTTGCCGAAATACCTGAGATCAATCTCTCGAATATTGCTTTCGCCTCGCAGAAGTTTTTCTCTAAAATCTTTAATATTGTCCGCGTTCGGTGCGGCAAGGCCGATACCTGTGATTACTACTCTCTTATGCAGATTATCCATTTTTTGTCTGTATCTTATTTTGTTTATTACTGATTTGTGATAGGTTTCACATGAATGTAAAAGCCTATTCCTTAGGATAAAACGGCAGAAAATTCAAGTGGAATGCTGCTTTCGGCAAAAATATACGAACAGAGCAGGAAGGGAAAAAGGTAAACAGAAATGAAATCGTACTTTAAAGAACTCTTTTTTACGCTGCCGACGCGAAGGGCGTTTGTCAATATGACCCCGGAGGTGGAAAAATGCCTGCATGAAAGCGGTATACAGGAGGGGCTTCTCTTATGTAATGCGATGCATATTACCGCGTCGGTTTTTATCAATGATGATGAGGCAGGGCTGCATCACGATTATGACGTCTGGCTTGAACGCTTGGCCCCTCATGACCCTGTTGAACAGTATAAACACAATGGATACGAAGATAATGCCGACGCCCATTTGAAGCGCCAGATCATGGGCAGAGAGGTCGTGGTGGCAGTAACCGAAGGGAAATTACACCTTGGTCCCTGGGAGCAGATATTTTATGGCGAGTTTGATGGACGGCGAAAAAAACGTGTACTCGTGAAAATCATCGGAGAATAAAATTTCCGGTACACATTCTCTTGATTCAGTCGCCGCGGGCAGAGAAAATCAGAACACTGCTTCCGGGAGAGCAACCGGCTGTGGCTGAGGTTTAAAAAACGGCATGATCATATCTCCGGCTGCCCTGGTGCTGGAGACAACCTGATCCAGGACGGAATGGGTGCCGTTTTGTTTGAGCTCAATCAACTCCCAGCAATCGGGGAAATCTGCAATAGCCTTCATGAAGGCCAGGTGTTGGGTATGTCCGGTCTTGCGGGCAGTTACATGACCTAGAATCTGGCAGCCGAGGAGGGCAAGATCGCCAATGAGATCAAGGACTTTGTGACGAATGAACTCATCGTCGAAACGCAGGCCGTCCTCGTTGAGAATTGATTTTCTGTTCCAGTGAATGGCAATGACATTATCCAGCGTTCCACCAAGGGCGAGACCGTTTGCCCAGAGTTCTTCAACCTGTTCGACGTAACCGAAGGTACGGGCTCGGGATATCTCTTTGATAAAACGGTCTGCATTCACGTTAAGACTGTATTTCTGAGATTTGATCAGGGTGTCGTCAAAAACGATCTCGCCTGTGACCTTGAATCCGTCATATGGTGTAACACTGATGGTCTTGTCTCCATCCGTGTAGGTTATTTTTTTAGTAATACGGAGGACCTTTCGCAGCCCATCCTGTTTTTTGAGGCCGGATTTTTTAAGAAGATGGATAAACGGAGCCGCACTTCCATCCATGATCGGCACTTCGGCAGCATCAAGCTCGATATTTGCATTATCCACGCCAAAACCGCAAAGGGCGGCCATCAAGTGTTCGGTCGTTGATACTTTTATTTTGTTGTCTCCGATAGTTGTTGCCAAGCGTGTATCGATCACCTTGTCCATATGTGCTTGTATATGTTTTCCATCAATCAGGTCCGACCTGAAAAAGCGGATACCATTATTGACAGGGGCAGGCTTTATGGTCAGGTTGACGGTTCTTCCAGAGTGCAGACCGACACCGCAGCAATTGACGGCTTTTTTCAGAGTATATTGATGTGGATCTACAGGAGATGCCATGGCAAAAACCTTTATTGACTATGTTTAAAATTATAAGAATAGAATATTTGTAAAAATTATGCAAAAAACGAGCCAGGTTGGTTTTGATGGGGATGCATCGTGTGCTTGTGTGGAAATGAATGGAATAACAGCATGATAAAACAAAGGAAGAAGAGCGTTCAACAGAGGGCGTTTGTGGTGAGAATGACACATGAAGAATAATAATAACATCAAACATACCTGACAAGGCAGAACGTTGCGAAAGGGTATCGACCTTACCTGGATTGATCGGACGAGGCAAGTTTCCGGAGAAGATAGTCGGAAAACGAATCATTTATCTCAACACGCATTATAAGACTGAAGAGTGGAAGTGTTGATGAGAGCGGACGCAATTTGACCATATCTTTTTCTGTGGTAATAAGTGCGCCGGCTCCTGCCCTTATTGCGGAAGCAGAAATATTTTTAAGAAGTTGAGGCGAATAGACTTGATGATCTTTGAGTTCGGTGAAGCCGCTCAGTTGAAGATCACAGCTTTTGAGGGTCCTGCGAAAACGTGAAGGGTGGGCAATCCCGCAAAAACCGTAGAGAGGAGATGGAATTCTATCAAGTGGAATAGGGGTTGAGCTGGTTTTATCCCGGCATTCAGCTGGTGTGTATCTGTTTGTGAAAACAGGTCTGCCGGGGAAATTTTCCTGCAGGAACGTCCTGAATTGCGCGATCCGGGGACTCAATTCATCGGAAATTCCTGTCATAATAAAGGCATGGGCCCGGGAGAGGGCCGAAAAGGGCTCCCGCAAATTTCCACCCGGAAAGACCCGGTTGTTGCCGGCCAGTATTGAGGCATCAAAGAGGACCAGGTCCACGTCTCGTATCACGGAAAGATGTTGAAAACCATCATCAAGGATCAGAATATCAGAACCAAATTGCTGAACGGCATAATGACACGGGTGAGAACGAACTGTTCCGGTGAGTACCGGCACGCCCGGAAGCGATTCGGCGAGCAGGCAGGGTTCGTCTCCGGCCTGTCTCGAGTCTAGGAAAATGGTTTTGCCGTCGGATACGACATTTACCTTCCCTTTGGCCTTTCCGCCATAGCCGCGGCTGATGATCGCCGGTTTATAGCCATGTGTTGCCAGAAGCTGGGCGATATATCGTACAAAGGGTGTTTTGCCGGTTCCTCCCAGAGTCAGGTTGCCGACTGAGACAACAGGTACATCCATTTTTTCCCGTTTGCATAAGCCGTTGGTATATAAACGGGAACGAGCCTGCATGAAAAGGCTGTAAAAGGGGCTTAGAGGACGTCCTAAAAAAAATAAACTGCTTAAGAGATCGGGCATAGGGGTTTTTCGGCAATAACTCGCGTGACTGGGGTATACTCTCGGAAGAAAATATCTCTTTCATTTTTGTTCAATGATGCGTAAAAGATAAGTATCATTTTTACGCGGTTTCCGCTCGAATTTTCCAAGATATAGGCGCGAAATGACTCTTTAACGGAGGGAGAAATGATACGTCACTTCAGAAGCAGGTTTGTCGCAGTTGTCACAGGTATAGCAATTTTTATCTCGATTGCCTCAATAGGCATGGCTGGAGATACTGTCAAAATCGGTGTTGCCGGGGCACATAGCGGCGATCTGGCATCTTACGGTCTTCCCACGGTCAATGCAATCAAACTTGTTGTGAACAAGGTGAATGCAGAGGGGGGGATCAACGGAAAACAGATCGAGCTTCTTATAGAAGATGATGTCTGTAAACCGGAGGTTGCCGCCAGTACTGCAACTAAGCTTGTTGCAGAAGGGGTTCAGGTTGTCCTCGGTCATATCTGTTCCGGGGCGACCAAGGCTGCTTTACCCATATATAAAAACGCCGGTATCCTGGTCATGTCTCCTTCAGCGACCAATCCGGAACTCACCGAGAGTGGGGAATATCCGAATTTTTTCAGGACAATAGCCCCTGATGATGCCCAGGCCAGGCTCGATGTGGATTTTGCCATAAATATACTGAAGCTGAAGAAGATAGCTGTTATCCATGATAAAGGAGATTATGGGAAAGGTTTTGCCGAATTTGCAAAAAAATTCATCGAGGAGTCGGGAAAGGGCGAGGTTGTGCTTTTCGAAGGGGTGACCCCAGGTGCGGTTGACTATTCCGCCATTGTGCAAAAAATCAAACAGTCAGGTGCCGAGGCGATCATGTTCGGGGGATATCATCCGGAGGCATCAAAGATCGTTGGAATGATCAGGAAAAAGCGGTTGAGTATACCCTTTATCTCTGACGATGGCGTTAAGGATACTACCTTTATCAAGGTTGCAGGAAAGGATGCCGAAGGTGTCTATGCTTCAGGGCCGCGGGATACCACGAAAAACCCTCTTTCCCAAAAAGCAGTCGAGGCCCATAAAAAAGCATTCAGCAGTGATCCCGGTGCCTTCTATGAAAATGCCTATTCTGCCGCCCTGGCACTGGTGAATGCAATCAAAAAGGCTGAAACCATTAACCTTGGTACCTTGAAAAAGGCATTGCAGACCGAGAAGGTCGATACCCCTGTCGGGATAATTTCTTTTGATAAAAAGGGCGATGCGATTGGTGTCGGTTTCTCAATATATCAAGTACAACAAGGGCAGTTTGTTGAGGTGCAATAGCACCCTGCACGAACAGGCACCAGTTAATTCGAGCCGTAGCTGTGAAGGCCGGAGAGAATAAAATTGACGCCGTAATAGGTGAAAATTACTGAAAAAAAACCGATGATTGCCAACCATGCGACTCGCTTTCCGCCCCACCCTCTTGTATGGCGGGCGTGGAGTGTGATTGCATAGATAAACCAGGTGATGAGCGACCAGGTCTCTTTCGGATCCCAGCTCCAATAGGTCCCCCAGGCGGAATTGGCCCAGACGGCACCTGTGATTATCCCGGCTGTAAGCCAGATAAATCCGAAGATCATGGTCTTATGGGTGATGTCCTCAATCTGCTGCAGGGGAGGCAGACTGCCAAGAAGGGTCTTGTCATCCGAGGATCGTTTGCCCGCGCCTGTATCCTTGATCACGTACATAAGGCCAAGACCTGCGGCTACCGTAAATGCGGCATAGCCGATGAAGCAGGTAATGACATGGGCGATCAGCCAGTTGGACTGCAGGGCAGGAACAAGCGGGCTGATACCTTTGGTCGCGTCATTGGATATGGAGGCATAGGCCATGGCCAGAAAGGCAAACGGCACTGCGAAGGCGCCGATTATCCGGTTCTTGAACTTCCATTCAATGGCCAGATACATGACGATTATAGTCCAGGCAAAGAAAACAACTGACTCGTACATGTTTGTCAGCGGGGCATGCCCTATCCCCATCTGGTAGGATTCGTGCCAGCGCAGGCCGATACCGAGTGTCTGGATAAGTAACGCAATCACCGTCAAACAGGTCGCAAATTTCCCCAGTTTTTTGACTTTAAAGACAAATAACGCCACATAGAGCAGTGTTGAAAACAGGTAGGTAAAGGTTGTTATACCCAGAAGCTGTGAGCTATTCATGGAAACTCCATTAATCGGTTGTCTGGTTGCTGTTTACCGTGTGCTGCTGCCTCTGTTTAAGACCCAACACTGATTGGTATTTTTCGATTTTAAACGATTATTAATTGAGATTCCTGAGTTTTTCTGTAAGCTTAGAAAATATCCCGTCAAAACCGGTCTTGTTTTTATTGACTGAACCGGCCATGAATATCGATGTCGTGTTGTTCTTCTCACACACAAAGAGCCAGATTTTTCGATGGGACATGAAAAAGGTCGTAAACAGGCCGAGAAGGAGCAGCATGCAGCCGCTATAAACCCACCAGACCCCGGGATCCATTGCCACCTGTAGCCCTGTTGCGTACATCTGTCTGGCCGAAAAAAGATAGTGTTTCCCCTGCCGATCAACCGTGACCTGACTGCCCGAATCCATCCAGAAAACGGAAGGAGTACCGTCTTGATCTGCAAACCAGATCTTGATCCGGGCGATCCGCTCTCCATCTGCTTCGGCATTGATCACGCCGAATCGCACCCCTTTCTCCTGCCATTCCGACTGCTTCTGAAAGGGAACCGTGAATGTCTTTGTGTTGCCGTTTTCTTTATCCGCGAGGGTGATAATGAAATCCTTATATCCTTCATAGCTCGATTGATAGAAGGTGATGCCTTTATAGGTCAACGGCCTGTTGACTTTAATGGATGTGTGAAGGATTTCCCGGTCATGTTCAAGAATGGTGAGATCTGAACGATACTCTTTCGGCATGCCGTTCTGGTAATACTCGATAGCAAATGCATCACACCTGACCTGAAAGCCCAGGTCGATAAAGGCCGTTGCCCCGACTGACTGAATCTTTTCTATGCTTTGGCCTTCCGGGATCATAGCGGAGCCCTTGAATCCCAGAATCGAGCCGAGGATTGCCCCGATCAGAATGACAAGGATGGAGGTATGAACAACAAAAACGCCGAGTCTGGTCCATGCCCCTTTCTGGCTGAAAAGGAGGAGGCCGTTTTCAGTTTCCCGGGTGGTCATTTTCCAGCCGTTGCCGGACAGAAGCGGTAGAAGTTGGTCCACTGCCTTTTTCGGGGGTTGAGAGGTCGTCCACGAGGCATTTCTTTTAATAGTGACCAGTCTTTTCAACGGTGTTGCCAGGTTGTCGGCAACGATCTGCTTCCATATCCCTGGAAACCTGTCGAGACTGCAAATGATCAGATTGGCACTCAGCAATCCCAGAAGGGCCTTGAACCAGAAGGACCCGAACATATCGGTGAGAGAAAACAAATCAAGAAATTGAGCGATTTTGGGGCTGAATTTTTTCGCATACCAGGCCAGGGATTCTTTCTGGGGAATAATGGTGCCGATAATTGAAGCAAGAGAAATTGTGCAGAGGGTGATCAGGGCAAGTTTCACCGAGGCGAAAAAGTTCCAGACAAGGTTGAATACATTCGTGGGTGAATTATTTATTGCCATCGTAAGAAATTGGTTTTTTCCTTAAAAAACAATTTTTCTGCATGTCTCTCAGAGAGAAAATTCTGTTGTAAATGTGTCCGGCATTCAAAGGGATGCAGAAAAAGTTCCTTTTAGCGAGGTTGGGAATCATTATCAGGCCAAACAGAACATTGCTACCATGCATAACGGGTGAATGCAACCAAAAAGCTGTATACATGATTCTTAGAGTCAAGAAGATGGACAAGCTACACAACAATCAACAGATTTTTCTTGATCGAAATTACACGTGCGTGAGATCTGCGTGCGGCACTAATGATCAAGAATATGCAGGCGTCACCTCTATGTGTAACGGGCAATGACTTATAAGGTAGATGTTTTTATGCTTGCTATTCCTGGAAAAAGAGGGTATGAAGTCTTGTTTTTGTATGTATAACATTTAGGTTGTCAGTTACACATGTCCATTTTTGTTTCGAGCATGGATAGGTAATTGAAAGAGATACGATTAAGGAGAGTTTACGATGGCTAAGGTATGTCAGATTTGCGGAAAAGGTCCGGCCACTGGTAATAATGTTTCCCATGCTCATAATAAAACCCGGCGGCGTTGGCTTCCTAACCTGAAAAGGGTTCACCTGGTCACCGAAAATGGTGGCACAGCACACGCCAGGGTATGCACTCGTTGTATTCGCTCAGGGGCTGTGGTAAAACCTGCATGAGGATGTAGTCCTTTAGAAAAAACTATGCATGTTTTTACCTCTCAAGGGGATACTGAATAAAGTCAGACTTGTTGGGGTTATAGAGCTAAGTTTAAAAGGCGAGTGGATTCCATCCAGCTCGCCTTTTTTGGTTTGAGGTGATGAGATATGAGTGAAAACGAGATAAAATTTCTTTCGACTGAAGAGGCCCTGAAAATTGTTGCAGCTATCCAGGAAGAAGAGGATATCCATAACAAAGACAAGCGTGTTTTGACGGTTTATAATTATGAGGACAAGGAAGTCTGCTGGTTCGATTTTGCCGAGGTTTTGGAAGCCGTTAAAGCTGAGGGCGGGGAAACGGGGAAATCCGCTGTGCAAGACTACATCCTGCGACATATTCCGGATTGGGCGAAAGATATCTGAAGAATCTCATTTGATGATGGGGATATCCTCTTATTTCTCTGCCGTATCGGAACATGACTGAATTAAATAAAGAACAGCTTGAACGGTACAGCCGTCATGTTCTTCTGGAGGAACTCGGGGAAAAAGGTCAGGAGAAACTCCTGGCCGCCAGAATATTGCTTGTTGGCGCGGGGGGACTCGGCTCTCCGATCTCGCTCTATCTTACTGCAGCAGGAACAGGGACCATCGGCATTGTCGATCATGATGTTGTTGACCTTTCCAACCTGCAGCGACAGATTGTTCACTTTACAAAGGATATCGGCAGATCAAAGGTTGAATCCGCAGAAGAAAAATTACATGCCCTCAATCCCGAGGTGAAGATCAGGACGTATGATCTTTGCCTCGATGCCGAAAATATCCAGGAAATTATCAGTGGATATGATTTTGTTGTTGATGGAACGGATGATTTTCCAACCAAATTTTTAATCAACGATGCCTGCGTGGCGGCCGGAATTCCTTTTTCGCACGGAGGAATATTGCAATTTACCGGTCAGACCATGACGGTACTGCCCGGCAAAAGCGCCTGCTATCGCTGTGTGTTTAGAAGTTGCCCGCCTCCGGATGTTGCCTCAACCTGTTCCAAGGCCGGAACACTGGGGGCTGTCGCCGGGATGCTGGGGTCCATTCAGGCTGCAGAGGTGTTGAAGTACGTGACAGGAACAGGTGAACTCCTGACCGATACCCTGCTGACCTTTGATGCCCTGACCATGAGTTTCAGGAAAATCGGCCTGAAGCGGCGGCCGGATTGTGCTGCCTGTAGAGAGTAGAATGGCTCGGTGATATTCTCGCCTGGCAGTTGTTTGATTCCCATATGTTGTGTCTTAATCGATTTGAACAGGCAGAGACCACTGACCTTGCCTTGAAAATCGCGCCTTTTCCCGCCGTCCGCTTGAACCGTTTCTTAGCTATTTTATTTCAATATGTTACCAAACTCATGATTAAATTTAGTGACTATGAATGAAACCCAGTTGTTTCCTTTCTGGACTCCTGCCTGCGCGGGAGTGATTTCACACTTAACCGCATGCTCAATTTCCCGAGGCCACTTCATTTACAGGCTTTCAAGAAAAACCGTTCAGCCACTCCTGGAATTTCATGGGCTCAGGAGTGGAGAAGGCAGGGGAGCGCCAGGTGCTTTGATTCCTGAATTCCATGCCGTACTGGATAATCGAGACTGGACGGTCCGAGGAAACAACGACAAGGAGAGTGTCGGAGTGTTCCGTAGAAAAACGCAGGGCGGAATTATACCGGGCTCCCCTGGCCCGATCCTCACCATGAATGGTATGCCCGTCCAAAAGACAGGCGAATCCGTAGAGGCTGCAGTCGGCACCGATATGGAGGGCTCCGTCAACCTTCGACAGTGCGCAGGCAAGTTCAAGAAGTTCGGGCTGTCTCAGGTCCATCGGTTTATAGAGGGGCTGCCCGGAGATATGCACGGGCTTGGGATTAAGATCCAGGACCAGGGTGCAGCCATGTTTTTTATTCTGGGCATTATGGACAAGGGTGGAGATAATCCGGAATAACTGAGTTCGCATCGACGCATCGAGTTTGTAATCTATCAGCGCCTCTTCAACCTCAAACAGCTTTGCCTGGTGGGTGGTTGAATGATACCTGCCGTCAGCAAAACTGCAGATACCATCCTTGCCTATCCTTAGAAAACCGATTCTGCCGTGAAAATCTGCAACCAGACAATAATCGGGTAAATGCTCGTCGGATATACCCAGGATACTTAATCCATCCGAAATCAGTCTCCGGTTGGATTGTGTGACCGCCTGCAGGAGCTTGCGCACATGTTTATAATGATCGAGCTGCGGCTGTTCGTTCATCTTGAATCGGGCAAGAAATTGAATCGTATGTACCAGTTGGGGTTCTATAAAGACCAGTTCCCCCGATGGCCATGCACCCTCTTCCCGTGTCTTCGAGATGCCTAAGATGGCATCCAGGATCGGGTAAATCCGCAGTTTTGAATCGGGTCCAAACCGTTTCTCCATCTCTTTTTTGATATGGTTACGGATCGCATGCATGGCGTATTCCTTCAAAAAACTGCCGGAAATCCCTGTATACAGGTCCTTTTCATTGGCCATATCATGAGAGAATCGCAGCACTGCATGCTCCAGCCATCGTTCTGTCGGACCGATGGAAAAGAGATCAGGATGATGTTCTGTAAACCACATCTGATAGGCGACTGTTGCCGATTTTCCGCCGTAGGAAACCACTCCATCCAGTTGCAGTTCATTAAAATATTCAATCAGATTGTAATGGGAAGAGTCCGCATACATACCTCTTTTTTGGCACCAGTCGTCGTTTTCCAGGTAGGTGGTGCGTAAAATAGGGGCATGATCACCAAGAAGATTGGACGGATCGAAAATATACAAAGGGCTTTTAGGCCGCAGGCTGTAAATCACCGCGGCACTGCTGGGTCCGGAGAAATGTGAAAGGCCGGCACACAGACCCTCCAGAGTGTCTCTAACGCATGTCTTTATGAACGTATCGTTCGGAGAATTCTCCATTGCCTGCTGTCGGTGAAAGGAAAGGATGTTCTTGTATCATGTTTTCTAACCATACTTCGAATCCGGCTTATGATACCAGACTCCTGTTTTTTTGCCGAATTTAAATTCCTGCCGGAGCGAAAATCGTTTGTCCAACCGGATGACTCTAATGATCAGAAGCGTAGATTTTCTTTATTAATTCTTGATTTTTGAAATTCTTTCCAATACCCTTTTTTTAGAATTTATTTAAATTGTACATCTTAATCCAAGGGAAATCGTATCATGAAATTCAAGGCTTCAATCAATCTGAAAATCAATGTACTCGTTATCGGCAGTTTGTTTTTACTGGGCATTGCCACTATAGCAATCTCTACACACACCATGTTCAAAAGAGGGCAGGAAGAGGCTGCAGCCTATCGCGTTGCCATAATGGAGGAAAAGAAAGGCCTCTTGAAATATCTTACTACCGCTGCCTATCATATTGCAAAAAACAATTATGATGAATCTCAAGATACGGAGAAACTGAAGAAACATTATGGGGAAATCCTGCAGAGTGCTATAAACGAGGCCTATGGAGTCCTTGAAGCCTCCTATGAAAACGAGGCACTGGGAAGCATGGAACTCCGCAAGGAATATGCTAAAAAAGTTCTTGAAAAAATGCGCTATGGAAGAGACAACAAAGGATATTTCTGGCTCAACGATCTGCAGCCCCGGATGGTGATGCACCCGTTCAAGCCGCAGGATACCGGTAAGGATATGTCGGATTACGATCTTGGTGGTATTAAAGTCTACAAGGAATTCGTGAAGGCTGCTCAACAGGAAGGGGGAAACGGGTATGTTGAATATGTAACCAAAGAATATACTTCAGGCGGTGAGCAGCTGCAAAAAAAGCTTTCGTATGTGAAGCTTTTTAAGCCATGGAATTGGGTCATCGGCTCGGGGATTTATCTCGAATCGACGGAAACCGATCTTAAACAGAAGACATTGAATACAATCAACTCGCTGAAATACGGCAAAGAAGGAAAAGATTATTTCTATACCATGGATTTTGCGACCCGGAAGATGCTGCAGCATCCGAACCCCGATCTGGTTGGGAAGGATGAGACGTTTTTTAAAGATCCTGAAGGAAAACTGCTCATTGTTTCCCAGATGAACATCGCCAGAGACCAGGGAGAAGGGTTCGATTCCTATAAATGGAACAAGTTGGGCGAAAAGGAACCACAGCCAAAGTTGACGTTTGTTAAACTTTTCAAGGAATGGAATATGGTCATAGCCACCGGGATCTATATCGATGATGTGGATAAGGCTATTGCCAAAAAACAACAAGAAATTACTTCAAATATCTGGTCGCAGGTAAGAGAGCTGGCAGGTGTCTTTATCCTGCTGTTGTTTGTCGTGATAATTGTAACATATGTCCTTGTATCCAAGGGAATTGTTGGTCCTATGAGAAAAATGATCGTCCTGGTTCGGGATATCGCTGAGGGGGAGGGCGATCTGACCAAACGTATTGTCAATCATTCAGGAGACGAGACGGAAGAGATGGCCGGTTGGTTTAATCTCTTCATAGAGAAGATCCAGACTATAATAAAGGATGTTGCCGGAAATGCGGCAAGTCTGGAAAAATCGTCCAAGGGTTTGCATCAGATTTCCCAAGAGATGGCGACCGGTGCCCGGCAGACCTCAGAGAAGGCCAATACTGTCGCTGCCGCAAGTGAAGAGATGAGTTCGAACATGAACTCTGTAGCTGCATCAATGGAGCAGGCGTCCGTGAATGTCAGCATGGTTGCTGCGGCAACCGAAGAGATGTCGGCTACCATTAATGAAATTGCCGAAAACACCGAGAAGGCCAGGAGCATTACCGGTGCAGCAGTAACCCAGACCAAAAGTGCCTCAGAACAGGTGGAGGAGCTGGGACGGGCTGCTCGTGAGATCGGCAAGGTCGTGGAGGCTATCACTGATATCTCCGGTCAGGTTGATCTCCTTGCCCTTAACGCCACCATAGAGGCGGCAAGGGCCGGGGAGTCCGGAAAAGGTTTTGCCGTTGTTGCCAATGAGATCAAAGAACTTGCCCGGCAGACAGCGGATGCTACCGGCGAAATCAAGAAGAGGGTTGAGAGTATTCAGAGTACGACCGATGGAACCGTCCGGGAGATTAACAGTGTTTCCGATGTCGTTCATGCAATAGATACTATTGTGTCGACCATTGCGACAGCGGTGGAGGAACAGTCAGTGACCACCAAGGAGATAGTCAGCAATGTGTCACAGGCCTCAGTCGGCCTGGGCGAGGTTAATGAAAATATAGCTCAAAGTTCCACTGTCTCTGCAGATATTGCTCGTGAAATCAGTGAAGTAATGCATGCTTCAAATACTATGTCCAGCAACTGCTCTGAGGTTAATACGAGTTCGGAACAATTAGCTGAACTGGCCAATAAACTTAATGAGATGGTTGGAAAATTCAAGATTCAGTAATACGCCTCGATAATCGAGGAAGAGGAATTTATGAAGAAGGTGGGAATAGTCGGAGGGCTTGGACCTGAATCCACGGTTCAATATTACCGGGGGATAATAGATGCGTTTAAACCTGATTACGATCAGTATGGCTATCCCGAGATAGCTATCGAGAGTATTAATCTGAAAGCGGTTATGAACCATGTGGATCAGTCCAGATGGGACGAGGTTGCAGAATTCATTGCCTCGAAATTTGAGGTTCTTAGGGCAGGGGGAGCTGTTTTCGGTGCGATTGCATCCAATACGCCCCATAGAGTCTTTGACGCAATCCAGTCCCAGACGTTCTTGCCCCTCCTCAATATTGTTGATGCCGCACTGAACTATTCAAAGCAGCATGACTTTAAAAATCTGTGTTTGCTGGGGACAAAAGTGACGATGGGTGCCGATTTTTATCAGAATGTATTTGGTCAGGAAGGCATCAGGCTTGTCGTTCCCAATCAGGATGAACAGGATTATATTCAGGAGAAGATTTTTTCTGAGATTGAGCTTGGAATAATAAAGAAGAAAACCAAAAAGAGCTTCCTGGCCATTATCAACAGGATTGTCAAAGATGAGAATATTGAAGGTGTTATATTGGGATGTACCGAATTACCACTGCTTATCAAGGCCGGTGATATCACGATTCAATATATCGATACGGCACAGATACACATAGCAAATATTGTTGACATATGCAGAGGGCAGGAGTGATTGAAGCGGTGCGTCCGAAGGATCTGGGATCCACTCCATGTTTACCCGGGACAAGACATGTCCCGGGATTTTTTTTGAAGACACTTGACAGGCAGTACTCTCTTTCGAGCTGATGTTTTTACCTCTCCGGACGTGAAAAACTATTTCCGGATAGCCTGCCGCTCCTCAGCAGCGGCCCTTTTCCTGGCTGAGCTTTCCTGTAATTTTTGCAAAACGGTGCTGTCCAGTTTTAAATTTTCATCAATACTCAGGAAGTCCAGAGCTGCATCCCGGGCATCGGCAAAAACTGCCCGACCAAGCGGAGTGCGTGTAATAACTGTCGTCCAACCTTCAGACGCACCCAATCCGCCGAAAGATATATCGGAGTATTCAGCCGTAAAATCATCGCAGAATGCACAGGCACTGCGTTTGGCGAAATCCAGGTCTCTCAAGGCGATCTTCCTGATTGTGCCGTCCTTGTGGTGCAGCAGCAGGTCGTCTTTGATGTTGATTTTCCGGATATCGTCCATCTTGCAATTGGCGAACTCTTCCAGTTCGCGGGCTTTTCCGCCGCTGAAATCGTAATTGGCATTACAGAACCGGCCGAAATAGAACTTGATCGCGTCCGACGGCACGATCTTCAGGGCCTGCATCTTGCGGATCGACTTGATCTGGCATGGGGTGCCGACAAAGGCGATGCGTTTCAGTCCCTGTCTGATCAGAGATCCCAGTGCCTGAGCGACAGGGGAATAGGTCGAATATGTCTCGCCCAGCTGTGTGATTCCCTTGGCTGTATTGAAAGAGAAACCGGCCGACTCGATAATGTCCTCACGGGTGGTGGCGAGGATTGGTTTTCTTCCCTCTGCAGTGTTTTTAATGACGATGGCGCCATCGATTCGTCCGGTGTCGAACAGATGCAGTAAAATACCAGTGACCACACCGCCATCCGTCGCCCGAGCACGGAGTGACGCATCTTTGGCCTGGGCAACCGTCGTTTCGAGAATCCTGCCGATCGGAGCACTCCAGCCGGTCTGCTTCTTGATGTGTTCATCCAGGTCACCGACCACTGGACAGATCCTGTAGCACAGGCCGCAATCGATACACTTCTCAACACTTTTAAATCGGGGGACATCGTCTACCATATGCAGCGCACCGTAATTGATGGCGGTACAAAAGGTGACACAACCACCGCAGCCATGGCATCGCCCGGTTGCACGAACTTCTTGTTTTAAATCAAAAAAAGTCTTCATATTCACCTCATTTCAATGCAAAGGGCATACTTCCCCTCTGGAAAAATGTTCAGTTATCATATCAACAACCTTGGCGATCGCTGCCATTACCTTCGGCGAGCATTCCTTGGTAAATTCGAAATAGTCCTCGGCCTCAATCAGCACGATCCGGAGTTTTTTCGGCATCTCGTCCGGGAAGAGATCGTAGCCGACCTTCAGGGTCGAGCCGAGTGTCACCGCATGCGAGGTGACCAGGTTGTGATCGGTAAAGATCTGGTCGATGGTCACCTCGGTTATCGTACCGGGCGGATAGCCGACCTTGGCGGCATCGATGATGATTACGTCATCATAGCCCATGAGCTTGTCGTTTACTTCAAAGCCGACCCCGTAGATGATCTCGACATCCACGTCGAGATCGGATGTCTCGATCCGTTCCGCCACCTCGATGCCGGCGCGATCGTCTTTCAACATCGGGTTGCCGATTCCACAGACCAGGGATTTTGTTTTCATCTGATACCAAAAGAGAGGGCCGGAATGTGTCCCGGTCCCCTCTTGAAAAGGGTTAGAAATTCCTGAGCGACTGCAACAACTCCTTGTTTTGATCGTAGATCTTGACCTCTACCGGTGACGATCCCGGTTTGATGGCATGGGTCGCGCAGCCGAGACACAGGTCGTAGGGCCGATAAGCCATCTCCACATGATTCAGGATGCCCTCGTCGACCTTGCCGTTCTTGATGAAATGCTTGGCTGCCTTCCGTACAGCCAGGTTGATCGGGCCTTTATTATGGGTTGTAGCGACGACGATATTGGCGTCGGTGACGATGCCCTTTTCGTCGGTGTTGTAATGATGAATCAAGGTACCGCGCGGAGCCTCGATGATGCCGACTCCTTCGCCTGTCACCTCGCCAAGCGGCGCCCTGGCGTCATCACTGGTGATCTCCGGATCACGGGCCAGCTCCAGGCAGCGCTCCGAGCAATGCAGCAGTTCGATAGCCCGTGCCCAATGATATCCCATGATGTTGTGCACCGGTTTACCGCCGAAGGTGGCGAAGAACTTTTTATATTCCTCGTTGGCCAGCGGGGTGCTCATGCCTTTGGCGACATTGAAACGGGCCAGCGGGCCGACACTATAGAGACTCGTTCCCTCGCCATCGACGATGCCTTTCCAGCCGATCTTCTTCTGGTATGGCATCTTCAGATAGGTCCAGGGCAACACGCGCTCGGAGATATGATCGATATATTCCATACCGGTAAACGAGGCGATCTCCTTGCCGTTCACATCGACCACCTTCTGGGTACCGTCGTAGAGGGCGACCATGCCATCAGCATCGGTGGTGCCCATATAGTTGACCGGGACCCTGTACATATCGCCGGTCACCAATTCCATATAGGCGGGGTTATTCAGGACCACATCGCCGAAGACCTTCAGGGTCAGCTTGGCAAGATCGATCAGCTCATGGGACCATTCCTCAATCTGCTCGCGTTCCACTTCATTCAAGGTTTTGGACCAACCGCCGGGGATTGCCGCTACCGGGTGGTTCGGTTTGCCGCCGAGCATCTCGAAGATCTTGACCGCATAGCCCCGTTTTTTCAAGACTTCACGGCCGAGTTGCGCACCGACCACGTTGATGAGTCCGACGACGTTGCGTTGAGCAGCAGGGGCGCTCGGGCCGACGACGAAGTCCGGGAAACCCAGCGCATAGAGAATGACCGCGTGATCTTCCACATAATGGGCGTTGAAGAACAGCTCCCGCAGTTTCCGGGCGGTCGAAGTCGGCTGCACGCCGTAGACCCCGTCTGAGGCCTTCATCGCTGCGGTGAAATGGACACCGCGGCAGACTCCGCAGATAGTGGAAACCGTTCGCGGTACTTCCTCGATGGGCAGGCCTACCAGGAATTTTTCAAATCCCCGGAACTCGACAACCTGGAAAAAGGCCTCATCCACATTGCCGTTATCGTCCAGGAAAATCGCTATTTTTCCATGACCTTCAAGACGGGTCATCGGATTTATTTCTATTTTTTTCACTGTATCACTCCTTGTTTTCTCTGTCCGGAAACCGGCCTACATTCTCTTCGGAAGCGTACCGGAGGGCAGGGCATACCGGTAAAAGAACTTGGCCAGGTTGGGATATTTTTCCATCAATTGAGCGGTTACCGTATCGTCTTTCAAGATCGAGCCGATGGTGCTGAGGGCCTGGGCGCCGTAGTCCTCGTTACCGGGGATCGGTCCACCGCAGCCGCGGCACGGGATGTTCACGTTCAGGCAGGAGCCGCCACAGTCGCCCTGGGTGATCGGTCCGAAACAGATGTAGCCTTGTTGCAGGAGACAGGTATCGGCATCAGGGGTTCCATCGACGGTCCGGAGAACCTTGTCCACCATGGTCCGTGCCAGGTTGCCGCCTTGCTTTGCCGGGTTGCGCGTGCAGACATCGCAGACGGCCTTGCCGTTGGTGATCCAGGAGCCCTTGGCGGGAAGCTGGCCGCTGACCAGTGCGCCGATGGCGGCGCCGACATGGGAATGGTGGGGCGGACAGCCGCCGATATAATAGTCCACGTCGACGATCTGGTTCAGGGTCCGGACTTTATCCTCATAGGCGGGGAGGGTCAGGTCGTATTTGCCGTCCACCAGACAGCTGGGCTGCGGATAGATGCCATCCGGGTTGTCGGTCGTCGGGGTATTCTTGAATGCCTTTTGAAAAAGATCTTCCTTGGTGTGCAGACTGCCGAGTCCTGCGGTGCCGCCGAGGGCTGCACAGACACCGAACGCAATCAAGGTTTTAGCCTTTTTCCGCATCACCTTGGCCATATGGATATGCTCGTCGAGCCGGACCATGCCGTCGATAAAAGCGACATCGATGGTCTTATCTTCCATGGATTCCAGATCGTTGTATTTAACATCGGCCACGGTTGGAGCCCAAAAGACAATCTCAATGTGTTCCAGGGCATCGACCAGTTTTTCCGAGAGATCAACCACGGACATCTCACAACCGGCGCAGCCGCCGAGCAGCAGAAAGCCGACCTTAATTTTATCAGCCATTATTTCACTCCTCCTTTGAGCGGGTTAGGACCGAGTTCGATGAGTTCCGCGGTGAAATCGGTAATAACCTCGGCAAACTTTTTGCCTTCCGCGCCCGAGATCCATTCACGGCGGAACCGCCGTGGGTCGAAGCCCAGGTCTCCCAGCATCTTTTTCAGCATGTCCATCCGGTTTTTGGTCTTATGATTGCCGTCCTTATAGTGGCAGTCGCCGAAATGACAGCCGCCGACCAGCACACCGTCGGCCCCGCCCGCAAGGGCCTCCATCACATACTCGGGCTTGACCCGGCCGGAGCAGGGGACCTTGATCAGCTTCACGGTCGGCGGATATTTACAACGGAGATTGCCGGCGAGGTCGGCGCCCGCGTAGGTGCACCATTGGCAGGCAAATCCTATAATATTGGGTACAAATTCCATGAAATAACCTCCTAATTAAGCAGTCGCGCTTCACTCTGAATTTTCTGAATGATCGCGTCCCGCGGGGTCTCGCTGATCGCCGCTACATTTTTCGGATCAAAACCCATGCAGAGGGCAAGGAGCTGGGTATAGTAGAAGACCGGGATCTCGAAATCGATCTCTCCTTTCTCCTTCAGGATCTTCTGGGCGCCGTCAAACTGCAGATAGCAGGAGGAACAGGTGGTGACGATCATGTCCGGGGCTATCTCTTCCTTCATGTTGACGAGCTTTTCCTTGACGAGGCCTATCGAACGAACCTGGTCTGTGCTGCGCATCGCCCCCATGCCGCAGCAGGCATTCAGCTTGCTGTAATGAGGAACTTCAGCGCCCAGGACCTCACAGAGTTCCTTCAGGATCGTCGGGAAAAAGGAGTTTTTCTCCTTCACCGCCATGACCTCCGAGGGCCAGAGGATATGACAGCCGGGTTGGACAGCGATTTTGAGCTGTTTCAGGGTATATTTTACATTCTCCCGTATCTTCTCAATGCCGATGTTCTTGTAGAGGACATGGGAGACATGATAGATCTCCGAGTCCCCTTTATATTTTCTATCGATCAGGGCCAGGTTTTTATCGACGGTCTTTTTTCGTGCCGGATCATGATCGATCAGGTGTTTGGCCTCGCTCATGACCCCGAAGCAGCTGTTGCAGCCGGTCATGATATCGACATTTTTGTCCTCGGCGATGGTGATATTGCGTCCGGAGACGGCCAGCCAGGTATCGATATCGAACGAGGGAGCCGTTCCCCAGGCCGGACAACAGGTGGCGCCTTCCATGTCAACGATCTCCATGCCGAGCGCTGGGAACACCTTATAGAACGAGTGTTCGATATCCGGGGCTCTGAAGGGGATATTGCATCCCAAATATATTCCGCATTTTTCCATGAGTTTCTTCTCCTTAAAATATGCCGAGCTCGCCCATCGGACTGTTGTCCAACAGGGTCCGGATCTCTTCCTGGGCCTTTTCGTTCGCGATCGAGGTGACCGGTACGGCCGGGAGCCCTACCTTTTGCCTGAGTTCCTTCGAAGCCTCCGAATAGACCGCATGTCCGGTGGCATGGAGATTCATCAGTGGGGTAAAGGCGGAGGTCGAAATTGCCAGCTCATTGGCCTGTATCCGTCGAAATGCAAAGACGATCTCGAAGGGTTTGGCATCACGGGGACAGATCTCCGTGCAGCGGTTGCAGGCCTGACAGGCCCAGCTGGATGAATCCTCGATGATCTCTTCGAAGTGCCCGGTCTGAATTTTTCGAAAAAGCAACCGCCCATAGAGTGGAAATCCGGCCTTGGCCACCGGGCAGACCGAGGCACAGGCGTTGCACTGAATGCATTTAGTGATTCCCTTGCCGCCATGGTCGATAATTTTCTGGATAATTTCCTTATCCATTTTGGTAAGATTGATAGCTGCCATCTCTGCCTCCTATGCAGTTAAGGCGAAAATTTGCGCCATGATCTGATTCTCGGTATAGCCGTGCAGCATGATGGCGGTGGACGGGCAGGCCGTTGTGCAGACGCCGCATCCTTTACACTGGGTCATCTCAATCCGGGCCCGTGGATGAGCTGCATCGGTTGCAATCATGCTGATCGCACCGTAGGGGCAGAGCGGTTCACAGATGCCGCAGCCGCTGCATTTTTCCCTGTCGATCTCCGAGATGGTCGGGTTGACTTTCACCCTTCCCTGAGCAAGCGGTACTGCCGCTGCGGCAGCTGCGCCTTTGGCTTGGGCGACGGTGTCCGGGATATCCTTCGGTCCCTGGCAGCAGCCAGCGAGGAAGATGCCTTCCACCGGGGTCTCGACCGGTTTCAGTTTCGGATGCAGTTCCTTGAAAAACCCGGAGCCATCAAGCGTTAGGCTCAGCTTTTGAGCAAAGGGTTTGATATCATCCTGGAGTTCGATGGCGGTGGCCATAACCACCAGGTCGGCATCGATCTCAATGTTTGAGGCCAGATCGGCGTCAAATCCCATGACCCGAAGCTTGTCGCCGGGAAGCATGTCGATCCCGCCGACCCGGCCGCGGATGATGTTTATCCCCATATCAATGGCGCCGGTGTAATATTCGTCAAAGTCCTTGCCGGGGGTCCTGACGTCCATAAAATGCATATAGATCTCCAGGTCCGGGTATTTTTCTTTCAGAAGTTTTGCCTGTTTGATCATATACATGCAGCAGACCCGTGAGCAGTAGGTGTGATGTCGCTCATCCCGGGATCCTATGCAGGAAAGAAACGAGACAGTATGCGGTTTTTTCATATCGCTCGGCCGGAGGAACTGGCCGCCGGTGGGGCCGGTCGCCGAGATCAGCCGTTCAAGCTGGAGCGCGGTCAGGACATTGGGAGAGTCCGGGGCAAGGTTCTTGAACTTGTCCTTGTCCATTACCTTGTAGCCGGTGGCAACGATGATGGCGCCAACCTTGACGTCGATGATTTCACCGTTCGGATCGGCAACCTTGGAACGGTCGATGGCCCCTGCCGGACAGGCCCGCTCACAGGGGGCAAGGATTGGTTTGCCGGTCTTCTTGCTGATTTTCTGCTCGCTGCCGATCGTTCTGCCCCCGCAGTTGATGCAATTGGGCATATCGATGACCGCCTTTTTCGGGACCGCTTGCGGAAAATGGATGAAGGCTGCGCCGCGATTGTCGAGTCCGGCGTTGAATTCGTTGGGTGTGCGTACCGGGCAGGCATCGGCGCAGGCGCCGCAGCCGGTACATTTCTCCCAGTCGACATAGGCCTGTTTCCGTCTGATCTTCACGTCGAAGTTGCCGATATACCCCTCCACCGCATCGATTTCCGAGTAAGTCAGCAGTTCGATATTCGGATGGGTTCCGGCATCGACCATGACCGGGGTCAAAATACAGGCCGAACAGTCATTGGTCGGGAATGTTTTGTCGAGTTGTGCCATCACGCCGCCGATGGAGGGCTCTTTTTCGATCAGATAGACCTTGTTGCCCATATTGGCGAGATCAAGGGCCGAAAAAATACCGGCGACACCGCCACCGATAACGAGAGCGGCCTTGGTCACATCGACATATTTGTCTTCCAAGGGAAGGAGATTTCTGGCCTTGGCGACGGCGCTGGCGACAATCTGCTTAGCCTTAGCGGTAGCTCCCTCCTTGTCGTTAGCATGCACCCAGCTGTCCTGATCCCGGATATTGGCCATCTCGAAGAGATATTTATTCAGTCCTTCACCTTCAAGAACCTTTCTGAAAATCGGCTCGTGGGTCCTAGGCGTGCAGGCTGCGACGACAACCTTATCGACAACACCGCCAATGATGTCCTGTCGAATGATTTCCTGACCTGGATCCGAACACATGAACAGGTTCTGCCGGGATACAACAACATCCGGCAGAGTCTCCGCATGCTTGCAGACGGCCTCAACATCGACGACACCGCCGATATTGGAACCGCAATGACAGACATATACTCCAACTTTTGCCATGTTTACCTCCATTGACTTTTAGTAACGACATCTCGCAATCGACCGCAAATCCGCATGCAGTATTGTTCGAATTGTTCAATTTGTGCATAAATAATTTATTTTTAGAAAATGTCAAATAGGATTTTAAAGAGAAAAAGTCGGTTTCGTGTGTAGATGCTGCCTTGTATCAGTATGATTTGTCCTCCATATCAGTAAAAGGCAAATACATAATTGATTGTATATATAATATAAAATATATTTCTCTCAACAAAGTGTTCTCGATTGTCGCGTATATTTTTCTAATAATAAAAAATTTATAAAAAAAATAAAAAAATACAATATGCACAACATGCATAATGAAAATTTCATTAAAGAGGTTTTCGGAAAATGGGGATTATTTTACAAAATGTTCGATCAAGCCGATCTGGCTGTCGACGATAAGGGGGAGGTGTTAACGTACCGGAGGGTGTCCTGCATACATTTCGTTGATTCGGTTCCGTTCTACTCCTGAGATTCCGATTTTTTTTAGGAAACCCATATTGTTAAAAAAATGAAATAGCCTTACTATACCTAATAGGAATTAGGTAATCCTAAAAATGTTCAAGCGTCTTCGCTCTTTTCGATATATTGGAAGGTAGCGGCAAAATTGTCTACTCTGGTCGGTATCAATTTAAAAACGGTCAAAGATGGCTGGCGAAGGGAGCGCAGGTAAATAGATAAGTAGTTATAATTTATTGATATATGAGGTATGAGTATGAATGGTGATTATGGTTCGTTAGCATGGGTAAATGATAGAGAAGGCAGAGAATTCGTCTGCAAAGTCGATTTTGAACATAGCAATGAAAAGGAGTTTGAACGGCTCAGCGAAAAGGAACGTGAAAGTTGTTCAAATGTGAATGAGATAGTGGGGACAGAGAAGGGTTAGTGCTCCCGGAGGCTGCTCCCCTGACATGTGGGAAGGAGGTGGGGGCAGTCTTTTCAGAAGCCATGGTGTCTGAGAAAATTGAATAAAATTGATTGTTGAGGAAGTGTTCTTCAGCAGCCGGTAAATTTGACTCCGTTTTTGGGTTTAAGATTTGCGGAGCATCATCGAAAATGATAGAGTTGAGATAATCATCAGATGGTTGATTTTATGGAAGGGATGGTCTTAAAAAGTGAAATTATCAAGATTTTAAAAAACTGGCTTCTGGATCATATCATGCAGGGGGATCAGAAGTACTGCCGGTTCCTCCGTGATGCAGCGACTCATGCCTGAGACACCGGCTGGTATTCCGCACAATAATGAGTCCAGATGTGCCGCTTGAATTGAAGACGACCGAATCGAATTAAACCGGGCAAGGGGGATACCGTATGGCTCTGTCGTT
Organism: uncultured delta proteobacterium; assembly: GCA_903901335.1. GTDB lineage: Bacteria > Desulfobacterota > Desulfobulbia > Desulfobulbales > Desulfocapsaceae > CAIUQR01. The sequence continues at coordinate 145,077 of CAIUQR010000059.1, read as the reverse complement.
TCTGGGGGGGAATGAGGCCATTGCCTGGGGGGCCATCGCGGCTGGTTGCCGGTTTTTTGCTGGATATCCTATAACACCTGCCACGTCAATCCTTACAAAGATGCTGGAACTGCTGCCGCCACGAGGCGGTATCTGTATGCAGGGGGAAGATGAGATCGCCTCCATCGGCTATTGCCTTGGAGCAGCTATGGCCGGGCTGAAGGTGATGACGGCGACTTCCGGACCGGGCGTCAGCCTCTGCAGTGAGCAGATCTCCTTTGCGATAGGCAGCGAGATTCCCATTGTGATCGTGGACGTGCAGCGACTCGGACCGTCTACCGGCTCACCCACTCTGGGAGCGGACGGGGATATCAATTTCCTGCGCTGGGGCAACAGCGGCGGGCTGCCGGTCATTGTCCTTGCCCCGACAGATGTAGCGGATTGTTATCTTTTGACGGTGATTGCCTTCAACCTTGCCGAAATCTATCGCTGTCCGGTTTTTCTGGCCTCCAGTAAAGAGATCGGTCAGACCCGTGAGAGCTTCAATCTGGACGGGGTTCGACTTCCGGAGATGGTGGGGCGTCAGTATTGTACGGGCGAAGGTTCCTTCCTGCCGTTTGCGGTCCCTCCTGACAGACAGGTCCCTGATTTTCTTCCGATCGGAGGGCGTACCCCGGTTCGGCAGACCAGTTCCACCCATGGCCCGGATGGCTATATCACCACCGATACCTCAACCATCGGGTCAATCCGCCGCAGGCTTACAGAAAAATTAACCAAACAGATCAGCGACTTCAGCTTTCATCAGTCTTTCATCCTGCCCGGCGCCTCTACCCTGATCATCACCTATGGCGTAAGCGCGAGGGCGGCCAGGGATGCACAATTGATTTTGCAGGATGATGGTCATCCGGTTTCCCTGCTTATCCTGAAGACGCTCTGGCCGGTGCCCGAGGTGCTGATTCGCGAAACGGCCGGGAATTATCAGAGAGTGGTTGTCGTCGAGATGAATATGGGGCAGTATGTCTTTGAGATAGAACGGGTGCTGGCCGGGAAAAAGGTTGACTGGTACGGCCGGATGGATGGGAGCCTTCTCACACCGGCCCAGATCATCGAGGTAATCCATGGATAGCCTCTTGCATGGCTCCCGGCCACCGGCCTTCTGCCCCGGGTGTTCTTATGACAGGATCGTGCATGCCCTTGACCGGACATTGGGTCGGATGGGGCTGCGAGACGATCAGGTCGCGCTGGTCACCGATATCGGTTGTTCCGGGCTTCTGGATGTTTTTTTCACCACCCATGCCTTCCACGGACTTCATGGCAGGGCATTGACCTATGCCACGGGCTTAAAGATGGCCAGGCCCGATCTGCAGGTGATTGTGATCATGGGAGACGGGGGCATGGGGATCGGCGGTGCCCATTTTCAATCCGCCTGCCGAAGGAATCTCGACCTGACCCTGCTTGTTCTCAATAATTTCAACTACGGCATGACCGGCGGCCAATGCTCGATCACAAGCCCGAACGCGGCCGTTACTGCCTCCGGATTTTTAAACCGGCTCGATCAACCGCTGGATGTCTGTCGCCTGGCCGATGCCGCCGGCGCACCCTTTGTGGCCCGCAGTTCGGCTCTTGCTGCTGATCTGCCGGAACTCATCGAAAGGGCGATCAGATTTCCCGGATTTGCGGTTCTTGATCTTCCTGCGATCTGCACGGGACGCTATACCCGGAAGAACAAGCTGACTCCGGCAGGCATTGACAAGGAGATCGCCCGGATGCCTGCCTATAATGGCTTGATTGCCCATAATCAACGCCGGGAATACGGGGAATTTTACCGGGAACTGGCGGCTGAACAGAGATTGGTGCAGACACCGCTGAAGATACACTCGGTACAGAGTCCGCCTGCCAGGGAAAAGGTCGAAGTCATTATCCTTGGCGGTGCCGGCCAGCGAATCGGCACAGCGGGCGAACTGCTCGCCTTGGCGGGGATTGCCGGTGGATTTTTGGTAACCCAGAAGAACAGCAATGATATAAACGTGTTGCGGGGAGCCTCGGTCAGTGAGGTGATCCTGTGGCCGGATCGGATCGGCTTTACCGGCATTGAACGGCCAGGGGTGATCCTGGCCTTGGGACAGGAAGGTGTAAACCGGAAAAAAGACTTGTTTGCCCGCCTCGCTCCTGGGGCCCTGGTGATAGGTGCCCAGGGGGTGGATATCCCTGACTGCAATGTTGAGCGACGCGTTGTCGATTTCAGGCAGCAGTCCATCCGGGAGCAGGATTGGGCGCTGGCTGCGCTTGCCCTTCTTGCCGGGTGGAATACGGTGATCAATCCGGCTATGCTGAAGTCGGCGCTGGAACACCGTTTCCAGGGCGCTGTTCTGTCTTCGGTGATGAGTCTGATTGAGTCAGTGATCAAAAAGCAGTCAATCGTGGTCGGTTGAAGGCCGATCACCCACATATCAAAATGGTGCAGTCAATGACTGATCGACAATACCGCATAGAAGAGGACAGCCTGGGGCCGGTACGGATTCCCGCCGAGGCCCTGTATGGACCGCAGACCCAGCGCGCGCTTGAAAATTTTGTTATCTCTGATAGACGGCTCCCGCAGGGATTTATCCGGGCGCTTACCATCATCAAGCTGGCGGCGGCTGAGACGAATATGGAGCTCGGTCTGCTGGATAAAAAAAAGGGAGAGGCGATTGCCTCATGCGCCCAAAAGATCCTGCAGGAGGGATATGACGACCAGTTTTTGGTCTCGGTCTTTCAGACCGGCTCCGGAACAAGCACGAACATGAACGTGAACGAGGTGATCTGCGGCCTGGCCCGGCAGATGGGGGTGGAGCTGTCAGCCAACGATCATGTCAATCTTGGCCAGAGCAGCAACGATGTGATTCCAACGGCCCTCCATCTTGCAACTGCCCTGGGGCTGCGGGATGTGCTGCGTCCATCCCTGGAACTGCTGGCCGGCATTGTCCGGAAGAAGGGTGCCGAATACAGCGATGTGATAAAAACCGGCCGTACCCATCTGATGGATGCCCTGCCCATCCGGCTGCAGGCGGAGCTGGACGGTTGGGCAGCCCAGATCGATGACTGTATCCATCGCTTGGATTCTGCCATGCCCCGCCTTTCGAGTCTGGCCCTGGGCGGAACGGCGGTCGGTAGCGGGGTGAATTGCCATCCGGAATTTCCAACCAGGGCCATTGCCGGGATTAACAGCCTGACCGGCCTGTCCTGTACGGTCAGCGCATCTTTTTACAAGAGTCTCAGCAGCCTGGGAACGGCCGTTGAGATCTCCGGACATCTGAGGGGCACAGCGATTGCGTTGATGAAGATCGCAAATGATCTCAGGTGGATGAATTCAGGTCCACTGGCAGGCTTAGGCGAGATTGTGCTGCCTGCCCTGCAGCCTGGATCAAGCATTATGCCGGCCAAGGTCAATCCGGTCATCCCCGAGGCGGTGTGTATGGCGGCGGTGCAGGTTATCGGCAACGACACCGTGGTCGCGCTGGCCGCTCAATCAGGGAATTTTCAGCTTAATACCATGCTGCCGGTAGCTGCGGCAAATCTGCTGGACAGTATTGATCTTCTCGCCGGCGCTGCCGCATTGCTGGCAAAGAAGGCCATTGCCGGAATGAAGATTAACCGGGAGGTGTGCAGCGAGGCCGTTGCCCGTAACCCGATCCTGGTGACGGCCTTAAATCTCAGGATCGGCTATCTGGCATCGGCCAGGATTGCCAAAAGGGCAATGGCGGAAAGCCGTCCGATCCTCGAGATAGCTCTGGAGGAAACCGATCTGACCCGCTCCGAACTCATCGAACTTCTGGACCCGACCACTCTTGCCGATGGTGGCAAAAAGTAAAGCGATCAGCAGAGGTGTCTCAGGGTATCGAGATACCGGATGGAGTGTTCAGCAAAAGTCGTATCTTGATATCTTCTTGATACATTCTCTCTGTATTTTGACGTTGTTTTGATAGGTGATCCTGTATAATAGCTCCATACCCAAACAGATAATCACGTCTTTGTTTCGGCCGTTACGTATCTGTTTATGACTTTTGGTAAGAAGATGATCTGAAAGCGTAAAGAGTTATTCGAGGAGTCCACAAATGAAGAAAAAATCTGCGATCCCGGCATTCCTTGTCTTTACGTGCCTCTCGGGTGGTTCCAACATCGGTCCGGCAAATCCTGCTTTTGTGCTGCTCAATCCGGCATTGGAGGGTATGGGCCGATGACCGATAACGAGGAGAAGAAACGCCCGTCGCCGGAGGCCATGCTCAAGTTAGCCCAGGCAGAGGAAGACATGGCGGCAAAAGGAAAGTTGAAGATGTTGCTCGGTTATGCCGCCGGTGTCGGCAAGACCTACTCGATGTTGACGGCGGCCCATCAGCTGAAGAAGGAAGGGATGGATGTGGTGGCGGCCTATGTTGAATCCCATGGCCGCATGGAGACCGATGCTCTGCTCCAGGGACTGGAGGTGATACCGAAGGCGATGATCGCGTATCAGGGAGTATTACTGCCCGAGCTTGATATCGATGCGGTCCTGCAACGTAAACCCCAGGTGGCGCTGGTCGATGAACTGGCCCATTCCAATGCCCCCGGCTCGCGGCACGAGAAGCGCTGGCAGGATGTGCAGGAACTCCTCAAGGCCGGCATCGATGTGTATACGACTGTCAATATCCAGCATTTCGAGAGCCTGAACGATGTCGTCGCCCAGATTACCGGGATTATTGTGCGGGAAACCGTTCCCGACCTTATGCTCGACCAGGCTGCTGATATCCGTCTTGTCGATATCTCGCCGGATGAGCTCCTGCAACGGCTGCACGAGGGTAAGGTCTATATCCCCGACCAGGCGACCCGGGCCATGGAGAAGTTTTTCCAGCCCGGCAACCTGATTGCGCTGCGCGAGCTTTCGCTCCGCCATGCGGCTATCCGGGTCGATGAACAGATGCGGGCTTATATGGAAACCCGCGCTATTTCCGGACCGTGGCCGACTATGGAGCGGCTTCTGGTCTGTGTCAGCGGCAGTCCCTTTAGCGAAAAGCTGATGCGCGTTACCCGTCGTCTGGCTAATGAAATGAAGGCCCCCTGGAGTGCCGTCTATATTGAAACCCCGGGTGAAGATGCCTATGCGCGGGAGAATCGGGAGCGGATCTGGCAAGATCTCCGTTTGGCTGAAAATATGGGAGCGCAGGTGGCAACCATCACCGGGACCTCGGTGTCCGATACCCTGGTCGATTATGCCATCAGGCATAATATCACCAAGATAGTGGTCGGAAAACCAGCCAAATCGCGCCTGCGGGAGCTGTTGCGGCCTCCGATCGTCGATCAGATTATCCGCAAGAGCGGGCAGATTGATGTGTATGTGGTCAGTATCGGCGTAATCGAGAGCAAGGACGGATTGCCGCGGCGGCCAAAGAAAAATGTTCATTGGGAGGCCTATCTTGCCTCCTGCGCCCTGGTTACCGGGGCGTCAGTCATCTGCTCTCTGCTCTCGCCTTTTTTTTCGCCGACCAATATGGTCATGATCTATCTTCTTGCCGTGGTGCTGGCAGCGACCCGGTTGGGCCGCCGACCTGCGATCCTGGCGGCTTTTTTAGGTGTCCTTGTCTTCGATTTCTTTTTTGTGCCGCCCCATTTTACCTTTGCCGTTGCCGATAGCCAATATCTGCTGACCTTTATCGCCCTTTTTACGGTCGGGGTGGTTATCAGTACCCTGGTGGCAAAGGGACGGGAGCGTGCCGAGGTGATGCAGGCCCGCGAAATCCAAACGGCAAGTCTCTATTATATCAGCCGTGATCTGGCTGCGGCGGCCGATACGACAGCGATCATGATGGCCGTGCAGAAAAATATGGGGGAGAGCCTGAACGCGGAGCCGCTCTTTTTTTCCCCCGACAAAGAACATCTCAAATTCATTGACACCGATGGACAAGTGGAACCGGACCTGAAAGAGCAGGCGGTAGCTGCCTGGGTCTTCCGCAATCAGCAGGCAGCAGGGCGTGGAACCACGACGCTCGGCTCCGCGAAGTATCTCTATCTCCCCTTAAAAACATCGGTCAGTACGCTGGGTGTCATCGGAATTAAGCTGGCCGACGAGGCGGATTATACCTCCCCCCAGCTCCGTCTTCTTCTGGACGCCTTTGCCGGTCAGACAGCGATGGCCCTGGAACGGGTGCGGCTTGCCAAGCAGGCTGAGCAGGCCAAGATACTTGCCACCAGAGAGAACCTTGAGCGGGCGCTTTTAAATTCAATCTCCCACGATCTGCGCTCGCCATTGGCCTCGATTACCGGAATCCTGAGCAGTCTCAAAGAGCAGGGAACGGATTTAAGCGAACAGGCAAAGCAGGACCTTCTGGTCACTGCCTCCGAAGAAGCTACCCGTCTCAACAGGTTTATCACAAATCTGTTAAATATGACCCGCCTGGAGGCCGGTGTCGTACAGTTGAAAAAGGAACCTTGCGATGTTCAGGATCTGATCAGCTGTGCCCTCGCCCAACTCGATCAGCAGTTGAACAATCGATCGGTGCAGATACACCTGCCGTCCGATTTGCCGCTGGTGGCGATGGATATGGTGCTGATGACCCAGGTGCTGGTCAACCTGCTCGAAAATGCGTTGAAATTTTCTCCATCGGACAGCGAAATTGACATTAACGTCCGGCTGGACAGAGCATTTTTGCGTATCGAGGTCGAAGATCGGGGGCATGGTATTCCCGATCATGATCTGGAGCGGGTCTTCGACAAATTCTACCAGGTGCCGATTCCGGAGGGGCGGGGCGGGACCGGTCTCGGACTTTCGATCTGCAAGGGGATAGTAGAGGCGCACGGCGGCAGAATCAGGGCGCAGAATCGTCCTGGCATGGGCTTTACGGTTATCCTGAAACTGCCACTGAGGTCATTGCTGGATAGGGAGGTGGAGCATGGACAGCACAACTGATAAGGGGAAGGTCTGTGTTCGAATTCTTCTGGTGGATGATGAGGCCGCTATCCTGCGATTTCTGAAGACCGTATTGGATTCCGAGGAATTCTGCGTGTATAAGGCGGAAAATGGCCGTCTTGCGATAGCTGCTGCGGCAGCGGTCCGGCCCGATCTGATCCTCCTTGATCTCGGTCTGCCGGATATGGATGGTATCGAGGTTATCAAAAGGATACGGGAATGGTCCAATGTGCCGATCATTGTCCTGTCGGTCCGGGAACGGGAGGAAGATAAGGTAACGGCTTTGGATGCCGGTGCCGATGACTACCTGACCAAACCCTTTGGGGTAGGCGAGCTTCTGGCTCGAATCAGGGCAGCCCTGCGGCACGCACTCCAGCAGGCGCCGGCGCCCGTCTATAAAATCGACGATCTGGAGGTTGACCTTATCCGCCGCAGGGTTACGCTCGCAGGGGTGGAGATACAGTTGACACCGACCGAATACGATCTCTTGCGGCTCCTGGTGACTAACGCAGGCAAGGTCCTGACCCATCGGCAGATACTCAGGCAGATCTGGGGTGCCGGATATATAGAGCAACCCCATGTCCTGCGGGTTAATATCAGCAATCTGCGGCACAAGATCGAGAAAGACTCGTCCCGACCCCGCTATATCGTGACGGAGATGGGAGTGGGGTATCGCCTCAAGGCTGATTTCCCTGAGAATGTCGGCACGAAGGCGAATGGTTGAGGTCTTTGCCGGTCCCTTATGATGGAACTGGAAATTCCTGGTTTTGCCTTTCCCTTTACCCCTCTGAATATCTTGACAGATTCTTGACACCTTCGACCCCTATTTTGACCCCTTCTTTATGCGATTGGATGTATAGATATAACCAGGTAACATTGATCATCAGGGAGAAGATGGGCGGTATATGTATTTCAACCGGAGACCACAATAATGAATTCCTATGAATTGCTTGAAATTTCTTTGTTTTTTATCCTGCTCCTGGTCATGATCAGGCCTTTGGGTTCGTATATGGCCAAAGTGTATCAGGGGGAGCGGACCTTCCTGTCGCCCGTCGTCGTGCCCTGTGAAAAGCTCCTCTACCGCCTCTGCGGGGTCGATGGGGACGAGGAGATGGACTGGAAGCGCTATGCCTGGGCCATGGCTCTCTTCAACCTGGTGCTCTTCGTGGCCCTCTTCGCCATGCTGATGCTGCAGCACCTGTTGCCGCTCAACCCTGAAAAGTTACCGGCCTTTACCTGGGCGCTGGCTCTGAACACCGCGATCAGCTTTGTGACCAACACCAACTGGCAGGCGTACAGCGGTGAATCGGCAGCCAGCTATTTCACCCAGATGGCGGGACTCACGGTGCACAACTTCGTTTCCGCCGCTACCGGCATGGCCGTCGTTATAGCCCTGATTCGCGGTTTTGTGCGGCGCAAGACCTCGATGCTGGGGAACTTCTGGGTTGATATGACCCGCGGCACCCTCTATATCCTCCTGCCGTTGTCGCTGATCGGCGCCATTTTCCTGGTCTCTCAGGGGGTGATCCAGAACTTCAGCTCCTACAAGACAGTGCCGCTTGTACAGGAAATCACCTATGATAAAGCAAAGGTGGACGACAAGGGCGATCCGCTAAAGGATGTCAAAGGCAACCCGGTCACCGAGAGCGCGACGGCAAAAGAGGTCACCATTCCGATGGGACCGGTGGCCTCGCAGGAGGTGATCAAAGAGCTGGGAACCAACGGCGGCGGCTTTTTCAACGCCAACTCGGCCCACCCCTATGAGAATCCGACTCCACTCTCTCACTTTATGGAGATCTTCCTGATCCTGCTGATCCCCGGCGCTTTAACCTACACCTTCGGGGTCATGGTGGGGAACACGCGGCAGGGGTGGACGCTCCTGGGGGTGATGCTGCTATTGTTGATCGGGTCGTTTTCCGTGCTGCAAGGGGTTGAGTCGAGCGGCAATCCGCTCTTGGCCCAATTCGGCATCCATGGAGCCAACATGGAGGGGAAAGATCTTCGCTTCAGCCTGGCCGGCACCAATCTTTTCGAGGTCGCCACCACCGGCACCTCCTGCGGTGCGGTCTCTGCGATGCACGACTCCCTCACTCCCCTCGGGGGCATGATCCCGCTTGCCCTGATCCTGCTGGGGGAGGTGATCTTCGGCGGGGTCGGCTCCGGTCTTTACACTATGCTTGCCTTCGCGGTGATCGCCGTCTTCGTCTCCGGGCTCATGATCGGGCGGACGCCTGAGTACCTGGGGAAGAAAATCGAGGTGCAGGAGATGTGGATGTCCATCGTAACGATTCTGACGGCAGGGATCACGGTCCTGATCCTCTCCGGGATCGCGATGCTCACCCCGTCTGCGGTGTCGGCCATGGCCAACCCAGGGGCCCATGGCCTCTCCGAGGTGCTCTATGCCTTTGCCTCCATGGCCAACAACAATGGCAGCGCCTTTGCGGGACTGAATGCCAATGTTAACTTTTATAACATCCTCGGGTCGCTAGCGATGCTCCTCGGACGATACGTTCCGGCGGTGGCGGTGCTGGCCATGGCGGGGTCGCTGGCGGAGAAGAAGTACGTCCCTCCGAGTCTCGGAACGCTGCCGACCGACAAGGTGCCGTTTGCCCTCTGGTTGACGCTGGTCATCCTGATCGTCGGCGCTTTAACCTTTTTCCCGGCCCTTTCGCTCGGGCCGATCGCCGAACACCTGGCCATGGTGGGAGGTAAAATCTAATGTCGAAACATGCACCTGAACCGATATCGATGTTTAATGCCCGGATCATGCGACCCGCGCTGCTTGATTCGTTCAAAAAGCTCGACCCCCGTACCCTGTGGCGAAATCCGGTCATGTTCGCGGTCGAGATCGCAAGCCTCATCACCCTGGTTACCTTCGTCATGTCGCTCGCAGGCATGAACCGGGAGCCGGCATGGTTCACAGGGTTCGTCTCGCTCTGGCTCTGGCTGACGGTCATCTTCGCCACCTTTGCCGAGGCTCTGGCGGAGGGACGCGGCAAGGCGCGCGCGGCCAGTTTGCGGAAGACTCGAACCGACGTGCAGGCCAAACGCCTGGAAAGGCCGGAGTTCGGCACCCCCTTCGAGATGGTCTCTGCGACTGAATTGCGCAAAGAGGACATTATCCTCGTCGAGGCCCACGACACAATCGCCGGCGATGGCGATGTCATTGCCGGGGCGGCCCTGGTGAACGAGGCGGCCGTAACCGGCGAGTCGGCCCCGGTGGTCCGCGAGTCCGGAGGAGACCGGAGCGCCGTTACCGGCGGCACGACAGTCATTGCCAATTCGATCATCGTCAGGATCACGGCCAACCCGGGGGAAACCTTTCTTGACCGGATGATCTCGCTGATAGAGGGGGCAAAACGGCGCAAAACCCCCAATGAGATCGCCCTGGAGGTGCTCCTGATCGCTCTGACTGTGGTCTTCCTGCTGGTCTGCGCCAATATCAGCCCGCTCTCCATGTACAGTGTGCAGGCGGCAGGGCAGGGGACGCCCGTATCGCTCACCATCCTGGTGGCCCTTTTCGTCTGCCTGGCACCGACCACCATTGCTGCGCTGCTCCCAGCTATAGGCATTGCCGGGATGGATCGGCTCTTCCAGAAGAACGTTATCGCCCTGTCGGGACGCGCCATCGAAGCGGCAGGCGACGTGAACGTGCTCCTCCTTGACAAAACCGGCACCATCACCCTGGGGAACCGGGAGGCGGTGGAGTTCATTCCGGTGGGAGGGTACTCGGAACAGGACTTGGCCGAGGCCGCCCTGATGGCGTCGCTGACCGATGAAACTCCGGAGGGGAGGAGCATCGTAGTGCTGGCCAAGAAGAAGTACGGACTGAGCCGGGATGCCCTTCCTGCCGATGCGGAAACCATCGCCTTTAATGCCGACACCCGTCTCTCCGGGGTCAATACCGGAGGCAGACAGTACCGGAAGGGGGCTGCCGACTCGACCGTCGCCTTCGTTAAAGCCCTTGGCGCACGGACCATCCCGAGCAACCTGGAAAACGTGGTTGACAGGGTTGCCCGGGGCGGGGCCACGCCTTTGGTCGTCAGCTGTGATGACGTGATCTTTGGGGTCATCAACCTGAAGGACATCATCAAGGGGGGGATCCAGGAGCGGTTCCAGCAGCTCCGTAGCATGGGGATCAAGACTGTCATGATCACCGGTGATAACCCGCTGACGGCAGCAGCCATCGCCGCCGAGGCTCAGGTGGACGACTTCCTCGCCCAGGCGAAACCTGAGGAGAAGCTGCGCCTGATCCGCGAGTACCAGGAGGCTGGTTATATGGTGGCGATGACCGGTGACGGTACCAACGACGCCCCGGCGCTGGCCCAGGCGGACGTGGCTGTGGCGATGAACACCGGCACCCAGGCGGCGAAAGAGGCAGCCAACATCATCGACCTGGACAGTAATCCCACCAAACTCCTCGACATCGTCGAGGTGGGCAAGCAGATCCTGATGACCCGTGGCAATCTGACCACCTTCAGCATCTCCAACGATGTAGCCAAGTATTTCGCCATCATCCCGGCGATGATGCTCTCCATCTACCCACAGTTGGGAGTGCTCAACGTCATGCACCTGGCGAGCCCTTTCAGCGCGATCCTATCGGCGGTTATCTTCAACGCGATCATCATTCCGATGCTGGTGCCGTTGGCGCTCAAAGGGACTAAATTCCGTCCCATGCCGGCCGAGAAACTTCTGATCCATAATCTTCTCCTTTACGGGGTCGGCGGGATCATCGCACCGTTTGTCGGCATCAAGGCGATCGATATGGTAGTAGGAATGTTTGTATAAACAAAAATGGAGGGAGAAAATAATCATGAAAGAGTTACGCTCTGCCATTCTGATGCTCATCGTTTTTACGGTTCTCTGTGGTGGAATCTACCCAACAGTCGTCACCGGTATTGCCTCTGTCCTCTTCCCGAAACAGGCAGGGGGAAGCTTCATCACCGACACAAACAATCGGGTGATCGGCTCCAGCCTGATCGGCCAGCCCTTCTCCGAGGCGAAATACTTCTGGCCGCGGCCTTCGGCCACGTCCGGTTTCAGCTACAATCCTCTGGCTTCCGGCGGCTCCAACTCCGGCCCGACCAATCCCGATTTCATCAAAACGGTAGGTTGTCGGGTCAAAACACTCCAGGATTCGGGCGTCACCGGCAGTATCCCGGCCGACCTGGTTCTGGCGTCGGCAAGCGGTCTCGATCCCCACGTCAGTCCGGAAGCGGCCAATGTGCAGATTCCTCGCGTCGCCAAGGCACGCGGGATGGCTGAAGAGGTGCTGACCACGCTTGTTGCCGCCCATACCGAAGGGCGCCAACTCGGCCTCCTGGGGGAACCGAGGGTGAATGTGCTTGCCTTGAATTTGCAGCTGGACTTGTTGAAATAAGCAGTTTTCGACATCGCCGGCAGGAATTCCAAGTCAATATGAAAAGGAGAACGCCAATGAGAAAATCGATTATACTGATGGTGTTGCTCATTGCTTCAACTGCCTCTGCGGTCTCATATCCTCCCCAGTTACCACAAAGGCCTGAAGAGTTTACCACTATTGAGGGGATAAAACTCAAAGACGCCCAAGGGACATTCAATCCGCTGGCGCTTCCAAGGTCATGGAAGTTGATAAGCGTTTCCAGCGGTGAAAGGTCAAATTCGAACAATCTCTGGTTTCAAGATACGGATGGTTCCGTCTATCTGCTTCAAGGGTTTATGTCCGAAGACAAACTCATTCTTCATGAAAATGTTTATAGAATCCCGGTAAAATGATAGTATCTCCTTGCCGATATTGATGAGCGTCCATTTTTTTTAACAAAATTCGAGGTTTCATGTAGATGAGTTTCAAGTATCCGATTTTCTGCAAATCCATCCCTGCGCTGACTTTAGGGGCTCTGCTTGTCCTTTCCTTGGTATGTGCATGTTCATCTTCAACTGAGCGCATATTTAAAGAGACGCGGAACTCGATGTACACTGTCGTCAGTATTACTGTCGTCTCGCGCACCGAAGATCAGGCGAAGAGGGCGATTAATGCATCATTTGTCGAACTCGACAGGGTGGCGGCCCTTCTCAATTTTTATTCGGACACCAGCGAGATATCCCTGATAAACAGACAGGCGGGCGAGAAACCGGCCAGGGTCTCAAAAGATACTCTCGACATCATAGAAAAAGCGATTTACGTGTCGGAGGAAACCGAAGGGGCGTTTGATGTCACTGTGGGCCCCTTGGTCAAACTCTGGGATCTCAAGAACGAGGTCATTCCGGATGCGAAGTCGATTGAGGAGAAACGGCAGATAGTCGGTTATAAAAACATCGTCGTCGACAGGGACGCTTCAACGGTCTTCCTCAAGGTCAAAGGCGCCCAAATTGATCTGGGCGGCATTATCAAAGGATACGCGGTAGATCAGGTTGTTGAGGTGCTCCATCAGAACGGCATCAGATCCGGAGTCATAGCCGTAGGCGGGGAAGTCAGATCGCTTGGAAAGAAACCTGATGGCGAATCATGGACAGTCGGGGTGCAGAACCCCAGGCAGAAAGGTCCCGACGATCAAGTCATCGCAACCATCGAGCTCTCCGACAAGGCGCTCTCGACATCCGGCGATTACATAAGATTTTTTGAAAGGGATGGCGTCCGATATCATCATCTTCTGGATCCGAAGACAGGCTCTCCTTCTCGTCAATGCGGAAGCGCAACAATAATAGCCGATGATAATACGACCACGGATGGTTTTTCAAAACTCTTCATACTTGGGCCTGAAAAAGGGTTGCTGGTCGCCAAAAAGCTGGGATTTGATGTCCTGTATATCGATTGTAATGGCAGAATCATTATGTCGGATGGATTCAAAAATAAAATTAAAATGCTACGAAAGCAGCAGGGAGATGTTTAACTGTTCAATCACTCCTGCTACTAAAAAAACGTGAGGGGGACAACTCCATAGGGACTGTCCCCCTCCGAAAAATGTAGCAAGGTATTTTTAAAAAATATCTTAGAAGGCCATGGACAAGGTTACCCCACCGTAAAAGTAACTGGAATCGCCACTGACGACGCCGTTGTTGATGGACCCATCAACGCTATTTAACTTGATAAAATCATCAGCCTTGCTGGAAAGAGCAAACGAATACGCTATCATCGGTTTCACGGAGAAGTACTCTCCGAAGGGAATCGTGAAACCGGCGGATAACAGACCATTATGGAGCGCTCGATATTTGGAATTCGGGTTTTTTGCTTCAACCAGACTATTGCTGTCCGAATAGTAGTAACCGGCAGATCCAGCCAGATCGAAAGTGATCTTGTCGACTATTTCGAACGAATGTGAAACACCTAAATTTATATACCAGCCCGGAAAGGCAGAGATGTCTCGATATACAGTGAGAGTCGGACTTAGAAGAACATTCAGCCCCACTGAACCGAAAATCTCTTGTGTATCCTTTGCCGTCGGTGTCTCATCCAGGGCATAATAAATATAACCGCCGGTCAGTTTGGTAATACCGATAGTCTTTGTATAGGACAAGGTGATGTCAGTTTCATTATACTTTGCGCCGTTCCACGGCTTACTGTCAGTGTCCAGGTTTCCCCAGACATTAAGGCTCACCCCTTTGTATCCCAGGGTTACTGACGGTTGGATGACCAGACTGTTTTTGCTCAGGGCCTCACCTCGCCATATGTATTGGCTGAAGGCTCCCAGGTCGACACTTGCGGTCGGTTTTTCAGCCTCCTCGGCGTAAGCGATTGTTTGACCGGTCAGGAATGCAGCGGCTGCGATGATCATGCACCTCTTCATCTTGAGTTTCATTTTTCTTCCTCTCCCTGTATGGAAAATCCATTAAAAATATGTGACGGTACCGAACAACCCGATCTCCTTGTTTCTTGGCCGACAACAGGAGCCAGGCAGGTTTCCGCCGGACCACTGACCTTTCGCTCGTTGTGAAGACGATGGTCATAAGCCTCGTAATTGGGGTGAATTTAGCAAAGATCGGGCCAATCTTATTATTAAGATTTTAATAGTAGTAATTTTAATATTTTATTATTGTAGATGACCGTAAGAGAGGCCTGCTGGCCCAAAGTGAATATTTCATAAATGTCGCAAAATTATTATGTATGTTACATATACGTAAATTTATACGTACATATTCCGCCGCGGGTTTGACAATTTTTCATCGAATGGAGTATTCTCATCTGGCTGGACAGTCAAGATCGAACCTGTGTCTCTTGTCTGCACGCATAAACGAACTTTCAGAAACACGAAGTTTCTTGATCATTAAACAATATGAACCTGGAGAGGAGCTGATCAATGGGGCAGCAAAATCTGAAACGCATAATGAAACCGCGACAGATAGCAGTGGTGGGGGCAAGCGAAAGGGCCGGTACAATCGGCAACGCCTTGATGAAAAACCTTCTCGAGGGAGGCTTTGCCGGGACTGTGCTGCCGGTGAACCCGAAATATGATAAAATCTATGGCCTTTCCACCTCCAGATCCGTCTCCGATCTGGACGACGGGGTGGATCTTGCAGTCATTGCCACACCGATTCAGTCTGTGCCCGGGGTTGTTCAGGAGTGCGTGGACAAAAAAGTTGGTGGCGCGATTATCATTTCCGCAGGAGGAAAAGAGGCGGGTAGCCGGGGGCGCGAGATAGAAGCGAAAATTCGCACTATTGCCCTTCCCGCCGGGTTTCGCCTTATCGGGCCGAACTGCCTCGGCGTGATACAACCAGGAGGAAATCTTAATACGACCTTTGTTTCCGGGATGCCTTTGGCAGGCAATCTGGCCTTTGTCTCCCAGAGCGGGGGCATCTGCTCCTCGATCCTCGATATGGCCTTCAAACAACAGATCGGTTTCAGCCATTTTGTCAGCATCGGTTCGATGATTGATGTAGATTTCGGCGATATGATTGACTATCTCGGCAACGACTCTTCGGTAAAAAGTATATTGCTGTATATCGAGAACCTGACAAATTTCAGAAAATTCATGAGCGCGGCCCGTTCAGTGGCGCGGGTCAAGCCCATTATTGTCCTGAAGGCAGGCAGAAGTTCGGCCGGAGCCAAGGCGGCGGCCTCTCATACCGGGGCAATGGTCGGAGAGGATGCTGTCTATGACGTTGCCTTCAAACGGGCAGGCATCGTCCGGGTGGACACTATCGAAGAGCTTTTCGACTGTGCCGAGATAATGGCCAAACAACCCCGTCCTCGTGGCTCACGGCTGGCCATAATCACCAATGGTGGGGGGCCTGGTGTCATGGCGGCGGATTTCCTTTCCCGGCATGGGCATGAGCCTGCACCGCTTGACCCGGAAACCGTGATCAAACTCGATGCGCTCTTACCATCATACTGGAGCCGCAACAACCCCATCGATATCCTTGGTGATGCCCCTGTCGAGCGATTCCGGCAGGTTCTCGATGTCTGTCTTCACGCCCGGGAGATGGATGGGATTCTAATGATACTCGCACCGCAGGCCATGACGACACCTATGACGGTTGCCGAAGCCCTTGTTGATGCGATGAAAGGCCATCAATACCCTATATTTACGTGTTGGATGGGAGGGAAGAGCACTGAAGAGGCGATAAAATTTCTGAATGGATCGGGGCTCCCAACCTTTGAAACACCGGAAAGGGCAATCCGGGCCTTCCTGTATATGGTTGCCTATGCCGAGAACCAGGAAATGCTGCTTGAGGTGCCGCCGAAACTGACCCGGAATATGGTCTTTGATAAGAAAAAGGCCGATGAATTCCTGACCTGGAACCCGGAAAAGGGATTTCTGGCCGAATCAGATGCCTGGGGGATTCTTGCGGCCTACGGTCTGCCGGTCATCCGGATGGAGAAAGCGGATACGGAAGAACAGGCGTTGCGGCTGAGCCGGAGTATCGGGTATCCGGTGGCCATGAAACTGTATTCGTCTGAAATCATTCATAAATCAGATGCCGGAGGCGTTTGCCTGGATCTGCGTTCCGACACGGATGTCCGGAGAGCATATCGACAGATCATGGCGTCGGCTTCACGATTTAAACAGGGGGCGCGGATAGAAGGCGTGACGATCCAGCCCTACCTTGCCAACCCGGATTATGAGGTCCTTTTAGGGGCAAAACGGGATGCCGATTTCGGTCCGGTGATCCTCTTCGGGATGGGCGGGATTTTCACCGAGATCCTGAAAGACAGGGCACTCGGCCTGCCGCCGATGAACAGGTTACTCGCCAGGCGCATGATGCGGGAGACAAAAGTCCATACCTTGTTGCAGGGATATCGGAACCGTCCTCCGGCAGATTTCGAACAGCTTGAGGAGATGATCATTCGTTTATCTCAGCTTCTCGTCGATTTTCCGCAAATTGCCGAATTGGATATGAATCCGGTCCTGATCAAGGACGGCAGGCCCGTCGTGGTCGATGCCCGCCTGCTGGTATCACCCATCAATGTTCTCTCCTCGCTGCATCTGGTGATCAGCCCGTATCCTGCTGAAAACGAATATCGGCTGGTCACTGAGAGTGGGATACATATATTTGTCCGGCCGATTAAACCGGAAGATGCGCCGATGTATGTCAATCTCTTCAAGGAACTGTCGCCAACAAGCATTTATTATAGATTTTTCGGAGCATTAAAGGAAATGCAACCGGAGATGCTGGCCCGCTTTACTCAGATCGATTATGACCGGGAGATTGCCCTGGTGGCTCTTGATGAGGATGCAGAGACGGAGAGGATGCTCGGGGTCGCAAGGATCATCGGCGATCCGGATGGGACGAAGGGTGAATTTGCCGTCCTGGTCGGCGACGCCTGGCAGGGAAAGGGTATCGGCGCCGGGCTGCTCAGAAAATGTCTGCTGATTGCCGAAAAACGGGGATTCAAAAATATCCACGGTATTGTTCTGAAAGAGAACAGGAACATGATTGCCCTTGGAAAAAAATTGGGCTTCATGGTCAACATGAGCAAAGATTCCGGGGAGTATGAGCTGCAGATTAATTTCGGCCCACCGGAAATCATTGCGGGACTTGCGGATTTCTGATTCCAGAACTCTGCAGCAGATCTTTGGATTTTTCTTATTTGGAAAGAAGGTCCAGGACGGAGTCGATATCAGACTCGGTATGGGCGGCGTTGATCTGGAAACGGATGGTCTCCTCTCCCTGCGGGACCACAGGGAAGGTGAGACCGACCACGAGGACGCCGTTTGCATACAGTTTGTCCACCAGGGTATGCGTTGCCGCGGTGTCCCGGACCAGAAGCGGCACGATGGGATGGGGGCCGGGAATCGACTCCAGGCCGAGCCGGGCGAGTCCGGCTCTGAACTGAGCGGTCCGCTCTTGCAGGCCCTTCAGCAGAGCAGAGCCTGCAAGGCCATCACAGATATCGATGGCCTTTGCGGCGGCGGCGCAGTCGGCAACACTTAAGGGGTTGGTGTAGATATAGGTGTCCGCCTTCTGCCGGACCATCTCAATCAGGGTCTTGCTGGCGGCGACGAATCCTCCATTGACGCCAAAGGCCTTGCCGAAGGTGCCGACAATGATATCCGGCGCCGCCCCACAGAATTCGGAGGTTCCCCGGCCTGTGGTGCCGTAGGCGCCGATCCCGTGGGAGTCGTCGACAATGGTGATAACTCCGTCTTTGAAGCGGGGGCTGTATTTCTCGCTGATCTCTTTTATCCTGTCAATGGGCGCAAAGTCGCCGCGCATACTGAAGATGCCGTCGAAGATCACCACCACCCGCTCGATCCCGTCTCCGACCTGATCCAGACAGCGCTGCAGGTCATCCATGTCGTTATGCTTGTAAATTGCCTTGTTTGCGCTCGGCACACCCGCAATGCGCATGGCCCGGATGATGCTGTTATGGTTGAGCTGATCGCCGATCCAGCGGGTTGTGCCGGTACCGATGGCAAGGGCAAGTCCGCAGTTTGCGGTATAGGCGGAATTGAATATCTTCGCCGCCGGTTTACCGGTAAAGCGGGCGATCCTCTCTTCGAGGCCGGTATGGGGGATGAAGGTGCCGTCGATAAAGCGGACGGCACCGGGACCTACCCCGAACTTCCGGCTTGCCTCGTCGGCCGCTTCGATCAGGGCGGGATGGTTGGAGAGTGACAGGTAGGAATTCGAATTTAAACGGAGAAACTCACTATTCTGACCCTGAAGCAGATAGCGGGGACCGCAGCCGCCCTTGGGGGGAATATAGCCGGTAATGATCCTCTCCGGCTTTTTGGCCCTGCCTGCGGCCTGCAGATTATCGAGTTCTCCGGCCAGGGTTTCATCTAGGCTATTCAGTGACATCACCTGTTCCTTTTATCGAGGTATTTCTTCCCAGTTCAGGATCACCTTGCCCGATTGTCCGGTTCGCATTACCTCGAATCCTTTCTCAAATTCAGTGTAATGAAACCGGTGGGTGATCAGCGGTCTGATGTCCAGGCCGGACTGGATCATCGAGGTCATCTTATACCAGGTCTCGAACATCTCGCGACCATAGATGCCCTTGATGGTCAGACCGTTGAAGACCACGGTGTTCCAGTCGATCGCAGTTTTTTCCGGGATGATGCCGAGCAGGGCGATCTTGCCGCCATGACACATATTGGCAAGAATTGTGCTCAGGGCGGCTGGGTTCCCGGACATTTCCATCGCCACGTCAAAGCCCTCCTTCATGCCCAGTTTTTTCTGGACATCGGGCAGATTGGTCTTGGTCACATTGACTGCCAAGGTCGCACCCGCCTTCCTGGCCAGTTTGAGACGGTAGGGGTTAACATCGGTGACGACGATATGACGGGCGCCGGCGTGCCTGGCAATAGCTGCCGCCATGCAGCCGATCGGCCCGGCCCCGGTAATCAGGACATCCTCGCCCAGTATATCAAATGACAGGGCGGTATGTACGGCATTGCCCAGGGGGTCGAAGCAGGCCAGAACATTGAGCGGAATGGTATGGTCGCAGAACCAGACATTAGTGACCGGGATGGTCAGATATTCGGCAAAGGCGCCGGGCCTGTTCACGCCGACACCGCTGGTATGCATGCATAAATGCCGCCGGCCGGCGAGGCAGTTGCGGCAATGACCGCAGACAAGATGGCCTTCACCCGAAACCAGATCACCCTGTTTGAAGTCATGGACGTTCTCTCCTGTTTCAGCAACAATGCCGACAAATTCATGGCCCACAGGCATCGGCACCGGGATCGTCCTTTGGGCCCAGGCATCCCAGTTATAGATATGAACATCGGTGCCGCAGATGGCGGTGCGCAGGATCTTGATCAGGACCTCATTTTTCCCGGTCTCGGGTATCGGGACGTCCTGAAGCCTGAGGCCCGGTTCCTTCTTTGCTTTCACCAGTGCTTGCATCATCTTCATATCGTATATCCTTTTTTCTGTTCTGAAGGCACTCGCTGGTGCAGGAATCGATTGAGGCTTTATTATACATCGGTTTTGTGATTATCGCCAATCACAGGAAAGAAAGCTTACGGTTAAGACAATTTGATCGTATAATAGAGACTCTCACTCTGTTCAGGTCGTTGCCCTGGCCACAGAGTCGAGGCGGATTGGCCCGGATTCAGGCCGGGATTACAATTATATTCTTTCTGAAAAAGCGATATAATAATGATCTGGAAAAAACAACCGATTGTCGAGATGCTGCAGGTATTTTCAAACAATACAATGGTACAGCATCTTGGTATCCAATTTACAGCCGTGGGCGATGATTTTCTTGAGGCCCGGATGCCGGTGGATGCCCGGACGCTCCAGCCCTTCGGCCTGCTCCATGGCGGTGCATCGGCAACCCTGGCTGAGACTCTTGGGAGCATAGGGGCATACCACTGTATCGACGAAAACAAGGCATGCGTGGGCCTTGAGATAAACGCCAATCATATCCGAGCCGTACGGAGTGGATGGGTGACAGGTCGCGCCATGCCGCTTCATCTGGGGCGGACAACCCATGTCTGGGAAATAAGGATTACCGATGACCTGGGGGATCTGACTTGCATCTCACGGTTGACCATGATGATATTATGACAGGAGCCGGTTTGTGTTGCCGCAGAGCAGAGGATGTACCATGGTTTTTGGAATAGAGAGGAGGCGTCAATGAGCATACATGAGATAAACCCTGAAGAACTCCGACGTTATATAAATAATCATAATGAAAAGGACTATCTTCTCGTTGATGTCCGCCAGCCGGGTGAATATGAAGAAGGTCATCTTCCGGGAGCCCGTCTGCTGCCGCTGCCGGAGCTGGTCAGAAAGATGGATACACTTCCTCAAGGGCTCGATCTTGTTTTTTACTGCCGCAGCGGGGCACGCTCCCTGGCCGCCTCTGTGATAGCGGAAGAAGAGTACGGCACAACCGGCATCTACAACCTGAACGGCGGCATCCTGTCCTGGGATGGTGCCGTGGCCGAAAATCCTCCGCAGGTTCGCATCTTCGATAAACAGGCGGCCCCGGAAGAGCTGTATATGACCGCGATGAATCTGGAAAGAGGGGCGATGAATTTTTACATGACGGTTGATATGCGTTATGGCGGTGAGACCTGGAGCGATGTGTTCGGGCGGCTGGCTGAAGCCGAGATAGGCCATGCACTCGCAGTGTACCGGCTCTGGCGAAAAGGCAGGACTGGGGTGAATGATTTCGATACGGTCTTTGCCGGTTTGTCAGGTAATGTGCTGGAAGGCGGCATGACTCTTGCCGAGGCGCTGGACAAGGCAGCGGATTCAGGGGGCCGCACTTGCGTGCATCTGATGGAGCTGGCGTTACATATCGAATACTCAGCCTTTGATCTTTATCGAGCCATGGCCGATCAGGCCGAAAGCCCGGAAGCGCATGAGGCTTTTCTGAAAATTGCCCAGGCTGAAAAGTCCCATATGAATATTCTGATAGATGCCCTCGGCACCTGTCCACCCTAACCCCGATAAACGGGATAAGTCACTTACAAAAAATCTTCGCAGAAAACGTGCAAATATTTTTTGTAAGTGACTAAAGACGGATTGGTATAAATCATCGTGTAGACTCTTTTTCCTCTGAGATCTAAAATGATAGTTTTCAAAAATAACCGATCGTTTGCTCTGATCCTTCTCGTTATAATCTTCCTTGGGTCATCTCTGGCCAGCCTGGCGTTAAATATATTCTGGCATGATATAAAGATCGTAAACGAACCCCTGCATTCATCGCTTGAGGCCTTTGGGGCGATGGCAGCAGTTTCAATGGCGCTCCTTCTTTTCCAGTTGCATGACGATGGAAAGAGAGAAAAGGCTGAATATTTTCTCCTGGGCATGGGCTTTTTGATGATGGGTATTCTGGACAGCTGTCATGCCGGTTCGACCATTGGCCATGGTTCTATTTTGCTTCGCGGTCTAGCAAGTATCTGTGGCAGCGTCTGGTTTGCCCTCGTCTGGCTGCCGGGGGTCGGCAGACATATTGCAAAGGTGAAATCAGCACCTTGGATAGTTGCATCCGGTTCTGTCGTGTTAGGAATTCTGATATCCCGGCATCGTGAGTTTTTCCCGTTGATGATACAGGACAACAGATTCACGCCCTTCGCGGTAGTCATCTATATCCTTTCCGGGTTTTTTTTGATTGTGGCGGCGCTTTATTTTTTCCGCGAATTTTTGCGTTCCGGAAGAACCGAGTCCTATCTTTTCACCTGTATGTTCCTTTTGTCGGGTCTTCCGGCGATTCAGTTTTCTTACTCGGTCCTTTGGACTGAGGACTTTTGGTTCTGGCATGTACAGCGCTGTCTCGCCTATACGGTGGTTTTTTATTATATGTTCAGGGCCTTTCTCCAGGTCAGAGACGAGCTGAAACAAATGAACGAATTTCTGGAACAGCGGATTGCCGAAAGAACGGCGGAATTGTCGATTGAGGTAGCTGAGCGGAAACGATACGGGACTGAAAGGGAAATGGTGATCGTTGAACTTCAAGATGCGCTTACCCAGATCAAAACACTGACCGGATTGCTTCCGACCTGCGCCTCCTGCAAAAAGATTCGAGACGTTGAGGGTAATTGGGTGCAGATGGAATCGTATATTCAAGCCCACTCCGAGGCTAAATTCTCCCACGGGCTCTGTCCTCCATGTGCCAAGAAACTCTACCCGGATATGTACGATGACCTTTTTCGATAGTTCGCTGCCCGTTCCGGTTGCCGGTCTCTGGTTTGTCGGCAGTCGAAAGAGATTGTGCTGTGCAAATGGGATTCTTTTGAAGGTGCATTATTTTTAAGAGAGTTGGAAACGCAGCATAGGCGAGTTTGCAATTATGCAAAATTGTTATGTAGCATAGAGCTGAAGAATGCCGGAAAAACCATCCTATGAAAAACTGGTCCAGCAGATAGCCCGATTGGAGCAGGAGATTCTTCTCTGTCGGCACCATGAGAAAACAGTTCGACAGCAGGAAAAGGCCCTCAAAGAAAGCGAGGAGAAATTTCGCCTGCTCTTTGAAAGAACCCCTCTCAGTTACCAGTCACTCGATATCAACGGGAATTTTCTTGAGGTGAATCAGGCCTGGCTTACGACCTTGGGGTATACAAGAGATGAGGTTATCGGGAAAAACTTTGCCGATTTCCTGCATCCAGACTGGGTTGATCATTTCAGGGTAAATTTTCCCCGTTTCAAGGCCATTGGCGAGGTTCTCGGCGTTGAATTCGAGATGCGCAAAAAAGATGGTTCGATGATCCTGGTCGCATTTAACGGTAAAATAGGAAGAGACGCAAAGGGAGGTTTTCTGCAGACCCACTGCGCGTTCAGTGATATTTCTGAGCTCAGACGGGCGGAAGTGGCACTCTCTGAGAGTGAACAGAGATACCGGACCATTTTTGAGCAGGCGCCGATCGGGATTGTCCACTGTGCCCTGGATGGACGATTTTTAGAGATCAATGAACGATTTGCGGGAATTGTCGGGTATTCCAGGGAAGAACTCCTGCATATGGATTTTACATCCATAACCCATCCGGATGACCAGCCAGGAGATTTGGCCTCAATCAAGCATCTGCTTTCAGGCAAGTCCCGTCAGTTTTCGAAGGACAAACGCTATGTGTGTAAAGATGGCCGTATCGTCTGGGGTCATGTGAAGGTATCGCTGATGGAGGATGAGACCGGAGAACCGCAATTATTCCTTGCAACTGTAAGCGACATAACGGAGCGCAGACAGATGATGCAGGCCCTGGCTGCAAGTGAGAGGAATTATCGGAGCATCTTCGAACAGGCCGCGGTCGGCATCGTCAACTGTTCTCTTGACGGTCGATACCTGCGAGTCAATCCCGCCTTTGCGGAGTTCATCGGTTACACGGAAGAGGAGCTTCTCCAGATGGACTTCAAGGCCATCACCCATCCTGGTGACCTCCCGGCCGGTCTTGCCATTGTGGAAGGTCATCACTTGGGAGAAACCAGTTCGTCTTTTTCAGACAAACGATACATTCGCAAGG
This sequence comes from uncultured delta proteobacterium, assembly GCA_903901335.1. Classification (GTDB taxonomy): domain Bacteria; phylum Desulfobacterota; class Desulfobulbia; order Desulfobulbales; family Desulfocapsaceae; genus CAIUQR01. The sequence goes on along the minus strand of CAIUQR010000059.1, from coordinate 120,843 downwards.
ATGGCAGCATTGTCTGGGGCCACCTGTCGACTTCGGTTATGGTCGATGAGACAGGAGATCCCTGCATATATCTTGGTGTTGTCCAGAATATCCATGACAGAAAGATGGCGGAGGAGGCACTTCGTGAAAGTGAACATCGGCATCGGGTGATCTTTGAAAGCTCACCTCTGGGGATGGTCAGTTACGATGCCGAAGGTGTTACTCTGGAGTGTAATGAAAAGTTTGTCGGACTCATGGGGGCAACGCGAGATAAGGTTATTGGTTTTAACCTTGCGCGTCAAGGCTCCCCGGAGATGCGGGAGGCCATCCAGAAGGCCCTGGCGGGAGAGGTCTCTGTCTATGAAGGAGCCTATACCTCGATAACCGGCGGCAAGTCAACGTTTATACGGATAATTTTCAATCCTGTCACTCCCGGCAGATTGCCTTCAAAAGTGATTGCCACTGTGGAAGACGTCAGTAAACGCAGGCTTGCCGAGGAGGTTATTGAACGGCGAATCCTTTCGCTCACCACACCACTGGAAGATGTCACGGAGATTGATTTTCAGGATCTCTTCAATCTGGATGATATACAACGCCTTCAGGACGAATTTGCCAGGGCCACCGGCGTTGCTTCAATTATTACGCGTACCGACGGTACTCCTCTCACCAGGCCGAGCAGTTTCACCCGTCTCTGTCATGATGTTATCCGAAAAACAGAAAGGGGTTGCGCAAACTGCCATGCATCCGATGCAGCGCTTGGACGGCTTTCCACCGAGGGGCCTTTAGTCCAGCCCTGCATGAGCGGGGGGCTTTGGGATGCGGGAGCGGGTATTTCGGTTGGTGGACATCATATTGCCAACTGGCTGATCGGTCAGGTGCGCGATGAAACCCAGTCCGAGGAGGGGATACGCCAGTATGCCCGCGAGATTGGGGCCGATGAGGAGGCTGTCGTTCAGGCATTTCAAGAAGTGCCTGTCATGTCGCGAAAACATTTTGAGGATATCGCAAAGGTGCTGTTCACCCTTGCCAGCCGGCTCTCTACGACTGCCTATCAGAATGTCCAACAGGCCAGGTTTATCACTGAGATTAAGGAAGGGCACGAAAAACTCCGGGAGAGTGAGGACCGTTTGCGGTTTGCCCTTGAAGGTGCCAATGACGGTCTGTGGGATGCAAATCTTCTGACAGGGGAGGCATATCTCAGCCGGCGAAGTTATGAGATCCTCGGCTATCCTGCCGATGAGATGGTCGGTGTCTTCCAGAAATGGAAAGACTTGATACATCCGGACGATTTCGATCTGACCTGGCAACGGCTTGTTGCCCATTTCCAAAAACAGACCCCGATACTGAGTGTGGAACACCGCATGCACATGAAGAACGGGGAATGGAAATGGGTGTTGACCAGAGGCAAGGTGGTCGAATGGGGAGAAGACGGCCGTGCCTTGCGGATGGTCGGAACCAACACCGATATCAGCGAACGTAAGAAGATCGAGGACGCGCAGTTGTTTCTCCTTAAATGCGGCCGTTCCGTCTCCGGTGAAGACCTGTTTGAAACCTTGGCCCGATATCTGGCGGAGAATTTACACATGGATTTTGTCTGCATCAATCGACTAGCGGAAGACAACCTGTCGGTTCGAACATTGGCCCTTTATCTTGACGGGCACTTTCAGGATACTCTGACCTATACCCTACAGGATGCTCCCTGTGCTGATGTGATCGGCAAAACAGTATACAGCTGTATCGATAACGTCTGTCAACACTATCCGGACGATGCCATGCTGCGGGAAATAGGGGCGGAAAGCTATGTCGGTGCAACTCTCTGGAATTCTCAAGGAAAGGCCGTCGGCCTGATCTCGGCCATCAGCCGAAAACCTTTGGCGAGTGCCCATCTTCCTGAATCTGTTGTGAAACTGGTCGCTATCCGGGCAGCAGGGGAGTTGGAGCGCAGAGAGTCGGAGGCAGAAAACGCGAATCTGCAGGCTCAACTGATGCAGGCCCAGAAGATGGAATCCATCGGGCGTCTGGCCGGTGGGGTCGCCCATGATTTCAATAACATGCTGGGAGTGATTCTCGGGCATGCGGAACTGGCCCAGGATCTGATCACGCCAGCCGATCCGATCTTTGAGGACCTCTCGGAGATTAAAAATGCAGCCCAGCGTTCTGCCGACCTTACCCGTCAGCTCCTGGCTTTTGCTCGTAAGCAGACAGTTTCACCGCGGGTGCTTGACCTGAACGAGACGGTTGAGGGCCTCCTGAAGATGCTGCGGCGGCTTATCGGCGAGGATATCGACCTTGCCTGGCTGCCGGGGAAAGGGCTGTGGCAGGTGAAGATCGATCCGACTCAGGTGGACCAGATTCTTGCGAATTTGACAGTCAACGCCCGTGACGCCATTGAGGGTGTCGGGAAAATTATCATTGCAACAGACATTGCTGAACTTGATGCAGACTATTGCACGGATCATGTGGGTTGTGTCCCCGGTCACTATGTCATGCTGTCCATCAGCGATGACGGGTGTGGTATGGACAATGAGATTCAGGAGCATATCTTCGAGCCCTTTTTCACCACCAAAGGCGTAGGGCAGGGGACGGGGCTTGGGCTAGCTACGATCTACGGAATCGTTAAACAGAACAGCGGCTATATTGATGTGCACAGCAGACCAGACCAGGGAACGACTTTCAGGATATATCTGCCGAGGTATCTTGGGAAGGTCGTGGCGATTGAAAAAACGGCAGAGATGATACAGCAGGGGCAAGAGACCATTCTGCTGGTGGAGGATGAATCTTCTATACTGCTTCTGGGCAAACGCATGCTGGAAAGCATAGGGTACAGGGTTCTTACTGCCGGTACGCCGGGGGAAGCCCTGTGGCTGGCCGAACAGAATGCCGGTGAGATTCATCTGCTCATAACTGATGTGGTCATGCCGGAAATGAATGGCCGTGATCTTGCCAAACGCCTGCTTTCTCTCTATCCGGGGCTGAAACGTTTGTTTATGTCCGGCTATACTGCCGATGTCATTGCCCATCACGGGGTGCTGGATGAGGGGGTGCATTTTATCCAGAAACCATTTTCGAAGACGGAACTCTCGACCAAGGTGCGGAAGATTCTGCGGGGAGGAGCTTGATCTTCAGTCTTTGATCTCAACACCTGAGCCGTTTCGTAACCGGAATCCCGAATGAAAACATGATGGAGTATCCTTCGGTTTTATTCCCGTTCTCTCAGTCAGGCATTTTATGACAGAGTCCGCAATCCTGGGAGATGGTTTCGCCGGATTCTGTGGCGTGCTCTTCATCATGACAGCGGAAACAGCCGTATCCGGCCTCGGCGTCCCGGTGTCCGATCTGGCTTTTATATGTTCCCCAGGTAATTTTCATCGAGGGCCAGATATTGTCAAGATAGGTCTCTTTCAGAAAGGCCCCGGAATCGGTGATGGCCTTGTCGTTTTTGGTCACAAAATCTGCACCGTTGCGTTTTTCCTGCAGCATTTTCAAATCTTCGACAATGCGGGCCGCCGCCTCATCCCTTGAACCATACTGCTTTTGCAGGACGGTAAGGCTGTCCTGTCTGATGCCGGGGATTTCCGGATGGATCTTCTTGCTGCCAAGACCGAAGTCGACTCTCCCCACGAGATCGTCAAAAATATGGGTTGGCCGGTTATGGCAGTCGGTGCAATCCATCCGTCTCCAGGGGAGCAGGTTGTTTTTTGACTTTGCACCTTTCGTAAACAGCTTGACGGTGCCGTCCGCCTGAATCATTTTGACTGCCCCAATTTTTGTCCGTTTGTCATTCAACGATTGGTATTCTATGTGAAGACCATGGCCTGCATGCCAGTGAATACCCTGCATGGAATTTGTAACCGGATCACGGCCGCCCAGATGCAGCAGGATGTCCTGCCTTATAGGTTTTTCCTGATTGTCGTTGGAGAAACCGACAGAGGTCTTTTTGATATTTCCGAAGTATTTTTCCGGAGAGTGGCATTTTTGGCAGGTGAGTGTCGCAGGTGGCAGGTCCTCGACAGGTGTGGGCACAGGGCGTCTATAGTTGCCGGTCAACACACCTTCCAGCTGCCGCAGCCCTGAAAATTTTGCCTTCAGAAACCCGCCGATACCCGGACCGATATGACACTCGACACAGTCCACACTGGCATGGGGAGAACGCTTGTGGGCCGTATATTCCGGAGCCATGACCGTGTGGCACACCAAGCCGCAGAAGGCAGGGTTATCCATAACGTGGTAGCCCTGGTAGGCAACTGTCGTGAAGAGTGCGATGTTGACCACCGAAAGGACCAGGACAAGAAGGAGTATCTTGCGATGCAGATAATTACCCAGATCGATTTTGAAACCTTCCTTGGTAAGACTTCCCGCAAACATCTTCCGCCTTCCCATAAACACCGCCAGCGGGACCAGCAGAAGTCCGAAAAACATACCCGATGGAAAGAGAATGACGGTAATGATGACGGCATAGGTGTTTTTGATCATTCCTGCCGTATGGGCGATCAGGCCCATAACCGAGAGGACGAAAAAGACAGTGGTGATGCCGACCCCGAGCATGCCGAGCGGGGTCTTGCCGGATGCTTTCACCTGTTCCCACCAGGAACGTGTCTCGGCCCGTAAGATGCGATCCTTTTTATACATTACACCGCCCCCTTGTTTGGTTTTCAAGACATTGAGGTAAAGTCAATCGGGATAAAGGTTCATCCAGCCTGGACAAAAGCAAAAGAACTCCGTATGGAATTCATCGAGCAAAAAAAGCAGAGACGCTCTTAAAGTACCATTGAAATTTAATACGAACATTTCCTTATATCGCAATTGTATGAGGAAAGAAAGAGATGGAAAGATACGATTATTCTTCTTTTGATCTAAATTTTAGAATTAGGGGGTTTGTTTTAGGTAATTCTTGACATTATGATTTAAAAAAAATATAGAACGATAATATCAATTCCCATTATGCATTTTGTGTTTCACGGTAATGCTTATCTCGTTTTCTGTTCATTTAAAAATTTGCATTCTAATGTGGTGTTGGGTCGTTCCATCACACAAGAATGTTTATTCTACTGTTTCAAAGCCTTATTCTGGTTGTGAAGGGTGTGTGATTGGTCAGGGAAAGAGACTTGGTCTTGACTGAGAGCACCTTTTAACAAATGAAGTTGGCTCCCAAGGTCAGCGTCTTACACATACAAGCAGTGCAGTAACTCTCCATATGAGAGGAATTAAATGCGATGTTGGCGATGAAACCAGTTCTCTGGTGAGTCTATACATCCAAGAAGGCCAGATAATCCAATGCGATTGAGGAGGTGCAGGATGACTTTCAAAATGCCGGGTATTGTGCTGATTCTTTTACTTTTCGTTTATCCTGTGCGAGTTCATGCGGAGGCGTCCTCTACAGACCCCTCAACAGGAATGGAGTTTGTATCCGTAAAGGGTGGCTGTTATGAAATGGGAGACTCAGCTGGCGATGGCGACACCAACGAAAGGCCCGTACACGAAGTATGCGTCTCCGATTTCTCCATTGGTAAATTTGAAGTAACCAACGCCCAATTTAAGAAATTCAAGCCTCAGCACAGCAGTGGTACATCTGAAGGGGCCAATCTGGACGACGATAAACAACCGGTCGTCAATGTTTCCTGGGAGGATGCGGTAGCCTTTGCCAAATGGCTGTCAAAGAAGTCAGGAGAGACTTACCGGCTGCCGACCGAAGCCGAGTGGGAATATGCGGCCCGTGCCGGAACAAAAATGAGCCGCTTCTGGGGGAATAATCCTGACGAGGCCTGCAAGTATGCGAATGTGGCTGACTTGACGGCGAAGAAACTTCGTCCCAGCTGGACCGCCTTTTTCTGTGATGATGGGTACGTAGTTTCGGCGCCGGTGGGCAGTTTCAAGCCGAACAGTTATGGGCTTTACGATATGCTGGGCAACGTATGGGAGTGGTGCGAGGATGTCTATAACAGTGAGGCCTATGCAAAACTCCCGAAAGATAACCCGGTTTATAAAGGATCGGGAGAGTATCGCGTCATGCGCGGTGGCGGATGGAGCAATGGGCCACTGGGGATTAGAAGCTCTCATCGCGTGGGACTTTCGCCGGACTTCGGTCATCATGCGCTCGGTTTTCGCCTGGTTAAAACCGATAAATGAAAAAAGATGTGCTGAAGCTTGCTGATACCTAAAAGAAATTCCTGGAGGCACTCTATGAAGAGGAAGCATGTTGTTTTATTTTTGTTCCCGGTATGTCTGCTTTTATTCTCTTGTTCAATGTCGAAGGACGATGATACGAGTACCAAGGAGCCTGAGCCGAAATCGGGTTTTATAGGCGCAGAAACATGTAAAGAATGTCATGAGAAGCAATATAAGAGCTACGCGGAATCGATTCACTCTAAAAAATCAGCCAAAGGCCCTGCGGCACAGGATGCATGTGAAACCTGTCACGGACCAGGGGCAAAACATGTGGAAAAGGGCGGCGGTCGCGGTGTGGATATTTTTGCCTACAACAACAATGTCGATCCGAAAAAAAGGTCAGCAAAATGCATGACCTGCCATGAAGAGACACGACAGCTCACAAACTGGAATTTGAGTAAGCATAAGAATGAAGACATTGCTTGCAATGACTGTCATTCTCCGCATGATAAAACGGAAAAGCTGCTGAAAGACCAGCAACCGGCCCTTTGTTTCGAATGTCATAAAGATATCCGGTCGCAGTCATCCAGACAATCCCATCATCCGATCAAGGAAGGATTGATCAAATGCACCAGCTGCCATGATCCGCACGGCACTTTTGGGGACCATCAGATCAAGGCAGACACAGTAAACGAACTCTGTTTTAAATGTCATGCTGAAAAGAGGGGCCCTTTCATGTTCGAGCATCCTCCTGTTGAGGAAAATTGCCTGAACTGTCATACGCCGCACGGCAGCAATCATTCCAAACTCCTGGTCAGCAACCCGCCTCAACTATGTCAGAGCTGCCATGATTTCACCCAGCATCCCGGGACAGCTTATACTTCGTTCACAACATTCAAAAGCACATCGCCGAGCAATAAGATGTTCGCGCGCGCATGTCTGAACTGTCATTCGAACATCCATGGAAGCAACGCTTCGTCGTCACTAGGCCAACGCTATGGGAGATAGGGAGGAACGAAATGAAAAAAATACTGATGGTAGTGAGTGTAAGTATGATCGTCATGCCTGCCTGTCCTGCTTTTGCCGACGGTACGTTTGATGGTGAAGCCGGTGGCACGGCTCTGTTCACTCATGTTAATGGAAATGATGCAAAATTCAACGAATACCGTGATCTCAGGGATGGGTTCTACACCAATCTGCGATTGAAGTATGACACCGACGATTATTTCATAAAGGTCAAGGCCTTCGATATTGGGTATGATACCCAGAAATACAGCCTCGAAGGCGGGATGTATGGGAAGTTCAAAGCCTATGTGGATTATTCGGAAATTCCCCACAACTTTACATTTGGGGCCGAAACATTTTATTCAGGGGCCGGTACGAACCGTTTGACCTACACCCCGCGGATTCCTCCGTCCTCAGCCTGGCAACCTTTTGATTATTCGACCAAGCGGCAGGCAGTTGAGGTGGGGTTTTCTGTTGATCGGATTAAACCCTTCTTTTTCGATTTTTCCAGTCCTCATGAAGAGAAGACCGGCACCTATCCAACAGGAGTGGCATATAGCACCAATGGAAGTAGACCTTTAAATGGTGGAGCGTCCTCAATTGAAATTCCCCAGCCGATAGACTACAGGACTAATGCGTTAAATATGACCGCTGGCTATGCAAAGAATCCCTATTTCGCCGCAGTGAATTTTTATTACAGCCAATTCGACAATGCCAATTCTGTGCTCTATTTTGACAGACCTATTGGACCAACTACATCTATTCCGGATGCCTATTCCCTGCCACCCGACAATGAGGCCTATAAGATTGCGTTCAAAGGTAGCGTCAAATTGCCCTTGAATAGCCAGTTCAGTACAAACCTGGCCACCAGCAGGATGAGTGCGGATGAAAATGTTCTTCTTGCCACAACAACCACATTTGGGCCGGTCTTTCACGGTAAGGTCAGAACTGATAACCTTGATTTTGTCTTGACCTCCAATCCTGTGCACTTGCTCAGTACCAAGGTTTACTATAAATATAATGACAGGAAAAATGAGTCCGATCAACTTTCAATAGAAAACCCGGTTTATTCTTCCGACACACCTGCCAATACGCTCTACGGCTACGATAAAAGGAAAATGGGGATCGATCTGGGGTGGAATCTACCTGCCAAATTCAAATTAGATACTACCTACTCCTATCTGATTACAAGGAGGCAAGCCGAGGACGAAATTCCTGAGACCAGAGACAATACCCTTTCGGCAGAACTTAAATACAGGGGACTTGACTTTATGACCCCGAAGATTGGCTATGAGTGGATGCAACGATCTGCCGACCACGAGCCGTCAATAATTGATCCTGATCCAGGAGATGCCATTCAGAACTTTATCTGGAGATTTGACGTTGCCCCAAAGACTCAGAATACACTGAAGGCATCGATAGATATCTTTCCTCTCCCCAATCTTAACTTCAATATCGGATACAAATACGTAGATGTGAATTACAGTAATACGATTTTGGGCTTGAGGAGCACCAGGAGCAATCAGGTCAATCTGGATGTTGGCTATACACTAGGGAAAATCGCCCAGCTCAATGCATATTATGACCTGGAGATCCAGAAAAATTACCAGTTTCAGCGAACATACACCGCCAATGCTACTGCTGACCCGAATAGCACTCCGAGCGCATCCAACTATAACTGGGACGTGAAATTCAAGGATAACAGTTACTCCTGGGGATTTGGGTCGGAGATTTATCTCATGCCGAAAACGCTTAGTCTCCTTTTGCAATACGACAACGTAAATTCCAACGGGAATGCGGATTTTACCTATCTATTCGCATCCGCTCTTGCCGCCGGACGTACTAATGACAATATCGATATGGCAAACTGGGATGATTATCGACTGAGTTCTTATTCGGCTAAGATCAGGTATACAACCACAACGCATTACACATTTACTGTTGGTTATGCCTACGAGAGCTACAAGTATAATAGTTCGCAATTTGACAACTATCTGATGGTGCAGGGTACAAATTATCTGACTGGCGCCTATGCAAATCCGAATTATGATGCCCAAGTCGTTTTTGCAGCTGTCGAGTATAAGTTCTAAGAAAATGAGGTGAATGGTCGTTCACGGGAAGGTCTGATCTTTCCCGAACAAAAAAAGCGGCTCGATGGAGCCGCTTTTTTTTCAGTCAAGATCCTGCTAGTCTAACCATGGCAGGGGAGGCAACCTTTCCATTTTTCCTTCAGCTCGGGTTTCTGGGCTTTCTCTTTATTATGGCAGGCTCTGCAGCGTGCATGGGCAGCATCCTTGAAGGTGTTGAGTTTGACAATGCTTTTGGCCTCATCATCTTCGCTTGGCATCGCAGATCCTGAATAGTGGCACTCTTCACATTTCTTGATCGCCATTCCTTCCACATAGGGACTCTGCTTTCCGTCTTTTTGGGTGTGGTGACATTCGGCACATTTATATGCCGCCTGATGTTGGGCATGTGTAAACGTGGCCGATTTCGGGGTGGTAGCTTTATCTTTGGTTGTTTGAAGAACCATCTCCTTTGGGCCCTTATTGATATCTGCGGTAAAGCCCGTCTGGACATTTCCCCAAAATACTGCTGTCAAAATCAATCCGAAAACTAACATCCTACTGCTCATGAATTTGCCTCCTATGTTCAATACGAATCCTTTAATATGATAGTGCAATCCGGACAGGGGGTCACAGAAAAACGAGAACTGAATCGATTATCAAACCAAATATGTTGTATTGTCAAGGTTTTTTTATGAAGGAGGCATGAACGTAGGGTCTATGGGTGCCCGATATCATCCCGGCCGGATTTAAATTAATCCTGCTGAATACTGAATTTTCAGCTTGACTTTCGTATATTATATAAATATACGTTTATATGTATATGCGTTTTTTCTGTAAGTCGGTAGAAGAAGATGAAAACATTGCGAATGGAGAGACTGTTGAAAAAAAATCCTGTCCAGGTAAACAGGGTCGAAATTGGATTTTGTGATGTCGCTTTTGTGGCCAAGGCCTTGGCGGATGAAAATCGGCTGCGGATTATCCTCAGTCTGACGCAGGGGAAAAAATCGGTTTCCAGGATTGTCGAGGAACTCGGGATCTCCCAACCCCTGGCATCACATCATCTGAAGGAACTCAAACGGACACTGCTGGTGACTGTGGAGCGGAGCGGCCCCTTTATCTATTACGAACTGGCGGATCATCGCATCGCGGCGATCCTTACCGACCTGGATGGTCTGGCGACAGACCTGCTGGCCAATCGGACAACATTTTAAACGATTAATGAAGGTGAACGATGAAGGAATTAAAAATAATTCTCGAAACCATGGATCCGGCAGAGGCCCTGGCTGCTTTAACTCCTCAGTTGAAAAAAATTCTCTCCTGTCTTGATCAGGAAACCATGATCAATTTTGTCTCCGGACTGATCGATGGACCGGACGGGGATAAGGTCTCCAGCATGGTGAATCTCTGACTGGCTGAGTGTATGGGCGAAGGTGTCGACCCAACGCAGATGTGTCAGAGCCTGGTGGATAAGGTGGCGCAGTCAAAACAACTGACGGCGATCACCGACCCCGATCTGCTGGTCCTCTTCGAGAGCTGGCTTGATGAGCTGGAAGAGGTGGTGGCGGCATACCTGCTGAATCATCCCGCAGCTGATGCCGGAGCCCTTGCCGACAATCTCGGGCTTTCCCTGAGGGGAGCAACATTTCTCCTCTCAAAGCTCCAGCGCGAGCAATAGATTTAGAACCTGAACAATTCTTATTAAAAAAGAGGTCTGAGTATGCAGAATAAGAAAACGGCATTCATAGCCCTTGTGGCGATACTGCTGACGGTTGGGGCGCTCTGGCTTACCAATCGTGCCGTTACCCCCAGGCAGGCTACATGGGACGATGTCCTGGCTGAGGCAAAGGCTGGAGGCTACAAAATCATTACCACCGAAGAGCTGTCCGCGCGCTACCAAAAGGATGCCGGTGGCCTTCTTCTGGTGGATACCCGCCAGGAGTGGGAATATCGGACCGGACATCTCCAGGGGGCGGTGAATTTTCCGATGGAGCCGACCGCATGGTCGAGATGGCGCAAGGCGCAGGCATTGGAAATCTTCCTGGGGCCGGACAAGGAACGCGCCATCATCTTCTACTGAGCGGGCCTTACATGAGTCCGTAGCGACTCGGCGGCCCGTGTGGCCGTGAAACTCGGGTTTAAAAATGTCTATCGCGATCCGTATGGCTATCCGGAATGGCAGGGAAGAGGACTGCCCATTGAGAGTGCTCCTGCCGGACTTGCTCAGACAAGTGAAGAGCCCAAGGCACCAGGACCGCTCTCCGGGTGGGCAATGATCTGGACCCTCCTCGGGATCTTTGCCGGTGGCATGGCCTTGAACCTCACCCCCTGCGTCTACCCTTTAATCCCTATTACGGTCTCCTACTTTGGCGGCCAGGCTACTAAGGAAGGAGATGGAAAGGGAACGCTCGTGGGGCATGGTCTATGCTATATGCTGGGCCTTGCTTTAACCAACTCACTGCTGGGGGTGGTTGCTTCGCTAACCGGCGGCCTGATGGGAGGAATGCTCCAGAATCCCATTGTTCTTGTAGTCGTGGCGGCGGTCCTGGTCTTTTTTTCAACGAGCCTTTTTGGCCTGTGGGAGATGCGTCTACCAAGCGGCCTGACCCAGGCTGCCGTAAAATCCTATACCGGCTACTTCGGAAGTCTCTTTATGGGCCTGACCCTTGGGGTGGTTGCAGCTCCTTGTATCGGACCTTTCGTGCTGGGCCTCCTCACCTGGGTTGCGAGTATGGGAAGCCCCTGGCTCGGGTTCGTGATCTTTTTCACTTTGAGTCTGGGGCTCGGCCTGCCGCTCTTCCTGCTGGCCATGTTCTCTGGGCAACTGAAGAAACTCCCACGCTCGGGGGGCTGGATGATCTGGGTGAGAACACTCATGGGTTGGGTCCTGGTTGGAATGGCGGCTCATTTTATCCGGCCCCTTCTCCCCGGCCATGGGGGAACCATTCTGGTTGCCCTGGTTGCTCTGGCTGCAGGAATGCATCTTGGGTGGATTGACAAAAGTCAGGCTAACTTCCGGGCCTTCCCCTGGCTTAAGGGAGGTGCAGGAATAGCCTGCCTTGTTCTGGCTGCTTACCTCATCACATCTTGGGCCTTGCAAGGAGTGGGCGTTTCCTGGAGACCCTATGCAGAGGAAATCCTGATGGAGGCTCAGAACCTGAAAAAGCCCGTCATCATCGATTTCTACGCTACATGGTGTACGCCGTGCGTGGAACTCGATGAGGTCACCTTCCACGATGCCTCGGTGGTAAAGCAGGCAGAGAGTGATTTTATCATGGTCAAGGTGGATGTAACCAAGGCTGGCAACCCGCTGAACGAACGATTGCTCCAGAAGTATAGAATTAAAGGCGTGCCGACCATCGTGTTTCTGGACACGAACGGGAAGGAACGGCAGGATCTGCGTCTGGTGGATTATCTCCCGCCCGATCAATTCCTGGGCCGAATGGCCGGAGTCAAGAAGAACGATAAATAAGAACTATAAAGGAGAGAACGTATGTTAAAGGTGAGATTTTTCCTTAATGAGCCCAACGGCAAACCGTGACTGAATTTCCAGCAAATGATGCCCAGGTTGGGCCAGAAATACAAAGATATTAAAATCGAGGTGACCTCCAAACCTAATGCGGAGTACCAGAACGATGACTACTTCGCCTTGGATCTCCCGGTTGCCCCGGCCGTTATGGTAGGGGAGGAGATTGTGGTTGAAGGGGCCAATATTGCCCAGGACAAGGTCGAAAAGGTAATCTGTCGGTGTTTGGGAATAGCCGATCCGGAGCCTGAGAAGAAGGGAATTCTGGGGCGTCTTTTTGGAAAATAAGATAGCCATATCCCATTCGATTCATCCGTTGAATCGTAACCTTTTCAGTTTAAATTCCTACCGAGGTTCCGGAGGGATTGATCCAACGAATGGAGGGAAAGATTTGCTGAAAGTAAGAGTATTTTTGAATGAATCTGACGGCAAGGCCTGAAGGCATTTCGCCGAAATCATCCCCAGGTTGGGGGGAAAGTACAAATTGGAAATCCAGACCACATTCAAACCGAATCTAGCTTATCGTACCGATGAATATGGCAAGCTGGGGCTGCCGATAGCCCAGGCGATCATGGTCGGGGATGAGCTGGTCGTGCAGGGCAGCGATGTTGACGAAGAAAAGGTAGAGGCTGTCATCCGCCGCCATCTTGGCCTGCCTGAAAGAAACTGATCCTTGACCGGTTCCTTGGGAGATGACTGAGGACGGCCATTTTAAAAAAGCAGTATACAATCGGAGTTGCCTGTATGGAATCGAAGACAAACCGCAAAGGGCCTGCAATCAAGGCGGCCATTTTTATTATCTTCCTGGTTGCAGCTCTCGTGGTCGTTCGATTTACCCCGTTGAAGGAGTATCTTACTGCCGAAAGACTGGGGCGTTTGCTGGAGACAGCCGGACCATGGACGCCTGTTGCCTACATCGTCGCATATGCCGTGGGAGTCTGCTTCTTCCTGCCGGGAACGCTCCTGACCACCATTGGTGCGGCGATCTTCGGCCCCTATTTCGGTTTTATCTACGTCTGGCTGGGAGCCATGCTCGGATCAAGCCTCTCGTTCTTCATCGGGCGTTACCTGGGGAGGGATTTTGCCGCCTCACTTATCGGAGATAAGCTCAAGAAATACGATGAGGCCATCGAGCGGAATGGCTTTGCCACAGTCCTCTACCTTCGCCTGGTCTACTTCCCGTTTACCCCGATGAACTTCGGTATGGGACTGACTCGAGTACACTTCCGGGATTATTTTTCCGGGACGGCACTCGGCATCATCGTCGGCACATTTATCTTCACGTTCTTTGTCGGGACTATCAAAGAGGTCTGGACGAGCGGCCAGTGGTCAGGGCTGCTCTCCTGGAAGGTATCCTTCTCTGTCGGGCTCTTTGTTTTTTCCTTCTTCATTCCCAGGATAGTTGAATGGCTCAAAGCGTTACGAAAGATTGGGGCTTCTTAGGACCTTGACCGCCTTTAACCAATTCTTCATCATCTTCACGGCTTATGCAAGAATCAAACTCTTCTTTCTAAGGGAAAGTCCGGATTGAATCAATTGTTCGACAGGATTGCAGATACCTACGACCAATGGTATGATTCACAGGAGGGAGAGGCGATATTCAATGCTGAAGCAATATGCCTTAATCGGCTTGGCGGATCATTTGCAGGTAAATGGTTAGAGGTGGGTGTGGGTACCGGCCACTTCGCTTCGAAATTAGGAAGTATCGAAGGAATCGACCCATTTTTTGGGATGTCGAAAATTGCAGCTGTGCGAGGTATTCAAACCTATGCAGGTCGTGCCGAAACTCTCCCTTTACCTGATGAGTCATTCGATGGCGTTCTTATGGCACTGTCGCTTTGCTTTATCAAGCAACCTGATCGAGCATTAAAAGAGTGCTTCCGGATATTGCAACCGGCGGGCCGTCTTCTTTTAGGGGTCGTTTCGGCGGACAGTCATTGGGGTGAGTTGTATGAAATGAAAAAAGCAACCGGCCATCCCATTTACTCTTTGGCTGACCTTCGATCCTCCTTGGAGGTCATAGCCATAACAGAAGACGCCTGATTTTCTTGAGAAAAAACGGCATGCACTCTATTCTGGAGACCAGATAGTCTGCCTGAGACCAACCCACGAGTCGATGACGGCATATCGCCTGGGGCCGGCTTTATTTGCCTGTTGTTTAGTAAGAAAAAATAATTCGGAGGTAACGTGACCACATCGATTAAATATCAGGATATTATTGATGCAAAACAGTTGCTGAACCTTCCTGATCGGGCATCAATAAAAGAAATAAAATCAAATTACAGAGCACTCATCAATAAATGGCACCCGGATAAATGTAAAGAGAATGATGAAAAATGCAATGAAATGACGAGAAAAATAATTGCTGCATATGATATTATTATTACTTATTGCAATCACTACAAATATTCCTTTTCAACAGAAGAAATCAGAACACATTTATCAGCTGAAGAATGGTGGTTTGAAAGGTTTGGCAATGACCCTTTATGGGGAAAATTTTGATGAACCATTCCATTGTATCTCACAAAACTCAGCTGCGGTCTTGTCTTGGGTTTCGTGTAAGATTCCGGCATCTTGGAGAGCCTGGTATCGGCCTCCTTTGCCTATTGTTTAAAAAAACGTTGCCATGCACAGATATTGGTCGAGACAGGTGAATTCCCTGATCAATGTTGGGACACTGTATAATTTTACTCTAAAAGCATTTCATGTACCTTTACAGACAGGTCTTTGGCTGAAAATGGCTTCTGGATGAAATTGACGCCCTTGTCCAGAATTCCTCGGTGGGCAATACCACTGGCCGTATACCCTGACATGAACAGGGTTTTAAGTCCGGGACAGGGATCGCGCAGCTGGTGTGACAGCTCTTTGCCGTTCATTTCCGGCATGACCACATCGGTAATAAGCAGGTCGATTTCGACCGGACGTTCCTTGGCAAAACGTAAGGCCTGTTTTGGACTTTCGGCGGTCAGCACCGTGTAGCCCAGTTCTTCCAGGATTCTCTTGGCAAGCTTCAGGATTGCAGCCTCGTCTTCAACGATGAGGATAACTTCACCGTGACCGGCGGGAACACTCCCCTGGTTTTTTTCGGGAGCCTCGAGAACAAGGTTTGTGTGACGGGCCAGGTAGATTTTGAATGTGGTCCCTTTGCCCGGCTCGCTGTAGACGTTGATGAAGCCGTTATTCTGCTTGACGATGCCGTAAACCGTAGCCAGTCCAAGACCCGTGCCCTGACCAACCGCCTTCGTTGTGAAAAAGGGTTCGAAGATCTTGACAACAGTATCCCGGTCTATGCCGCAGCCATCGTCACTTACAGCCAGGAGCACATAGTCTCCGGGAACGAATCCGGGATGATCAGCGCAATAGGCAGCATCGAAGGTTGCGGTGTCGGTCTCGATGGTAATCCGGCCCACCCCGTCAATGGCATCCCGGGCATTGATACAGAGGTTGGCCAGAATCTGATCGACCTGTGAGGGATCCACTTTCACCGGCCACAGGCCGGTTTCGGGCAGCCAGGCCAGGTCAATATCTTCGCCGATCAGCCGACGCAGCATTTTAAGCGTGGCCTCCACGGCCTCGTTCAAGTCAAGTGCCACAGGGGTAATGATCTGCTTTCTGGCAAAGGCGAGAAGCTGTCGGGTGATATCGGTGGAACGAACAGCGGCCTTGTGGATTTCCTGGAGGTCTTTGTAAAGTTTATCAGCCGGATCGAGGCTTATCAGGGCAAGCTCCGAATAGCCAACAATGACACTCAGCATATTATTGAAATCATGCGCCACACCGCCTGCCAACCGGCCAACGGATTCCATCTTCTGGGCATGATGCAACTGGGATTCCAGGTCTTTTTGTGTTTTTTCCGCCCGGACTCTTTCGGTAATGTCCCGGATAAGCCCGATATATCCGGTTATTGTCCCTTCATCGTTTCTGAGAAAAAAGACATTGACCTCGCCGGGAAAGACTGCGCCATCTCTTTTCTTATAGTGAATAGTGTGTGATATCCTGAAATCATTGCTGTTATCGTTGACGGCGGAGCCCAGCTGCTCAAATTCCTCCACCTTTTCATAGAGGATACGTGTCTCCATTCCTGCTATTTCAGAAAGCGTATAACCAAAGAGATCGACAAAGGCCGGGTTGCAGTCGGTAACCCTTCTGTTTTTATCGGCGACCAGAATGGCATCCCGGATACTGTTATAGAGCAATCTGTACTTCCTTTCGCTCTGCCGGAGAATTTCCTCGGCATTCTGTCGCGCCTCAACCTCCTTTTCCAGTTGCAGCATCTTCTGCTCAAGCTTTCTGATCAGGCGCTCACTATAGAGTTTGAGCACCTCCTCATCCGGCGCCGGCGTCACAGGCTGTGAGTCAAAGTCACCGGCTCGAGACGCCGCCAGCACGTCACGGACTGCCTCCATGAATTTATCCGGCTCACAGGGTTTCTGGATAAACCTGTCGGCACCGATCTTTAAAGCAAAGGCCTCATCCTGAGGGCCGGTGTAAGTAGCCGTATAGACGATGAAGGGAATAGAGCGCAACCGTTCATCCGTCTTGACCGTGCGACACAACTGAAAACCGTCCATGACCGGCATAAGGATATCACTGATGATCAGGTCAAACCTGCCGGATTGCAGCTGAGCAAGGGCTTCAGCCCCATTGGCGACCGAGGCAACCTCGTACCCGTTCCCCTTCAGCAGGGCTTCAATTAAATACCGGTTCTCTTCCCTGTCGTCTACGTTTAATATGCGCATTCTCTTACCCTTGATTTTCCCGGTCTTTTGGTAAATATTCCATGATTTCTGCAACAAAGGTCTCGGGGTTGATGGGTTTTTCGATATAGCCGGTGGCACCTGCGGCCAGAATATTCTCCCGATCCCCGACCATGGCATAAGAGGTTACCGCGATGATCGGCACCTTATCGAGTTCACAGTGTTTTTTCAGTTCGGCGGCGACAGCATAACCATCCATTTCGGGCAGCTGAATGTCCAGCAGAATGGCCAGCGGTTTACTGGTCAAGGCCAGTTCGATGCCTTTGCGCCCATCTTCCGCACCGATGATGGTAAAACCGCTCATCTCCAGAAGAAAACGCATCATGTAGAGATTCTGCTCATTATCTTCAATAATTAAAAGCCTGTTGTTCATGTTGAACCTCCTGCCTGCCGGGGAAGACGGACGAAAAAGGTGCTTCCTTGCCCCAATCGGCTTTCCACCTCGATGGAACCGCCCATGATATCGAGGATCTTTTTACAGATCGAAAGTCCAAGACCGGTCCCCTCACTTTTGCGGGCAAGACCGGTATCGATCTGGTGGAACGGTTGGAAGAGATTCGGAATTTCCTCCTGCTGAATGCCTATACCCGTATCGGAAACAGACAGCAGAAAATGATCGTTTTCGCTGCAACACGACATGTCGACATGTCCTTTTTCAGTGAACTTCACGGCATTACTGAGCAGATTGAGAATGACCTGTTCGAGGCGACGTTGGTCGGTGGTAATCATCATGGGGGTATCGGGAAGGTCGGAGTGCAATGCGATCCCCTTTTTCTCGACAAGAGGCGAGATCAGTTTGACCATTTTCTCAATGGATCCTCCCAGATCAAAGGATGTAGACGAAAGAACCAGCTGGCCCGCCTCAATTTTGGAAATATCCAGGACATCATTGATCAGGGACAGCAGATGGCGGGAACTGTTCTGCACCATCGTCATCTGTTTTTGCTGCTCGGGATTCAGCGGTCCGGTCAGGCCCTGGAGCATAATGCCGGTAAAACCGATAATCGAGTTTAACGGTGTGCGCAATTCGTGGGACATGACAGCCAGAAAGGCGGATTTGATCCGATCAGCGGCCTGCGCCGCTTCCATGGCCTTACGCAGTTTTTCGGCCGCTTCGCGTTCATCGGTGATATCCTCGACAATACCGACAGCTCCTTTAAGGGGGTCGTTTTTGTCAAAGGCGCAAAGACTCAGGCGTACCCAGAATAAGGAGCCGTCTTTGCGAGCCATCTGTTGTTCCTGACGATATGTTTCTCCTCTTGCCATTTTCTGGTACACATTTTCCGCACCGGTGACGTATGTTTTTTCATCCGGATACCAGATACGCGTCGATTTGCCGATAAGCTCACCGGGAGCATAGCCGGAAATTTCTTCCAGTTTGCGATTGCAGCGCATAATGACACGGTTCCGCAAAAGCACAATCCCGGTGCCAGCTGATTCGAAGATAGTGCGTTGTTCATCGTTAATGGCCGCCAACTCTGCGGTGCGTTCGGCCACTCGCAACTCCAGGGTATCCGCATGCCGCCGCAGGTCGTCATGGAGCCTGCGAACCTGCTCTTCGGCCTGCTTGCGCTCGGTTATGTCGGAGCCAATGCTCAGAATTTCTTTTATCTTTCCCTGCTCATCAAGTACTGCCTTGTTCGTCCAGTCGATCCAGACCCGTTCGCCATTGCGGCGAATGTTCTCGTTGATATTGCGTTCAAATTTTCGAGGGTTGGCGGAGATTTCTTCGATCAACGGTCGTAAGTCCCGGCCTTTACTTTCATTTTCAGGGACGAGAGTTCCGATCACATGGCGGCCGATAATCTCCTCTGCCGTGTACCCGAAAAACTGCCGGCCAAACTCATTTAAGAAGGTGATCCGCCCTTCGGGCGACCAGCGCAGAATGATACTGTTGGCCAGCATCACCAGTTCGCGGTATTCGCGTTCGCTTGTACGCAGCGCTTCTTCCATGATCTTTTGTTCAGTTACATCCCGAATCGTCTCTATAGCACCGCAACGTCGGCCGTCCTGATCATACAAGGGTGACGCTACTCCCAGCAGATGGGCTCCGTGACCGGCTCTTAAGTGCGGGAAGAACGATTCAGCATACAACCTGCAGTCTTTCCGCTGCGCATATGTATAGGTTTCTTCAACTTCCGGTACAGGCTGGTCCAGCAGATCGATGAGGATAGGACGGCGCTCACCATAGAACGGCTCGGCATACGCGTAATTGTCCTGGCCCAGGAGTATCTCTTTTTTCACGCCGGTCATGCTTTCGCAGGCCTGATTCCAGGCAATAACCCGTTTATTCTGATCAATAACAAACGTTGCGTCGGGCAGAAACTCGATGATGTCCATGAGCCGTTGCTGCGCGGTCTGCCTATCCGTATTCTCTTGTTGCAGTTCCCGGGTACGCACATTGACCTGATGCTTCAAGATTGCACTCCCCACCAGGCTCATGATCAGTATACAACCTGCAACCAGACCGATAATCTGCAGCCAAAGCGGCAGCTTAAATGAAACTTCTTCCGATGTCCACCGTTTCAGGGATATATAGTAGACGGATTCATGGTCTTTTTTCAGATCCAAAAGATGTCTGTCAATGGTATCCAGCAAGTGTTTGGTGTCCCTTTTGGTCGCCGCAAAAAAGAGATCGGAAGGTTCGAAGAGAACAGTCGTGTCATCAAGGCCGAGCTTTTTTGCATGCGTCATCCCATAGAAACTGTTGGTAATGGCGGCATCGGCTTCACCCTTGGCAACCATCTCAAACATGGTTTTGTAATCCGGCACGGAAATGAGAGAGCTGTTTAATCCAAAGCCCTTGCTGAGCCGGACAAAGGCCTCCTGCTGAACCGAGCGCTCCAGGACAAGGATTCGTTTTTCGTTCAGGTCCAGGATAGTTTTTATTTTGTTTCCTTTTGGCGCGTAGACTTGATACCAGGAGGACAAAACCGGGACCTTGTGAAAGGAGTAGATCTTTTCACGGTCTGCTGTATAGGCAACATCGGGCATCAGATCGATTTCCCCCCTGGCCAGGTTATCCAATCCCTCTCCCCAGGTGCCTGATACGTAGTGCAGATTCCAGCCTTCGTCTTTGGCGATGTGTTCAATAATATCAATGAAAATGCCCGCCGGTATTCCTGCTTTTGAGGTAAAAACCTTCGGCTCATTTTCATAGACGCCGACCGTCACGATCCTGTCGGCGGCTCTTGCCCGTTGGGCGACAGTGAATAAAATAACCAGGGAGAAGAGGAAGATGCAGAAAAAACAGAGAAGATGCGCTGAGCTCTTGGTGGTTGTCATGCTGAACACCCGCCATGCAATGTTGGCAGTGGCCTTGCGGTTCCGACCCCAGGCAATCGCTTCATGCAAAGACAGCCCCCGTATTAGTTAGGTCATGCATCTATTGAAAATCAGCAGTTCGATCAGTGGAAATATCTCTTTGCTTACTATACTTCAGCGTTGTCCGGAAAATCAAACGTTTCCATCGATTTTCTTCCCCTTAACCAGGCTGCATGCAAGAATCGTTACAGAGGCAGTCTCTGGTTGAGTGGAAGCTGATTTCAGGAAAGATGCGCTTTGGTATGACGTTGTTAATGTGTAAATATAAATTGTTGCATCAAATCATTACCTATCGGGAAAATGGATGTTTTTATCTCTTTTGTTTTTTGGGAGAATATGCTATTAAGCGTATTCAAGATGAGAGTTGTTTTTGTTTGCTCTGAGTCAGGATGGTCGGCTTCGTGTGCTGTGTTACGAATAATCTGAATGCAGAAGACAAAATGGAAAAGAGAAAAAATCGGCGAATTTTCACACAAGGGCTTTCGGTTGAGATCTCCGATGGGATAGGTTTTTATAAAGGGAACGTGTCGGACGTCTCGACGGCTGGCATCAGGATGGTGGATCTGCCTCCGCGGCTGGATGGAAAATCGTCCTGGCTTGTAGTGGTTATCACGGGTCATGATGCCTCTCACAGGATGTTTATAAAACCCAGATGGTCGGTTCTGAAGGGTACGGGTATGTCTATTGGCGGGGTGATCGTAGATCCTTCCTGGGACTGGGCAGATTTTATCCGCGGTTTTGAACCGGAAACAAGGACTATCAATGAGGGGGAGAGCCGCTTCTGATTTGAAGATGAGAGAGTTGTAATATGACGTCTATGGCTCAGATGCTTTGGGGGTGGCTTGAAAATTCTGGCAGAGTCAGCCTGGCCCTGTCTTTTCCTTCTGTTGCGAGTGCAGTGTAATCCTTTCGACCACCTTGCGGTAGTAGTCGTCCTGGGCCGCGATATTGGACGGGCTTGAGCGTTTTGTCTCCAGCTTCATCAGTAGTACATTCAGTTTTTTCATCTGCTTGAGCCGGGTATGTTCGTCCTCGGTGCAGGCGATAAGATCTTCGAGTTTTTTGATCTCCTTCTTGGCCTCAATTTCCGGGGGCAGATAGCCGCTGTTCTTCAGGATCTTATAAGCCATCTTCAGGTCGTCCGGGACAAAGCGATCGTCATCCAGGGGCAATGGTCTGTTTTTCCATTTTTCCGAATTCAGATCCCCTTCTTTCATAGCTTCGAGGATCTTTCGTTCAGCAATGCGGGCAAGTGCATCCACTTCTCTGTTCTCCTTACAGATACTGGAATTACAAAAAACCGAAAATCACGGGTGCGGTCTATCCATGTTGAGAGTCTGAGCCGCGACCGGGAATTCAAGGTCCTGCTCCATCTGAGACTCGTTCATGCGCCTGACTTTAACCACAACTATGTCGCCTTGTGCGGTATCGATCATCGCAATACGGACATCGTCCATATCATAAACCGGATGACCGCCGATTGCGAGCAGGATGTCTTTTTCTTTCAGTCCAGCTTCTCCTGCCTTGCCGTGGGGACTCAGGCCGGTGATCTGCAGATGGGGAGAATCCTTCAGCCGTATCGGCTCCAGAACAATACCGAGCCTGGCCTGCGGGGGCAGGATGCCGGGGGGTTCCATGAAGATAAAATCGGCGATATCAGCTACATCTGCCGGTGCATTCTCAGACAGAATATTCAACACTGAGGACTGGCTGACCGCAAGGCGACGCGCCACCCGTGGCGGGATCCCCGAGTCTTTGCGGGAGTGTTCAGTACCTGCCAGGACAACCATACGGGCGGCAGGATTTTTATTGAGGTAAGAGGCGATTGTCCGGGCCATCGTCTCGTCCCAAACCACCTGGGCCTGGATAAAACCGCTGAGAGAACCCTCCTGTCCATTACCTCGGGCGTGGATAGCATGCATCTGTCTGAGGCGGTCCGTGTATCCCGGCAGGTCCAGATCCCGGTCGGCGGGCAGTGCCTGCTTCTCTTCGGAACTAAGACTATCGGTGGAACCGCTCTTGAAAATATGACCGACTGTCTTGTGGTCGAGGTTGAGCCCGATCACCGGAATCCGGTGTGCGCGGGCAAAGTTGAAGATATCCCGAAAAAGACGCCAGTCATATCCCCAGACCTTGAAATATTGGGAACTTTTAAGAAAATCATCTGTGTCCGTTTCGCCTCGTATATATGCCTCCAGGGCCTTCTGGCTTGATCGGGGAAACATCTCCATGCCGATGACCAGATGCGGATTTTTTTGATAGAGGGCCTGGATGATCCGGAACTGCAGGAGATGATCGGCAACAGAGGTATGGGTCTCTCCGACATAGACCACCCGTGAAGCGGCCAGCTTGTCGATGATTCCGGCAAAAGTATTGACCGTTGTTGTCGGCGCCCCTGCGGGAAGCTCTTCCAGCGTATACCGTTGTCCGGAGATCGTTTCCTTTTTACGCTTCTCCAGGAGAGTGCCCTTCTTGAAATGGAGGAAAGAGTAGTCGCTGTACTGGGCAAGCTGCCGGACCGCCTCCTCAGTCTCCTTCCTGCTACTGCTGGAGACGAGCACGGCAACAGAGCGTTGATCGAGGGGGTTGATACGCACATCAAGAGAAAATCCAGCCGAGGGGAAACGGCGTGCGGCAAAGAGCGTGCGTGCGGCAGCATTATCGGCGCCCAGAAAGAGAAGGGTTGCCTTCTGCAGCTCCGCGTTTTTAATCTCCTGCGCAGTCGTGATCTTCACATTCATGCCTTGCAGGGAATCCAGAAGAGGCGCGAAGGTATCCCTGGATTCAGCCGAGGCCAGGACCACTGTTTTTTCCTCCGCCTCCAGGAACCGTGACCATACCGACGGGAGTTCGGATGGATCGAGCTCCCGTTTCATTGCATGATCCGGATCGAGAGTTATCTGTAATGGCGGATCGGGCAGGATGAAGGTCATGTCGGTCTGAGAGGCTGAAATGGTCCTGTCAAAACGTATTTCCCCCGCACCTGTCCTGATCAGGATGGGCACCTGCATGGTGAGCGGGGGTTGTATTTCCTGGGAAATGGAGAGAGAAAGGACGGTCCGGCCTTGCCGGTTGTCCGTTTTGATGTTGTTGATCACAATTCGCGGCAGGTGGGTGCCGGTCGTACCGGGTCGAAGTTCAGGCGCCTCTGCCTGAACGGGAGGGCAGGTGAAGAGGTGGCAGGTCAGGAGGGTCAGAAAGAAAAAGACCGGTACTATCCGGTTCAGCAGTGACGACATAAAAAGCCTTCTTCCGGGGTCAGTGTTATTGGGACTTTCTTGAAATCAAAATAGGGTGAAACCGCTTACAGTATACCGACAAAGGCCATGGAGGTATATTTTTTTCTTGTGAGTTACCGGCAATGGAATAAGATAGGGTCCAGCCGTACCGGCAATGAGATATCGAGTAGTGGCTCTGTCGTTGATACGCCGGATTGAAGAGGGCAGAACCTATGTTTTCCTGAAAATAATGCATATTACCCTTATCGCTTTCAATGCCCGTTTCACCCATTCCTGTCTGGGACTTTTCCATGTCAGAAATGAACTTGAAACCCACTGCCCGGAGGCGCGGTTGGGTTTTTTTCAATTGACCATCAACGATTCCTACTATGAGACGATCTTGCGTATTACAGCCACGAAGCCTGATTTTGTCTTTTTTTCTGCATATATCTGGAACAGCGATCTGGTCGGAAAACTGATCTCTGACATGAAGGTCTGTCTCCCCGGTTGTTCGTATGTCGTTGGCGGCCCTCAGGCGGCGGTCGTCGCCTGCTCTCTTGAAGAGGGGGGATGCACGGTCGTGACCGGGCCGATTGAGACCGTCGGGCCTGGTTTTTATCAGGATCTCCGGGCAAACAGGTTGCAGACCCGATATAAAGGCTCATTTGGCTTGATGCAAACCTTTGCCTCCCCGTACCGGGATTCCGATTTTGCCGGGCACCTGCAGAACAGACATGTCTACTATGAGTCATCACGGGGCTGTCCGTTCTCCTGTACCTATTGCCTCTCTGCTGCGGAAAAGAGGATTGTTCATAAGGACCTGACCCAGGTTGAGGCGGAACTCGAACATATCCTCTCCCATCGGCCTGCGGTTCTCAGATTTGTCGACCGGACCTTCAATGATCAACCGGAACGGGCTCTGGCCATCTGGAGGTTCCTGATTGGGCGGGAGACGGAGACCCTGTTCCATTTCGAGATTTCTCCAGACCATTTCAGCGAAGAGATGGTTACTTTTCTGTCGCAGGTGCCACCGGGTGTATTCCAGTTTGAGATCGGTATCCAGTCCACGAACCCCGAGACCTTGAAGGCAGTTCGCAGGCCCATGGATACCGGCAGCGCCCATACCATCGTTGCCAGGCTGGCCTCACTGGGGAACATTCATCTCCATGTCGATCTGATCCTGGGGCTGCCGTACGAGACACAAGAAACGTTCTTACGCTCCTTTGTCAGGGTCTTTACGATGGGTGCCCATTATATCCAGATGGGATTATTAAAGATTCTTCCTGATACCCCCCTCTGTCATACTGCAGAGGAATATGGGTATCAGAGCTGTCGTCTCCCTCCCTACAGTGTTATCGCCAATAGATGGATCGATCACGAAACCATGAGCGATCTGTACTGGTTTTGTGAATGCGTTGAACGATTTATGAATAACCGCTATTTCGTCACCTTGTGGAAATACCTGCGGCGGACCGAAGAGGATAGTGCAGGCTTTTTTCAGGACCTGCTGGCTGTCTGTCGCAGCAAGTGTTTTTTCTCGCTTGCTGCAACCCAGGAACTGATGTGCCGAATGCTCCTTAGGAGCACGAGGGAACGCGATGATGCCGGGGTCATATCCGATCTCCTGCGGTTCGACTGGCTGCGCTGCGGCCACCGCTTTCTGCCGGAATGCCTCCGGGTACAGGGAGAAAACGAACAACCCTCTGCCATAAAGAAAAGACTGTTCCTGGCCCTGCCTGAAAGCATGGTGGGAGTGTATGACAGTGGAGAGAAGAATCAGTTTTGTAAAAAGGGACTTTTTGCCGGATTTTCGGAGAAAAGCATGATTGAATTCGGCTTTGCCGATCAGAAAGGAAGCGGCTACCTCTGTTTTTTGCCTGATCGAGAGACAGGCCTGCATGGTTTTAACCGTGTAGTTCGTCTGTGTATATATTGAACAATCTGGGCGTGTACCGTCCCCCTGAAATGAAAATTTCCGCTGGAAAGGGATTGACGCGATTGCAACCTGCCGTATATTTAAGGCCTTGAGTGTCCAATTCCTTTTAGGACAGGGCAATAAGCAAAGGAGAAAGCATGGCTGTTTTCAGGATCAAGACAATGAATACGATTGCCCGGGAAGGCCTGAGCCTCCTTGGGGACAACTTCCATGTCTCCGCGGATGAGCAGGCGCCGCAGGGCATTCTTGTGCGCAGCGCCAAGGTAGATGTCGATGACTATCCGACCCTTCTGGCAGTGTCCCGGGCCGGAGCCGGGGTTAATACCATCACGGTCGACAAGGCAACCGAAAGAGGGATTTGCGTTTTTAATACCCCAGGGGCTAATGCCAATGCAGTCGTGGATCTGGTCTTTCCGATGATCGGGGTCTGGATGCGCCATATCTATCAGGGGATTGAATTCTGCAGGTCTCTTGCCGATATTGAGCCGGACAAGGTGGATGGTGAAGTTGAGCGCCGGAAAGCAGCCTTTAGAGGTGTCGAGATCGCCGGGAAAAATCTGGGGGTTGTCGGTCTGGGACAGATAGGGGTCAGACTGGCAAACGGCGGGATCCACAGGCATATGAAGGTGAAGGGCTTCGACCCGACGCCGGGACTGGAAAATATCCACCAGCTTCTGCCGGAGGTCACCATCACCCGGACACTGAAGGCGGCCATAGGGGACGCGGATATCGTCAGTCTGCATCTGCCGCTGACCCCCGGCACGAGGCATCTGGTCGATGCCGAATTCATCGGGAAGATGAAAAAGGGGGCGATCCTGATAAATTATGCCCGCGGCCCGATTGTCGACGAGCAGGCCGTAATTAAAGCCCTGAATAGTGACTACCTTGCAGGATATATAACCGATTTTCCAACGGCGGCTAATATCGGCCATGCGAAGGTCCTGACCACGCCCCATCTGGGGGCCTCAACCTCTGAATCCGAGGAGCATTGCGCCTGTATGGCAGTGGGTGAACTTTCCTCCTATCTTGAGTACGGCAATGTCGCCAACAGTGTCAACTTTCCCAATATTGAGTCGACTCCGTCGGCAAAGGTCCACAGCCGGCTGATCGTGATCAACCGTGATGTTCCGGGGATGATCGCCTTTGCTACCAATGTGATCAGCGGTTACGGCATGAATATTGCCAGTTACCTGAACGAATCAAACGGCAGGATCGGCTACAATATCATAGATGTGGAAGCAGAGGTACCCGAAGGAATGCTGGAAGATATTGAAAAGAACAGCGATGTGATCAGGACACGCCTTATCAGACTGGCCTGAGAAGGGGAGCAGGAAAATCTCTGTTGGAAAATTGAAAAATTATGACTCCGACCGTTGAGCGCTCCTGCTGCTGTTGTAATTATCACCTGTAATGTTGGTTTGTTACATGTTGTCATTCTATCATCTCCCTGGTTTTGGTTGTCCGTGTTGGAGAGGATCTAAAATTTTTACTTTTAGTCTTTTGAATTTATTCAGGTATTTTTTTTGCTTCCCGAAAACACGAGGGGAACGTATAAAAAATTGTATCAAGAACCTCTCCGAAGACCGGCAACATATAGTCGTTTCCATATCTAAAGGTTTGAAAATAGAAGATATTAAATATAAAATATATTATGGCATGAATGCTGCAAATATATTTATGCTTTTTATCTCTTCTCTCCTTTCTCCAGGAGAAGCCGGGCTCGCATGTGTGAGACCGGCTTTCCTGTTTCTAGAGCACGTCGATCCCCCGATTACTTCCCGGTTTTATGATGAATGGATCTGTTGAAGTCCTCCTGGAGAGGTGTGTCTATACGCGCGTCGCTCTGTCGGAACTGCTGGAACGTATGGCTCCTTTTCTGGGGATTGCCAAAAACCTCGCCGGAAAAAGGGTCCTGCTCAAACCCAATCTGATCAGTGCCTACGGACCGGCTCTGGCCTGCACCGATCCCCGCTTTATTTCGGCTGTGGCGAGATGGTTTGTCGACAATGGCGCCATCGTCAGGATCGGTGATTCTCCCGCCTTTGGTTCTGCTGCTGCGGTCCTGAAACGTCTCCGGGTCCATGCCGAGTTGATCGGTTTGGGCGTGCAGGTGGTGGAGTTCGCTACACCCAGAGTATTCACCCTTTACGATGACATACGGGTCAATGTCGCCGCTGAGGCGCTCGACTGTGACTTGATGGTCAATCTCCCGAAGATCAAGGCCCATAACCAGATGTATATGACCATTGCCATAAAGAATATATTTGGTACAGTCAAAGGCTTACAAAAATCCCTGCTTCATATGCGGTACGGGGATACGCATCGACGGTTTGCAAAGATCATCCTGGGTCTTGTCGACCTGCTGCCCGAAAATATTACGATTGCAGATGGTATTGAAGCGATGCATATCAGTGGACCTCTTCATGGGAAGCCCCTTTTCCTGCAGTGCGTTGCCGGATCCTGCAATCCTCTTGCCGTCGATACCGCCATCCTTTCAGCCCTGGAACTGACACCCGAAATGAGTCCTTTGTGGCTGGAGGCCGAAAGAAAAAAATGCCGTGGCGCGATGCTTACGGAAATCCACTTTCCGTTTCTGCAACCCTTTGATTTTCACGGATCCGGTTTCAAGGCGCCGGAACTGCTCTCACCAGTCCGTTTCAATCCGTTACGATTCCTGCATGGCACAATGAAGAGAATCATCCTTGCCTTGCGATCATAAGTATGGTGAAATAGAAAGAAAAGCATTTTGTGGCAGTTGTTGATCAGAGGAAAGCATGCTTTTTGAAGGCGATCTGCAGGAAAGACGCGCAGGTGTTTTGAGGTAATTTTTTGCATGAAGGACTGTACATGTTTGAATTAAAAGGAAAGGTGGCGCTGGTTACCGGAGGTTCGAGAGGAATTGGCAGGGCAATTGCGGTCAGGCTTGCCGAGCATGGCGTCGATTTGATCGTTAATTACGTCAGGCATCGGAAGGATGCCGAAGACACCTTGGCGGCCGTCGAAAGACTTGGCCGCAGGTGCCTGCTGGTAAAGGGAAATGTGGCCAATGACGATGATGTCAAAGCCATGTTTGCAGCTATAAGCCAGGAGTTCAGACAGCTTGATATCCTGGTAAGCAATGCGGCTTCCGGTGTCTTAAAACCATGCCTGGAATTGACCGAACGGCATTGGAACTGGGCGATGGATATCAATGCACGGGCCTTCCTTTCTCTGGTTCAGCAGGGGGTTTCTTTGATGGGGTCGGGGAGCAGGGTGATTGCGGTCTCGAGTCTCGGGGCTGTGCGTGCCATTGAAAATTACACGATTGTCGGGGCATCGAAGGCCGCTCTCGAATCCCTCGTCCGCCATCTGGCGGTGGAATTGGGAGGCAGGGGAATCAACGTCAATACCATCAGCGCCGGTGCCGTGGACACGGATGCGTTGAAAAAGTTTCCAAACAGGGAACAGATACTGGCGACGGCTCTTGCGAAGACCCCGCTTGGACGGTTGACAACCCCTGACGATGTTGCCGATGTTGCTCTTTTTCTTTGCAGCCCTTTTTCGGCAATGATCCAGGGACAGGTGATTATTGTCGATGGCGGATATGCAATCACCGGGTAAACGAAGAAGAAAGTGCAGAATGAAGAGAATTTTTTTCACTAAAAAGTCATTGATCCTCGCCTCCGGTTCACCACGAAGACAGCAATATTTTCAGGATCTTGGGCTGGTATTCACAGTCAGGTGCGCAGATGTCGTCGAGACGCAGCTGCCTGGAGAAGATCCGGAGAGCTTTGTTTTGCGGATGGCGGTCGAAAAGGCCATGGCGGTGATGAGCGTTCATCCTGACAGTTGGGTTGTCGCGGCCGATACCGTGGTTTCTCTTAAGACCGATGTCTTTGGCAAACCTAAAGACAAGGATGAGGCCCTCCTGATGCTGATGCGTCTTTCCGGACGAGAACATTGTGTGCGGACAGGAATTTGTATCGGGTGCCTGGAGGAAAATATCAGGATTGTCGATTCAGTGATCACCAGGGTTACCTTTGCCGATGTCTCCGAAGATACAGCCAGGGCCTATGTGGCAACCGGAGAACCGCTGGATAAGGCGGGTGCGTATGGAATCCAGGGCAAAGGAGCGTTTCTGGTGACAACCTTTTCAGGATCATATTCCAATGTGGTCGGCCTTCCCCTCCATGAGGTTCTTGTATATTTACAGGGGTATGGTGTTATAGGTATGACCTCTGATACGGATCACTCCCCCTTGTGAAAGGAGTGCCGTTCGTATTTCGAGAGCATCATTTTAACCGGATCGGGATAACGGCTGAATGTCGCTTTTACGGGCAGATTCCATGTCGTTTTACTACCCATTTGTTATTATTGAATTATTATTGCAGGCAGCTTTTAAATATTTTACAGTTCAAAGGGCATTTTTATTGACTTTTACGAGTCCGCTGTGATAGTCCTTTTTAAAAGAAGTCTTTGAATTCCAAGTGATTCAGTACAAGCCATCCGGTATTGGATCAGAACGATTGTATTGCCGGAAAATGATATGCCGTTTCTTTTTAATAAATATTACCACTTCAGAGATATAATATTTTTCTTAGGAGAGGGCCTGCTGATCTTTTTCTCCCTGCTGGTTGTCGACTGGATGTATCAGGGTGACTTCATGTTCGGCATGAACGTCTTCAAAGAGATATATCGTGCCGGGATAGTTACAGTTATCTTTCAGATGAGCCTTTATTTTTTCGATCTCTACGATCTGAAAAACGATCTGTCTCTGACTGTTACCGCCACACGGATAACCCAGGCCTTCGGGGTTGGCTGTATATTTCTGGGAGGAATATATTATTCCCTGCCTGAGATGATAATTCCGTCCAAGGTATTCTGGACGGGGTATCTGATCATCTGTGTGATGATTTTGCTCTGGCGGGCCGTCTATTATTTTATTTTGAGAAAACGGATGTTTGTGCAAGAAATTGTTGTTCTCGGGACGGGAAGGCTGGCGGAAGATATTTCAAGAGAGATCGAGGGCAAACAGGATTCTTCCTACAAGATCCTGGGATTCATCGGAGAAAGGAAGACGATCTATAATCCGAATAATGCTCCCTTTTTTAAGGATTTAAATGAAATGGAAAGGCTTGTCCCCGGAAAACACATCGAGAGGATTGTCGTGGCCCTTGATGACCGCCGGGGGACGACACCGATCAAAAAACTCCTGAAGTACAAAATGCAGGGGGTTGTGATTGAGCAGGGGATTAGTTTTTATGAGAGAGTGACGGGCAGGCTGCTGGTTGAAAATATGGAACCCAGCTGGATTATTTACTCAGAGGGATTCTCTCTCAGCCGATGGCAAATTATGGTAAAGCGACTGGTCGACATCCTTCTCTCTCTTGCCATTCTGTTCTTCTCTTCTCCGATCATGCTCCTCTCCGCTCTGATTATCAAAATCGAGTCTGCCGGGCCTGTTTTTTACAACCAGGAACGGGTAGGGAACAAGAATGTCCCGTTCAAGGTCTATAAGTTCCGCTCAATGCGGCAGGATGCGGAACAGGACGGGGGGGCTGTCTGGGCGCAGGAAAATGATGACCGGGTGACCTTTTTCGGCAGGTTGATCAGGAAATTTCGTATAGACGAACTGCCGCAGCTGTGGAATGTCCTGAAGGGGGATATGAGCCTTGTCGGGCCAAGGCCTGAACGGCCTGTCTTTGTAGAAATGCTCGCGGAAACAATACCTTTCTATCAGATCCGGCATGATGTCAAGCCGGGAATTACCGGCTGGGCGCAGGTGTGTTATCCTTATGGTGCCTCGCAGGAGGATGCGTTACGTAAATTGGAATATGATCTCTATTATATGAAAAACCTCTCTATTCCCATGGACCTTTTGGTTGTGTTCATGACTGTGAAGACGGTTCTCTGCAAAAAAGGATCCAGGTGAAGGTGACCTGTTTCATACGGGATAATGCAGAGATTTAACCTTGGTGATGGGAAAGAAGATCGGGAGCTCAATGATGATAGATGCAACCAGTCAAAATGATGCGTTGGAAGCCTTAACGGCCTTGAATACCGCTATAACGACCACACGCCTCTATCCTGCCGATGCACCACAGGTTCCGGCCTCGGTGGAAAAGGCCTACCAGGTGATCAAGCACCATCTGCGCAAGAATGGCGATTTGATTTTCAGTATAGAAAATGACGAGTATCTGCTCTGCGGCATTCCCATCCAGAAACAGACTTTGGGGAAACTTCAAGGTGCCGATATTTTTCAACATTTAAAACTGCTCGAACTCCAATACACTGTTATCAGGCCAGGTATTGACCGGAAAACCTTCAAACAGATTTTGACTTTTTTTATAACTTCGCCCCAGAAGATCAGAAAGGAAGGGGGAGGGATGACCTATGCCGTCCAGCTTGGCCTCAGCGATGTCTTTCCCGTGATTTATTCCGTGGTTCAGAACAGGGAGGATCCGGAAAAGGCGCTTGGATCGTTTTTTTCCTCCCTGCCTGATATAAAGGATGAATGGATCGCCTATCTTTCCGGAAAACATGACGATCACACGACCGGCAGGGAGGTTCTCGATATTTTCAGAGACCCGGATCAGGCTGCACAAACGATAACCGGCAGTATAGCCAGGGCGCTGCAGGAGGTCCGGAAAAAGGAGATGGTGGACCTTTCTCCGGTTTTTGAGCAGGTAGTCGAAAATGCAGATGAGCTGCTCAACCATGTTCAGAAGGTTGATGTGGCCTCGAAGGCCGCGGTTCTCCTTCTCCAGGGGTTGAAAGGCCGGGCCCTTGGGTTCCTGTTATCCCAGAGTTTTCCAGGTGCATTCGGGGAGGCCCTCTTTGCTTCACTCATGGCGAGGGTAAGCAATGATGATATCAGAAAGGTAATTGACTATCTTCATGAAAAGGAAAAGACATCTGTTGAGAAATTCGGATCCGATTCCAGCCAGTTTTATCTGGTCAGCAATACAATCTCCCGATTGCTCGACACAACGAGAGGGAGACAGTTTCAGGCACTGGAAAAAGCCCGCAAGATGATTGAATCAGGTGAGGAGGAGCGGCGGAGCAAACGAATCCAGGCCGGTTTGAACGCGATACTCCAAGGGAATACCGCTGTCTTACAGAATGATGAGATTGTCTTCCATCTGCCGCAGACCGTTGAACGATTGCTCGCCAATGGAAAAGATGCTGCTGCCGCTTTACTGGTTGAAAACGTCGCAAAGGAGCTGCTCAAGGGTGACAGAAAGGTACAGTCACGATTGAGCCAGAGTCTTGGCCGTATAGGCGAAATTCTTTTGAATGCGAGAAAATGGGATTGGCTGGATAAGTTGACCGGCCCTCTCCTTGTCTGGGTCAAAGAGGTAGACGGCGGGGATTCCGTGTATGAAAAAATTATCACCGTACTTCATCATATCATGCTGCACGGCTGGAGGGTTGGTAATTACAAGAAGGCGGACCAGATCCTGAACGTGTTTTTCAGGATCCGTTCCGGGACGATACAAAAGTCTGCTCCGGTCCGGGCGATGACGGGCAGGGTCCAGGACCAGTTTATCGACAGAACACTCCTGCCCTTGCTTCTTTCGCAGTGTCTGGCTGACCCGAGTGACGAGATTCTGGCACAGAGATTCAGCATGCAGGGTCCGATTGCCGCCCGTTTTCTGATCACGACTCTTCTCTCGTCCAACAATGCCGGTGAACGGATAAAAATATTGGATCTCCTTGCCAATATGGGTCCTCTGTTGGCACCGGTACTCATCGAACAGCTACCTGAACCGATGCCATGGTTCGGCAAACGGAATCTGCTTAAACTCCTGGCTGAGACCGGTAACGAAGAGCATGTGGGTGTTGCGCTGGGATTCTTAAGTCATGATGATCTGCGGGTTCAGCGTGAGGCCTTCGTCTGCGTCTACAAGATCAGCGGCAATAACCGGAAGAAGGCCTTGCTCCGGGCCCTGCCGCTGGCCAGCGAGACAATGAAGGTCCAGGTCGTCAAAGCGCTCACTCCTTTGGTTGACGATGAAGTCGCGGAGGATCTGGCCGGCCTTTTGCGGGAGCAGAAGAATTTTTCTCGTGATATCAGATCGACACTTGTCATGCAGGTATGCCGGACACTGGCCCGATCTTCTTCGAAGGATGGGCTCAATGCTCTTGAAGAATTTCTCTCCCCGCAGGGGAAGGGCAGGGACAGAAGACTTGATTCAGAGGTCTGGAAATCGGCTGAGAGCGCATTGCAGCAGATCGAAATAAACAGACAGAAAAAAAGCAGGCTTTCTCCTCAGAAGCAGCTGCCGACTGATCCGGAAGATACTATCCCTGCGGTAGTATTGGCGGATAACAATCAAAAAATTGAATATATAACTGATTTTCCTGAAGAACAGCAGGTCAGAGATCTTCTGGAACAGAGGAACAACGGCAGGGCGAAGGTCTTTCTGACGGATCTTATCGAAAAGACTGCCCGGTTGAAACAGTTTGATCAGGCGGAAAAATTACGCGACTGGCTCATTAAAATCGATCCCCTGGCCCTGACAGAGATCATTCGGGCTGCGGAAATTATTGAAAACGAGAAAACATCATCGATAGATAAGGATCATCTGGAGACATGGTTTGCGTTGTATGATATTTTGACGACTGAAGAATTCAATGCCTTATATTATTCTCTTGAACATAAACAATATACTACGGAGAGCTTAATTATCAAACAGGGAGAGATTCACCCTTCTTTGTATTTTATCAACAGCGGCAGGGTGAAACTCTTCTATTATGACAATGAAGGTGAAACACTGGTCAAGATTATGGGACGCGGTGAGGTTGTAGGGGCAAGCGCGTTTTTTGATGCCTCGGTCTGGACGATCAACGTTGCCGCGTTAGGATATGCCGAGATCTCCGTACTGGCATTGGAAAAAATAAAGAGCTGGCAGAGGGAATATCCGGCGCTCGAATCAAAATTACATGATTTTTGCATGAAATTCGATGGGCTTAAGGATTATTTTTCGAGAATAGGAAAAGACCGGAGGGGAGACGAGAGGGTTTCGATTTCGGGTCGTGTGACCACTGTTCTTCTCGATCGTTACGGCAAAGATACCGGTATCGCCTCCAAAGGCGACCTGACCGATATCTCTCCCGGCGGCATTTCCTTCTTTGTTCATCTTGCCCAAAAGAAAAACGCCCGTCTCCTTCTCGGGAGAAATGTGCGTGTTGTGTTGCCCGTGGAACTGGTTGTTTCCGGCGGGGCTTTCAGCACGGAGGGGACAATCGTTGCCGTCCGTCCCCATCGGGTCATGCACAATGAATATTCGGCCCATGTAAGCTTTGATCAGCCCCTTGGCAGAGATGACTTTCTGGGAATCATCGATGCTGGAAAACAAACAAAGTAGTGCTCATCCGGACATGGTTTTTCCAGGTGCCTGGAATGAGATGAAAACCTTGTTTTATACATACATCCTGGAAACCGCTGTTCAGCTCAGAGGTACCCTCCTTGTCTGTATTTCAAAAGACCTTCGTGAGGGATTGCCGGGGCGCATCACCTGAGGGCGTTTGTCGGGATGCGCTTTTTCCTGTACAGCCTCTGACTTTCAAAATATACTTGCCTTCCTGATAGAAATCACAGTCCAGAATGGACTGTGTCAATCACATCTAATCGGCCGGGGAGGGCAGCGATCACGAAGTATGGAAAAACTCTTCCATGAAATCTCTACCATCACCTCTGTATATGGCCTTTTTCTTCTCTCTGAGAACGGTGAGGTCCTTTTTGAATCCGACCGGAAATGGCTGGATGGAGGTGATGGATTTTTCGGAATCGCAAAGACCATCGAATCTATCGGTGGCCCGATTGCAGCAATTTTCTTTTTTGAAAACGGACGCTTCTATTTTTACAGAACGAAGATCGGCTACCTGTTAGTCAGTACGGGACATTCCGATTCCGACGCGGAGATCGTGAATGGCTGTACTGCGGTCATGACAAAGCTGGCGGATCCGAACAGCAGGAAAGAAATACTGTTGCAGGCGCTGGCCGAGTCACGACAGGCCCTGAAACCGCAGATTGTGAATGCCCTGGTCCCCTATGGTGATATTGAAGTGGTCCAGGAACTGATTCGACTTCTCGGGGAAGAGAGGAATTTCAAGGCAGAAATACGGGACAGGCTTCTTCTCTCGCTCTGTCAAGCGCTGGGTTCCTGCCCCTCCGAGCAGGGGCTCCGATCTCTGCAGGAGTTTTTGAAAAGCACTCCGGATTCGGGGAATGATACCCTGCTGGCAGCCGAGACAGCGATCAAACAGATCAGGAGGAGTCTGCCGGCAGAAAAGAAAAATCCGGTCCAATCGAAATCGGTAGGTCCAGCGTCGACCGCACAGGAAAACCTGCATGCACCTGAGAGAGGGGATGCCATGTCCATTACCAGTCTTCCAGAAGAACAGCAGATCCGCGAACTCCTGGCAAAAGGTGAGAAGGCGGAAGGGATGCGGCTTTTGAAAGAGATGATTGCCGAAATAGCCAGGAAGAGAAGATTTGAAGATGCGGAAAACCTGCGCGAATGGCTTATAGAGATTGATCCGATGGCCTTGTCGGATATCATCAAGGCAGCGGAAATAATTGAAAATGAGAAGAATGCCGCCATCAATACCGACCATTTTGCCGTCTGGTCGGCCCTGCGGGCTGTCCTTGACCCCAGTGAATTTTCCACCCTCTACCATTCCATGGAACATAAACGGTTTACCAAGGGGGAAGTAATCGTTAAACAGGGTTCGCCACAGTCGGCTCTCTATTTCATCAACAGCGGCAGGGTCGAACTTTTTTTCCAGGAGCATGGCAAAGATATTCAGGTCAAGACCATCGGGCCGGGAGAAATCCTGGGCGCCGGTACTTTTTTTGAGACATCGGTCTGGACCATAAGCGCCCGGAGTCTCGGAGCGGAATTGTCGTGTTTAAAGATGGATAAATTACAGAAATGGCAGAAAAATTATCCGGCTTTGGAATCAAAACTGAATGATTTCTGCATGAGATTTAAAATCCCCCACGAGTCTTTCAGAAAGATGGGGCGCGAGCGAAGGGTATTCGGGCGAATACGTATTGCCGGTCGGGTGGCAATGTCCCTGCTAGATAAGGACGGCAAAGAAACAGGGATCGGGGCAAAAGGCGAACTCTTCGATATTTCTGCAGGCGGAGTGGCTTTTTTCCTGCGGATCTCCCAAAAGAAAAATGCCCGGCTGCTTTTTGGCAGGAAGGTGCATTTGACAATGGCGTCGAAAATTATCCCGGAATTCAGTATGACCGGTATTATCCTTGCCGTTCGCAGCCAGCCTGTAGTCGGAAACGAGTATTCGGTGCATGTGCGTTTCGGCCGGGTGCTGGATCAGAATGAACTGAAGGGCCTGGCAGATGCAGGCAAGGAGAAACTGTGACCATGCATTGTTTTAATTGCTCTTTAATCAGGTATATCTGCCATGATTGAACGTCTCGATCCGATCTCGCAATTTTACCGGATGCATCTTCCGAACGGGTGTATTGAGAAAAACACCCTGACAGCCGACTGTCCCTTCTGTCTGCAGAATGGCCGGGAGGCCGCCGGAAAACTCATTGTCTTTCTGAACAGGGATGGCTTTTTCCATGGGTATTTCCGGTGCCTGAACCGTTGTGTGCCGGGAGGCTTTCCCCTCTGGTTTGCCCGGATTGCAGGCATTGATCCCGTCGAGGCGCCTGGCTTCGACCCTGACCGGGAGCCGTTTCTGCTCCAGGCCGATTACCCGACCCGGAATATCAATACCGAGATCAAAAACTATCAGGACCGGATGACTCCCGACATTCTTGCTCGTTTTCAGCAGGCTGATGTCGCGGCGACCGCGCTCAGCGAGATGCGCATCGGTTTTAATGGCCGTTATATAGTCTATCCGTATATCCAGAATGACGGCAACTGCTATTCGGCGCGCTGTGTCTTTCCCGATAAGACCGGGGATTTTTTCTGGCATGGCGATGAGCGCTTTTTTTCGGAGAGGTTTCAGCTGTTCAATGTCCAGGAT
This sequence comes from uncultured delta proteobacterium, assembly GCA_903901335.1. Lineage (GTDB taxonomy): Bacteria > Desulfobacterota > Desulfobulbia > Desulfobulbales > Desulfocapsaceae > CAIUQR01. The sequence goes on along the minus strand of CAIUQR010000059.1, from coordinate 82,939 downwards.
ATTGAGCGCTGTGAGAACGGCACCCTGTTTCTCTGTGAAGGCGAGGATAATCTGCTGACCTTAAAGCAGCTCGGCTTCCCGGGTATTGCGGTTCCGGATTGCCAGACCCTGGAGGCGATCGATCCTGATCGGTTTGCCTTTGTTAATACGCTTTTTATCGTGATGGTCAACAATGCCGAATCAGAGGCCGCGGCCAGGTCTGTTGCGGCAAGGGTCGGCTACAAGGTTCGTCTGTTCAACTGGCCGGGCGGCCTGTCCCGGAATTACAGTCTCTGGCAGCTGGCCAGGGACAAGGACAGGAATTTTCGTACCGTGGTCTCTTCCATGATCACCACTTCCCGGGCCTTTTCCCCGTTTGCCAGCCCAAAAAGAGAGGAGATCCGGTTCTTTGACCGTCTGGACCAGGAGACGGGAGACGAATACGGTGCCCTGTGCTCGGGTTTTGAAAAACTTGATACAGCCCTGGAAGGCATTCACGGGATCAATGTCATCGGCGGAGCGCCAAAGGTCGGCAAGTCGTCTTTTATGATCCAGATCGCCACCGAGATGGCCGGGAAGGGCGTTCCGGTCCTCTATTATGACTTTGAAAACGGTCGGCAGAGGATCTATCAGCGCACACTTTCACGCTTAAGCAGGTTATCCCTCCAGCGCATACGGATGAAAGACTGGTCTGAGCCGGAGCGGCAGCGCTACGATCAGGCCTGCCGGGATTTCAAAAAAATGCTCTTTTCGTTCAGGGTGATCAATGACCGTAAACTGACCCCGGAGATCATGCGGCGCCATATCGATTTTATCCGTCATGAAACCCGCTCCGAATATACGGTGGTTGTGATCGACAGTCTCCATAAGCTGCCGTTCAAGGACCTGTCCGAACGGCGTTCCGGGATTGATGCCTGGCTCCGCCAGTTTGAATCGATCCGGGATGAGCTGCAGGTCTCCTTCCTGGTGATCTCGGAGCTGACCCGCGGGGTGGAAGGATCCTACAAGGAGACCCCGCATCTTGGTATTTTCAAAGGGTCTGGGGATATCGAATACAGTGCGGATAATGCGATGGTCCTCTTTCCGGACTGGGAGCAGATGGAGAGAAATACGGAACGGAGCAATCTGCTCTGGCTGGTGGCGAGCCGTGAACACAGCCCCGGCCTGATCGGCCGGTATGCCCTCGATTATCCGTACTGGGGCTTTATCGAGAAACAGGAGACAGGAGAAAAGCCAAAAAAATGAATCTTTTAATTCCTGGCTGCCGCTTTCCTGCCTTCTGTTTTATTCCTTCTCTGTTTTCCTTCTGAATTCCGGCTCCTGTCTTCCGTCTTCTGTCTCTTCCTGCCATTTTTTAAGCGCTGCAAGGGCGATCTCGGCCCGGACCTGGCCGCGCTGGCGCTTGGGGACCTGCCTGTCCCAGGCTGGAAACAAGCCGAAATTGATATTTGACGGCTGAAAGTGTTTGGGGTCGCTTCGGGTCAGATGGCCGATCAGGGCGCCGAGAGCCGTGTCCGGCGGCGGGATGACGGGCTGGCTGCCTGACAGGATTCGTGCCGCATTAATCCCGGCCAGAAGGCCCATTGCCGTCGATTCGACATAGCCTTCCACCCCGGAGAGCTGACCGGCCAGGAAGATATCCGGGCGGGTCTTCATCTGCAGGGTCGGGTCGAGTACCTCCGGGGCGCAGACGAAGGTGTTGCGGTGGATGGAGCCCAGGCGTGCGAACTCGGCCTTGGCCATTCCGGGGATCAGGCGGAAGATCCGTTTTTGTTCACTGTAGGTCAGTTTGGTCTGGAAACCGACCAGATTATAATGGGTTCCCTCCCGGTTTTCCTTGCGGAGCTGCACCACCGCGTACGGATCCCGGCCTGTTTTCGGGTCGGCAAGTCCGACGGGTTTCATCGGCCCGAAGCGCGGTGTGTCCTCGCCGCGGGCGCACATCACCTCGATGGGCAGGCAGCCTTCGAAATATTTCGTGTCCTCAAAATCCTTCAGCGGCATATAGTCTGCTTCCCGCAATTCTTTCATAAAGAGGAGATAGGTCTCCTTGTCCATCGGGCAGTTCAGATAATCGCCCGGTCCGTCGTCATAGCGGGATTTCTGATAGATGATATCCATATCCAGAGAATCGGCCTGGACGATGGGGGCGATGGCGTCGTAGAAGGCCAGACCTTCCCTGCCGGTAAGCCCGGCAAGAGAGGCCGCCATCGCCTCGGAGGTGAGCGGGCCGGTAGCCAGGATCACCGGGGTGCTGTTTTCAGGGGGCAGTTCCGTAATCTCCTCGCGGACGACCTCGATCAAGGGATGGTGTTCAATGATCTCCGTGACCGATGCTGCGAACAGATCCCGGTCAACGGCCAGGGCCCTGCCGGCCGGCACCGCCGTTCTTTCTGCAATCTTCATGATCAGCGAATCCAGCTGTCGCATCTCTTCTTTTAACAGGCCCACCGCCGAACCGACATCGCTTGCGCGCAGGGAGTTGCTGCAGACCAGTTCAGCCAGATGGGGAGAGTTGTGGGCCGGGCTGAACTTTGCGGGTTTCATGTCGTAGAGCAGTACCGGGCAATTCCTGCTTACTGCCTGCCAGGCAGCCTCGCAGCCGGCCAGCCCGCCGCCGATTATCAGAATACGCGTATCATTTATCATGGATGCTCAATATAGACCTTGACCCGCCTTCGGCCCCATTGTTTTGCCTGTTCCAGGCTGTCAAAATAGAGGTCGAGCCGGTCAGGTCCCTTGATGGCACCTCCCCGGTCCTCGACCGTACCCCAGCCATATCCCGGCACATACATACGGGTGCCGAAGGGATAATATCTGGTATCGGCTGCTATAGTCCCATCTCTCACAAACAGCCACTCAGTCGGTTCATGGGGTTTGGTGCCGTGGGCAGTCAGCCCCGAATAGAGTTTGCCGGCATTGGGTCCCTTGGTTTGATAACGGTTCCAGAAATCGAGCTTCAGATATTTATAGCTTCCCCGTTCCCAGTCGCCGCAGCCGGATTCTCCGCAGTAGGCCGTGGTCTCCATCATGCGGCCCGTTGATTGCATCGTGGCGGATGGGGGCCTGGCGCAGCCGCTGAAGAGAAGGGCGGACAGCAGAAGGAGCAGAAAAGGGGAGAGTTGCCGTGGCGATGGCATCTCGGGCCTGGCCTTGAGAAAGAGGCTTACGGTCGATAAAACCATTTCTTTATCTCCTCCGCCTGAAAGTGTTTGATCACCGGGCGGCCATGGGGACAGTGGGAAAAGAGATCGGCCCTGGCCATCCGGGTCAAAAGGGCATCAATCTCCGCCGGGGCCAGCCTGTCTCCGGATCTGACCGCTGCTTTGCAGGCCATATCCGCAAGAATATCCTCCAGCCTGGAGGCACCGGAGGTTCTGCCGGTATCGCTGCCGAATTGCTCCAGGATATCCATGAATAATTTGCCGGGGTCACACTGTCCGGTAAGCGCCGGTACAGCCGAGACGATATAGGTGTTGCCGCCGAATTCCCCGACTGCAAAACCGAGACGTTTAATTTCAGTGCTGTTTTTTTCGACAAGTCTTGCCTGGAAGAGGGAAAGTTCCACCGTCACCGGGAAGAGCAGGTTCTGGCTTGCTGTCCTGCCCTGCAGGAACTGACTGCGCAGCTTTTCGAAAAGAAGCCGTTCATGGGCTGCATGCTGGTCGATGACCACCAGGCCGTCGCCCGACTGGCAGAAGATATAGAGGTCGCGGAACTGGCCGATGACCTGCAGACCATGTCCCTGCGTCTCGTTCGGTCGTCTGACAGGATGCTCAGCCTGGGTTTCCGGCTCTGGCGAAGGACTGGGTTCTGCCGTCTGCAATGACTGAGTGAAGGTCGCAAGCAGGCTTCCCGCTGCGGGTACTGTTGACGCATCCATCTCTTCCTCCGTCGGCCTTTGCGGTGGATAGAGAAGCGGCCGGGGAGTGGGCCGTGCATGCTCACTTTCCAGTGGAATCAAGGTCAGGGCGGGTACAGGTCTCCTATCTCCCGGAGCAGACGTCTCCTTTGCCGAGGGGATGGGGAAAATCTCCGTCCTGATGGATCCCTGCAGCTCCAGCATCGAAAGCTGTACGGCCTGCCTGATCATCTCATGGATATCATGGGTGTTCCGGAAGCGGACCTCGTGTTTGGCGGGATGGACATTGACGTCCACCTCCGTCACCGGAAGATGGAGATGGAGGAAGCCCGCCGGGTTTCGTCCCTTCATCAGAAAGCCGCGCATGCCCTCCGCTGCCGCATGGGTCATCATTCTGTCCCTGATCGTCCGGCCGTTGACAAAGAGCCGCAGCACGGCAGATGCGGAGACTGAGGCCTCCGGCGGCACCAGAAGTCCATGGACATACCGTTCGGCACGCCGTGGCGCATTTTTCCCCACTTCCATGAAGTTGCCGGTATAATGCATGATGTCCCGCAGACGGCGTTCGAGAGGGGCGCCGCCGTCCAGATGCATCGTCTCCTTATCGTCGATCCTGATGATGAAGGTAATTGCCGGGGCGGCCAGGGCGTAATTTTTCACGACCTCTTCAATATGGCCGAGTTCGGTCCGGACAGTCCGCAGGAATTTGCGCCGAGCCGGGGTGTTGCCGAAGAGATTGCGGATCTCGATCACCGTGCCGCACGGACAGCCGGTCTCCTGGACCTTGATGAGTCTGCCGAAATCTGCGACGACCCTGGTCCCCAGTTCTCTGCCCTCGGGGCGGGAGACGATGACCAGTCTGGCGACAGAACCGATGGACGGCAGGGCCTCGCCGCGAAACCCGAGCGTCGAGATGGCGCCAAGGTCGTGATCGCTTGCAATCTTCGATGTCCCGTGGCGCTCCAGGCAGAGCAGGATATCGTCCTCGTCCATGCCTTCGCCGTTATCGATGATCCGGATAAGACGGGTTCCGCCACCCTCAACCTCGATTTCGATATGGTCGGCCCCGGCATCGAGACTGTTTTCCAGCAGCTCTTTGACCACGGAGGCCGGGCGCTCGACGACCTCGCCTGCGGCTATCCGGTTGGCCAGGTGCTCTGGAAGGACGCGGATTTTTGACATGGAAAATGAGTGATGTTTAAGGGAATGTAATGTGTTAAAAGTACAGAGTCCGTGTATTGCAAGCTGATAGAGTTGGTAATTTTACCATGAGTTCCTTTTTTTGTCATGCCGAGAGAATATTTCTCGCGGGGAAGTCAGAAGCCAAGGGCCAGGATACAGAATTGGACACCCTGGTGAAAAAAATAACCTATGACACTGGTTGTCATAGGTCATTTGGTATCTTGGAATAATAGAACTGTTAAGCTTGGCCTTCTGATAACGAATTTTTATGGATGTGACGCGTAGAAAACTGAGAAGATGGAACAGAATTTCAGTAATCAATAAGCCCAGGTTGGTAATGTAGAAAATGCTTAATTGCAATAGACGACATATCCACGTTACTTGTGGTATTATCGAACGGGATGGTCTTGTCCTTGCCGCTCAGCGGAGCGTTGCTATGAGCATGCCGCTCAAGTGGGAATTTCCAGGAGGAAAGATCAAATCTAGTGAAAGTTTGGAAGACTGCCTTCGCCGGGAACTTGTTGAAGAATTAGGTGTGGAAATAGTTATATCACAGCCGTTACCGCCAACAACCTATGAGTACCCATCCTTCACAGTGTCTCTCTATCCTTTCATCTGCTCAATTGCCGCCGGAGAAATCAAACTCAATGAACATGCTGCGGTGACCTGGTTGTTGCCCGGAGAACTCTATGTGCTTGATTGGGCCGAGGCAGACCTTCCGGTTCTTGCTATCTACTGTCAGCAACTGGAAAAAGTGAGATCATGAGGCCTGAAATCCACGTTGGCATTTACGATGCCCTTCTTGATCAATCCCTTCAGGATGTTCTGTCACATGTTCCTGGGCTCCGCGCAGTTCTTGGAAAGATAGATTTTGAGGAACAGCCTGCCCGTTATGCGGCTTTTGTTGCCAGGGTCGTTGAACAGGCCCTTCGGGGAGAGTCAGAGCCTGACGAGCGGCTTGCTCTTTGTAACCGCATCATTGATCTTCTCTCTGGTGCATCCGATATGGGGCATCTGGGGAAACATAAGCTGATTGCCGCTCGGAAATCGTTGCTGCAGGAAATAACACCACCCAATTATGGCGCATCAGGTATTCCTCGTCCCCAAACTTCCATCGTTGAAAGCAGCCTTTTTACTGGCTCGCCCAGAGAGCCGCAGCTTGTCCATGAGCTGCTGGAAGAAATGCGCTCTGCTGATTCGGTTGACATTCTGGTCTCGTTTATCAAATGGTCCGGCCTCCGTCTGCTGATGCCGGGATTTGAAGATTTGCGGGACAGAGATGTGCCTGTACGGCTCATTACCACTTCATACATGGGCGCCTCGGATGCGCCGGCTGTTGAATGGCTAGCCGGAATGCCCAATATCAAGGTGAGGGTCTCTTATGACACGGAACGGACCCGGCTTCACGCCAAGGCATATCATTTCATGCGACTGTCAGGTTTTTCTACGGCCTATATCGGTTCAGCCAACATGTCTCATGCCGCAATTACCAGTGGTTTGGAGTGGAATCTAAAAGTAACCGCCCAGGACATGGAGCACATTCTTGATAAATTCACGGCCGAGTTCGAAACCTACTGGAACAGTCGTGAATTTATTCCTTTCGATCCCAACGATCCTACCTCTCTTCGCAATGCCATCGATCGAGCGCGTAACCCCGGTACGATGCTTCCAGTCGTTTTCTTTGATCTTCGACCCCATCCCTTCCAGGAACGGATACTTGAGGCCCTGGCCCGGGAACGTACGGTTCACCATCATGGCAGAAACCTTGTTATTGCCGCGACCGGTACCGGCAAGACGGTGATATCCGCCTTCGATTACCAGCGTTTTCGCGAGCAGAAAAATAAACAGGCCCGGCTTCTCTTCATTGCCCATCGCCAGGAGATTCTGCAACAGGCCCTGGCAACATTCAGAAACGTCGTACGTGATCACAACTTTGGAGAGCTGCTGGTTGGTTCTTTCCAGGCTAACCGTTTGGAGCATCTCTTTTGTTCTGTAGGCATGTTGGCGAGCCGTTGCTTGTGGGAACAGGTAGGTAGTAATTTTTATGACTATATTGTTATCGATGAGGCGCACCACGGAACTGCCTCCAGCTATCGACCGATTTTCGATCACTTTGCTCCGGAAATTCTCCTCGGTCTCACCGCAACTCCGGAAAGGATGGATGGCGGCAACGTGGCTGCTGATTTTGGAAATCGCTTTGCCGCTGAGATTCGACTTCCAGAAGCCCTGGAAGAAAAGCTACTCTGTCCTTTTCACTATTTTGGAGTGGCCGACCCTGTGGCTCTCAATCAGGATCGCTTCTGGCGAAACGGCAGGTATGACGAGAAGGAACTGGAAAAGGTATATACTGGCGCGCACATTCAAGCTCAGCAGCGACTTGAGGTTGTTCTTAAAACCCTGCAACGTTATGAGCCGAATCTGAAAGTGGTGAAGGGAGTTGGCTTCTGCGTCACCATTAAACATGCCCAGTTCATGGCTGAAATGTTCACGAAGCGGGAAATCCCCTCGGCAGCCTTTGTGTCAGGAGTAGACGGCAGCAGCTGTTCAGCTATGCTGGATGATTTGAAATCCGGCCGTTTATCTTTCCTGTTCACGGTGGACAAACTCAGTGAAGGGGTTGATATCCCAGAAATTAATGTCGTTCTGTTTTTGCGTCCCACAGAAAGTTTGACGGTGTTTCTCCAGCAGCTTGGCCGAGGTTTGCGGCATGCTCCGGGTAAAGATTGTCTCACTGTGTTGGACTTTATCGGTCAGTCGCATCGCCGCTATCGCATCGACACAAAGTTGAAAACCCTACTTCCAAAGCATCGTTTTTCCATCGACCGCGAGGTAGCAAGCAACTTTCCCCATCTGCCAGCGGGCTGTTCGATTCAGCTAGATCGCCTCTCTCGCGAATATATTATTGAAAATATAAGAATTAACCTCACAAATCTTTCGGTCCAGGTTCCGGATCGTTTGCAGACCTTTGTTGCGGAAACAGGTCAGGATCTTACCTTCGGCAATTTCGTGCGCTATCATGACTACGAACCTGAACGACTGCTGACGGCTGAGACATGGAGCGGCTGGAAGTCAAAGGCGCAACTAGCACCAATCCCCTCCGACCCTGATTTTGCTCAACTTAAGAAATCTCTTGTACGTGCAGCTTTTGTCACTGGGCCAGCTGAGATCGTTCGGCTGCGTCAGGTTATCGATGCGCTTGCCAGAAGGGATGTTGCCGCAGCCCTGACTTTAGCGAGTGATACTGCTGTTGCCGTTCACTACCGGCTGTGGGCCGAGACGGGAGCCCAGCTTGGCGTCCATTCCCTTGAGGAATCGTTTCAACGGCTATCAAAGAATCCTTCGATTCTCAGCGACTTGGTTGAAATTCTGACATGGGCGCAGGTGGAAACCATAGTCAGCGGGGTAGTACCGGAACTTCCCTTTTCCTGCCATCTCGAATTACATGCTCATTTTGGAATCAAAGATATCCAGGCTGCGTTTGGAAGGGCAACTCTTTCCAGTGCTGGGCAACGAGGTATTGGTATTCTGCATTTTGCAGATCTCAAAGCATATGCACTCCTCATTACTTATCAGAAAACTGAAAAGGAATTTTCTCCGAGTACTATGTATGCTGATTATCCTATCAGCAGGGATTTGTTGCACTGGGAATCGCAATCGAACACCACGCAACATTCTATAGTAGGGCAAAACCTGATTGACCACGTCGCACGGGGGTACACCATCCTGATTTTTGCTCGGGACCAGAAAAAACAAAATGGCTGCACCGTGCCGTTTGTCTATCTCGGCCCGGCAGAGCGGGTTAGCTTCAAAAACGACAGACCGATCAAAATGGTTTGGCTTTTGCGTCACCCAATGCCGGTGGAGATGTTTGAAGAAAACCGGAGAGGTGGTTGATGCTTTTTCCTTCAGGCACCTCCAACTCAATACGGTGGCGCAATCAGCTTTTGCTGAAAATTTCTATTCAAGATTCGAATCATCCTATCATGCTTAATTTGTGCTGAAGTTGACTGTCGACCATGAGGAAGGCTTGCAGGAACTTAGACACATAAAAATAATGGTTTTGGGAAGAGCTATGAACAGCAAATTAAGGAACAGATGAAGGAAAACAACCCAGTGCTGCCACAACTCTACGATCTTTTCTACAGTGGAGACATCGGCACGAAACTGGAGGTGGCCGGAAGGCTCTTCCGGCTTTATGGCGAAGAGCTGGCGCAGGACCCGCGAGTGGCCGCCGGTATGATGGATCTCTGTGGCCGGCACCAGGCGCTCCGACAGCAGATGCTGGTCATGGAGATGGACCGCACCTGTACCCGATGCGCACAGGGCAGCGGCGGATGCTGCAGCATGGCCATTGCGGCAGAGACGGATGTGGTACAGCTGCTGACGAATATGCTTGCCGGAGTCGTTGTAGATATTCAGCGGAGCAATGGAATAGGCTGTTGTTATCTGGGCGAAAAAGGATGCATCTTTTTGTTCAAGCCGATGTTCTGTCTCAACTATAACTGCAGCATCATTACCCTTGGCGGGCAGAGTGATCATCTCAGAAAGCTGGAAAAACAAACCGGAATGCTTTTGCGGGCCCAGCAGGACATGGAAAACAGAATAATCCATTTTTTCAAAGAAAAGGTGTCAGCCGTTGATGAGAACAATCGAATATTTGACGTGCCTGTCAGGAAAAACCTTTTCAAGGTAACGTCCTTAATTACTTAAAAATTAATCCAGAGAGCCCATTATGAGAAAATTCTTCCTCCTGTCTCCAGTACTCCTCCTTCTGTTCGGATTTACGGCCGGACACGTTGTTGATGCAAAATTAAACAGTCTCCTTCTGCAGTTTAAAACGAGCGAAGAAGCCGCAAAATCAGATATTTTCCATGCCGTCACAGGTCCTTCATATTTTATTCCGAATGTAAAAACCTTGAAAGATCTTTCCGCCCAGGACAGGGTTTCAATTATACAATTGATGGGGAAAAATATTAAAGAGTATCTGGCATCAAAGGAATTTCTTGAAAAATATAATCAGTATAGAGAAGACAAAAAGCCCGCAGCGCCGGAGGCGCCCAAATACTCAGCTCAATTAAAAGATGAACACCGGGAAAATTTAAAGAAATTCATTGCTGAAATAGAAAGAAGTAAAAGCCAGGTTGCAAACGATCAACAGGCAATGTTTGACGATGTAATTAAAGGACTTCATCAACAGTTAAAAGAAATAGATGATCCCAAAAATACACTGTACACTCCTGAAATGGACAGCTACATAAAACAATCATATGATATGCAGATGAATGAGTATGCCAAAAGTGTTGCTGCCTGGGAAAATACGTATCCCGGAAATAATCCCAATCCAATGATTAAAATTTGGCTTACTACCTTCCTGGAAAAATCCGCTGGAATTAATTTTGATGCAAAAACTACTGAAATTAAACCTGGTACAATAAAATTCATTGATCAGGAATATGAGCGCAAAGACAGTCAATGGAAATTATACTTCAGAGCAGGCAAAGAAACCGTAACTGCAGCAAGAACCTTTGCTCAAGATTGGTTAGGCGAAATAAAATAATAGCTGAGCAAATCATCCTTTGACTCTGTTAATAAGAAAATGCGCTGGATAACCAGTGGTTTCTTGTTAGGTGTATCAGGAACCGTGATGACATTTGCTACTATTATGTTTTACACTATCACATGTCGTCGATGGCCAACGCATGCTCCGTTATGACATGATGTACAGGCCCTTCTTAACGTCGGAATATTGCAAAAAACGATAAGTGCCTGACGCTGATTTTCCCTATGTTCACCTTTCGTCAATGTGATGGGAGAAGTGACAGCGAGACCTCGTGCAATCGTTTGTCAATTGTCCACAGGGGAATTCTTGTCAACAGGGCAGACATAAGAAGATGGATATCAATATAACCGAGCCCTTTTCCCATGAGTTTGTTATCTTCAATGAATTGAATGACTTCATGATTTTCAGCACAGGAAGCCATGGGAAGGTCCTGAAGCAGAGCAAGGATCTCCGTTCTCTTTTTCAGGTTTCCGCACGCGAGTTCACCAAGTATAAACGGGTGGCAGACAACATGGCCATCATTTAATACTGCCTCCAGCCCGATAGTCCCGGATCGAAAATGTTCTACCCAGACTGATGTGTCGACCAGAACCATGCTATATCACCTCGTTCCTTCTTCGAGGAATCTTCTTCAGACTCTTTTCAGTTCCCCCTAATTCGGAGAGCCGTTTTGCGCTTTCCCTGGCGATAAGCGCCTGCAGCCCAAGCCTGACCAAGGATGTTTTTTCGGTGACTCCTGTCAATTTCGCGGCCTTTTCAAGCAGGTTGTCTTCGATATTGAGTGTTGTTCTCATGAAAGTTCTCCTTATATGCATAAATGATATGCTTCAGTATGGATATATTGTATGCATATGTCAAGGGTTGAAATTGAATCTGTGGATTCTGAGGAAAGTTCTAAATCATATCTAAAACCTTGCATTTATCCGCATATTCCTTCCTGAGGCGGGCCAGAAATCAGCTGAGCCAATAGCTCATCTGTATCCAATAATGCCAATCCTCACAGCTTCCCCGGTTTGGGTTCTCGTAGCCTTCCCTGTTTTCCAGCCAATCGTTGTTTTTCCGACACAACCTACGTTTGTTGAAAATATTTTCATTCGTATATCTTGACACTGGCCCTCCTTATGTCCAAAAATGAAAGTCACGGATTTTTCATTGCTGCTCCGGACCGGACACGGAAAACCAGGCCTGGCAGTCAAAGGGGAGTCTGTCTTTGGCCTGAACCCCATGCATTTTCAGCGCATCGAAGAAAGGCAGTTTCCCCGCTTCCATCACCAGCACTTTTTCAGCACTCGAAAACCGCACGGACCGGTTTAGCGTTGTAAATATAACCTTTAATTCTCTGTAGATATCTTCTTTATTTGCAAGCTCCACCACACAATTGTTTTCGTGCCCGGTCTTTGCCCGCCCCCGCTTTTTATCCCATAACGGGGATTCGAACGCCGCCAAAGCCAGCCGATAGGACATTTCATAGGGGACACGCTCATCGGGCGCCAGTCTTCCCCAGGACAGCGCACGAAAAGCAGAGGCCTGTTTCTCGTCTTCCAGCATCCTGGTCAACCCTTTTTCAAAAAGAGATAATTGCCGTTGCCAGGATAAGACGCATTTTGACCGGGCGACAACAACCCCGAGATTTGACTCCGATTCGTATGCGGTCAGGCTCAGGTGGCAGGACTCATCCCCGAGAGAATAAACGGTTTCCGAAAACTCCTGCCGCCGCTCAACGGTAATCCCATCCCCGTCCTGTCCAAGGGAAGCCCCGGCGGGGTCTTGAGAGAGATTCCACCGGTTCATCCACTTTAATTCTTCAAACAAGGCCGCATCCTGCCTTTGAACATACTCCTGCAATTGCTCGGATGACCCGGTAAGCCGCACGGATGTTGGATTTTGATCGATTCTTCCCTGAAGCTTTCCCTCCCGGATGGCTTTTTCCACTTCATCGGATCGAATCAGTCCCAGAGCTATCCTATTTCCTTTGATCTGGTATTTCACGAAAAGATACCCCGTCTCCGGGTCTGCCGGCCAATCCCAGCGAAGATTCATATAGGTGTTATTTCCCAGGCGGGAAGTGTGTCCGATCAATTCCGAGGTCTTTACCTCGCCATCTTTCTGAAACTCCACCATCACCACACGAAGCCCTTTGGTTTTTTCATCGATCCCCAGATGAAGAAAAACGGTTTCGCCTTCTTCGTGCAGAAACCAGGTCCCCAGAATTGCCGGGTCCGGGCCTGCCTTATCCGGCGCCGTGAGCGGATTATCCGAATAGGGGATGCACCCGTTTAAAATCGCTGCCAACCACACCCACCAGAAATATCGCATGACACACCTCTCTTTATTAATAATTCACAAATATTACAATACTATATAATAGGTTGTTAAAAGTCAAAAGATAAATATGTCTGAAGTTCATTCAATTCCCGGCCATAAGCGTATGGATCACGCCAACGCGGTAACGGAAGCAGGCTGATTGACCGGTTGTGCCGGCGGTGTTCTTTTATCTTAAAATACACGATAAAATATGGTAAGCAGTCAGGGAGGTTAAGTTTCAAAACAATTGGACGGGACGGATGGGCGGATCGCCAGGTGAAAACCCCGATCGAACTGGCATGCAGCCTGAATACTCTATTATTTCATTTTGACAGATGGCCAAGACCTTTATCACTGACTCACTCACCGGCAGCCGCATCCCGTTCCTTCGTGGCATTCTGATCCGTTCCCTGCAGGACAGCGGACTGCCCTTCGACAAGGCCTACGAGATCTCTTCGCTTGCCCGCGACGGGCTGACCCTTACCCGTAAGACCGAGTTTCAGTCTATGGAATTGAGAGAGATGGTTGTCGACCTGCTGGCCAAAGATGGTTTTTTCGACATCATCGCCAGATATTCCGACCGTTCTCTGCCTGCTGAACCTATCACCATTATCGAACGGGACGGGACGAGCGCAGGATTCTCTACGAGTGACAACCGGCGCCTCCTCGAATCCTGCGGGCTTACCTCCGACGAGTCCATGGTGGTGATCGGCAAGCTGAAGGATTCCCTGGCCCAGGAAAACAGGCGTGAGCTTTCCGTTGCTCTTCTCGGATACCGGATGTACCAGATCCTGAAGAACGAATTCGGTCCTCCCTATGATCAGGACTATCTGGTCTGGAAAAATTTTCAGCAGAGCGGCAAACCTCTGCTGCTGCTGATCGGCGGGGCCACCGGCAGCGGCAAATCCACCATAGCAACAGAGATTGCCCACAGTCTCGATATCGTCAGAACTCAGTCTACCGATATGCTCCGGGAGGTGATGCGGATCATGCTCCCGCCCGGCCTTCTGCCGATCCTGCATGTCTCGTCCTTCAATGCCTGGCAGACTTTGCCCCGTGTCAGAAGTACCGTGGGGCCGCCATCGGATTCTCTGCTCATTGACGGCTATTCTATGCAGTCCAGGCTGCTGGCGACAAGCTGCGAAGCCGTCATCAACCGGGCACTGAAGGAACGGGTATCCCTGATTCTGGAGGGTGTGCATGTCGAGCCGAACCTGTTGCAGAAGATACCGCCAGCCGCGGATGCAGCGGTGGTGATGATTATGCTGGCCGTCCTGAAACAGGAGCAGTTAAAAAAACAGCTCGTCGGACGAGGAGACCGGGCTCCGGCCCGGCGGGCGCGGCGGTACCTGAAAAATTTTTCGGAAATCTGGGCCATTCAGTCGAACCTGCTGGCGGAGGCCGATCGTTGCCAGGTCCCTATTGTGATCAATGATAATAAGGAACTGGTTATCGGCAAGATCATGAAGATTATTGTCGCCACATTGCGGAAAGATTTCAGTATTACGGCCGATGAGCTGTTCGGGAACCCCTCCAGGTGAAGTATCATGACATTGCATTCTCATAAAGGTCTGATGTTTATTCTTGACGGGCTGGGTGACCGTCCGGTCCCGGAACTCCAGGACAGGACGCCCCTTGAGGCTGCCAATACACCGACTTTGGACAAACTCCTCAGTCGCGGCATAGGGGGACTGATGGACCCTTTGGCACCCGGTGTCCCTGTCGATACCCATACCGGTACTGCTTTGTTGACCGGCGTCTCTCTGCGGGACGCCCAGTTTCTTCGGCGCGGACCCATCGAGGCCGCTGGTGCCGGAGTTGTACTGCAGAACGGGGATGTGGCCATTCGCTGCAATTTTGCGACCGTCGAAAAGGACGGGAACGGATTTTTGATCAAAAACAGGCGTGCAGGACGTCTGAGAGAAGAGGAGGTGGCGGAACTCGCAAAGAGTTTACAGAAGGTCGATCTGGGTTGCGGTATCACCGGTTCGATCCATCCGGCCACGCAACACCGTGCGATTCTGCATCTTTCCGGTCCTGAACTGTCGGCCGCAATCACCGATTCCGATCCGATGTCGGGATCGCCTCTACGGATAAAAACGGTTATCCCCCATGATCCCGGCAATATCCGGGCGGCAAAGACGGCCGATGTGGTCAATCGTTTCATCCGTATTGCCTGTGCGCAGCTTCCCGATCATCCCTTCAACAGGGCCCGGAGGAAGGCCGGAAGACTTGAGGCCAACGGGATCATCTGCCGGGGGGCAGGCGAGATGCTTGTTCTGGACAATCTGCTTCACTATCTGAAACTGAAGGCTGCCCTTATTACCGGAGATTGCACAATCGTAGGGCTTGGCAGGCTCCTGCAACATACCGTGTATACTTCTCCTGTGTTTACCGCCCTGGCCGATACCGATATCGACGCGAAGATTCAGACCGGGCTTACAGCCCTGCATGAGCACGAGATCGTCTTTATTCATCTGAAGGGGCCTGATATCTGTTCTCATGATTTCAACCCGACAGGAAAAATGGAATTTCTTGAGCGGTTCGATGCGGCCCTTGCCGCTGTGCCGATCGATGATCTGGTTATCGGTGTCACAGGTGATCATTCCTCGGACAGCATCCAGGGCGAACACTCCGGAGATCCGGTTCCTTCCCTTCTCTTTTCGCCGCGGGGGAGACGGGACCTCTGTCGGGAATATGGAGAGACTGGCTGCTGTCAGGGGGCGCTGGGCCGTATCAGTGCCAATCATTTTCTGATATCGATGCTCGATATGATGGGAAGCCTGCATAATTACCGATCTGAGGATACCAAATACTATTTGATGTAAAAAAACCTTGACGACGGCGATTGAAAAATGAAGCGGATTCTGGTATGCTTGCCGAAGCGTCGTAAGGACGCTTTTATATTGTAACTAATTGTAGTTGCACTTCAAATAAGAATATTTTATCTTGAGAAACCATCAGGAACAGGGGGAAGACCGATGAAAAAATATGCATTGATAGTCTGTGCAATGGTGCTGAGTCTTTCCGGGACTCCCGGGCATACTGCAGGGACCGTCATCCAGAATAAGGGTTCCGACACCCTGGTCAATGTCGCCCAGACCTGGGCTGAAGCCTATCAAAAAGTTGATCCAAATGTCTCGATCGCCGTTTCCGGAGGCGGGTCGGGGACCGGGATCGCCGCACTGATCAACGGCACTGTCGACATCGCCAATACCAGCCGGAAACTGAAAAGGATAGAGAGAAATCAAGCCAAAACAAATGGTCATGATCCGGTTGAGTTTATTGTCGGCTATGATGCGCTGGCGATCTTTCTGCATAAGGACAATCCGCTTAACGCCATCACCCTGGAAAAGCTCGCCGGGATCTACGGGGAGGGTGGCAAGATCGTCTCCTGGGATCAGCTTGGTGTCAAGGTTCCCGGATGTACCGGGCAGGAGATTATCCGGGTGAGCCGTCAGAATAATTCCGGCACCTATGAATATTTCCGGGAGGACGTTCTGCAAAAAATGGACTTCAAGGCCGGCTCCCGAGATATGCACGGCTCCAAGGATGTGACCGATCTGGTTGAAAAAACCCCGTGCGCAATCGGTTACAGCGGACTTGCCTATGCCAGCGAGCAGGTGAAAATGCCCTGTGTTTCGGCAAAAGAAGGTGATAAGTGTGTTGCTCCATCGGTGGCTACGGCCATCGATAACACCTACCCGATTGCTAGGCCGCTGTTCATGTATACGACCGGCAAACCGACCGGCGAAGTAAAAAAATACCTGGACTGGATTCTCAGCGATGAAGGGCAGTGCATCATCCAGAAAAAGGGCTACGCGCCTGTACGACCAGTGACATGCAAATAGGAAAGAGGAATCGCATCGGGAGAGGATGGTGGTCCCTGATCAGTGCAATGGGAGGAGTCACATGAGTCATTACGAAGAACGGCTGGAGCATGATATCTCGTTGATTGGTCAAAAGACCGCCGAGTTGGGGAAAAAGGTCGAGAGGGCCATCAGGGATGCGATTCATGCCCTGCTGACCGGCAATCACCCGTTGTCCTACGAGACCATTATCAAGGATAATGTGATCAATCGTGACAACGAAGAGATCACGAAAATGTGCTATGCCTTTATCGCCCGGTATCTCCCCAGTGCAGGGCATCTGCGCCGGGTATCATCAATCCTGCATGTCTGTCTTTTTCTGGAAAGGGTTGGTGATCAGGCGGTCGGCATCTCGAAGGTGGCGGTCAATCTGACAACATCTCTGGACGAGACCATGACCAGGCATGTAATGCGGCTGGAAGAGGAGTCGCGTCATATGCTTCACCAGGCGATCACCTCTTTTAATGACGACAATATCGAGCTGGCGCGGAGTACCAAGCTTCTTGATTCCCAGGTGG
The DNA here is from genome assembly GCA_903901335.1 of uncultured delta proteobacterium. Taxonomy (GTDB): domain Bacteria; phylum Desulfobacterota; class Desulfobulbia; order Desulfobulbales; family Desulfocapsaceae; genus CAIUQR01. The sequence continues at coordinate 65,665 of CAIUQR010000059.1, read as the reverse complement.
ACCATACTTTTCAAAATGCCTTTGCCGATCTTGCCAACGAGAAGAACAAGGAGACCTGGGCGATCAGAGACCTCCTGGGCCTGCTGTCGGTCTTTTATTCTCTTGAACGGGTCAGTGATTTATCAAAGAATATCTGTGAAAAAACGATGTTTTCCGTTTCCGGCGAGACGAAAAAACGGAAACCCGTGAAGATACTGTTCGTTGCCGACTCCAATAATTACCTGTGCCGGTTGGCGGAGGCGATCGGAAAAAAATCGTTCTCACGCTGTGGCGCCTTTGCAAGTGCCGGACGGGTGCAGGCTATGGAAACCGATCCCGGATTTTCCAGGTTCATGCAGGAGTATGGTATCGATTTCGAATCGAGCAACTACACCACCATCGAGATGCTGCCGAGGCTTGATGAGTTTAATGTCATTGTCGGTCTGCAGGGGCCGGTCGGTTCCTATATCTCGGCGATCCCGTTCAATGTGGTCGTCCTCGAATGGCAGGTGGGACCACAGATGTCCGACATCGCCGAGGCCGATAAGCAGCGGCAGTTCAAGGATTCGTTCCGGCTGCTTTCTGAGAAAATTCATGACCTGATGGAGATCATGCGGGGCAGGGAGGCAGTCTGTGAGCCGAGCTGACAGCACGCCGCACCGGGATGATCGGCGGAACATGGACTGGTTTGTCGACAAGGCCGTCCAGATCCTGGTCTTCGTTGCCGGGATATCAGCGATTGTCTTTATTATCGGTATCTTTGTCTTTATTACCAAAGAAGGGGTCGGATTTATCTTTAAATCGCATTACGCGCTCAGTGAATCCGTCTTCAATCTTCTTGAAGAAAAGAAAATGCCGGATACTCAGCTTGATGCGCTGACCCCTCTGGAAGGAAAGGCCTTTAAAACGTCTCAGGATCTTATCCTGGCTGTTGAAGGGGTCATCGGGGTCGAGGAAACACGTCCATATAAAGAACTTCTGGTCGCCCGGTCACTTGACCAACCTTTCAGCCTGAAGACCTTTTTTACCTCCCCGAAATGGGCGCCGACCTCGGAGTTGAAACCGACTTATGGGGCCCTTGCCCTGATGGCGGGAACGGCCAGTGTTACAGGGCTTGCAATGCTGATTGCGATACCCTTTTCGCTGGGAGCTGCGATTTATATCGGAGAGTTCGCGACCGGTCGGACACGGGAACTCTTGAAAATCCTCGTGGAACTCCTGGCGGCGATACCGTCGGTGGTCTGGGGATTTATCGGGCTTTCCATTATGAATCCGCTGATCATCAAGGTCTTCAATGTGCCCATAGGCCTGAATGTGCTGAATGCCGGACTGATCCTTGGTCTGATGGCCGCCCCGATCATGACCACTATCGCTGAAGATGCGCTGAAGGCCGTCCCGGATCGTTACCGTGAAGCGGCCGAGGCGATGGGAGCCACCCGTTGGCAGGTGATCTTCAAGGTGGTCGTTCCCGCCTCCAAAAATGGTCTGGTTGCAGCGATCCTGCTCGGCGTCGGCCGGGGATTCGGTGAGACCATGGCAGTGCTTATGGCCACCGGCCATTCGATCAATCTGCCGACCAGCATCTTTGATTCCGTCAGGGCCCTGACCGCAACCATTGCAGCCGAGCTTGGGGAGGCGGCCGTTGGTTCGGATCATTATCAGGCCTTGTTCACCCTGGGGATTTTTCTGTTTCTCGTCACCTTCCTGATCAATATGACCGCCGATCTGGTTCTGCGCGGTATTCGTAAGGAGTAGGGCATGTTTGAGGCCTCCGAACTCAATATCCGCAACCGGAAGATTGAAAGTCTTTTCAGAATCCTGTTCCTGCTGATGGCGGGGCTGCTGATCCTGCCGGTGGCCATCATCCTGGCCATTCTGACCTATAAAGGCAGTTCGGTGATCAGCATGAATTTCCTCTTCACGAGTCCGACCGAGGGTATGACTGCCGGGGGAATCTTCCCGGCCCTGATCGGCACCATCTGGCTGGTCAGCGTGGCGCTCTTGTTTTCGGTGCCGCTCGGGGTGGCCGCGGCGATCTACCTCAGTGAATACGCCAGGGATAACTGGTTTACCCGGATCATCAATCTGGCCATCATCAACCTGGCCGGGGTCCCGTCCATAGTCCATGCCCTGTTCGGAGTCGGCGCCTTCGTCCTCTTTTTCAGGTTCGGCACCTGCATCCTGGCGGCGAGTCTGACGCTCGGGATCATGACCCTGCCGGTGGTTATCGTCTCGACCTGGAATGCGCTGCAGGCCGTGCCGATGGCCTTTCGGGAGGCCTGCTGGAACATGGGAGCGACAAAATGGCAGACTATCCGCAAAATCGTCTTACCCAACTCCATCAGCGGTATCCTGACCGGGATCATCCTGATGGTCTCGCAGACCGCAGGCGAGACAGCCCCGATCATGTTCACCGGTGCCGCCTTTTTCTTGCCGCAGCTGCCCCAGTCCGTTTTTGACCAGACCATGGCCATGTCCCTGCATCTGTTCGTGCTCGCGACCCAGGTGCCGGGTGTTCCTGAGGATGTCCCCTATGGGGTGGCCTTTGTCCTGATTGCGCTGGTGCTGGTGATGAATTCCCTTTCCATAGCCTTCCGGGTCTATCTGCGGGGCAGGAAAAAATGGTAACGGCTATGGCATCACTTCCACATATTGATAATCCGGTAAAACTGGCAGTCAAAGATGTTGCCATCAGTTATGGAGGCAGGACCGTTCTCGAGAGCGTTACCTTCGATGTTCATGAACATGAGATTTTCGGGATCATCGGTCCCGCCAACAGCGGCAAGACCTCCTTTCTGAAGACGCTGAATCGGATGGATATCTTCAATCCCTCCATGACCTTCACCGGTCAGATCACGTTCAACGACAGGGATATCCGCAAATGGCGCAATGTCTACAGCCTGCGCAAGCGGATAGGTGTGGTCTTCCCGCTTCCGGTCGGCCTGCCGCTTACCGTCTATGAAAATGTCGCACTTGCCCCGCGACTTTCCGGCGTCACCGGAAAAGCCGACCTGGATATCATCGTCGAGCGGTGTCTTGAACGGGCTGCCCTGTGGGACGAGGTCAAAGACCGGCTCGATTCGCTCGGCAGTCTGCTCTCGGGTGGTCAGCAGCAGCGCTTGACCATTGCCCGCGCCCTTTCCCAGGAGCCTGAGTTGTTAATGCTCGATGAATTCTCCATCGCGGTCGATCCGGTGACCACAATGCGGATAGAGGATGTCTTAAAGAAGTTGAAAAAGGAGATGACCATCGTCCTTGTCACCAATCTGGTGCAGCAGGCCCGGCGGCTCGCTGACCGGATGGCCTTATTCCTGGACGGCGAGGTTGTTGAGGTGGGCATTACCGAAGATCTGTTTGCCGGTCAGGTCAAGGATCAAAGAACAAAAGATTATTTAGATGGAAGGTTTGGTTGAGAATCCGCATGATAGCAGAAAAAGAAATGACCAACGCCGTCGAAACCATTGGCCTGAACCTCTGGTACGGAACATTCCAGGCCCTGACCGATGTCAATATCCAAGTCAAAAAGGGGATTATCACCTCACTTATAGGACCCTCAGGCTGTGGAAAATCGACCTTGCTGCGCAGTATCAACAGGATTAACGAGCGGTTGGGCTATGTCCGGGTGGAGGGGGCCATCAAGGTCCTGGATGAAAATATCTATGCCCGGGATGTCGAGCCGGTTCAGCTCCGCAAGCAGGTGGGGATGGTCTTTCAGCGCCCCAATCCACTGCCTTTGTCCATCAGAGAGAATATCCTGTTCGGCCATAAGATCCATACTCCGTCTTCCCTGAAGGTGTCCAGGTCGGAGGCGAACGACATTGTCGAAAAGGCCCTCAGACAGGTGCTCTTGTGGGACAAGGTCAAGGACCGGCTGAAACACAGGGCTATATCGCTTTCACTGGAGGAACAGCAGAAGCTGTGTATCGCCCGTCTCCTGCCTGTCAAGCCCCAGGTGCTGCTGATGGATGAACCCTGCTCGGCACTCGACCCCAAGGGGACTGAGGCCGTCGAAGAGCTGATCTGGGATCTGCGAGGGCAGTTTACCATTTTGATTGTGACCCATAACATGGCCCAGGCCCGCCGGGCCAGCGACGAATGCGCGTTCATGCTGTTGGGAGAACTCATAGAGCACGAGACGACTGAGGAGATATTCGTCACCCCGAGGCATCGCAAAACCGCTGATTACATTGAAGGACGGTTCGGTTGAGCACTGATTTGTACTTCTGCCGCTGAAGATACCAGCTGAGGAGAGCGAAATTATGGAAATTATCATCGGTTCGATACCGCCACTCGGGCCAACTCCGCCGAGGGCCGCTGAGACCGGTTCCACTGTCGAGGCGCATCTTCTCCATATACGTCAGCCACGCAAGGGAATTGCAGGTCCATCGGGTATGGAACGCCGGGGAAAAAAAGTTAATGATCCGCAAAGGGGGCGGGTGCTCACCATTTTAGTACCCGATGCCAATTCTCTGCCCAAGGACATCGACTCGGAGAAATACAAGGTAATCCTTCGGTTCGTCCGTAAATAATCCCTGTCTCTTGAGAGAAGGAAACAAAAAAGCCCTGCCGGGTGGCAGGGCTTTTTTGTTTCTCATGAGGAAAATCTTTTAATACACATGCATTGTCCAGATACCGCAGGGACAGGTGTCGGCACAGAAGCCGCAGGCGATGCATTTTGTATCATCGGAGATATACTCGTACGATGCCTTGAAGCCGGGGACCTGTCCGATAACACCCTCTGGATTCAGAGCCCGCCTGCTGATTGCACCTGTCGGGCAGATGGTCTCGCACAGATGACAGTCACGGCAGGAGGCGCAGGAAAGACAACGGTCGGCCTGATTGTCCTGGGTCGCCTCGAAATCGCTCGGAATATAGTGAGTGATCGTTAAGGCCTGCTGTGGAATCAGCTTTTTCGTAAATGGTTTCCATTCGACACCCTGGAAGGTTGCCAGGATGAACTCGGCGGCCGTCTTCCCGGCACCCAGGGCATGGGTGGCGAGCCCCGGTTTTTCCACATCGCCGATGGCGAGCACCTTTGTATCACTGGTGAGATGGCATGTGTCTGTCTTGATCCAGTCGGCCCCGCCGACCTTGACGGTATCGACGGTAGCAGGCAGGAAGGGCAGGGCCGGGACATCACCGATGGAGATGATCACGGTCTGGGCAGGGATGACCTCGCCCGTGTCCATGACCAGTCCTTCCGCGGTGACCTCTTTCGTCTTGACCGGCCAGCGGAAGGTTGCCCCTAATGTCTCGGCATTTTCTTTTTCTTTGCCGAAGGCCAGCGGTTTTTGAATATCGATCAGGGTCACCTTTTCGGCTCCGAGCCGGTAGGCCTCGCAGGCGACATCGCAGCCGACGTTGCCGGCGCCGATAATGACCACCTCCCTGCCGATTGCAGGTGGGGTGTCGCTCTTTGCACTCTTCAGGAAATCCAGCGCGGCTATAACCCGTTCATGACCGGGGAACGGAATACGGCGGGGAGCATGGGTGCCGACGGCCACAACCACATAATCGAAATCTTTATGCAGTTTGGCGAATTTTTTCTTATCCATCCCCGCCCCGAGATGAACATGAATATTGGGGGTGGACAGAAAACGTTCTATCTCCTGGTCCCAGATGGCCTGAGGCAGACGCTCCCAGGGGATGACCTGAGCAAGCTTGCCGCCGATCTTTTTGTCCTTTTCATAGATATGGACCTCGACGCCTGCCAGGGCCAGTTGCCAGGCTGCGTTCATACCGCCAGGGCCTGCGCCGATCACCGCAACCTTTTTACCGATGGGCTTGGCCACGGCCGGGGCCTTGAAATGGCTGACTGCGCGTCCAAGGATTTGCACATCGATGGCCGTGTCCACACCCTGTCGGGAACAGTTTTCTATGCAGAGATTGGGACAGATGGCACCGCAGACTACGCCGGGCAGAGGGGTATACCGCAGGAGCATCTCATAGGCCTCGTCGGCCCGCCCTTCCCTGATCAGACGCAATCGCTCCACGGTCGGAATATGGACCGGGCAGTAGTAAGTACAGGGAGCTGCTGCTTCGCAATTGGCCCAGTAGGGTCTGTTGCGGCGCAGATCACCTGAGACGATAGCCTCAATGGGGCTGCGGTCAAGGCCGGGGGCGATATCACGCAACGGATCACCGCCGCCAAAGGCATCCTTCCAGAATTTTTCCCGGAATTCAGCCATCGGCATAGGGCCTGCGAACATCAGCGCTCTTTCCTGCGGGGTAATGGAGACCAGTACCTGCCATTCTTCGCGGACAGAGAGGGTGGGCAGCAGATCAGGAGAGCCGATCTGTTTCAGGAAGTAGCCCATTCTCTCCATCAACCACTGCCATTGTTCGTCATTGGGACGGTCGAGACGGGCATTGGTTTTGGCGTAGGAGCCATCGGTTTTGCCGCGAAAATAGATCACACCGCCGACCATGCCGACACAGGGCCTGTATCCCAGAACATTTTCGGGGTTCTTCGGATCGATACCGCAGACCACGGCGGTGCCGCCGCAGTTAAATTCGGCAAAGGAATCACCCGTCGAACCAAGGACCCAGAGTTCGGGCTTTTTATAATCCGGATTCCATTTGGTCATGGTCAGACCACGGGCACCGATGGAGCCTTTGATGTAGACCTTGCCCATGGCCATGGCGTTACAGGCGCCGTTGGTGGCGTTTCCGAGGACGGTGATTTCCGCACCGATATTCAGATAGCCGACATCGTCGGAGGTGGCGCCATGGCAGACGATGGAGGTCCCCGGCATTCCCATGCAGCCGAGCCGCTGGCCCGATGGTCCTTTTACCTCGATATGCAGACCATCCGGGTGCTGTAACCTGAGGCCGATATTGTGCTGACCGTAGGATTCAAGGGTGAGGTGGGCGGAGTTTGCCGCGGCCTCCCGCACCATCTTCTCGAAATCCATGGAATTGATTCGCCGGCCCTGTTCGTCGCGGCCTTTTACAATCATAGTCACTGAAAACTCCTTCTCTCAGATATCAGCTCTTGGCCGGACCAGGCACAAACTGATCGGGCTTGCTGGTTAACAGACATATTTGATCTGCAGCCTTTCTGCCGCATCCTTATCGTTGATACCCAGGGCATCGGACATGCCGATGGGCAGACTCTGGGACCGGCCCAGAGGTGCCATGATCTTTTTCATCTCCGTCTGGATCGACATGAAGATATCGCCAACCCGTTCAGCAACCAGGTCGGCGTCAAGACGACGGTAGAGTTTAGGATTCTGGCTGGTGATGCCTTTCGGACATATTCCCACGTTACAGACATTACAACGATTTTTCTCGTTGCCGAGACAACCGGCGGCAGCCTGCATCACATACTTGCCGATATGGACACCGGAGGCCCCGAGCATGATGAGGGCCATGCCGTTCTGGGCGACATTGCCGTTTTTGCCGATACCACCGGCGGCAAAGATCGGTATCTCGTTCTGCTTGCCCTGAGCGATCAGATCCAGATAACATTCTCGCACGTTCGAGGCGATGGGATGCCCGGTGGCGTCCATCGAGACATTGTAGGCAGCGCCTGTGCCTCCGTCGATACCGTCGATAACCAGCCCGCCGGCATAGGGATTGCGGACCAGATTATTCAGAACCGACTTGGACGAGGTCGAGGCCGAGATCTTCGGGTAGACCGGGACCTTATGATTAAAGGCCATGGACAGGGTCTGCATCATCTTCATGACGCTCTCTTCGATGGAATAGAGGGTCTGGTGGACCGGCGGCGATGGAAGATCAACTCCTTCGGGGACGCCGCGCAGACGGGCGATCATCTTGGAGACTTTGAACCACATTAAGAGACCGCCGTCGCCGGGTTTTGCCCCCTGGCCGTATTTGATCTCTATTGCGGCCGGATCACACTGCATTTCCGGGATGGCCCTGATGATCTCATCCCAGCCAAAGTAACCGGAGGCAATCTGCAGGATAAGGTATTTCAGATATCTGCTTCTGAGAACCCACGGCGGACAGCCGCCTTCGCCGGTACACATGACTACCGGGATGCCCAGGACCTCGTTGCAGTAGGCAACACCCTGCAGGAGACCGAGCCACATATTCGGTGAAAGGGCGCCAAAGGACATCGATCCGATCACAAACGGGAAGATTTCCCTGGTCGGGGGGATCCAGCCGCCATTCAATGTCCGGTTCAGGAATTCTTCCGGCGCAAGAACCCTGCCAAGCGTTGTGGTAACGTTGAATTCGTGACGTCCGGCATCCAGAGCCGGGTCGGTAAGCATCGAGATCCTGTCGAATAATATCCTGTCGAGAAGAGTGGGCCCGCCGGCATTTCTGCGTCCGCCGCGTTTACGGGGTTCCCCTTTCTGATTATGAAAAAAGAGGGAGCGGTGTTCATTGGTGTTCGGTACCGGGGTGATGGCCTCATTGGGGCAGACCATCGCACACATTGCGCAGCCGATACAGGCGTTGGCCATAGTGGTTCGCTGGCGGATACCGACGAAGGTCCGGTAGTCATTGCTCCGGTTCTTGTTCAGGATATCAAGTTTCGGCATCCTCTGGCGCCGGTGGGCCAGGTAGATTGCGTTCTTCGGGCAGACCGAGGTGCAGTGGCCGCACAGGGTGCACCTGTCTTCACGGTGTTCGACGATCCACGGGATATCGCTGTAGGTCAGGCTGCTTGGGGTAACGGATACGGGTCGTACTGAGACCATATTGTCAGTTCCTTTCTATCTGGGGGTACAAGGATTGTATGTTCACGCATCGGCTGGAAATCGAAGGATGGGTCACGATCCGGTATCATCGCATCGACGCCGCACATCTCGGAGGCAATTGCCCATTCTCCAGGCCTTCCGCCGACCGTTGCCGGCCGCATCTTCTTCTGATCCATGACCAGCAGACAGGTCTCGTCGGGCAGGGTGCCGATGACCGTGTTCGGGCCGTCAATAATCAGACGCCTGCAGACACTGCGCAGGCCCATCAGAAATTCACCTTGGGGATGCAGGGAAAGCTCGCTCGGGCTGAGAGGGGTGATGATGTGTTTATAGGCCTGCAGCGGCAGTTTCAGCATCTTCAAGGTGTAATGGAGGATATGGGCGAAGACCTCGGAATCACTCTGGTATCCCATATATCCGGGGAAGGCCTTGCCCAGCAGCCAGTCGCGGATCGGCACGAAGGCGGTGTTTTCGCCATTGGTCATGGTCGCGATGCCCTGCAGAAAAAACGGGTGACAGGCGTAAAGGTTGATACCGTAGTTGGTGTTCTGCCGCCCTTGGGCCATACAGACGCGCGATTTAATCTGACCATCGTGCAGGCAGAGAGTATCGCCGACCTGGAGCGGCCAGCCGACCTCTTTTATCACAGTCACATCGGGCCAGAAGGAGTAGACGGTGAGATCGCCGTGTTTTTCTCCGTCTTTGCGCAGGGCAAGACGGGTGAGCATCAGCTCCTCGTCTTTTTCATCCTGGGTGCTGTTCGAGAAACGGTCAGGCATCCGGTAGGCCCGGACGAAGTAACGATACCGGTCCTTTGCCTCGATCAGATCCCGCCGCATGGCAAATTTATGATCGTATTTCAGATCATAACCGCGGTTTTCCATGAAATCGTCGAGACGATGCCATGATTTTTCGCTGTGGGCTATTCCGGATAGAATCGGAAATTTAGGATTATATTTAAAATCCTCAAACTCCATACCCCGGAGAAGAATACCTAAACCGGAGCCGTCGTAGCCTTCCTTCATGGCCTCCATGGCGGTCAGAACCGTGTAAGGGGAAAACGGTTCATTGGCTGTCTTCAGGGCTAAACGACACATGCCTTTCTCCTGATTGATTTTTTAGTAATTCATCGCAATTTTGTGACTTTTTTGTGCAGTTAATCAACAGCGATAACAATATTGCGATGGACCTGAAACATTACTCCGAAGGTGGTCAAAAGTCAAGAGGGTTTCAGGAATATGAGCTGAGTGCACAATGATGCTATAGGTATGTTGAAAATCTGCCGAAAAGAGGGAGGAAAGATGTTTGCTGCTCTATCACTTTGAAAGTGATGGGGATCAATACGATAGATATTGTCAACCCAGGGTTTGGGGTGAATGCAACTCCTGATCAGTTGGTTATGGATATATTTGAAAATTTCAGAGGGGGAAAGATTCAGATGGGGGGAATAAAGAAATATTCATCACAGCGGCCCTGGATAAATGCCGTTGACAGCCCTGGCGACAGGAAGCTGCCGCGAGCCTCCGTGACACCGGCCGGGGACGGAGAGAAAGGATGTTCTGAGACACTCCTGCAAACGGAAAGAGTTATAGCCGCCCTGGCAGGAGAGGTAATCGGCCGAAATGTCATTCTTCATTCCCTTCTGGGATCGACGGATTTTGTGGCATTGTATTCAGGAAAGGGAAGCAGTCAGTCATTACCGAAACATTTGGAACTCGGCGGGGCGCCGTTTCAGGTATCCTTTCTATCCCACAAGCTGCACTATGAATGCCAGTATCTCACTATTGTATCAAAGGGGTATCTGAGGCTTACCGACGGGAGGGAAACGGATGTCTGGATGGAGCTGTCCCTGGAGAGGATCGGCGTATCACCTGCCGGTGCGGCCATCAAGTGGGTGAAAGGCGAATCGCCGCTGGTTCTGAACTTCGGTTCCAGTCCCGAGAGTCTTACCGAAGCGGCATTTTCGTTTGATATAGACCGGGATAGGGATAGGTACGGATGGTCGTCAGGATGCGGTTTTCTGACCATGATAAGCCGAAACGATAAGCCCGGACACGACCAAGCCCCGAGACTACAACCAGCCGGCAATGTTTCCTTGAACCGGTGTCTGTAACGGATGGGGCTATTTAAGGCTATTGCCGATATTCTTGACCTGATCGACCTTCTGTTTGACCTCGGCCATTTCCTTTACCCCGGGAAGGTCTTCGGTATCTTTGATACCCTTCTTGAAAGAGGAGATGGCCTTACCAAGACCAGCGCCTATCTCAGGCAGCTTTTTGCCGCCAAAGATAAGAAAGGCAATTGCCAGAATAACGATCAATTCAGGTGTTCCAAGTCCAAACATAGTTTTGCCCGTAATGAGTTGAATATTTAAAAGAAAAAAACAGGTCAGGCGGCAGAATCAGGCTTGTTTTCGTCGTCGATCTTTTTAGCCTCTTCTTTCTTCGTCGCATCTTTGAAGTTTTTAATACCCTTGCCGATACCGGAACCGATTTCCGGAAGCTTGCCGGCCCCGAAAATTATTACAATAATGACCAGAATGACCAATAATTCCGGCATACCAAGTCCAAACATAAGAATACCTCGAGGTAGAAGTTGTAGCTCGGGAGCCGCCCTCTGCTCCAGGTGAGAATCCCGCTTTCCCGCTTGAATGTAGAGCAGTACGGGGAGAAAGTCAAGACCTGCGACGGATGTCCTGGAAATCAGCTTCGGCTTTGTCCGCGAAACTGTTGGATTTCTCGACTCATACGGCTCATCCTGGCCAGGATATCGTTTTCATCGATAGTCAGAAGCTGTCTGTTATGCATCACCTGTCTGCCGTTGATAAACGAATGGATTACATCCGCACCCCGGGCGGCATAGACAAGATGAGACGGGACATTGTAGATCGGGGTCAGATGCGGCTGGTGCAGGTTGAGTACAATGACATCGGCCTTTTTCCCGATCGCAATCGAGCCGATTGCCTCTTCGACTCGAAGCGCCGCAGCCCCACCCAAGGTGGCGGCGTGCAGGGTCGTCTCGGCGTTCATCACGGTCGGATCCATGCAGGCGACCTTATGCACCTTGGCGACGCTGTTCATCTCGGAAAACATGTCCACATCATTATTGCTGGCGCTGCCGTCGGTGCCGATGGACAGGGTTATCCCCCGGTCAAGCATCTTCACCACCGGGGCGGTTCCGGAGGCGAGCTTCATATTCGATTCCACGCAATGGGAGACCTTGACCCGGTGTCCGGCCAGCAGATCGATCTCGGCATCGTCAAGCACCACACAGTGGTCGGCAAGGGTTCGCTCATGCAACAATCCCAGGTTTTTCAAATGGTTGACCGGAGAGCATCCGTACCGTTGCCTGCAGGTGTCCACCTCGGCCTGGTTTTCAGACAGATGGATCACATACATGCTCCCCTGCTCATCGGCCATCTCGCCGATCCTTGTCAGCAGATCCGGTGAACAGGTATAGACACTGTGCGGGTCACAGGTGATCGTGATTAACGGATTTTTCTTATAGTGGTCAAACATTTCCCGGACATAGGTGAATCCGTTCTCCAGCTCGCCATAGGAAGGGGACGGGAAATCGTAGAGGACCTCGCCGATCCAGCCCCGCATGCCGGCCTTCTCGGTTGCCCTGGCGACATCTCCCGCAAAAAGGTACATATCACAGAAGCTGGTCGTCCCTGATTTGATCATCTCGGCCAATGACAGAAGGGCCGCGTGGTAGACCATCTCGCCGGTCAGTTGTGCCTCGATCGGGAAGATATGGTCTTCAAGCCAGATCATCAGCGGCAGATCGTCGGCAAGCCCTCTGAAACAGGTCATCGCCGCATGGGTATGGGTGTTGATCAGACCGGGCATAATCAGGCCGTAAGCTTCATGCAGGCGTCTTGCACCGGGATAGAGACGGACCAGATCGTCCGTCGAGCCGACAGCGGCGATGGTGTCGCCGGCAATCGCTATCCCTGCGTTTTCGATAACACTGTCCTGGGTTGAAGCAGACAGCAAATAACGGCCGGTCAGGAGGAGATCGATTCGGGGCGATGGAGTGGTCATGGTTGCAGGCCTTGCGATGAAGGATTCCGGATTCTGCCGATGATCTCGATAATAAGGCGTTCCAGCTGCGGGGCGACCTTTTCGGCCGTGTCGATTATATCCTCCAGGATGATCGGCTGAAAGTTGTCGGGATCATTGATATTCGAGACGACGGAGAGTCCCAGTACCTTGAGGCCCGCATGCAGGGCGATCAGCACCTCCGGGATCGAGGACATTCCCACCGCATCGGCCCCGCAGTCTCTCAGCCAACGTGTTTCGGCCGGAGTCTCCAGGCTTGGCCCCGGGATACAGACATAGACCCCGGTGATCACATTCTTCAGGCCGCAGTGCCGGGTGCTGTCGAGTGCGATCTTGATCAGGGCCGGTTCGTAAGGGTGCGAGAGGTCGGGAAAACGCGGACCCCAGCTGTCGACGTTGGGGCCGCGCAACGGATTTTCGCCTAGGAAATTCAGGTGATCCTTGATAACCATGATCGAGCCGGGTTGAAAAAGGGGGTTGAGCCCTCCGGCGGCGTTGGTCAGCACAAGGGTCTTTGCACCCAGTAAAGCCAGGACCCTGATTGGAAAGGAGACCTCTTTGGTTGAATATCCTTCATAAAAATGAAATCTGCCCTGCAGGACGGCTATGGGGTGGCCGTTCAGGCGGCCGAGGATCAGATTGCCCTGATGGCTTGCAACCGTTGCCTGCGGAAAGTGCGGGATTTTAGTATAGGGGATGATACATGCCGGCTCAACCTGTTCAGCCAGACCGCCGAGGCCCGTGCCCAGCTGGAGGATGATGTTCGGAACAAAAGGAAACCTGTCACGAAGAAAGGCCACACAGGCCTCCACGTTTTCTCGATATCTGTCCGAATGGTCCATGCTCTGCAGCGAAGTTCCCGGTTTATATTCCTATTTGGATATGGCGTGTGCTTTAATATAGGCCTTAATCTGCTTGCTGTCCGCGTCCATCAGTTCACAGCGTGATGTCTTCTCCATGATACCGACCAGAGATTCGGGCACCTGCGGTTGTCTGCCGATAGCCTTCTCGACGGCCGAGCCGAACTTGGCGGGATGGGCTGTTGCCAGACAGATCATGGGGACATTCTGCTGCAGACAGGCGAGGGCGGCATTGACGCCCACCGCCGTATGAGGATCAAGGATATAGTCATGTTCGGCATAAAAATCGGCAATGGTCTGCAGGACTTCTTCTTCAGAAACGCTTTTTGCGACAAAATCCCTCCGAATCTGATCCTGATAACCTTTCAGATCCAGCCGGCCGGTCCTGGTAAACTCGACCATCGCCTCCTTGGTCCTCTCCGGTTCCTTATCCAGCAGGTAAAAGAGATAGCGCTCAAAGTTGGAGGCTGCCTGGATATCCATGGATGGACTTGAGGTGACGACGACTTCTCCCAGAGAATAGTCGCCGTTATTAATAAAACGGGCTAGGATGTCATTGGCGTTGGTGGCCAGCACCAGATTCCGGATCATCCCTTCCGGGAGAATCTGTTTGGCGATATAGCCGGCAAAGATATCTCCAAAGTTGCCGGTAGGTATGGCGAAATCAAAGGAGCGGTCCTTTTCGTCTTTCATGATATGCAGACCGCTGTAAATGTAATAGACGACCTGAGCTAAGACCCGTGCCCAGTTGATGGAGTTGATGGCCCCCAGATTTTGCGCAGTCTTAAACTCGATATCGTTGAAGATGGACTTAACGATGGCCTGTCCGTCGTCAAAGGTGCCTTTGATCGCAATATTGAAGACATTGGCGTCTGTGACGGTCGTCATCTGCTTTTCCTGGATGGGACTGACCCGTTTGTAGGGATGGAGGATGAAAATGTTGATCCGATTTTTCCCTCGCACCCCATAAATGGCGGCACTGCCGGTATCGCCGGAGGTTGCTCCGAGGATATTCATCACTCCGTCTTTTTTCTCAAGCAGGTATTCAAAGAGATTGCCGAGGAACTGCAGGGCGATATCCTTGAAAGCAAGGGTCGGCCCATGAAAGAGTTCCAGGATGTGCAGATTTCCGTGATGGACAAGCGGGGTAATTTCTTTGACCCCGAAGCCGGCATAGGACCTGTTGATCAGGTCGCGCAGGTCGCTGTCGGGGATGTCGTCTATAAACCGCGACATTACCTCGAAAGCCAGTTCCTGGTACGTAAGATTCTTCCATGAATTGAAGGTATCGCTGCCGATCCGGGGAATTGTCCGGGGCAGAAGAAGGCCGCCATCGACGGCCAGTCCCATCATCACTGCCTGGGTGAACGGGATTGGAGATATCCCACCTCGTGTGCTCAGATATTGCATAGGTTTATCATTTTGAAGGTTATTCAGATGATAACAGGGAAAGGGGAGCTGAAGGATCAGATGATGCCGGGCGGGTGAGGGTTAGATCCCGTCCAGGTCGATGTGGCGGGCATCATGCCAGAGACCTTCCAGATTGTAAAATCTCCTTTGTTCGTAATAGAATATATGGATTATCACATCGTCAAAATCAAGCAGAACCCACATACCTTCCTGCAGTCCTTCGGCATGCGATGCCTTGATCCGTTTAGATCGGAATTCGCCTTCGATAGCCTCGGCCAGTCCCTGGACGTGCCGTGTCGATCTTCCGTTCATGATGACAAAATAATCGGTGAAGGAAGCAATCCCCTTGACATCGAGGATAATAAGGTCTTCCGCCTTTGCATCCAGGGCAATCTTCGCGCATGCCTTCGCAAGTTCAAGTCCATCTTGAGATGGATGGTTCATTTTTTGTTTTTTCATTATCCGGTATTTGCCCTGTTCGAGCAGGGCTGTCAATTTTCTTGTGACTTTTTCTGTGTCTTTCTGGGAGGGAAGTCAAAACTGATCTTACCATTTTTTCCCAGAAGAAGGAAGGCGTCAAATGGCCTCTTTTTCTTCGAGATGAATCCTCTGATGAGTTCTGTCTTCCCCTCCGAGAGAAGCTGAGCGATATGTTCAGGAGCGATATTTTTCGAGAGGATGATTTTGCTGATCTTCAGGCCCTTCGTTTCGTCACCGGCCAGGGCCGATTCAGACATATAAATGGTCGGAGTGTCGAAAACAGGTGTCTTGTCGATGGGTGAGAGGCCAAGTGGAACCGATTTTCTGATATTGTCCAGGTCAAGATCATCGACTGAGTCGGCAAAGATGAATTCGATCCTGGTGGCTTTCATTCTGACCGATGCGGAAAAAGGTTTGCCTTTTTTCGATCTGAAGTCATTGAATGGCCCCAGGGTCTCTCCTCTGACCAGGGCGGTGACCTCTTCTGTGGTCATTACCCGGCCGCCCAGGATCTTTCGGATACTCGTTTTCCCATCCTCTGAAACATAGGCCATCGGTGAATCGAAATAACGGACGCCATCGACAGGGCTGAACGGTGCCTCCAGCCTGACCTCGGTCTTTTCGAAATTTTTGACCTGGAATGTGATATGCCGGGTCAGTTCCCGGATCTCCTGCATGAATTGGTCCCTGGTGAATTTACCCCTGAGGATCTGGTTGAGTTTATATTCCCATTCCCCAGTCATTTCAGGTGAGGCAAGAACGTCAATCTTCATTGCTTCGAGGAGCGCCAGGAGCTCGAAGGCCTTGCCGGTCGGCACCAGTTCCCTGCCTTCCCTGGCTACATATTGTTCATTGATCAATTTTTCGATGATGGCGGCCCTGGTGGAGGGGGTGCCCAAGCCTCTGTCTTTCATCGCGCCGGCCAGTTCTTCGTCCTCTACCATTTTGTCGGAATTTTCCATGGCGGACAACAAGGTGGCCTCATTGAAACGGGGTGGCGGAACGGTCTCCGTTTCTTTCTTCTCGATCTCGTGACAGCGGACCGTAGCCCCTGCCTGAACAGGACTCAAAACGGTATCTGAATCGTCATTGCCCTCCTTGCCGTAGATCACCTTCCAGCCCGGCTCGGTCATGATTTTTCCTTCCGTCAAAAAGGTCTCACCGGCAACGGTCGAGAGACGACTGGTCAGAAAAAAGAGAGCCGGGGGGAAAAAGACGGCCAGAAAACGCTGGACAACCATTCTGTAAATCTTCATCTCCGGTTCGGAGAGGGCAGCCGGGAGCTTTGTGGTCGGGATGATGGCATGGTGATCGGAGATCTTGGCGTTATTGAAGATACGTTTGTCGGGGTGGACGTAATTCTGGTCCAGGGCAGTCTTGGCAAATTTGCCGAACTCCCACTCCGCCTGGGACTTCAGGGATTGTTTTACGGTATCCGGATAGTCTTCGGGCAGATGGCGGCTGTCGGTACGCGGATAGGTCAGGACCTTATGTCGTTCATAGAGGGCCTGGGCCAGTCCCAGAGTGTTCTTTGCGGAAAAACCGAAACGGGAGTTTGCCTCACGTTGCAGGGAGGTCAGATCAAAAAGCTGTGGTGAACGCTGGCTGGATTTTTTGTTCGTATCCACTACCTTGGCAGGTTGTCCCGTACATGCGTCGACGATCCGGTCGGCTTCACCGGGATTCCATATCCGGTCTTCCTTGCCGTCGGGTACGTTTTGATCCTTTACAAAGGCCGGATCGATCCATTTTCCGGGGTAGGATCCACCCGGGTGGACGAAGGTTGCCAGGAGGTTACAATAAGGACGGGGAATAAAACCCAGACGTATCCGTTCCCGCTTGACGAGCAAGGAAAGAGTCGGCGTCTGGACCCGTCCACAGGGGGTCAGAAAAAAACCGCCCCGCCTTGAATTGAACCCGGTGAGTGCCCTGGTAGCATTGATGCCGATCAGCCAGTCGGATTCGGACCGGCATAGAGCGGTATCCTCCAGGGCAGTCATCTCTGAATCTCTGCGCAGATTGCTGAAACCGTTTTTGATCGCTTCAGAGGTCATCGATTGAAGCCAGAGCCTCCGGAAGGTCTTTTTAGCAACCGACTGGTTCCAGACAAACTTGATGATATATTTAAAGATCAGCTCACCTTCCCGGCCGGCGTCACAGGCATTGATGATCTCTTTGACATCTTTTCGCCGAATCAGTTTCTCCAGGGCGTTGAGCTGGGTCTTTGTTCTTGGCAGTCCCTTGAGAGGGAACGACTCCGGCAGTATGGGAAGTGTCTCCATCTCCCATTTCTGATATTTCTGGTCTATTTCTTCAGGAAAACAAATAGATACAAGGTGACCTATGGCGTATGATACAATGTATGTATCCCCCTCGTAATGGGTTTTTTCCTTTTTAAATTTACCGGGAAGGGCCTTGACAAGATCTGAGGCCACACTTGGTTTCTCGGCAATGATTAATATTTTATCACTCATAGGTAGGACTGAATCCAAAAGTTCTTGATCTCTTGTATGCGATAGGCTGAAAATTGCCCGTTGTTGTATAGGCCTGTTTCCTGTTTGTCAATTGTATTTTTAATGTTGACCATACAATCTTCGGTCAGACAGTGCGTGTTCTGGTGGTTCATTGATTGATATTTATCCTTAGTTTATAAAGAGATACAAAATATTAACGGTTTCCGATAAGGATTTTTGATTTTTCTTGAGTTGTAAAACTGTATAATCAGGAAGTGATCTCCTGGGAATCTTTCACAGGGGAGAAAAGAGTGCTGTGAAAAGTGAAAGCTTCGTTCTTGACAAACTGGTGCTTCTGTGTTTATGTAGCTCAGTTGTACTGGGTTTATGCGCGGGCATAGCTCAGTTGGTAGAGCGCAAGCTTCCCAAGCCTGAAGTCGCGAGTTCGAATCTCGTTGCCCGCTCCATCCGGGTCCGACCGGATGATCTTCCGGATAGTTAACGTTGTGTTGGTACTTTCCGGAATACCTCCTGTATTTTTTTACGCGGGCAGGCTTAAGAAAGTGGGCTATGCCCGCTTTTTTTTATGCCTGTTTGCAATCGCAGTCGGATGAATAATGATTCCAGAGAATTGATGTTGTCAAGGGATGTTTTGTTATTCAGTAAACTGGTCTTCGTTGATGTTTTGAGAGGAGAACGGGGATGAGTGAGTTTATTACGCAAAAAGTTCGGGATGTTGCTGAAAGTTTCCTGCCTTCCATGGGACTGGAACTGGTGGATGTCCAATTCCACAGAGAAGGGCATGGCTGGGTGCTTCGCCTTTTTATCGACCGGGAAGGTGGTGTGTCCCTCGACCATTGTTCAAAGGTGAGCAGAGAAATCAGTGCCTATCTCGACGTCGAGGATGTGATTGAACAGCCTTATCATCTTGAAGTGTCGTCACCGGGCCTTGATCGACCACTGCGTGATTTTCGCGACTTTAAACGCTTCTGCGGGAAAAATGCCCGGGTAAAACTTCGTGAACAGATAAACGGGCAATGTGTTTTTGTCGGAAAAATTCATCGGGTTAATGAGGATCATACCATTGAAATGATCCTGGAAAATGGAGATCCGCTCACGTTTTTACATGATGCGGTAAATAAGGCCAGATTGTTGATTTAAGAGTAATAAACAGACTGAACAGGCCAAGGACAAGACGACTGGTATCCGAACTGCAGATTCGGAGTACAAATCGGAGTAATAAAGGTGGGGTAAGACAATGTTATCAGATCTGAAACGCATAATCGACCAGATCAGCAGGGATCGTGGGTTTGATAAGAGATTGCTGATTTCGGCTATTGAAGAGGCCGTCCAGTCTGCTGCCAGGAAGAAACTCGGGAGCCGGCGTGAAATAGAGGTCCGCTACAATGAAGAATATGGAGAGGTCGAGGTCTTTCAGTTCCGAAGCGTTGTAGAAGAGGCTGAAGATGAGCAGACCGAGATCTCCTTCGCCGAGGCCATACTTCTCGACCCCGAGGTTCGCCTTGGCGATGAGCTTGGCGAAAAAATGGAAAAAATTGAGGATCTCGGCAGAATCGCCGCCCAGTCCGCCAAGCAGGTCATCATCCATAAGATGAAAGATGCCGAGCGGGATGTTATCTTCGATATGTTCAAGGACCGGCTGGGTGAGGTCGTCAGCGGTATCGTCCAGCGATTTGAGCGAGGTAACATGATTGTCAACCTCGGCCGGACGGATGCTGTTCTTCCCAAGGATGAGCAGATACCCAAACGTTCCTTCAAACAGGGCGACAGAATCAGGGCCTACTTAATGGAGGTCAGGCAGACCAGCAGGGATTCTCAACTGGTCCTCTCCAGGACCTGTGATGAATTCCTGGCCAAGTTGTTTCAGTTGGAGGTTCCGGAAATCTCCGAAGGGATTGTCAAGATTATGGGGGTCAGCCGCGAACCCGGATTCAGGGCGAAGATTGCAGTCAGTTCGACGGAATCCGATGTGGATCCGGTCGGCGCCTGCGTGGGCATGAAAGGTTCCCGCGTGCAGAACGTGGTGCAGGAGCTGCAGGGAGAACGTATCGATATCGTCACCTGGAGTCCCGATCCGGCAAAATATGTGTATAATGCGTTGGCTCCGGCCCATGTGAGCATGGTGCGGGTGGATGAGGAGAACCGGTCTCTTCTGGTGGTCGTTCCCAATGATCAGCTCTCTCTGGCCATCGGCAGACAGGGACAGAATGTTCGTCTGGCCGCCAAATTGCTGGGATGGCGTATCGACGTCAAGAGTGAACAGCGATATGCAAACCTTGAAGATCCCGGTTATCAATCATTGTTGAGCCTTACCGGAGTGGAAGAACCGCTTGCGGACCAACTTTTCGCCAAGAATGTCAAATCGGTAACCGATATGGCCTATGCAAACATTGAGGACCTGACAATTCTTCGTGCAATTGACGATGCGTTTGCGGTATCACTTATAGAAGAGGCCAGAAGAGCGCTTGGAGACAGCTATAAACCGGTGGAGACTTCCGGAACTGCAGGAGAAGTCAATGCAGAGGCTGTGCCGGAAGATGATCTGGAAAAACAAGACGATGTCGGTAGCGATCTAACGGGGACGGAAGAGCCCGGAACGGATGGGGAAGAAGGGTAATTACCAGGGGCCCGTCAGGACCTGTAAACTCTGTGGCTGTAAAGCACCAAAGGACGTTTTGTGTCGTTTTGTATGGCGTGACCGGAGACCGGTCCTGGATGTCAATAAGCACATGGTTGGGCGGGGCGCCTATTGCTGTGACCAGGAGAAGTGTTTAAACGGATTTCTGGGGCGGGAAAAGAAGTGGAAAATCGCCTTTAAACTTTAAAGATGGTCGTGTGACTGTTTCGAGAGAGGCATTTTCTTAAGAGAGACCGATGGTTCTGGGTGGGTATGGCTGTGGAGAAGGAAACACGGGAGCAAGGAATGGGCAGGGTAAGGATTTATGAGTTGGCCAAGGAGGTTGGGATGAGCAGCAAGGCGTTGGCCTCGAAATTATCGGATATGGGCTTTGATGTTAAGGGTCCAAGCTCGACGGTTGACGAGGAAGCAGCTGTTAAGATCCGAGCTTCTGTTTCGAAAGGGGCGGAGACCGAACTGGTGGAGAAACGGATCAGTGCCACACAGGGACCGACGGTTATCCGCCGCAGACCCACGATTATCCGGCGCAGACCACAGGAGGAGGCGGAAGATCCCGGAGCAGCAGTAGAAGCGGAGAAAAAAATTGTTGTTCCACCTGAGGCCCGTATTATTCAGACCGAAGAGAAAGCTGAGCCGGTTAGTGATGTCGAAGCTGTCAGAAGTTCAATCGTCGCAACCAAACCGACTCCAGTATCACCACCCATGATGGACCCATCGGCATCTGTTGTCTCGACCATGACCGATGAGAGAGGTGAATCAACCGGGACGAAAGATGCTGATCTTGAAGAGTCGTCTGGCGAAAATCAACAACCCAAAGAGAGAACAGAACGGTTCAAACCTGTCCTGAAGGAAACTTCGGCTGTCAGAAAGGTGAAAAAAGACCCAGCCAGGAAGGGATTGGCCCGGGTTGTCGGCAGTATTGAGATGCCGGTTGCGGAAGAGCCGAAGGCTCCGCCGCCGCGCCCGCGGAAGAAAGAGACGAAACCTTATGAAGATCGTAGACCCGGCGGGCCTGTCGTCCCGGTCGTCGATTCCGGTATCGAAGAGGGTATCCGGGCCAAAAAGAAAGGCAAACGAGAAGATGTAGTTCCGGAGACCGACACGGAACAGGACAAGGGATGGAAACCGGGGAAGTTGGTAAAAAAAGGTAAGAGAAACGTTAAGTTTACCCATTTTAACGAGGAATATCAGCGGGGGTCCGGCAAACGCGGCAAAAAAGGCCGGGGCAGGGAGAAACAGATTGCTCAGTCCACCATGGAGATGAAGGCAATCAAGAAGCGGATCAAAGTCTATGATACCATTACCGTTGGCGACTTGGCCAGCCGGATGAAGGTAAAGGCCAGTGAGGTTATTGCAAAACTCATGAGCTTAGGTGTGATGGCCACAATGAATCAGGCAGTTGATGTCGAGACGGCTATGCTCATCGCCACTGATTTCGGATATGAGGTTGAACAGGGAATGACCGAGGAGATTGGTATCCTGTTGCTCGAAGAAAAGGAAGAAGGGGGCGATTTGAGGCCCCGTTCTCCGGTTGTGACGGTCATGGGGCATGTCGATCATGGCAAGACCTCTATCCTCGATGCGATCAGAAAGACGGACGTGGCCCTGGGAGAGGCCGGAGGAATTACCCAGCATATCGGTGCCTATCATGTCAGATCCAATGCCGGAGATGTCACTTTTATCGATACACCCGGACATGCCGCATTTACCGAGATGCGTTCACGCGGTGCCCAGGTCACCGACCTGGTTATCCTGGTTATCGCCGCCGATGACGGTGTAATGGACCAGACACGTGAGGCTATTCACCATGCCCAGGCAGCTTCTGTTCCGATCATGGTTGCCGTGAATAAGATAGATAAAGATAACGCAGACCTGGACAGGATCAAGAGGGAATTGGCCGAGTTTGGTCTTAACCCTGAAGAATGGGGCGGCCAGACGATTTACTGTCAGGTTTCCGCGAAGAAGAATATCGGCATTGAAAACCTGATGGAAAATATCCAGTTGATGGCGGAGATGCTGGAATTGAAGGCCGATACAACGAGGAAGGCGAAAGGGCGGGTAATTGAGGCCCAGCTGGATAAAGGCAGGGGGCCGGTGGCCACCGTTCTTGTTCAGGAGGGCACGCTCAGGCCGGGTGATTTCTTTGTTGTCGGCCAATTCAGCGGCAAGGTTCGCGCCATGCTGGATGATAAAGGCAGACAGATCAAAGAGGCCGGACCTTCGATTCCGGTCGAAGTCCAGGGGTTGTCCGGCGTTCCGTCAGCCGGGGACGAGTTCGTCGTGGTAACCGATGAAAAGATGGCGCGGAGTGTCAGTCATGCGCGATCGTTAAAGGCCCGTGAGACGGAGCTTGGTGCGAGTTCGAAGATCTCACTCGATAAGCTCTTCGAGAAGATGAGTCTGGGCGATGTCAAAGAGTTGCGGGTCGTTCTCCGTGCCGACGTACAGGGGACACTGGAGGCCTTTGCCAAGGCGGCAGAGGAGCTTTCCACCGACCAGATCAAAGTCCGGGTCCTCCATGAGGGGACAGGTACGATTACCGAATCGGACATCCTGCTTGCCTCCGCATCGGAGGCGATTATTATCGGCTTCAACGTTCGTCCGGCAGCCAAGGTGAAAGAGCTTGCCATCAAGGAAAATGTCGATGTGCGGGCCTATGATGTCATCTATAACGCCTTGGATGATATCAGAAAGGCCATGGTGGGCATGCTTGATCCGACCTTCAGAGAGGATGTGATCGGCAGCGCTGAAGTCCGGGAGACCTTCCATGTTCCGAAGATTGGGACGATTGCCGGTTGTTCCGTCTCCGAGGGCAAGATCCAGCGGAATGCCGGTGTCCGGGTCCTTCGTGACGGTGTGGTTCTTTTCAGCGGCAAGATCAGTTCTCTCAGGCGGTTTAAAGATGACGTCAAAGAGGTCGCCTCCGGTTACGAATGCGGTATAGGTGTAGAGAATTTCAATGATATTAAAGTTGGTGACTCACTTGAAGCATTCGTTATGCTGCAGGTTGAGGCCACCCTCTCGGGTGATAAAAAGTAGCTATGGTACAATGGGACCCCAAGGGAACACTGGACTCCATAGGTCTTGGGAGAAGTGAACAGAAACGCTCGACCCGGGTCGCTGATGCGATCAGAAATGAACTCGCCATCCTCCTTTTGAATAAAGTGCGGGATCCGAAGATCGGCAACGTGACGATTTCCAGGGTGGAAGTCAGTGATGATTTGAAATATGCCAGGATTTATTATACAGTCTTAGGAGAGGGAAAGGTCATCAAAGAGGCTGACGCGGGACTCCAGAGGGCCAGGGGGTTTATGAGAAGTCATCTGGCCAAGACCTTGAATATGCGGTATACCCCCGAATTGCAGTTCCGGTACGATATGACTGCTGAAAAAGTGAAAGAAATCGAGGAGCTTTTTCAGGAAATCGCCGGTGAAAAGGATAAAAATGAGAGTAATTCCTGAGGAACTCAGCAAAACTATCCGTGATATCGATAATTTTGTCGTTTTGACTCATGTTCATCCCGACGGGGATGCCCTTGGATCCTTACTGGGATTTGCCGAGATCATGGAAACGCTCGGAAAACGGGTCTTCTGTTACCTGGAAGAGCCCGTTTCCAGTCTCTATAATTTTTTGCCCGACAGTATCAAGATACACACTGAGCTTGCCGACTTACGGAGATTTGTTGAAGAGGCAGATGGCCAGGTGGCTGCGATCTCCCTTGATTGCGGGGATTGTGACCGTCTGGGTGAGAATCAGGTAGAGCTTCTTGGGATCCATCCGTTTCTTGCAATCGATCACCACAGGGCCCATAAGGAATATGGCGATCTGAGATGGATCGAGTCGGATTGTTCTTCTACGGGCGAGATGGTCTATGAACTGGCCCAGGTTCTGGGAGCGGATATCTCCAGGAATTGTGCAATCAACCTCTATGTGGCTATTTCTACCGACACCGGTTCGTTTCGTTATGAATCGACCACATCCAGAACCCATAAAATTGCTGCGGATCTTGTGGAGCGAGGAGTGCGGCCAGATGAAGTAGCAAGCCATCTGCACGAAAATTTCACCTTCCAGCGGCTGAAACTTATGGAACTGGTGCTGTCGACGCTGAAACTTTACGAATCCGGGCAATTGGCCTTTATCAGAGTGACCAACAACATGTTTGATATAAGCGGTGCCAGTTTTCAGGATGTGGAGGGATTTATTGATTATCCCCGGTCATTGCGTTCCGTAAAGGTAGCCGCTTTTATCAAGGAGACGAAAAATTTTCAAATATCCGTGAGCCTGCGGGCAAAAGGGGACTGTGATGTAGCTGAAATCGCACAATCCTTCGGCGGTGGCGGGCATCGCAATGCGGCTGGTTTTCGTTTGGCAGGGAAAACTGTTGAAGATGTTCATTCTGAAGTCCTTACAGCTTTGAGAAAGTCTTTGCATCATTGAAATTTCAGGTTCAAGATAGACACCCTGAAATGTATGTTCCAGGCGGAGGAAGGGTATTTCTGATCGACAAACCTGTGGGTCCGACATCTTTTCAGATGGTGCGCCATGTCCGTCGGATACTTGGTGAAAAAAAGGTTGGACATGCCGGGACGTTAGATCCGTTTGCCAGTGGCCTGCTGGTTGTCTGTGTTGGAAGACCTGCAACGAAGCTTATCTCCGCCATCATGGATGGAGAGAAAGAGTATCTGGCAACCCTGCGCCTTGGTGTGGAAACGGAGACCCAGGATCCGGAAGGAGCGGTCACAGCCCGAACGCCTGTAGGCAGGCTCAGCCCTGAACAAATAGAGGCCTGTCTGCTGCGATTTCGAGGTGAGCAGGAGCAGGTGCCGCCGAAATATTCGGCATTGAAGTATCAAGGTAAACCCTTATACTTCTACGCCCGGAGGGGAATCGAGGTTACCAAGGAATCCAGGCGGATCGTGATCAGGACGCTTGTCCGGACCGATGATGACCAGGATCTTGACGGCGACGAGGCTGATCTCCCGATACGGGTAGTCTGCAGCAGAGGGACATACATCCGTACGCTGGCGGCCGATATCGGCAGGAGTCTCGGTTGCGGCGCTTATCTGACGCAATTGCGGAGGATTAAAAGTGGTTGTTTCTCCATTGAAGACAGTTTTCCGGGTGCCGATTTTGCCCTTCCGGATGCCCGTGACCGGTTGTTGACCGGGGGGGTATCAGTTGATGATGTATCTAAATTGTTGCAATAATCGTTTTTTCTGGATAGGGTGACAATCGGAGAATTCCTTTCGGTGTTCCGGAGGTTGTTTTTCAAGGAAGAAAGAGACCTGTTTTCAGGTGATGTAGTAGAGGGAAATAGGAAGTATTGTAGTGTAATAAATTTAATTTAAAGAAAAAATGTTGTTCTAAGACAACTTCAGGAGGTTTGTTGTGGCACAGTCAGCAGTGAAAAAAAACGTAATCATAGAAAAGTTTAAAATCCATTCCTCTGATACCGGTTCTTCGGAGGTGCAGATTGCCCTTCTTACAGATCGCATCCAGTATCTCACTGAGCATTTCAAGATCCATGTCAAAGACCATCATTCGCGGCAGGGCCTGTTGAAGCTTGTTGGTCAGAGAAGGAGCCTTCTCGACTATCTGAAGAAAAAGGATGTTAACAAGTACAGGACCCTCATCCAAGAACTCGGTATCCGTAAATAGAGTCTGTTCAGGGGAATGTCATTCTCGCCTGGTGTTGTGTTTACGTACGAGCCATTTCTCAAAGCGGACTATTTCGGAGACCTCTGAAATAGTCCGCTGCGTTGAGTCTTTTCGCGATCCCGAAAATCATAAGAGCATACGGGGCTGGTGGATAATCCTGTCAATACAATGGCGCTGGGCATTTCCCTGATGCATAAACTCTGGAGGATATATGTTTAAAAAAGTAGAAGCCGTGATCGGTGGTAAAACCATTTCTATCGAGACCGGCAAGTTAGCCAAACAGGCATCGGGCTCAGTTGTTATTAAATGCGGTGAGACCGTTGTGCTGGTCACCGCGGTTGGTGTAAAGGAGAGCAAACCAAATGCTGATTTTCTGCCGCTGACCATTGAATATCAGGAGAAAATGGCCTCTGTCGGCAGGATTCCCGGTAATTATTTCCGTAGGGAGATCGGACGTCCCAGCGAACATGAGGTCTTGACATGTCGTATTATTGATCGACCCTTACGTCCGCTTTTCCCTGAGGGCTTCTTTTTTGAGACCCAGGTTATTGCCTCTGTTTTGTCAGCGGATCTGTTGAATAATCCTGATGTCCTGGCACTCACAGGTGCTTCGTGTGCCCTTACCCTATCAGATATTCCTTTTGCAGGTCCTGTTGCCGGTGCCAGGGTCGGTTATGTTGACGGTGGATATATCATCAACCCGACCACCGAGGAACTGACCCATTCCAGCATGGACATTGTGGTAGCCTGTACCCGCAAGGCGGTGGTGATGGTTGAGGGAAGGACAGATGCGCTCAGCGAAGATGAAGTCCTTTCGGCGATCTTTTTTGCATTTGAACAGATCCAGCCCCTGATCGACCTGCAGGATGACCTGCGTGCGTCCAATGGAAAAGAAAAACGGATTTTTACTCTCCCACAGGTGGATGAGGCGTTGATGGCCCGTGTCCGGGAGGTTGCAGCAACCGGGATGGCCAAGGTAGTTTCCACGGCGGATAAACTTGAACGGGGCTGTCTGTCCGACGACCTGAAAAAGTCCGTATTGGCTGAGCTTGATACGGACGGCAGCCGGACTGACGAGATAAAAGGCCTGCTTTCCGCGTATAAAAAATCGTTCATGCGTTCCCAGATTGTCAACGAGGAGACACGTATTGACGGCAGGAAGTTTGACCAGGTTCGCCCTATCAGTTGCGAGGCGAGATATCTTCCCCGGGCCCATGGTTCCGCCCTTTTCACCCGCGGCGAGACCCAGGTCCTGGTCACCGCGACCCTCGGGAGCGAACGCGACCAGCAGCGTGTCGAGACTCTGCACGGGGAAGAACATAATCGCTTCATGCTTCACTATAATTTCCCGCCGTTCTGTGTCGGTGAGGCCCGGATGCTGCGTGGTCCTTCCCGCCGGGATGTCGGTCACGGCAATCTGGCCATGCGCGGCCTTTCAGCTGTCCTGCCCACTGAGGAGGAATTTCCGTATTCAATCCGGGTCGTCTCCGAGGTTCTTGAGTCCAATGGATCCTCATCGATGGCCACGGTCTGCGGCGGCAGTATGGCGATGATGGATGCCGGTGTTCCAATCAAGAAGCCGGTTTCCGGCATTGCCATGGGCCTGATCAAAGAGGGGGACAAGGTTGTCATCCTCTCCGATATCCTTGGTGATGAGGATCACCTTGGTGATATGGACTTCAAGGTTGTCGGCACCGATGACGGCATTACCTCCCTGCAGATGGATATTAAAATCGATGGTGTTGATCGAGAGATTATGGCCAGAGCATTAGCACAGGCCAATGCCGGCCGTATTCATATCCTGGGCGAAATGAGCAAGGGGATCGAGCAGGCCCGTGAAGAGGTGGCTGAACACGCACCGAAGTACTTCGTCCATAAGATCAATCCGGATAAGATTCGAGATATCATCGGCCCAGGCGGCAAAATCATCAAGGAACTGTCAGCTGAGTACGATGCCAAGATCGAGGTCGATGACAGTGGTTTGATTAAAATGTTTACCTTCAACGGACAGATGGCCGAGGCGTTGATCAAGCGAGTCAAAGAGATAACCGCCGAGGTCGAAGTCGGCCAGATCTACAAAGGTGTAGTCAAAACCATTAAGGATTTCGGCGCGTTTGTCGAGGTACTGCCCGGCACCGACGGTCTAGTCCATATCTCCGAACTGGATATCAAAAGGGTGGCCAAGGTCACGGATGTCGTCCAGGAAGGTGACGTGATCGAGGTGAAGGTACTTGATGTCGATAGTCGAGGCCGGATCCGTCTGAGCCGCAAGGCGTTGATGTAAATTCTGCCAGTGCCAGGTAGAATAAAAAAAGCCGGTCCTTAGGGAGCCGGCTTTTTTTATTGGTGGGATACAAGCTTTCAGAATGTTCACAATGGAAGAAACATGGAAGAAAAAATTGTTCGCCTGTGCTGGCTTGCACCGGAAAACCACACCGATCTTGTCTTGCCCGCTTACCAGTCCGAGTCGGCTGCCGGCATGGACATCGCTGCTGCAATTGTTGAGCCTGTAGTCCTGGCGCCAGGACAGGTCAGCCTTATTCCAACCGGTTTTGCAGTGGCCATTCCGGATGGCTATGAACTGCAGATCCGGCCGCGAAGCGGGCTTGCGATCAGACATGGAATCACGATTATCAACAGTCCCGGCACGATAGATGCCGATTATCGGGGAGAGGTGCGGATAGGCCTGATCAATCTTGGCCGTGAATCCTTTACCATCAACCGAGGGGACCGTGTGGCCCAGATGGTTCTCGCCCCTGTGATTAAGGCCAAGTTTGAGGTAGTTCAGAAACTTGACGAAACCAAACGGGCTGATGGCGGGTTCGGTCATACGGGGGTATGATGATGCAGTTTTCCATCCTTGGCAGCGGCAGCCGCGGCAACAGCATTTTTATCGAATCCGGCCGGACTGCGATCCTGATCGATAACGGCTTTTCAGGAAAGGAAATCACAGCCAGATTAAAGGTCATCGGCAAGGATATTGAAGACCTGGACGCAATCTTTGTCACCCACGAGCATAATGACCATATCGGTGGGGTCGGGGTTCTTTCAAGGCGCTGCCGATTGCCGGTATTTGCCAACCAGGGGACTTTCCGGGGAGGAGAGACAAGGCTTGGTAAGCTCTTTCAAATTCGTGAATTTGCAACCGGTGACACAGTGGCATTCCAGGATCTGGAGATCAGATCGTTCCCCCTCTCTCACGACACCCATGATCCGGTCGGCTATGTCGTCAACAACGGCATAACCCGCCTCGGTTGCTGTACCGATACCGGTAAGGCGACGATCTTGATGCGACAGCGTCTGCAGAGGTGCCACGGTCTGATCCTGGAATTCAATCATGATCTAAAGATGCTGGCGGAAGGGCCCTACCCGCTCGCCCTGCAGCAACGGGTCCGGTCAAGCCAGGGGCATCTTGCCAATGGTGATGCGGCTGCATTACTCCTGGAACTACGGCACGACGACCTTAAACATGTCGTCGTGGCCCATTTGAGTGAGACCAACAATCTCCCGGGCCTTGCGATGGCTGAGGCAAGGAGGGTTGTCCCATTGGAAAGTGCAAGCAGAACGATTCTTGCCCGGCAGGAGACGCCCACCGGTCTTCTTTGCCTCTGAGAGAAATAGATCAGTTTTTCGACAGGCTGATCCGCTCATCCTGAGGTCTTTCAGTGTTTTCTTTATAGAGAAGGAGGGATTTGCCGATCAGCTGGACCAGTTCACTGCCGGTTGCCGCCGTGAGGGTCAAGACAGCATCCTCTTTGGCAACATTACTGTTAGTGCCGATTTTAATCTTGATCAGCTCATGGTTCCGGAGTTCCTGGACGGTGGCGTCAATGAGCCTTTGGCTCATCCCCTCTTTACCGATCAGGATCACGGGTGAGAGGTGATGGCCAAGGCCTTTTAGATGTTTTTTCTGTTTGCCGCTCAGTTTCTTTGTTTGAATTTCTTCTTTGATATCCATAAATTAAAATTTTCTTTGTGATGAGTAATATTGGAAGGGGTTAAACGGCAACGCACCAAGAATTTGTCCATGATGGTGTGCAGCGATCATCGGTTGACGTTTTTACCTTGGATGTTGTTATCTGCCATTGCGACTCAGCTATAATGGCCATAAAACCTTGGATTGTAAAGGGGCGGCAGTGATCTTATCAGAAAAATATGCATGCCGGCCGGTTGTCGGACTGTTTTTAAAGAAGCAAAGAGAACCGGGGAATCCAACCTTTCTTTTTTCCAGTATTATAGGTATACTTTTTTAATGAAAAACTTCCTGCATATCCTGGATCCACTGCAGGAAAGAAGGTGTCTCTCTGCGGATTTCCAGGATGTCTCTGTATAAGTTCGGGTTTAGTGTCGAGATGAATCAAACACCCAGTATATCCCGTTTTTTTTTTGATAAAAATGATCACATCCTGTTGAATATCGTCAATGATGTTCTGAACAGAGATGTCGCACAGCAGGATATTGAAAGCCTTCTGACGACGTATCTGCATCCGCATGGGATTAAGGAGATGACGGCCTCCACAGGGCTTCGGATTGCCTATGCAGTCATTCATCTCCTCGGATCTCTCGAGGCCGGGATGGCCATCGATCGTCAGAACGCTCTCAGACTGCTTCGTGACGAGGTTTTCTGCAGTTCACAGCAAGGAGCCCTGCATAAAAATACGGCCCGGGTCCTGCTTGAAATAATGAAAGAACTTGTCCGTTCCAAGGGTGACTATGTCAAGCAACTGCAGCTTGCCCGTGATTTTCGTATGGCCACTTTCGGAAAACCACAATTTATCCGGATGCAGCTGGCAAAGCATCACCTTATCGAAATGCCGGAGGAGTGGAACCAGATCGCCTTCGATGATCATGTCCATGATGCCAACACCAAGGGACGGAAATCGCCGACCCATATGGTCATGGACGCCTGGATCAAAGGCATTCGCAGTCTGAATGTCATCTATTATAATTTCATCAACACCGAAGTGGCAACCGAACTCATAGAATCTTCGGAAATCATGGGGATTTCTGTCAGGATCGGTATTGAATACCTGACAAGATACCGTGGCCGGTATATCAAAATTTTCTGGGTGCCGCGAGGATTTGCCGATCGGCAGGCCTTTCTTGACTTTCTGAGCCGGGGTGCGGCCCGTCAATTCATGGATGAGGGCAGGAAGGTCTCTGAATATCAACAACGGTATGTATTTTCGGTATTGGATGAATTCAACCGCAAACATCGGTCTGTGATCAATGAGGCCTACGGGACGAATCTGGCACCGATTATCCCGGACGATTTTCTGACCTTTGTCGGCTCAGGGCAGCCGTCTCTTCATCATCTGGCAAAGTGTATTTATACCCGTTTATATCCGGAAATGCAGGAAGTAGTGAACCGGTTACGGAATGAATTCGAGAGTGGAGACGAGGAAGAACGACTCCGGATAAGACACGCAATCGAGGTCATGAATACCTTTGACCCCGATGCGATTGTCGAGAGTTTCCTGCAGCCTGCCAAAAACCCTGGTATCTATAATCCCAACGAGCCGCAGGACGGTCCGGATGTTCCTGAGATGCTGTTACTTTCCACCGAGGAACTTTTGGAGCGGGTTGCCGGCTTGAATGCGGGCTTCCGTGTCACCTTGAATCTGACCGGACTCAGTCCGGCCGATGTCCTTGAACTCCTCTATGATTGCAAAGGCAGGATCACCCACCTGGAAATATTTAATCTAAAAGATCATGCCGCCGGGATTGCAGGCCATAATCCCGAGATCAACAGACTGCAGCTTGCAATCAACCAAGGCAATGTAATCAAACTGAAAAGGGTGATCAAGAAAATTATTCAGGACACCGAATTGGACGCAGACCCGGCTGTGGCTGCACAAAGAACCGCAAAGCTTACGGCGATCCTGCATGATATGCCCTCCCTGCAGGGTTTTTATGCCACCTCTCTTTTGATGTCCAGATTCGGCACTGACTCTACAGGAACTTCGCGCAATCGTTTCGGCATGGGACTTGTTGTCAAAGATACGCTTCCCCGACGATCGCAGAGGGTTCTCGATCACGATCCATTGCAGGCCAGGGTTAAAATTCCAGTCCGGATGACAGCCGTTTTAAGGGTTCAATATGTCCCCAGGGATAATAAAAGTGGTCCCAGGGAGTTCGAGAATCTCAGGCGGGTCTTGTCTCATGCTCTGATCAAGACACCTTCCGGGATGGGCTTCGGGTATGAACAACACAAGGACTGGGTGGTTCCGTCCTATTCAGCCCATATGGAACCCCACGGCAATGTAGCCCTGCTTGGCGGGGTCCGGACAGATTCCGAGAATAGTCACCTTTCTCTTGAACAGGAAGGTAGCCTGGATAAAAAACGCACAATTCCCATACGGTATTTAAACACCCATCTGAAAAATGGATTAAAGATCCTGGGTGGATTTATCCCTGCCTTTGCCACCTTTTCTCTGACAAAAGATTGGTGGTTTTTAGCCTATTTCGGAGCATTTATCTGGTTTGGCATCACCGGAGGCAGAAATATTATTCAGTCCGTGCTGGGAGGGGGCGGGATAAGGAGATCTCCCCTCTTACGCTGGAATGACTATATAAGCTGGAACAGACTGGCCGATTCCCTGTTTTACACCGGCTTTTCTGTTCCGCTCTTGGATCTTGTGGTAAAGACGCTGGTTCTTGATCGGATGTTTGGGATAACCACGCGAACCAGTCCGCTCATCCTTTATGCGGTGATGGCCCTGGCCAACGGAATATACATATCCGGTCATAATATTTTCAGGGGGCTGCCTATGCAGGTGGCCTTCGGTAATTTTTTTCGCAGTGTCCTGTCCATCCCGCTGGCTTTCCTGCTCAATGCAGTGATCGGCTCGATACTCGGGGTGGCCGGTGCGGTGGCGGTGCAGTCGATACAGCAGAAATGGGCGGCGGTTATTTCAAAGCTTGCCTCGGACTGTGTGGCTGCAATCATTGAGGGTCTTGCCGATCGCTCGAATAATATCAGAATGCGTTTTATGGATTATTCGACCAAGATAGCCCAGATATTCGAGGTATTCGCCAGGCTCGAAGTCCTTTTTCCTGACGCCGATGTTGTCAAGTTGTTGGAATCACATAAGGAGTTTTTGAGGCAGATCGGCGACAAACAGCCGGATATGGGAAAAGTCGTCATTATCAACGCCCTTGACCTGCTCTATCTCTGGATGTACCAACCCCGCGCCGAGAGTACTCTGAAGGCCATCATGACCTCTATGAATCAGGAGGAGCGCAGGATCCTAATTGCGTCCCAATGTATCCTGCAACAGCAGCGACAGATCAGCCAGTTGTTCGTTGATGAGGTCTTCGGCAAGAAGTTTTCCAAGGCCCTCTCCTTTTATCTTGAACGATCCGAGGACTATCTGCAGTCACTCCAGAAAATTTTTTCTGACTTTGAAGTCAACGAAAAGGCGAAATCTGCCGGGAAAGAGACGGAATCATAAACTACTGACTAAACAACAGGATCTATAATGAACCAACCAAAAATAAGGCTCTATGCCTTGACAACGTGCGAATATTGTCAATCTTTGAAAAGAATGCTTGTTCAACTTGCCCTTGAACATGAAGTTATCGAGGTTGATATTCTTTCCAGAGATGAACGCAAAATAACCATCGAGGAATTGAAAAAGGTCAATCCTGCCTGTTCTTTTCCGACCACGGTGATTGGTGATCAGGTGATTGTCGGCCCTAAGGCTCAGGAAATCAAGAAAGCCCTTGGAATCCGGACCGAGATAGACGATCTTTATGAAAAACTTAAAGTGATCAATGAAAAAAAAGGGTATTTCTTCAACAGGAACGAAGATAAAACATTTGAGCTTTTAAGGGGGCTTCTGGTCAATAAAGAACGTTATGGATATATGGTCTGCCCTTGCAGACTGGCGTCCGGCAGTCGTGATACTGATCGGGATATTATCTGTCCTTGTCAGTATCGGGAGCTGGATGTCCGGGAGTACGGCAGTTGCTATTGCGGCCTTTATGTTTCCGATCAATGGAATAAGGGGATAATGGATCGGGTGGTTGTTCCGGAAAGAAGACCTGCAGAGCTGTATTGACATTTCCAGTTACTGAAGGGCAAAGAGGAAGGCTGACTGCGGCGGTGAGTCCATCAGCCGGCTTTAAGAACTATTCAATTCAACTATGGATTCAACACAAATGGACATTTCCTCAACTCCGGCTGAAAATGCCGGTATAACAGATATTGAAAAGGTCCGCTGCCTGATCATCGGCTCAGGACCTGCCGGCTGCACAGCGGCCATCTATGCATCACGTGCCAATCTGGCTCCGGTTCTCTACGAAGGTCTGCAACCGGGGGGGCAGTTGACGACCACCACGGAGGTCGAAAATTTTCCCGGCTATCCGGACGGGGTCACCGGTCCGGAGATTATGGAAGGATTAAAGAAGCAGGCCAGCCGTTTTGGTGCCGACTTCCGCTGGGGGGAGGCAACCGCAGCCGATCTCAGTTGCCGGCCATTTAAGATCACAATTGATAATAAAAAGATCATCCTGGCCGAGACGCTCATCATTTCAACGGGTGCCACCGCCAAATATCTGGGACTTGCGGATGAAAAAAAATACGCCGGCGCTGGAGTGTCCGCCTGTGCTACATGTGATGGCTTTTTCTTTCGCGGTAAGGACGTGGCAGTAGTCGGTGGCGGCGATACCGCTGCCGAAGAGTCCCTCTACCTCAGCAATTTCTGCAACAAGGTCTATCTGATTGTCCGCCGGAATGAATTGCGGGCATCAAAGGTGATGCGGGACAGGGTAATAAAGGCTAAAAAAATTGAAATCCTGTGGGAACATCAGACGAAAGGACTTATTGGAGAAAAACTGGTGGAGGGTGCCGTTCTGTGGCATAGGAAAGGGACCCCGGAGGAAAAAGAGGTGACCATTAAAATTGAGGGTTTCTTTCTGGCCATCGGCCATAAGCCGAATTCAGATATCTTTAAGAAATATATCGATACGGACGAGGTGGGGTATATTCAAACACTTCCCGGGACACCGAAAACGAACATCCCGGGGGTGTTTGCCTGCGGTGATGTCCAGGATAGGATTTACCGGCAGGCCGTAACGGCAGCCGGAACAGGGTGTATGGCTGCGATTGAAGCGGAACGATTTCTAGCAGAGCAGGAATAACCCTCTTTTAAAAACTGATGGGGAGTGTCACTCCTCCCCATTTCGAGATTGAATTTCTGGCCGATAGAAGACCTATAATACGGTGTTTCCTCTCCGTTCTGCTATGATCGAGTTAGGCTCTTTAATTTTTAATCTGTCACCCGGATGGATCGCATCGGATTTCAGGTTGTTCCAACCTTTGAGTTGATCAGGTGAGGTTCTGAATTTCTGCGAGATCGTCCAGAGATTGTCTCCGTTTGCTATCTGGTACCACTTGAACTCTTCTTTAGCTGTCTGAACCGGTAGATTTTTTTTATGGGCTGTCAGTACATCTGAACTATCAGCATGGTGGTTGCTGTCACCGGGCAAAAGTGCCGGGCTGGTTTGCAAATGAGAAGCGCTGGCAGTAATGGTCTGCGTTTGCTCTTTGGTTTCGGGTAAACGGAGAGCAATCTGCTGTCCAGCCTGAAGTTTCCTGGATTGTTTCAAGTCATTCCATTCGATGATCATTTCAGGGCGAACGTGATATCGTCCGGCAATCTGGGCAATGGTCTCTCCTGATCGGACCTCATGGAGAATCCGGTTGTTACTGGATTTGGCGATTGCTTCAACCTTATCGTTTGCAAGCTGGTAATGGACAGTGTTGACGGGTATCCGCAGGCGCTGGCCGGCCAGAAACCGTTTGTTTTTAGTGGAGTTTGCTTTGAGCAGGACGGTCTGGGATATGTCGTATTTTTTGCCGATGGAGGCCAGCGTTTCATGACGGCCGATAGTATGGGTTTTATAATCGGTGCTGACGACGCTACGCAGGCGAGGAAGATTGTTGAGGGCGACAGTTCGGGTACCTGCGGGGATTTTGACCAGGAATTTTCGGTCAGTCACAGGTGTTTTCCCGGCGATCAACTCTTGATTCAAGAGCTGAAGATCCTCTTTGCTGCTGTTGGTGACCAGAGCAAGGCCGTCAAAACCCATTCCAGGACCGACCTCCAAGGTCTCGTATATCGGCAGAGAGGAGTATTTAATATCGGTAAAGCCGTATTTTTCCGGATCCTTGGCAATAATTATTGCCGCCATGAGTTGCGGAACATACCGGATAGTTTCGAGGCTGAGATACTGTTCTCTGGCAAGATCCCAGAAGGTGGTTGCATTGTATTTTTTAAGCCCTGTACCAATCTTGCCCGGGCCTGCATTATAGGCGGCGACCGCCAGGTTCCAATCACCGAATTCACGATAGAGATTTCCAAGCATCGCAACCGCTGCCTTGGTTGACTTTTCTGCATCACGTCGTTCATCGACATAGCTGTCGATTCGCAGGTTATACTGCCGGCCTGTTTCGGTCATAAACTGCCAGAGTCCTGTAGCCTGGGCGGTCGAGCATGCCCTCTGGTTGAATCCGCTCTCAATCATTGCCAGATAGGCGAGGTCAAGGGGAAGACCCGCTGATTTCAGTTCTTTCTGCATCATGGGCAGATACTGTTTTGATTTGCTGAGCCAGCTGGTAAACAGTTTCCGGTGCTCGTTTTGGAAAAAATCGATATACATCTGCACCTGTCTGTTCATCGTCACAGGAAAGTCAAAGTGTACGTTACTTCCCGGCATGCCGGTAAACAGCTGCCCACCGTTTTCCCAGGTGCCGGTCCGACGAAGCGCATCAAGCTCCTGATGAAGACATGCCTCCGAATCGTTGGCAGTGGGAATAAGGTCGGAGGATTCCCCGGCTGAACTTACCGGTGACGCTATATTTTGAGGGGCAATTACAGAGGAGGTGGATTGGGGACCGGAACAGGCCGATAAAAAAGAGGAGCCGATAATTACTGCCAGGAGGACGAAACATCTCTTATGTAGTTGAATCATTGGACTCTTTTGCGATTAGAGTTGAGTTTCCTTATAATAAATGAAAACCAAGAGAAATGTTACAGAAGCCTGTTGAGATATCTTAAGTAACAATGTACATTCACGATAATTGAAAAGGATGGAAAAAACTTCTACCATTTAGACCAGAAGGAAGAATGAATTGCAAGAAAAAATAAACCACGTCTGCAAATTACGGAAAATTATTGTGCAGGTCTCTGATCTTCTTCATGTCTTGAATTATATTTCGTAACATAATGAAAAAATTATTGTATTTTCTTTTGATTGTCGGCCTTTTTGTCTGCGCCGGTGGGGCAGGGATGCTGTATTGGCTCGTTGTTCTCCAACCGGGACAGGAGATTAAGCCTGAAAATATTCACCGTATTCTCGGGAAGGAGAGCCCTGTTCTGTATAGTGATGGTGAAACCCGGCTTGGAGTATTTTTTGATGAGGCCCACCGTCAATACGTGCCGTTTAATCGAATTCCGAAGGATTTTGTCAACGCATTGGTTGCCTCCGAAGACGAGAAATTCTTCAGCCATTTCGGGTTCGATCCGATCGGTATCACCCGGGCTGCAATCAAAAACCTCCTTGCCGGTCGAGTCGTGCAGGGCGGAAGCACCTTGACGCAGCAGACAGCCAAAAATCTCTTCAAGCGGACAGAGCGGTCTTTGTCCGCCAAACTCAAAGAACTGCTCTTTGCCTTGCGGCTTGAACATCGCTATCCCAAAGAGAAGATCTTCGAGTTTTACGCCAATCAGTTTTTTGTGAGCGGCAATGCCTTGGGACTGGGTGTTGCCGCCCGTTATTATTTCAATAAGCTTCCTGAGGAGCTGACACTTCTTGAATGTGCCTTTATCGCCGGAAGCGTCAAGAGGCCTAACTATTACAATCCTTTTGTTCAGAAAACGGAGGAGGGGGCCGAGATTGCCCGTAAAAGGGCCAGGGACAGGGTCGGATACGTCCTTGGAAAAATGCTCGATCTGGGGATGATCCAGCAGGCCCAGTATGATGCGGTCAAAGGACAGGATATAGTTTTCGACAAAGGCAAGGTCGGATATTCACTTGACTATGTAATGGAAATGGTCAGAGATGCCGTCTCCACATCAGAAGTCCTTGATGCGCTTGCCGCCCACGATATCAGCAATCTGGCCACCTCCGGTGTGCGCATTATCACGACGGTCGATAAGGCCTTGCAGGGGAAAACTATGTCGGCTCTCAGGCATGAGCTTTCACAGCTCGATGTTCGCTTGCGGGGATATGAACGGAATGAAGTTCAGGAGGAGCTCAAAAAGGTCGATTACGATGGCGATGAATTGGTTCAGGAGGGGGCGTTTCTTCCAGGCACGATTACGAAGATAAGCAGTAACGGCGATTCCCAGGCGGTGGAGGTGGTATTTGACGGCAGGCTCGGCAGTGGAATCATCGATCATGACGGTTTGAAAAACATTGTTGATGCCAGGGTTAAATGGCAACGTCAGGCCTGGGGGGAGGCAGCGAAAAAGGATTACGTCGCCTTGCTCGGGCAGATGAAAGAACATGACCGGGTCTGGGTGAGCATCAGATCCTTGGAGCCTGAAGGGAAGATCCTCCTCGATCTGGAAAAATATCCGGAGGTTGAAGGAGGGGGACTGGTGATGCAGGAGGGACGGATCAAGGCCGTTGCCGGCGGAGTGGAAAACAGGTTTTTTAACCGGGCCGTCTATGCCAAACGGACAATGGGTTCTTCCTTTAAGCCTTTTGTCTTTACAGCCGCCCTGCAGCTGGGATGGAATACGGCCGATCCGCTGTCTAATGTCCGCGATGTCTTTGTCTTTCAGAATCAAGCCTATTTCCCACATCCGGACCATATATCTCCTCATGAATATGTTTCCATGAGCTGGGCTGGAGTGGAATCGGAAAATATTGCCGCTGTATGGCTTACCTATCATCTCTGCGATAAATTGAGCGAGAGTCAGTTCAAAGATGTTGCGACGCATCTGGGAATGGCGCCCAGGGTCGCTGCCAACGGAGAAGAGGAAACCTATAACAGTTATAAGGCACGGGTCAGGGATAAATATGGTATCATTGTAGATGAAAAGGCCTTGCAACAGGCAGCCTTTTTCAGCGCACTTACCAACAGTGAGACGGATTTTATCTTTGAAAACCGGTTGGGGGAATATAAGCAGCTTAAAAAATTGCATTATGGTCAAGGTCTTGAAGGGTTCAAGACCCAGATGAACGCGTCTGATTCAGACGGGCAGGAACTTCGTCTGCGGGGAAAAATTCTCAGCAACAGTTTTCTCTCTTTACAGAATTTGAAAAAAGAGCTGGACGCTTACAGAAGGGAGGTTGACGGGAGTTCCCCGCTCCCTGAAACAGGAGGAGGCTTGCCGGATCAATCCTCAGGATTTGAAGCAGGATCGCAGAACGGCATACTTTGTTATGATAAGTTTCAGGAGCGCTATAGTTACGAAAAAAGAAGTGAGATACCGGTAAACATGGTCTCGGTGAATACATTCAACCTGCGGGATCTGCTGCAGAGTCAGGACGAGTCCGGAAGAAAGAGCTTCTGGAAAAACGTGTACATCAAATCGACGGTCAGCCTGGCGGCATTTGATATGCTCGAAAGTCAGATGAATATAGAGTTGGCTCGATTGCAGAAATTGCCTCCATACAGCCTGGATGTTCTTTCTTCCGTTAAGGACTTCCGGGTCCTGGTCGGTCTTAACTACCTCATCGAGCTGGCCCATCGGCTTGGGGTTAAAAGCAAGCTTGAACCGGTCCTGTCTTTTCCGCTTGGCTCTAATGTCGTCACCCTTCTTGAGGCGACACGGATGTATGAAGGGATAGTCACCGGTGCGGTTTCCATCTACGGTGAGCAGAGCGAAGACAATGGGGATCTGCTGACGATCATTGATCGTATCGAGTCGGCCAATGGGGAGGTTTTATACCGGCCTAAAAAGTCCACTACCCAGCCGGTTGCCCCTGAAATCTCTCTTGCCGTAGGACATATTCTTGAGAACGTTATCAAATACGGGACAGGAAAATATGCCAATAAAAATGTCAGGATGATCGGGAAGGGCGGAAAAACGTTGAATATGCCGTTGCCTCTGCTCGGAAAAACAGGAACGGCGAATTCGTATACCAATGCCTCGTTTTTCGGGTATCTTCCAGGTGTTAAAGATCAGGCTAATGCAATGGTCATTGATGGAGGTTTTGCGGTTGGGACATATGTGGGATTTGATGACAACAAGGTCATGAAGCATGCCTCTACACGAGTGACCGGCGCGGTGGGTGCGTTGCCGACATGGACAGATATCGTCAACACCCTTCTCTGGAAACAGGGTTATGGGCAACACCTTAACATGGCGGAACTGCATTCCAAGGGTTTGAGTATCCAACGAAACAACCTGGGGCAGGTCAATGCGGCGGTGCAACCTGATAACGGGGGACTTCTTAAAAAACCGGGATCTCTTGTGGATGAACGCGACAGATTAACGCCCTCTGTGATGACCTTCGGGACCTTCGATGAATCGGGGGATTTTGAGGCGACGAGAGTCTTTAAACCCTGTTGGAAACTATCTCAACAGGAGAGTAACTGATCAGTTTATCACGGAGAATTGACATGGGAACAGACGACAGGCGGCAGTTCAAGCGACAGAATAAACAGAGCATCGTCCATTTTCAGGTCATTGAATCGAAGGATAAACAGTGCGCGGATCAGGAAGGGCAAATGCTGGACTATAGCCTGGGAGGAATACGTTTTTCAGCCAAGGAACCTATCCGGAAAAACACCAGGATCTATATTAAGCTCGAATCCGAGGAGTGGGGAAAAGAGCTGACCGTGGTCTGCAAGGATCAAAATCGCAGCCTGCTGGAGGTAATAGGGTCAGTAATGTGGTGCCTGGAAAGCAGGGAAACCCCAGGTGAGTTTGAGATAGGGACTCGATTTATTGATGAAATTGAGCAGTAGTCTCCAGCAATTCCGGCGTATTTGAGGGCCTGTATTTTGTTAGGGTATGCATCGGGTTGTCGTTTTCTTTGCTTGCCGATCTGTCAAAAGTCTTATTGAAATTTTCAGAAATACGGGTAGTGTATGCAAAACTGAAACGCATCCCCTTTCAACGAAACTATATTCCCAAAATTAATGGAAAATGGCATGATTCCAAGTAGATATATTCTTGTCTTAACCTTATGCGCCCTTTTTGCCGCTGGCTGTGCGCCGTCTCTTAAACGACCTGTTTCTCCGAAATCAGACGACGTGGATGTGCAGCAACCTGGGCATGTGCCGGGAACGTTTGATTCCTCTGATGAGAGGACCAGAAGGACTCCATATAAACCGGGACAGCAGCAGATTCCAATAGAACCGGCCCAGGAGTCGATAGACAACAAGATGCGGTTTTTGTTGCCATCAAGCAAGTTTATTAACGACCGTATCCTTGAATATGATAAGAAACTTACCAGATGGAAGGAGCTTGACAGTCAGTCGGCGGTCCTCAATCTCAACCGGGAGGACACTGAAAAAATGGTTCGTTGTTTCCGGGATATCCAGAAAATCTTATCTGGCTATAATCATTTGCATGATCTGATCCAGCAGCTGAACACGGATTCTCCGGCCCTGTTCAATGAGGAGGAGGTCCTGGAACTCCAGAAAAACGATATCGCCTTTATGGAGGGCGAATGCAGCCGGTTGCTGACCGCTCCGCAAGAGAAAACCCCCGTTCAGGTAAAGCAGAAGGTCGCAACCGACCTGTCGCAGATAGAAACCCTGATCAAACGGCATTCAGACAAAAGGGAATATGAAGAGGTTGTGCAGACCTGGAGCAAGATACCCGAGGCCCAGCTTGGAGATCTGACACTGAAGACGAAGATAGCATATGGAAACGCCCTGATGTTTCTGCATCAGGAAGAGAAAGCGGCAGAGGTGTATCAGCAGATAGTGAACCAGGTATCGGCCTCCAATGAACAGAGAACGGATCTGCTTTCATTGCGGAAGACCCTTGCCGATTTGTATACCGCCTCTGGAAATTATCCTGCTGCTCAAAAGCAGTATCAGAGTATGGCAAAGGATTATCAGGATCTCGGTCGTGTCGATGAGTGGTCGCAGAAGCATCTCAGCATTCTTGAACATAATGATAAAAGCAGTCCGGAACTCACTCAATATTCCGGGATCTTAAGAAATTATTTGGGTTTTATTCCGGAACAGGACGGGTATAAAATCATCTGGCAGGCAGATAAATTTTTGAAGGCCTATCCAAATTCTGCAGTGACATCCAATGTCGAATTGATCAAGACTGATACCCTGAAACGCGCAGATGTGTGGCTCAACGGGATCTTTGCGGAGGTCGACCGATTGGCCGCAGACAAGCATTATGCCGAGGCAATTAAAAAATTACAGATAATCCCGGAGGATATCATCAGCCCTGAGCAAAGGTTGAAGGTCAGGGACAAAAATGATGCGCTGGTTCTCTCCGACGCAGTCGAGCGCGAGACGGTCAAGATCGGCAAGATGCAGGATGGACAACGCCGCTGGAATGAGGGGATGGGCTATATCGATGGTGGAAAGTTTGATGATGCCGTGAAGGTCTTCAGCGGACTGCAAGATACCGAATATGCAACTAAGGCCGCAGAAAAAATCAAAGAAATATCGACGCTTGCAGCCAAAGCCGAACGACGGAAGGCGGCTGAACTCTTTATTCGTTATACGAAGACCTCCGATCCTGAAGGTAAAAAGAAACTCCTGATCGAATCGCGAAAGATCCTTGCCGATATTCTGGTCAAGTATCCGAATGTCGATTTCACCGATAAGGTTCTCGAAAATCTGAAAAGGGTCGAAACAGAGATGAATGTCCTGGATCCGAAGCTTCTGCCCAGCATTAAGGGAACGGATGGAGGGCAAACACAAGGTGATGTGTCTGCGGAAAATCTGCCGGATATTCCTGTTGATGATACCTTGCCCGAAATCACTTCGAAAAAACCGGGAAATATAGAGGAAAAAAACGTACGATAATCTCTGCAGTTGGTCTAGTCAAAAGAGGGTTGAACGATCGCGACGATCCTTCAACCCTCTTTTTTTTATACATTCTTAGCCCGGTTTTTAACCATATAATACAGGACCGGAACTGCTATTGTGCTGACCAGCAAAGCAGCAATTTCTCCAAACATCAATGATATAGCCAGTCCCTGGAAAATCGGATCAGCGAGGATCACCGAGGCACCGACGACGACGGCAAGAGCGGTCAAAAGCATAGGCCGGAACCGGACTGCACCAGCCTCAATGACAGCTTCTGCCAGCGGCAGGCCATGCCGGAGACGCAGCTCTATAAAGTCCACCAGGATAATGGAGTTTCTAACGACGATGCCTCCTCCGGCCATAAAGCCGATCATGGAGGTGGCGGTAAAAAAGGCGTGAAGCAGCCAGTGGGCCGGGAGTATCCCTATCAGGGAGAAGGGAATGGCAGCCATGACCACCAGTGGGGTGATGTAATCTTTGAACCAACCGACCATAAGCATATAGATCAGGATTACGACCACACAGAAGGCAACACCCAGATCCCGGAAAACCTCCAGGGTGACATGCCATTCTCCGTCCCATTTCATGCTTGGCTCAACCTCGGTAAACGGTTGATTCAGGTTGTATATTTCAATCG
Organism: uncultured delta proteobacterium; assembly: GCA_903901335.1. Taxonomy (GTDB): domain Bacteria; phylum Desulfobacterota; class Desulfobulbia; order Desulfobulbales; family Desulfocapsaceae; genus CAIUQR01. The sequence goes on along the minus strand of CAIUQR010000059.1, from coordinate 21,824 downwards.
ATTTTTCCTTTCCGCCGTAATCGGTTCCATGCAATGCGGTCAGCTGCTTGTTCATTTTCAAGATGGCATAAATGGGGCTTTCTATCGCCCCTGCTACGTCCCCTGTAACATAAATGACGGATTTGAGATTCTTGCGATAGATCGGCTGTTCGACGGGGCGTTCAGATACATGCACCAGTTCCCTGAGAGGCACCAGTGGGGAATTGCTCTTCATGTCGGGACGCAGGGAGATATCGAGCAGGCTGTCTATTCTGGCTCGCAGGGCACGAGGCAGTTCAAGGACGATATTGATTTCCTCCTTCTCGGGAGGCTGGTGAAACAGATCGACGGAAATTCCCGCAATCGCCATCTGAATGGTCCTGGTGATCTGGCCTTCAGAGATCCCGTTTAAGGCCGCTTTTTCCTTGTCAACGGTTATGATCTTACGTACGCGGTCCGCCTCCCGGTACCAGTCAACATCGACAACGCCCTCAGTTGTCTCCAGGATATGCTTTACCTTTTCCGCCAGTTTGACCCTGACGGCATCTGTTGGGCCATAGATTTCGGCGACAAGGGTCTGCAGAACGGGCGGGCCGGGCGGAACCTCCGCCACGGCAACGGCAGCACCATATTTCTTTGCTATGAGGGCGACAGACGGCCGAATGCGTTTGGCGATGTCATGGCTTTGGACATCACGTTCGTCTTTCGGTTTAAGATTTACCTGAATATCGGCCACTGTCGGACCCTTGCGCATAAAATAGTGCCGCACCAGACCGTTGAAGTTATAAGGAGAGGCGGTCCCGGCGTAGATCTGGTAATCGGCAACGGCCGGATCCTGAGCTGTGGCTTCGGACATCTCCATTGCTACCTTTGAGGTCTGCTCCAAGGTAGAACCTTCGGGCATGTTGAGGATGATTTGGAATTCGCTTTTGTTGTCAAAGGGAAGCATCTTTACTTTGACCAGGCCGAAGGCGACCAGTGAAAAGCTGATGAGCAGAAGTGAGATGATGATGGAAAAAAAGATGATTCGCCTGCTTCCATAAGAGAGGAGCGGGTACATGATCCGATGATAAATTCTTGTAAAGAAGCTGCTGGTGTCCGCCTCTTCTCCGTTGCCGTTATGGAGATGTTTCCGCTTCAGAATGCGGGAGGCTGCATAGGGTGTTACCGTGAAGGCGATCAGCAAGGAAAAGATCATCGCTGCTGAAGAACCGATCGGGATAGGACGCATATAGGGTCCCATCAAACCACCGACAAAAGCCATGGGCAGGATGGCCGCGATGACAGCCCAGGTAGCGAGGATGGTAGGATTACCGACCTCGGATACTGCTTCCAGCGCCACGCTGGTGATTGATCGGCCGGCAATTTCCGGCAGACGCAGGTGGCGAACGATATTTTCGACCACGACTATGGCGTCATCAACCAGAATACCGATTGAAAAAATCAGAGCAAAGAGGGTGATCCGATTCAGTGTGTACCCATACAAATAGAAGATCAACAAGGTCAGGGCTAAGGTTGTCGGGATTGCCAGCATAACAACGACTGACTCTCGCCATCCCAGGAAGAAAAGGATCAGCAGGGCAACTCCGAAAATCGCGATTCCCATATGCAGCAGGAGCTCGTTTGATTTTTCGGCGGCTGTTAGTCCATAGTTGCGGGTCACCGTAACATTGAGATCGGCAGGGATTAATGTTCCTTTAAGACTGCCCACTTTTTTAAGGACTGCATTCACTACATTTACGGCGTTGGAACCCGGGCGTTTGGCGATGGAAAGCGTCACTGCGGCCTCTTTTTCAGCTTGGCCGGCGTGGCCGTAGAGGACATAGTTTTCCGGTTCTTCCGGGCCGTCAAGGACCTTGGCTACCTCATTCAGATAGACGGGTTTGCTGCCGTAGACTCCGACGACGATCTTGCCTGCATCCCTGGCATCAGCCAGGAAAACCCCTGTCTGGAGTTGTATCTCACTATTATTCGATTGGAGATTACCGGAGAATGACTGAAGGTTGGCCTCCTTCAGGTGGGTCACCAGATCGTCCACGGTCAGGTTTCTGGAAGACAGCAACAGCGGGTCAAAGAGGATCCTGACCTGCCGCCGTGTTCCACCGATTAAGGTGGTTTCGGCAACGTCATGAATGTTCTTGACGGCATCATCCACTTGAGCAGTCAGTCGGCGCAGGGTAAAATGGTCGTAGCCTTTCCCGTGGATGGTCAGAGCCAGGATCGGCACATCATCGATGGTATGGGGTTTAATCAACGGACGAGAGACCGAATACGGGATACGGTCGAAATTCATTGCCAGTTTCTGATTCAAACGGACGATGGAATTTTCCAGATCGGCGCCGACATAAAATCTGACTACCAGCATGCTCTGACCGGCCATCGATGTTGAATAGATGTATTCAACTCCCGGCAGTTCGTAGAGCAGTTTCTCCATGGGAATGGAGAGTCGTTCCTCTATCTCCTTGGGTGTTGCCCCGGGCATAGAGACCATCACATCGATCATCGGGACCTTGATCTGCGGTTCTTCTTCTCGCGGCAGGATGACAATGGCCATGAGACCGAGGAGCAGAGAGGCGATAATGCCGAGAGGTGTCAGCTTCGAAGCGATAAACATCGATGCGATCCTGCCGGCGAACCCGGTTTTTTGTATATTATCGGTGTTCATTTCTGTCCTCGTTATCGAGTGGAGGCAAGTGCCTGCCCGTCGGTGAGACCTTCATTTCCTGATATTATGACCTCATCACCAGGGGCAAGACCTGCCAGTATCTCGACCTTGTCATTTTTTATTTCACCGGTTCGAACCAGGCGAAGTCGCGCTTTTCCTTCTTGAGCGATGAATATTCGTTCCATCTGACCAAAAGGAACGATTGCCGACTTGGGAATAAATATCGCATTTTCAGTGCCTTGGGAGAGCAAGAGCCTGGCAAATTGGCCGGACCGGATATCTGAGGTGGACGGAACGGAAAGCTTGATCGGGGCGGTCCGGGATAAAGGATCGGCGGCAGGGGAGACCTCTTCCACTCTACAGATGGAAGAAAAGCCCGCAGCAGGGATGGAGACAGGAATGTCGTCACCAACCTTAATCTTCAAGATCATTGATTCAGGGATATCGGCAACAACCTGGAGTTTCATCTCGTTTTCGATCTCCAGTAGTGGTTTGCCGGGTGAGGCGAGGTCACCGACATCTGCATTTTTTCGGGTGATTATGCCCGAAAACGGGGCTGAAATCGTAGCATAATCAAGCATCGTCTGAACCTCTTTGACGGCAGCGAGGGCTATACGGTGGGTATCTTCCAGTCCCTTCACCGTCTCCGGGGTAGAGGCATCTTTTTTCAACAGATTTCTCTCCCGCTCGAGATTCCGTTCAACTTGAGCAAGCTGGGCTTTTGCCTGGATTAATTGCGCGGAAATTTCGCCTGCATTTATTTTGACCAGCAGATTGCCTTTTTCCACTCTCGAACCGGGGATGACTGGCAGTTCGATGATCTGCCCGCTTATCCTGGCGGCAATCACTGCCTTTTCGGCAGCCTGAACGGTCCCCATGATCTCTCTATGGGCCGTTGCCTTCTCCTCCTGGACCGTGAGTACCTTCACTGATACGACGGCCCGATCTTGATTAGCTGTCTGTTTTGTCCGTTCTTCCTTGCAGCCGAAGAGGAAAATGATGCAGAAAACAAGTATTAGTAAACGGCCTGTATGTCGCATATGTGGATTCATCACGTTCTCCTGTCTTCCTTTCATTCAGTGATCTGATCAAATTGTGGTATCCCCACGGCTCTCCGTAGATTGGCTATTGCAGTCTGACGCAGTGTCCTGGCAGCCGATTGCCGAACAAGGGCATCGGTTAGGCGTTTTTCAACATCTATCAACTCAGACGATAACACCACGCCTTCCTGAAAGCGGATTCTGTTCAGACGGGCGCTTTCTCTGGCCACGGTCACCATTTTTTCGGTGACCAGCACTCGCTGTTCCGCCTGCTGGTATTCAAGATCGGCCTTCTGCAGGTCCAGGTTAAGCGCCAGTTCGGTCTTCACCTTCTGCTCTTTCAGTTCGGATAATCTGGACTTGGCCATTGCAATCCCTGAGGTGGTGCGTCCGCCGTCATAAAGGGAAAAGTTAACACGGACTCCAGCCATCCATGAATCTCCGGAACCGGTCATGACGGACCCGTTATCAACCTGATAGCTTGCAAAACCGTCCATTGTGGGATACCTGCCTCCTTCCGCCTTGCGAATTTCCGCCTCGGCGGCCATGATTGCGTTCGCAAGAACATGAAGTTCAGGACGATGGGTATATTCCAGTGCTTTCGGAGTAATCTGATCGATTGTGTCGCGCGGATCGATAACGATATCGACTCCTTGGAGGCCAAGGAGATTGAGAAAACCACGTTTGGTGAGTTCCAGGGAATGACGTGCCAGGATAAGGTCTTCAGTGGCACCGGCCTCCTGGGCCTCCAGATTCAAGAGATCCGCTTTCAATAATGTTCCTGCCTCATTGCGAGCCTTGGCTACGGCCAGGGAGGCCTTGATGGCCGCCACTGCCGATTCACGGGCTGCGACCATTTCCTGATCTTGAGTAATGGCCAGAAACAGGCGAACCACCTCGAATCCAAGTTGATGCTGTACAACTGTCAGGTTGGCGATGGAACTATTTTCCCCGGCTTGGGCTGCCTCGACGGCCGCCTGATCCTGTCCGCCATTATAAAAGCGATATTGGGCCTGGATCTTGAAATCCAGATTATCTGTCCGTCCTGGATTGTTGAAATCTATGGTATTGCTGAATTTTTTTTGATTCAATATATTGCCGAAAGAATACATCGGGTTGTTTGTCTGGGAATATTCGGAACTGAGACCAATTTCCGGGGACAAACGGGACTTGGCGCCGGTTATTGCAGCTCTGGCCGAAGCAATTCTTTGTTGAGCGATCAGACTGTCCGGACTGTTTTGCAAAGCGAAACGGACTGCCTCCCTGGCGGTCCAGACTGCCGGCGTCTGTTGGCCGGAAATCCTCTCTTCAGCTTTTCCGGGTGATGCCAGCGCCATAAGAAAAAGAAATGTTATCATGGCTAGAGCAGGTCTTTTCATGCGTGTTCCCTTTATTTAAAGAATTAACGATATCTTGTATTAAATAAATTAATTAAATAATGAAATAGTGTATATCCTCAATCATAAATTGTCAAAAAAAAACTGACTTGGATGATTCGATATATAACTCACTGATAACAAAGTACTCTAGTGAAGATAAAAATTCAAGCATATACACATAACATCGCGGTTTTTGACTATACCACCCTGCATGCTGTCACTGCATTGTTCTCTTCTTGCTGTTTATCACGATGATACCTGCGGCAATAAAGGAGATGGACGCCAGGATATGAGGAGTCAGAGGCTCTCCGAGCAGAACCACTCCAAAGAACACTCCTGAGACCGGCATAACAAAGACGAACGAGTGTAAGGCTGTGGCCCCATATTTTTTTATCATAGTATTCCAGGCGATGTAGCAGAATGAGGCTGTGACAAAAGATTGATAGAGTAACGATACCACGATGGATGAGTTGATAAAGCGCACCATGCCGTCATCCCAGAAAAAACCGGCAAGCAAAAAGAAGGGAGCGGCAAGAAACATAGGATAGAGTGAGATGATAAGCGGATGAATGGTGGCAGTAAGTTTTTTAACATAGACGGCACTCACCCCCCAGATTATCACCGCAAAAAAGATTAATAGATCCCCCATCTGGACGTTGGCAGTCACCCCTTCTTTATCCAGAACGACGAACAGAACCCCACAGAATCCAAGTATGATACCCAGTACTTTTCTGCCGGTGATGGTATCACCAGGGATAAAAAAATGGGCGAGGAGAAGAACGACAAAGGGCAGAAGGTTACCGATCAACGTACCGCGAGAGGCGGTGGTCATATTCAATCCCAGATAAAACAGACCAATCTGGGCCACAAAGAAGACAGAGAGGATGATCAGTTGCTTAACCTTGCTCTTATCTATATAGAGAGGTTGGCCGGTAATGATCGCCCATAAGGAAATAGCAATGGCCGCGAAAAAAAATCGCAACCCCACTGTGGTGAAGACACCCATCCCCAACAAACTGATCTTTGCCGCAACCGCATTGGCACCGAACAGGAAATTGAGAAAAAGGGAGAATAGAGCTGCGCTGAGAGGCAGTTCCTTGTTGTGTGTTGTTTCCTCCCTGTTGCCGACACCTGTTGACATTGAAATTCCTTTTGTCTTTCGCTGGAGATTGTGTTCCAGCTATGACGGACGCGTTATGTTTATTGGTAGAACACCAGAAAAGCACAGTGGTTATTTGCCATGCCTGCCGTTTATTACATACTCGGGAATCAATTGTCACATTCCTGCAATGTTCCCTGGAAATCAATCCCGCCCTATTGGATTGGTGCCAAAATCTTGCACACTTTATCATAACATCAGGCCAGGGAAGTGGATACCCATTTCCCTTTTAATAGATGGTACTGGAATATAATGCAATTTTCTGGTAAAATAATTTTTACATATGATCAATTTTTGTAGATCTCACCTCTAAAGCTTCCGGTTGTCCCGATTTCCGGAAGTTGTTTTGTTCTCATTTCGTTTGATTTCATCTACCTATCTTGTGGATTTGGTCATTTTTTACCCTTACCATAATCAATAACATGTACCATGCGTTAGTAATACGTTTCGATTCAAATTCGAAATCGAAGTGATACAGGACAAAAAACACACCTCTATTTTTTATTTTCCCATTCAGGGGCGAATCAATACTGTGACCTCCTCCGGGGGCGGTTGTTCATTAATTGGAGATTTGGTATGAAGGAAAAACTTATTCATCAATGGAGAGATTGGCTTTTAAAATATGTCTGCGACGGCGAGTATGAATTGATAAAAAAGGAAAATCTATCAGTTCAGACAATTATGGCTAAAAACGACATGGATGCGGAAAATCAAAGTCAGTTGATCATTAAAAACGCAAAAGCTGGACAAAACCCGGAACTGCCGAGCGGTATTGAATCCTGACATTCGATAGAATTTACAAAAGCGAGGGCAGGTATGTTTGCGACATACAGCAAAAAGGGCTACAGACCGGCATTGGCCGGAATAGAACAAAAGACCCTGGTGTACGGCGACAAGACCTTGATGGTGGAGTTCCGGCTGCAAAAAGATGCCAGCCTGCCGATGCATACCCATCCCCACGAGCAGGCCGGCTACCTGGTGAAGGGACGGATTCGGTTGACTATTGGGGCTGATGTTCATGAGGTGTCACCGGGGGACAGCTGGTGCATCCCGGGAGGCGTCCTTCATGGTACCGAGATTATAGAAGAATCTGTGGCTGTCGAGGTATTTTCTCCGGTGCGGGAGGATTACCTGCCTTTGGCGGAAAACAGGGAGTAATCGCAGGATCCCCAAAGACATCCGATGCAGATAGACAGCCTCGACCATCTTGTCCTCATCCCTGTCACCTGAAGGAGAATTTCCCATGAAGCGGTTTTCCCGAGTTGTATTTTTATGTTGCCTACTCTGTCTGATACTCGTTTTTGCCGGCGTGAATGAAGAGTGTTCCGGCAAGAACAAACCCGATCCCCTGGCGCCCCTCGTCACGCCGGAAGTCAAAAGAGATTTCTGGGTCGGTACGATCACGATAAAAAAGACAAAAGACGTACAGCATCACCGCCAGGGCAAGGCCCCTATTGCGCATTCTTTTGCGAAAGGCGACGGTTCTTTTACCCAACACGATGAGGAGCACACATCGTACACCGCGACCATAACCATTGAACCTTGCCCTGACCGCTCTAGCTGCTGGAGCAGGACTACAGGGACAGTCGATTATACTATGAACAGTCAACATCATTACCAGGCAACACAACCCAGAGCATGCCGAGGCAGCGGGGACTCGCTGATAACCGATGAGGACAACCGGAAGCAGTCTGGTTCCGGAAATGGCACGGTGAAAACATCTGCGTCGGTAATCTGGCTGGACGACGGATGGCATGTGCAGGCAAGCGTTTTCGGCAACGACCTGGTGTGTAACACCGTGATAGAAGAATCGTCGACGCGTAACCAGGGGTGCGGCGCAAAGCCGGAACCCGCCAATCTCAAGCCGCCCACAACTGACTCCATTGCGATTGGCGGCATGGAGGAAAGTTTTTACACGGGCATAAGCGACGCAGGGGTTCGTCGCCTGGACGATACGAAAATCATTGAACACACTACCGAACCAGACCCCAAAGTTGAGCCCAAAGGGACAATCAGCAATGACCACACGGTGACCTATCACCTGCGGCGAATCCAGGAAAAATGAACCGGTACACCGCAAGCGTAGCAGCGCTACGTTGAGGATTTTGCGATTGAGGAGCGGTCAAAGGCAGCCAAAAGCCGGATGCGAGCACCAAAGTTTTTTATTTACGGATATGCTCTAAGGCTCTGGGGTCAAGACAGTACGATCGAGTCGCGGCAGCCAGGTATTATCCTCATGGTTGTAGGTTTTGATCATGACCCTGTCGGGATAGAGATAGAGGGAGTTGCTCCAGATGGTTCCCCGGTTCATGTCCTTGTTATGGATAGTGGTGACCTGTCCTGCATAGAGATTGATGGGGGCGGCATAACTTTCTTCCAGGGGAGAGGTGTGTGTATGACCGGAAAGCCAGAGGAAGACCTGCGGGTTGCCTTTCAGGATACCATGGATTGCCTTCGCAGGCTGGGCGATAAAACCTGGGGTATTGATAAACGGTCGGTAGTCTCTCAGCGTGCCTTTCAAGGGGGCGTGGAAGAAGATGAGCGTGGGTGTCTTTGCATGAGTGCTCAGCTCCAGGCGTAACCAGTCTAACTGCTGGTCGGATATCCCGGCCAGGTAGTCGGAGTGATCCGCCGAGAGAAAAATCAGCAGGTATCGCCCCACATGCCTGCTGTAAAAATGGTTATTTAAGCCAAAGGTCCTGCGGAATTGACCAAGTTTTGCCTGCTGCGATTCCTTTGTGCCTTGCACGAGCCTGCCGTCCGAGCCGGAAGGACTTTGGTAGAAGAAATCGTGATTGCCGGTAATGGGGAAAAAAGGTTTGTCCAGTTTGCCGAAAAACCTTCCAGCAACCGCATATTCGGTGTCCGTGCCGAAACCTGCGCAGATATCACCTACTGCCACCACCATTTCCACATCATCCCAGGAATTGATTTTCGCGAGCACCTGTTCCTTGAATTCGATGTTTCTGCCCGGCAGGTGGGGATCACCGAGGATAACCAGATGGTGATAGGCGTTTTCTGCCCTGTCGCTCATCATTCCCCTGCAACCGAATGGGATGAAAATGAGTAAACAGGAGACAATAAATATTTGTAAAAACGACCTTCGGTGACAAGCCCGCATTTCTTCTCGTTGTTCCTTTAACCTGTTGATGCACAATACATGGTTCAAACGTATCTTGACCGTTTCCTACAGTAATATTTGAGCAAACTTTCTGCATTCTTATGCCAAATTAGACTCCGCAGTCAAGACAAAAAATCCATTGAGTGCAGGCTGCATTGTTTCGACCTCAATCGCGGCTGGATGGCGCTTCCCCGGACGATCCTTATTGCTGGTCACGGTGCTTAGGGAGATACCCGACCGGAAGGCTGCGCTGGAAGAGATTTTTGCAAGTCTTACAACGGGCGGCATCCTGTCGGTGACTGAGGTCATCGCCAACCCACATTTCCTGAGGCGTGACAAGGTGAGAAGCTTCGCAGAATCGGTTGGTTTTTTCGAGAGAGAATTTTTTGGCAATTGGATGTCTTTTACGATAAATTTCGAAAAGCGCTGATGGCATTGGCTTCAGATTTTGTTATGAATGATTCTTGAACGCCGATACCGCTAATGAGAATACAGTAAAATCAGAGATGAGGAAGAAAATCGATACTTGTCACAATCAGGGAGATGAGTAAAATTTATGAAATCATGCCGAGAATGTATGCATACCGTTTCCGAGCAAGCCCTGAGCTGTCCTCAATGCGGTGCACCCTATCCTGGCAGGGAGAAGTGGGATGGCTGGGGATTTGAATATAAGTCTGAGGCGACGTTTTTCGGTCTGCCCTGGCTCCATATCTCGTTTAAATTGAAACCGAACCGGATGCCTGTTCCGGCCAGGGGTGTCTTTGCCATCGGTCAGTTTGCCTGCGGTATTTTTACGCTGTCGCAGTTCGGTATCGGGGTTGTGAGCATCAGTCAATTCACAATCGCCGGCTTTGCCCTTGCCCAATTTGCGGCGGCCTACTCGTTAATTGCACAAATCGGGCTTTATATCCATGAAGGTCGCGGTCAGTTTGTTGTCAATGTGTTCAAATTGCTACAATGACCGGAATTTTTCTGGTGAGACGAGTGCCAAGGATATCGTCAACGGCAGCTTTATCGTGTTGGTGCTGCTTTTTGTCAGTATCCTTTTCCTGAGGCGGATGGAGCATCCGGAATGTATCCTCTGCGGCACCTGTGTCGATGCCTGCCGAAAGAGAGTGCTGGCCTTTTATTGGGGAAAGGGCGGTCAATAGATCGGTATCCACGGATTACATTGAGGGGGACACGTTGTCCATTCAGCTTTATACTGCCTTTATCGTCGCATCGGCGATCCTGCTTGTGATCCCCGGACCGACAGTGCTCACGGTTATCAGCTATTCCCTGAGCCACGGCCGGCGAGCAAATATCCCGCTGGTTGCCGCAGTCGCGCTTGGCGATTCAACTGCGCTGGCTTTTTCTTTGCTTGGTTTAGGGGCGCTTCTCGCCACCTCGGCAATCTGGTTCGCTCTGGTCAAATGGATCGGTGGCCTTTATCTCCTCTACCTGGGTCTCAGGCTCATGCGTGCGGGGGGCTCGCTGACGGAAATGGCGGAATCTCCGCTTCCCGATTCCCGCCGGCGTCTGTTTGCCGACACCTTCATGGTAACGGCGCTGAACCCGAAAAGTATCATTTTTTTTGTCGCCTTCCTGCCCCAGTTTGTCAACCCGAAAGAAAATGTGACGCGGCAGTTGTGGCTGCTTGCGTGTACTTTTGTGATGATGGCTGCGATCAACGCCACGGTATACAACGTCTTTGCCTCCTCTGCCCGCAGGATACTGACCTCTCCGTATGCCAGGCGGTGTCTCCATCTCACCGGCGGTTCGCTGCTCTCGGCGGCAGGCCTCTGGGCGTTGCTGGCCCGCCGTCCGGTATGATGTCGTGCAATATGTTAGGTAGCGGAGTTCTGTAACGTTTAGATTTGGTTATAAAAAGGAAAGCCGAATGTAGGAAAAATGGGGGAACAAAATGATATATTTTGCTTCGACAGAGAAGGTGGGGAACTTTCCCCCGATATGTAATGTCAAGATTGCCGCAAGGGAGTCCGATACAAACTGAACTGTGCCAGGGGACTGTCGTTCGCATTGTCGCCGGAGATAACGAGATCTTCAGGCAGAACCAAATGGACATAGCAGCTCGTAATAAAAAAGATAATAAATTCTCCCTGATCATGGCGTCTTCTTCATTAGCTGCAGTTTTGTTTGGAATTTTCAAGGCTAGAAAAGCAAATAAATTCATTAAAAACCCTTCCAAGGAGAAATATTAAGATGCAAATAATGTGAGAAAAGGTAGAACCGGGAGGGTTCTGCCTTTTCTTATCTGGAAAAATGCGCATCATATGATTCAAGCCGTCGACACATCAAAATAAGATCCAGCATCACATGGAAATACGATGAAAAATTACCCAGAGATACCAAATCCTGCTCCCACCACCACTCCCCACAACTATTTCCGGTTCCATCTTCCGCATATTCATCTTGGTTCTGTCTTCGGAGATGATTGGTTTTCACTGAAGGCCGAGGCCTTTGCGCGATTTTTTGGGACGCCCGTTTTTCTTGTTACCCAGACGGTAATAGTTGCAATCTGGATTGGGCTGAATGCCTTCGGATTTACCAAATTCGATGTCTATCCGTTTATCCTCCTCAATCTCGCTTTCAGTCTCCAGGCAGCTTATGCGGCTCCTCTGATCCTTCTTGCCCAGACACGACAGGCGGACCGCGATAAGGCGCATGCCGATGCCGACGCTCAACACAGGGAGGCCCTCGCCACAGCCAGTGCGAAGCGTCAGGAGTTTGCCGCGCAGCAGAATGGCCAGTTAATGGAGTTGCTCCAACAGAACACGCAACTGACTGAACTCGTAAAAGAATTGAGTCAGCGCATTGAAATTTTAGCCCGTGAGATGCATGGCAAAGTCGTTCACGGCGATACAACGTCATAACCTTCGCAGGTTGACTGTTCACGGTCGTTACCTGTCGAGTTGAAAAATTAGAGAGAAAATAATCAGATCAATCATTGTTCATACAATCTCGATAGCCTATGAAAATTCTAACAACTGTGTTTTTGCTTATGTTTCTCCTTTCACCAAAAAATCTGTCCGCGCACTATCTGGTCGGCTATATGCCTTCCTGGCAGGGGGCAGCCGATAACATTCAGTATGCCAAGCTTACCCATATCAACTATGCATTTCTCATCCCCTCTCCCTCCGGTGACGGGAGTCTGGGTGCGGTGGAAAATCCTTCTAAACTTCAACAGATTGTCGAACAGGCGCATGCCCGTGGCGTCAAGGTCTCGATTGCTGTCGGAGGTTGGACCGATCTGAAGAATTCGGGATTTGAAATACTGTCGTCAACCTCTTCCGGTCGTGAGATCTTTGCCGACAACCTTATGGAGTTTCTCCATAAATATGATCTTGACGGTGTCGATATCGACTGGGAATATCCGCAGGGAACCGTCCAGTCGCAACACTATAACCTGATGATGCAGCTTTTGGCCGAAAGGCTCCATGCTAAGGGAAAGATTCTCTCGGCAGCGGTTGCCGACGATCCTGAAAATGGCGGTGGCATCCCGGAAGAAACATTCCAATATGTCGATTTTTTGAATATTATGGCCTATGATGGGGAGGGAGAGGACGGCCACTCTCCGTACTCTCTTGCGGAAAGCGCCTTGGATTACTGGCTTGAGCGCGGGTTACCGCAGGCCAAGGCCGTGCTGGGGGTGCCGTTCTATGCACGGCCCAGCTGGAAGACCTATAAGGTCCTGCTGGAAAAAGGGGCCGATCCCCATGCCGATCAGTTTAAAAACGATACCTATAACGGTATGGATACTATTGCCCGAAAGGTGCAGCTTGCCATTGAGCGAGGCAACGGCATCATGATCTGGGAGCTTTCGGGAGACGCGCCGGAGCCTAATTCACTGGTGTCGGCAATCGCCAAGGTCCTCGTGGAAAAATAAATCACCCAGGGAACGGGCCGGTGTCACTTTGTCGAGCGAAACGAGATATGGGTGGCCAGGGCTTCTTCCAGTTGTGGAAAGCGGCCGTAGAAGAAATGATCGGCATCATCTATGATCTCTAACTGGGCGGTCGGATTCCATGCAGGAAGAAGCCTGCGGATCAGGTCGAGCGGGGCGATCTCGTCGTCGCTGCCTGTCAGCACAGCCTTGAGAAGCGGTTGCGGTGGGCTGTTTTTATAGTCCATGAAGGCAACCGGTGGCGCTACCATGATTAAGGAAGAGACCTCGGTCGGGAGCCGGCAGATCCTGCCATTGACCCAGGCGCCGAACGAATATCCAGCCAAGTGGATCTCGGTAATACCGCTGGCGCTGAGCAGTCCTATCGCGGCCAGGACATCCTCCTGCTCACCCACCCCGTTATCATAGACGCCGTCGCTTTCGCCAACGCCCCTGAAGTTGAAGCGAAGAGTCGTTATTCCTTTGCGAGCATAGGTCAGGGCGATGGACTCGACCACCGGATCCGATAAGTCGCCGCCATAGAGGGGATGGGGATGGGTGATGATCACCCCGCAGGTCTTTGACAAGGGGGTGATCCGTCCTTCCAGTTTCAATGCACCGGCATGAAAGGTGACTCTGCTTTCCATATGAATTTATTTATTTTTTTAAATAAGGAACAAGCCTTGTTCCGTTACAATTGCCGAAAACATCTTCAACTATGACTGTTCAGGCTGGCGATGGCAATAGAAAAATGGCCGGAACTCTCCTCTTCTGGCGCATAACGCGAATGGACCCAATAAAAAAACGAGAGATTGGTACAGTGTGGTATTGTTACCCGGCGTTTTTATGTTATTATGCACAATTTAAAGGGATAACCGGCAGCCGCCGGAGAGAAGAATGAGACTTCCTGGTGTTCGTGATGGCCGGGGAGTGAACTTTTTATAGGGAAATCATGAACAATTCAGCGCAGGAAATCGAGTCATTTATTGCACAATGGGCGGAAGGCCCTGAAAAAAACAACAAGGCTTTTATAGAATTCAAGGAACACCTGGAGTCGATGTCCGGGGTTAATCTGAGCTTTTTCCCCCGTCCGGGCCTTACCTATTCTCTTCGGGCCGGGCATGCAAGACAGAAGGATAAACCGCTTTTTGTGATGGTGGATGTGATCGAAGACGATCCCCGCTGGTTGTCGGTGTGCTTTTATGGAGACATGATCGGCGATCCTGAAGAGAAGGGGGATTTCGTTCCGGCTGGCCTTCTCGGGCAGGATGCCCGGTGTTTTGATCTGAATCAGTACGATGAAGAGGCGGTCCGTTATATTAAAGCGAGGATGGATGAAGCCTGCATGGCTGCCGCCCGATAGTACCCCGCCTGGAGAGAAACATTCCGGCGTTAATAGACATTATATACCATAAGGAGCATGAATCATGGCTAATTTCCTGTTTGTACTTCGTTCCAGCGATAATGAAAAGGCGACCCGTTGTTTCCAGTTTGCCAAAATCGCCCATTCCAAGGCCCACACGGTCAATCTGTTTTTTATAGACAGCGGTGTCGAATGGGCGATGAAGGACAAAGATGGCAGTAAGAAAACCGATACCGGTGACTGTCCGAACGATTATATCACCTATCTCGTCGAGAATGAGGTTCCGGTAGGCGTCTGCACTCCCTGTGCCAAAAATAGAAAACTGGACGAGGCAAAATTTCATACCAATATGGTGCTGGACGGGGGTCCGCATCTGATCGATATGGCCGCCGAGGCGAAGGTTTTTAATTTCTAGCAAATTCAGCTGGACAAATTTTTCTTGTTTCAGACACAGATAGACCATGAAAAGAGTTGCTTGCGCTAAAAAAGGACTCTTTTCATGGAATACCCGCCTGTTTTTCCTGATTATCTTTCTCGCCATATCGGCTTTGTAGCCGGACCTGCTAGCCTTTCCCTTAAAACGGATTATCTTGTACTACAGAGTGGTATTATGCTTCAGCGTCTTTTATTTTTACCGGATGGCAGGGTTGTCTATCATGGATTACCCGGAGCACGGTAGTTTAGAATAACCTGAGGGCAAGGAAGGCATCGCCTTCAAATAGAGGATAAAGAGACTGGAGGCAGGGTATGAAAGTCTTACTGATAGTATTGTTTGGAGCAGGATTGATTTTTGCCTCCGCTATTGTAGGAGGCAGTGAGGAAACTACCATGCAAAATCAAAAAATAAGCGGAGATACGACAGGATACGAAAAGGCGATCTTTGCCGGGGGGTGCTTCTGGTGTATGGAAAAACCATTTGCACAGCTGGAGGGGGTTGTGTCCGTCACCTCCGGATATGCAGGGGGAACAACGGAGCATCCGACCTATCACGATTATGTAAATGGTGGGCATATCGAGGTCATCCAAGTGGTCTATGATCCGAAAAAAGTCAGCTATCAGAAACTTCTCGAGGTGTATTGGCGTCAGGTTGATCCAACCGACGCCGGTGGACAGTTCGTCGACCGTGGACATGCCTACACAACGGCGATTTTTACCTTCGATGACCGGCAGCGGCAATTGGCCGAGGCTTCGAAGGCCGATCTGGATAAACGGCACATTTTTCCAAAACCGATTGTGACCCCGATCATTCCGGCAGTGACCTTCTGGCTGGCCGAGGAGTACCACCAGGAGTATTATCACAAAAATCCCATCCGTTATGCCTACTACCGGTCACAGTCAGGCCGTGATATATACCTGGAAAAGATATGGGGGAGCGAAAAAGAGGCCGCCACGACGGACACATCGGATCTGAAGAAGAGACTGACGCCGCTGCAATATCAGGTGACCCAGGAAAACGGCACCGAACCGGCCTTTAATAATGCCTATTGGGATACTAAAGAGGCGGGAATTTATGTTGATATCGTCTCGGGCGAGCCGCTGTTCAGTTCACTCGATAAATTTGACTCCGGTACCGGCTGGCCGAGTTTCACCCGTCCTTTAGTCAAGGAGAATATCGTCGAGCATATTGACAAGGGCCTCTTTACGGTTCGGACGGAGGTCCGGAGCAAAAAAGGCAACTCTCATCTGGGACATGTCTTTAATGATGGTCCCCAGCCGACGGGATTACGCTACTGTATGAATTCGGCAGCATTGCGATTTGTCCCGGTCAAAGACCTGCAGAAGGATGGTTATGGAAGGTATATGGAATTATTTAAATAACAGATAATCGGGCTGGTCCATCCGCCCTCAAAATGAGGCGGGGAAAATGAAGCCCTTCGGAAAGTGTTATTTCCATCGCCTTTCCGAAGGGCAGCAGTATCATCGAAATAAGATTATTATTCGATATCGATGCAGTCGGCAGGACAGGAGGCCTGTGCCTCCTCTGCGCAGTCCGCAGTATCATCAAAGTCTTCCAGTACATACGCCTTTTCTTCGTCATCGTCAAAGCCGAAGACATCAGGGCATATTTCGACACAGCTCTGACAGCCTATGCATTCATCTTTATCAATTGTGATTTTTTTGGCCATTGGTGTTTTCCTTTTCAAGGTTGAAGTGAACCGCAATGAAACGGGTCAGTGAAACGACAGAGTAACAATACTACCTGTCATAAGGAAGGACAAGGGTATCGTTCAGGTTTTCTTCACCTTATCTCTTATACATTTTAATGTCGTGTTACAGATTACTTCTGTTACAATGGGAGAAGGAATGGAGAGCAGGTTGTACGGAAAAAATAACAGGGAGAGAGCCGATTACTACAGAGCTGAGTGAGACACGTAAAAAGAAAGGGATGCGGGCCGTAAACGTGGGCCTAGGGGCGAATACCTTTCTGGCATTTGCAAAGACAGGAATCGGCATTCTGGGTCATAGCCCGGCACTTTTGGCCGATGGAATCAACTCGACCTCAGATGTTGCCTACGGGATTGTAATGTGGCTGTTCATGCGGATGTCGGGAAAGCCGGCCGATAAAGACCACCCTTACGGCCATGACCAGATGGAGTCGATTGCCGCTGTGGTGGTCGGGGCCTTTGTGGTTTCGACGGGCATTGCAATCTTCTGGAATTCCATCAATGCCGTCTATGACATGATTAAAAGCGATGGAGGGCCGGGTGGCGCTGCAGTCATTACCTTTTGGATGGCGGTCCTGACGATTGTGATCAAGATTTGTCTCACTGTCTGGACAAGGACGATTGGGAAACAGACAAAGAACAGTGCCGTGATTGCCCTGGCCCATGATCACCGAAACGATGTCTTCGCCTCGGCTGCCGCGGCAATCGGGATTTTTGGAGGCAGAATGGGCTATCCCTGGGTCGATCCTTTGGCCGGGGCCATTGTTTCACTGATCATCTTGCACACCGGAGCCCAGATCCTGCGTTCGTCGACGGCCGACCTGATGGACACTATCCCCGGTAAATCCCTGGCCCGGCAGATCAATACGCTCCTGACCCCGCTCCAAGGGGTCAGGAGCATTGAAGAGGTTCATGCACACCGGTTCGGACCCTACCTGGTGGTTAATATCACCATTGGCATTGATGGATCCCTGACTGTTGCCGAAGGTGACCGGATTGCCACCAGGTTGGAACAAGTCCTGATCGAAGAAATCGAGTTTCTCCGAAAAGTCCACGTCCACTTTCACCCATTTTGTTCAAGCCCCGACATCCAGTCACTCTGAGACGTGTTTCAGGGCTTCAGCACTTGTGGAATATATGGAAACGAGTCAAAAGAAGACGCGAGAAATAAAATCGATAAATTGTTTATAACAAACTGATATCCTTGACTTGAGGAGAGATGGTGTTATTTTTCAAAAAAACAATCGAGACGAAATGTGCTGGAAAGGGATCAATGAATTGTCCCGCACGATTTGACTCTGTCCTTAATACCATGTTTAATAGAACTACGTGTCGAATTGAGTTTTTCCTTTGTCCTTAAGGACCAGTGCAGAAACGAGAATCATTACCTAAGTGATGTTTATTTCTGGACGGACCGGCACGAGGTCCCGCAGTCTGAAAATTCCGGTTGCAATTATGATAATCAAGCTAACATATGAAGAATTGCTGCAAAAAACCGAGGCACTGGAACGGGAAAATGCGGCGCTGGTGCTGAACCAGCAGAAATTGAAGGTGATTTCTGAGAATTCATATGATTGGGAATATTGGATAAATCCTGAACGAAAACTCAATTTCATCTCTCCATCGTGTGAGAGAATCACCGGCTACAAGGCTGAGGAATTCGAGGCGGATCCCGATTTGCTTATCTCCATCACCCGGGAGAGAGAAAAAAAACAGATAGCAAGGCATTTAGAGGAAGAATTTTCGACGGCAGAGGTCTGCCATTTTGATTTTTGTATTACAACCCGGCAGGGTGAAAAACGATGCATCTCGCACTACTGTCAGCCGGTTTATGGAGAGGATGGCACGTTTCTCGGGAGATATGCGAGCAATCGGGATATTACCGACAGGAAAGAAATTGAGAAGAGCCTGGAGGCCCATATTGAAAAATTGGAGCAGAGCAATAAGGATCTTCAGGCCTTTGGCTATATGGCCTCACATGACCTCAGAGAATCGATTTTTCTGATCCAAGCCTTTAGCAAACGGTTGCGGACCAAATGTTTTCGCGACCAGGAGCAGGCTGGCAGTGTGTACCTGCAACAGATCGAGAAGGCTGCCCAGCATATGCAGATGCTGTTGGACAGCATGCTGAGCTACTCCCGGATTGCCACTCAACCCAAGGCAGTCAGTGCAATCGATTTGAATGATATTGCCGAAGAAGTTATTCTGGATATGGACCTTTTCCTCAGAAAGGAAAGTGCTGTCGTGACCCTGAAGGCACTTCCCTCTGTTCATGCCGATTATGGTCAGATGTACCAGTTGCTGAAAAATCTCATCAGCAATGCCCTCAAATTTCATAAACCAGGGGAAGTTCCAACTATCTGCATTTACAGCCGTCAGACAGTTTTAGATGAAAAAACAGGTGGTTGGGAAGTTATTGTTGAGGATCATGGTATCGGTTTCGAAGAGAAGGAATCTGGAAAAATCTTTAATCTCTTTGAACGTCTTCACTCGAAGGATCGTTTTGAAGGAACAGGCATAGGGCTCTCAATCTGTAAAAAAATTGCCGAGCGTCACGGTGGAGAGATAGTGGCGACAAGTACTCCCGGTCAGGGATCAAAATTTATTATCCGTTTTCCTGAGAACAAGACAGGTAACGAATAAATTCTCGCAGTATTTTTCTGCGGCGGGCGGTTAATTTGCCTGACTCCTATGAGCGGTTTCGGTAGCCTGAGCCCCGCTTTTGGATACTTCCCGGTTGCAAGCTGATCATGCCTATTGTAAACGCGTGTGATTAACCATGCCGAAACCCTCCAATCCATTAACTGACCTCCGCTACAAGTACTGTAGGTTGGCGGGTTTCATTGTGAGAGAATGATGATATTTCCATTTACTATGGAAGAGAGGGACAAATGCAAAAACGGATTAAATTTTTCAGCATACTATTCTGGTTGATTATTGCCTTAACGGGTTGCGATACACTTTTTCCTACCCCCATTGCAAAAATACTCCAGAACCCTCGGAACTACGAAGGCACCCAGGTGATGGTGTCAGGAAGAGTTGCTGAAACGTTCAGCCTTGTTGTTATTCGATACTTTGTTATCAGAGACGATACCGGGGAAATTACAGTTGTCACTGAAAGATCGGCACCTAAGAAGGGAGAACAAATCAAAGTCATCGGCAAAGTGGAAGCAGCTTTTTCTCTTGGAGATAAGCAGTTGATAGTTATAAAGGAAAATCCAGCAAAGAACTGACGGAAAATCCAGGCAGATTGTTGGTTAAATCTTCAGGCGATACCTAGATATCTGTTTATTATTTCAGCTCTTTTTAAGCAAGACAGTGTAAGGACTCTTCCATGAAAAGGGTTGTAAAACACTTATTGCATGAAATGCACGATGCCTTTGTCGTATCTCCACTTGCCCACCTGGCAACAAGATGCGGTTCTCTGATCAGAGGCCGTGAAAGTGCGACATAATCGGCAAGTCCTGCATTTACTGCTTCCTCGGCAAGAGTAAACGACAGAAAACCTCCTACGAGAATAAGCGGAATCTTGATTTCCTTCTTGAATACTGCCGCCGCTTTTTTGTAATAGACTTCTTTCTTTTCCGATCTTGCAGTACCGACCCTCGATGGAATGAGCCTGCCGGATTCAAAGGTTCCGCCACTCATCTCAATTGCGTCCATTCCACGATCTTCGAGCATATGAGCAACCTTGACCATCTCCTCCACCGTCATGCCGCCGGCAAGGAAATCCTCTGAGTTGATCTTGACCATCACTGGAAATGTCTTTCCAACCTGGCTCCTGATTGCTTCATACACTTCAAGAAGGAACCTGGCTCGATTGTCAAGGCTTCCCCCGTAGTTGTCATCCCTCTTGTTATAATAGGGAGACAAAAACTGACTCAGCAGATATCCGTGAGCCGAGTGAATCTGAACGGCATCAAATCCGGCTTTGACGGATCTTGCCGCCGCCTCGCCAAAGGCCTTTGTAGTCCTCTTGATGTCCGAAACCGTCATTGCAGAAGCTATTTTTGAGCCCTCTATAAACAGGTCCAAGGGGCCGAGGGCCGGAAATTCATTTTTTCCTTTGCCCCTGTTTCCCGCATGGGCAAGCTGTATGGCAACAACCCCGCCATTTTCATGAACAACCGAGGAAATCTGCTTCAGGCCGTCAATCATTGCATCGGAATACACACCCATCTGCCGGGCGCCTGCTTGACCTTCTCTGGTCACATGGGCATGGCCGGTAATCACAAGTCCCACCTCGCCGCGGACCAGTTCAGCCATACAGTCCAATAACTGATCTTTTACCGTTCCATCCAGCTCCGCCATTGCCTCATGGGTTGCGGATCTGATAAAACGGTTTTTTAGTTTCAGCCCATTTATCTCTGTTGATTCAAATAGTTTTGGCATTTTTTCCTTTCATCGATTGAGGTACGTTGAAAATTTCAAACATTCATATAATGCTTTTGGAGAGATAGATGCCCAAGGCGATGCCTAGTATCCCAAGAACCGCATTGACAAAAATCCCCGCCCAAAGATTATAACCACTCGGAATTTCGACCGGCTTAATCGTCTTTAATATTACCATGTGTTGCCGGATTGAATAAAGCGAAACGAAAGACGCGAGCAGAATAAATGAAACCCCGACAAAAAACGAAAAGTGGCGCTGAAAGAGCATGAGTTCCTTGCGACCGACAATATCGAGAAACAACCCAAACCGTTCTATTACGAACCCAAAGGCCATCATGGAAATACTGGTTCGATTCCATGCCATCAATGTTCGCTCCGCTGCAAAAAGTACCCTCGGATCATTCAGGTCTGACATCTTTTATCTCGCTTTCTCGAATAGATGGTTGGAATAGCAATTATTTTATGGTTTCAATCTTTTTGTTTCGATACCTGATGAATTCTATGCAAGCAAGGGAAATTTTGTATCTCCTGGTCAAGCTATTGATACGGTGTTTAAATAACTAAATAATATGTATCCTTTCCTGACGTTTTCTTGTATAGTTGTGAACATGGAAACGATAGATGCAAGAAAACACAATCAGCAGACACAGTATGAGTTGCGCAAGCAGGTGGTTCGGC
>CAIUQR010000058.1 GCA_903901335.1 uncultured delta proteobacterium | reverse complement strand
CGGACTTCGAATCCGGGTGTCGCCCGTTCGAATCGGGCCGGGTGTACCAGTAAATACAAGCACTTAACTCTTTGTTGGTTAGGTGCTTTTCTGTTTGGTGCTACCTCGGTGCTACTTTTTAAAAAAGAATTTCCCTTTTTTGTGTCTAAAATTTAGGTGATTTACATTAAGTCCTAAATTTTAAGCGCAATAATTTCGTATCAAATTTCCTCGAATCCTTATCTCTCAGACGTCTGTTTTCAATAATGCCAGATGGGTTGTCGCTGCTGTCGCTGCTGTTGCTGCCGTTGCATTTGTTGCTGTTGTAATTGTAGCTGCTGTTGTATACTTAATCGTTTCTGCTGGAACCTCTCATTTTGGAGGCATTGTTGAAATTGTTGCTGTTGCTGCTGGTATTGAGCCATCTTTCCAGACGGGGGCGGATGTTGGGATAAGGCCGGTTATATCCTAAATTGAATAATCGTGAGACCTGAATGAAAAATCTAATTGTATTTTTAATATTTTTATGGATTCCGCTAGCGCAAGCGCAAGATTGTACATTGGATCAGAGGGTTAAACTCAAAGATATTATTAATTGTGCTGAACAAGGTGATAGGGTTGCACAATTCATGCTTGGAGAAATTTACAATATTGGAAAAGAAGTTCCTCGAAATTACAAAAAAGCATTCGAATGGTATTCCAAAGCCGCCGAGCAAGGAGATAAAAATTCTCAATTCTGCCTATATGCAGCATATTATAATGGGCAGGGTGTTCCAAAAAATTACGTACTAGCATATATGTGGTTGAGTTTACATATAGTAAACTCCTCCCCTGCCCCCTTTATCCCCTACCCCTATACATATGAATGCTTAGATGATCTTGAAAAAAAATTGTCCCCAAATGAACTAGCAAAAGCACAGGATATGGCTAATGACTGGTTAACCAAACACAAAAATAATAATTAATGAGTAATGTGTGAGGGAGCGACGCCCCTTCATACAGGCAACAGTTTGGCAATTTCCTTAAGAAATTCACCCAAATTTTCTTCCTATCTTCTTAAGAAAATTGATGGCTTGGAGAAGGAAAAGTTGGAATTGCCAGATAGTTCGGAAGGAGGAACGCTAATGGGCATCTTCGGTACGTTTTCCTTAATTCTTATATCTTCAATTCTCATAGGTTCGGTTCTTGGCTGGCCTGTAGGCTTAGGTCTGTTTATTATTCTTGGTCTTGTTGTTAAAGTGGAGCGCTGATATGCAAATTGTGGGCTATCCGATGCGAGATCATACAGGCAACAGTTTGGCAATAGCCTTGAAAGCTTCAGCCAAGTAGTCATCATTTCCTTTATTTTTCCCCTCATAATACAAACCCGCCGCCTTGCCTCTGGCAATTTCAGCTTGAATAGCCGGGCCAAATTTCTCCGCGGTTTCTGCCTTGTTGCGGAGTGCTTTCAAATCATCCAAATGCTTTTCAAGGGTGACTTGCGCCCGTTCTGCTAATTGCTGGCGCATTTCATCCAACCTTGCCGCGACATTGCCGTTTTTAACCAAATCGTGTGCCTTCCTCCAGATGGTAGCCTCGGCCATATTTCCGGCATTATACGACCGCCGGTAGGCTTCGCTTGCGTTTCCCGTCTCAAGGAAGGCAAGGCAAAACGATTGTTGTTTCATTGTCAATTTACAAGGTGTTGCTGCTGTATTTTCGGGAGCTAAAATTATTTCTTTCATTATCCCCTCATATGACCACAGGGAGAGTGCAACTTTCTGCATAATAATTCGGAATTCTAATTATTTTGTCCTGCCATTCACTACGGCGAAGTGTAGCGTTTCCAACACGCAATAAATTTGTTAATTGTCGTTTAACGTTGAAACAATTCAGGTCATCCCCGCTATTTTTTGAGTTATCTATACAATCCAGCCAGTAAACAAATGTTTGCATTGGATGTTCTTCGACCAAAAAAATTGTAAAATCTGTTTTGTAATACTTTTCATTGAAAATTTCAGCACGGTAATTGCACAACTTCTCTTCTATTATCCGCTTGAAAACATAATTGTCTTTAATATACTCGACAAGTTCCTTGGCTATATTCTCGTAATCATGTTGCCGCAATTGGAAATATACCCGCCGGGTATTTTCATTTAAGTATTTGTCGAAGTCTTCGCGGTTATCTTCTACCAACGCACGGGCTGTATTCAGCATCAAGCCCTTATCATCTTCGTGCATTCGGCATTTTTTGGATTCGTCAAATATTTTACGCATAAATGCATATTCGAATACGAAGGCATAATTTTCGTATACTGTGCTTAACCATGAATTGGTTTTCATAAATTCTATGAATTGTTTTGTTTGCTCGTTCATATTTTTGCTCCACGTAAAAATTAGCCTGTATGTAATTACCATGCAGGAGTGTTTTGTGGGGGTAGGGGCTATCTGTGCCCTGAAATATTCTTTATCAAATCACTTCTTGTCTTGGTTCTCGCCATTCTCGCCGATACTCGCAGTTAGTTGCTGGCGAGAAAGAGGAACAAGAGGGAAAATAACGGCGCATTTCTCGCCGTTTTTCTTTTCCCTATAGGCGGCGGCGAGAAATAAGGGGCGGCGGATAATCATCATGACTACACCAATTGATCTGGAAATTGTCTGTTACTCGCCATTGGTTCCGGCGAATAATTAACCAACTTTATATATTGCCCTTGCCCTGTCCCTTGTTTCTTTGTCATTACGATGCAGCCAGCAACTTCAAGTCTTTCAATTGCATCTCTCGTTTCTTTTCGTGTCACTCCAAGTGCTTCGCATTTCTCAAGTGATGATTTGGAGTGGTAACGGCCCTGCATTTCTTCACTGTGCAAGAATTCGATAACTTGCGAGTCTATGACAGCCCGCTTGTCTTCGGCGGTCAATACTGTTGGTTCTACATGACGGTATTTGAAATCAATACGTTCAATAAATATATTCCGCTGCGCCGGGGCATAACTCATTTTCGGCAATGCAAGCAAAAGTCCTGTCGCATTATCTGGCAACGGTTCCCCGGTATTTTGGAACCACTCATCAGCATTCATGCGCTGCAACACGGCCACCATGCGCGCGCCGTCGGCCATGGCGCTGCCGCCACGCCCGCTGTATTGGTCTGTAGTTTTCTCTCTGGCGTTCTGCTTGCCAGTATGATGTACCAGGCGTACGCAACAGCCCACGGAGTCACGAATACGCCTGGCGGCTTGAATAAGCCCTTGTTCGGCGTCATTCACACGGCTTTCGCCAACACCAAAGGAAACAGCAGGGTCAATAACCAACAATGAAGGATTCAACGGCTTGATTGCTTCAATAATTTCTTCTACACGTTGCGAGTTCGTTACAACGTCGCCCACGACCTTGCACAATCTAAAGTCTTCTCCACCCACATAATCAATAAGAATATTGTTACTGATGTATTCGATCTGTTCTGGAAAAAGGTTCATTGATTCTGCAATTCTTGCAAGCCTTGCAATAATTTGTTCGCGTGAATCTTCAGCACTTATAAGTAAAACCTTGCCTGGTTTCTTTATAGTCCTCCCATACAAAGGAATTCCAAGCGATACGCATATTGCTTCGTATATAACCAATGTTGTTTTTCCAACCCCGCCCGGCGCAATCAAAATACCTACGTCAGCGTACAAATAATTATCTACGATGGAATCGGGATGTAAACGGGAGTATTCCCATTCAACCGTTGAAATTGGAGAAAAACGGAGCACCTTTGGTATGTTCAGTGGCCCATCCGATTTTTGATTATCAATCGGATTCTTTGGTGCCCAAGATACGTTTTTATTCTTGAGGTTCGAATTCTGGAAAATATTATAGACCATCTTTTCGATGTTGGGCAGCATAACGCCCTGTGTATCACCGTAGGCTTCTACACATCCGGCGATTGCCTTGTTGATGGTCATTTCTCCATAAGTTTGAGCACCGTGTTTCTCGTCCCATTTTGCCCGCATCAAGCTAGATTTTCGAAATATCCGGTCCATTTGTACGTTGTTTTTTCCAGACCAAAAGGCAAGGGAGTTACAAAAGGCAAGGTCTGCTTCAGACTGGGATGGATAGTCGCTTAGGTCCCCATTAAATAGCCCTTGGAAGTGGTCTCCCTGTTTACTCATCTCTATTTTTTTAATGAGTTCATCGTCTGGCATCATTTCCCTGTGGGTATTAATAGTTTCCAAAGGAATGCGAACCGGTTCATCGGGTCCGAAATATTTAAACATGAAATCATCAAGCTCTTGCTGACGGTTATATATCTCGCTTGAATCGTTCATTTCGTGCCCCCTGTCGCATGTCCGGTAACGGTGACATACGAAAGGTCATTGTAAGCCTCGATTGATCCCTTGCGCCGGTTTCGCTTCAACTTGCCTTCAACGAAAATCCTGATTCCTGAGCCAGATGGCGAGAACTCAGTATAACTATTCATCATCTGAATGACCTGTATCGCTTGGTCATTTATCCGGCCATCACGATTAACGCAGTCATCCAGGTCAAGCGCCGTGAATGGGTCTTTCCCTGTAAGTACAAAACCTATACCGTCAAAGCCTCCCTCGCTGTTTTCATAGGTGGCTATCACCTTGGAAAAGTCGGACCAGTGCGCCTGGTTTGTTTTGTCAGCTTTGTTGCCATTGATCTGATAAGGCACCTTTGTCCACTTTGTCCCATTCCATTCAGCCCGCCAGTTGACCCACTGTGGATATGATCGTAAAAGTTCCGGAATATTCGCAGGAAGAACTTTGAGGTATATTGGCTTTCCAGGAGGTAAGTCTATGCAATTGTTCATACCGCCCCCATTATCCAAAATTGACAGTTCGACTGTCAATGAACGCTTGCACGTCCTCTAATCGATAACGGACAAGTCGCCCGGATTTCACATAGGGGAGAGGGTATCTGCGAGTCGTTCGCCAAATTTGCAGAGAGCCGACTGTCACGCCCAAAATTGCGGATACTTCGGAAGGGGTTAATAGATTGTTTGTTGATCTGACTTTCTGAATGATTTTTTCCATCTTAGCTCCTGTTTGCTTAGGTTTAATATCAAACGTTGACACAGGCTAAGATAGGATATGATTGAGCCAAGAAGTGGGATTTGCCAAAATAAATTGGCATTTACCAAATCGACAAATATTTAATATTACACAAAAATAACTGAAAAATGTTTGCCAAAAAAAGAAAAAAATCGTTATTCTTTTCGATTTTCCTCTATTGCTTTCAGGGCTGCTTGAATGACGTTTTTTCGTAAAGTGTCTTCTTTTATACCGTCATCATTAAGACCTGCGTTTCCAAGGTCAATATTAAATTGCAAGGCAATCGCGAAGGCATTGCCTTTGCCGTTGTCTTTCTTGTATTTTTTCTCTGTATATTTCATCGAAAGTAATGCCCCTATAACTTTCAAAAGAGTCTTTTCTCTTTTAGGAGCAATATTATTTTGCACTTCCTCGGTCATCCCACTAATTTTATCACGCAATTGGGATGCATTTCCAGCGGTTATGTAAATATCGTTTGTCGAAACAACTTTTTCTATATTGTTGCCATATTCGTCTTGATAGTAAAATTGTCTTTTGAATCCTTCTGAATCGTCAACTCTATAAATGTCAAATTTGAAATTTCCATTATTTCTAATTGTATCTATTGAAGATGTATTTAGTTGTATATACTGTTCATCATGAAATGTTTCTTTTCCTATGAATTCAGTGCGATTGAATCCTAGATCTGTGGGTGTTATTTTCACTTTTATAGACCAGAAATTGTTTAAAAACATAGTTGCCATTTTTTTATCACGAATAAGAGCAAGAAGTATTTCGGGTTTGATTTCTAACTCTTCCGCAAGATCAGTGATTTTTATTGGTGTATCTGCTGGCAAAATTTGAAATGACATAATATTTCCTTTGTTGCAGAGTACTATCGTAAATTTGGATACTGAGTGGCAAACATTCAGGAAATCCTCTTATCTAGAACTACCGTAGATTTTCTAAAATTTGATTTTAGGATTATTTTTTCATCCCGTTTACGGCTTCCAGCATAGCTTGGGTTGCCGTTTCCATAGCCCCGCGTACCGGGTCAAGATCAAGTCGGGCGTAGATACTGGTTGTGGATGCACTCTTGTGATTGAGACTCTTACCAATTATTGGAAGTGAAGCGCCGGTTTTTGCCTGCCAACTCCCCATGGTTCGTCTTAAGTCATGAATGCGGATTCCTTTAAGACCTGCTTCCTTGCAGATTCGCACCCAGGCTTTAAACGGTGATACAATATGTCCTTTTTTCCCCGGTCCAGAGAATACAAAAAAAGACAGTGTGCTTTTGCGCCGGTCTTGCAGAATCTCAAGCGCCGGTCCAACCAAGGGGATAGTTTGAGCTGTCCCGTTTTTTGTTCTGCCTATTCTCCATATTGCGTTTGGAAAGTCAATATCGCCCCAGCGCATTGAAAGCACGTTCTCTTTTCTGGCGCCAGTCAGAAGGGCAATAAGAAAAGAATCGCGGGCTGTAACGTTCGATTCCTTTTCAAGCGCTGAGAAGAAGCGGAATAACTCTTCACCATTCAAGAACCTGTCGCGCGATTGCTCCGGGAAACGCCTTATACCAATACAGGGATTGGTTCCTTCATAAAGGCCGTATTCAATTCCCCTTCCAAAGATACTTGATATGAGTGCGAGTACACGGTTGGCGTGTGTCTGGTGCGCCTTACCGATTCTAGAATGTATGGTCGAAACATCACTTTTCACAATCTTCGATAGTTGTTTCTTTCCCAAGTCGACAAGATGCCTCCTGTAATTGATTTCATCTTCCTGCCATGTTCGCTTTCTTGGCTTTGCATGGCGTTCAAGATAAATCTGGAACAGGTCGGCAAAGGTCATTTCTTGCCTTTGCGCCCGTGCGGTGTCGTTGGGGTTCTCCCCAGCATCCAGGGCGGTTTTTATCTCTCTTGCTTTTTTACGGGCCTGCTCCACGGTATATTCTGGAAAGGTGCCAATGGTGACACGAACCGGCCGTCCTTGGTGTTTCTTGTAGAGTTGAAAGGTCTTACGCCCGGTGCTGGTGACCTGGACAAGCAAGCCGTTTTCTTTGTTGTCGTAAACATATCGTCTCTTGCCGTCTGGTGATGGTTCCAGCGGGTCTATTGCCAATTTGGTGAAGTTCAATTCCTCTCTTGCCATATTGCCCCCCTGGATAATTTCGGTGCTACCTCGGTGCTACCTTCTGGCGTAATTTTTAGTATCTTTTGTCATTGTCCGTTATCCTTAACGTATAGTTATCTTATTGTCTTGTCAATGTATATTATCATTGGTTAAGATTGGCAAGTATATGGGAAATCTGACTTCGAATCCGGGTGTCGGGGGTTCAAATCCCTCCGGGTGTACCAGTAAATACAAGCATTTACCCATTATTCAGGTAAATGCTTTTTTGTTTTAATGGCATTCTGTCCCGCTCCTGTCCCGCCTTTTTATTTTCTAAGG
>CAIUQR010000057.1 GCA_903901335.1 uncultured delta proteobacterium | reverse complement strand
TTATCTGCCTGATTACCAACGAGTATGTTATCAAGGGTATTGCCGGTTCCGTTAATATCAGCGGTACCGGTCAAGGTGAGATTTTCGACATTGGAGGGAAGAACGTAGCTGATACTTGACTGAACCGTGTCCGTCCCCTCACCTGCATTTTCAACAACAATATCACCAGAATTGTCCACAACATAGATGTCGTTGCCGAGGCCGCCCGTCATCGTGTCGGCTCCAAGTCCACCATTCAAGAGATTATCTGCCTGATTGCCGGTTAATGTATCATTTGCAGATCCCCCGGTTGCATTTTCGATAAGTGAGCGGGTATCTCCCTTATAAAGTAAAGCATTTGCGACATTGCCTTGAGCGTAATGCCCATTGCCTAAGCTTGCCAATTGACTTGTCTTGAAGGTGCTCCACGCTCCAGGGCGTAGATCAACACTCACACTCGTTGTGTAGGCAGACAAGTCATATGTGTCAATGCCGCCGCCATCCCATAGGGTTTGGAAAATCTTTGTCTGGCTGGGGTTGAACGTATAAACAGTGTTTCCTGAATTATAATTGAAATTTGCACCATACATCTGCTGAACGGCTGCAATATCGCTCATCATCGGGCCAGTGAAATAGGAACCATTGGCAATGGTATATCCCCCCAAGCCGGCTCCGACATAACTCCTGTAGCTCATTACGGAATATTCAACGGAATCAATGCTCAAGTCCGCTACTACGCCGCTGGTATCATGAGGATGTTTCAAACCTAATGCATGACCGATCTCATGAACGTAGGTAGCATAAGCATAACTGCCGGCAACGGGATTGGTAGGTGAGTTACCGTTGCTATTCCCAAACCAAACATCTCCACCCACCTCCGACCAGGAAGAAGGATAGTAGGCCCACGATGTTGATGGCTGACTACTGGTCCCAAATCGAATGACTCCATTACCCCCGGTGGTTTCGGTGAAACTCAGATTGCAGACATTTGACCAACTTGCCAATGCGGCGCGAGCAGCAGCCTGCTGCGTTGCGTTCAATCCAATAAAATTTGAAAATGGTTCGGAACCCGCTGAATATCCAGTATAGTCAGTTGTTGTAGCAGGAAAACTGAATGTCACATTGTTGGTTCCCCATTTAACCCCGGACAACAAGGAATCAATTTGATTGACACCGGTGTCGGTAACTGACGATGTAGATAAGATAGCCATGGCAGTAACTTCCTCTTAACCTGTTCTGTGCAGTAATATCGGAACTGCTTCGTGGAAAATTTTTCCGCTTTAATTTCTAAAATCAATTACTACACTAGCAAAGTGTATTCCATTTTAATCGCTTGACATCTGTTTGTTGCAAGATAATGATGTCGTGATGTTTTTGTTTGATTTGGCGTGTCGATGAGTGGCCTGGCTAGAGGAGTATTTCTGAGAATATCTATTGATTTTGTATTTCACAAGGTAATCCCAATTACCTTTTGGTATCAGGTCCTGTGGAAAAAACATTAAGTGCTTATCTATAAATAACCACAACCTTGTTTAAGATGATCATAGCCGCTGCCAAAGCGTTTAATGCATTATATGAGAGATCTGTTTTCTCGTATCGTGGTACCAGCTTGCGAAACCGGTTAAACCAAGAATGGGCGAGCTCTTCTATCCACCTGCGTGCTTTGAAAGTGGGATCTCTTTCGATCAACTTCTTTTCCTCTCCTCTGGGACAGAAATGGGGTACAAATCCATTAGATGCAACCACATCTTCTTTTCCGACATATGCTGCGTCAAGACAAAGATTCGAAGGTGTGCTCCCATCTTCCGGTTCAAAAATCCGTCCTTTCAGCAACGGTTCCAAGGAAATACTGTCATGCCGGTTGGCTCCGGTCACGACGAGCGACAAGGGGACGCCATGCTCGTCGACAAGCAGACTGCGTTTTGTTCCGTTTTTTCCCCCGATCCGTGGGGTTCGGTCCAATGGATTCCTGTGCGAGTGGCGCTTTAATGTTCGAGCCATCCGCAGTTTCCCAAAGCCAAGCAATCCCTTCAAGTTCATCGTATTCAATCAGTCCCCGTCGCCAAATGTCCAGAAAGACTCCTGCCGAGGCCCATTGTTGAAATTTACGATGAACTGCCGCCGATCCGAGACCTTCAAACTTTTCACGAGGTAAAGCGTTCCAGATGATACCTGTTCGTAGCACATATACAATTGCAGCAAAGTATAGTCGATCTGAGTACTTGCGCTTCCTCCCGCCGCCAGGTTTGCGCGTGTATGCTTTGCAGCTTACCCGAGGACTGTCGGGTATCAAGGACTCGACCAGGGCCCAAAATTCATCGGAAATCTCCCATGTCTGAATGCGTGCCATATATTGCCTCCGTCAATAAGGTTCTTATTGACGGAATGTTAACTTGTTATGTTGAAAATACAAGAATATTATTTATAGATAAGCACTAAGAACCTCGCAACAATGCGTTTATCTCCCAGTTGCAGACATCCCCATCTGTCCAGAGCTTGCCAGAAGCCGTAACCGCGCAGAACGCCACTCGGCCAGGCAGCGGATACGTTCCTGGCGGGCATCGGATAAGGCGGCCTGTGCGTTCAGCAGCTCCACAATGTCAGCGGCGCCTTTACCATACCTGCGCTGAGAGACGGCCAATGAATTCTTCGCGGCCTCAAGCAGAGATGCCGACGCATCAAGATTCTGCAGGGATGAAGTGGCATCGGCCCAGGCCTTGATAACCTCCATGGCGATCTGATGTTCGGTATCGGCCAGTGCCGCTTCTTTCTGCTCCACCTGGGCCTGTGCGCCTCGAACCTTGTACGTGGAAGAAAACCCATCAAAGAGAGGTAACGTCACCATAAGACCCACTGTTGTTTCTGTCGCATCCGCAGAGGTCACCGCCTCACCCGGGCGGGTATTTTTGTAGTAGTTGGCGGATAGGCCGAGGGAAGGCAGGCCTGCCGAGCGGGTGGCCGTGACCCGCTGCTGAGCAGCCTCCAGCTGGCTTTGAGCCGCAAGAAGAGCAGGGTGTTTCTTCCGGGCCTCTTCCAGCCAAACGCCCAGAGCACCATTCTCCCCGGCCCTTTCGTCAAGATCTGCCTGCAGTGATATGGAAGGATTTCCGGGTACTCCCAGAATATATCCCAGCAAGGAAAGTGCTTTTTCATACTCTCCCCGGGCGCGGTTTTTCTCCAGGGAGGCCTTGGCTAAAGCGGTTGTCGCCTGCAGTGTGTCCGTTCTGGCAATGGTCCCCTTTGTTTCGCGACTCTTTGCCGAACTGAGTGTATTCCCGGCAATCTCCTCTCCCTCTTCTTTGGCTGTGAACCGTGCATGGGCGGTCAGGGCATCACAGTAGGCCTGAATCACCTCAGTCAGGGATTTTTGCAAGGTCGCGTTATGGCTGGCCAGCGCCGCAGTCAATAGGTTTTCAGAGGCCTCGTGGTTGGCCGCTCGTCCCCCAAAATCGAGAAGGCGCCATGTCATAGATACTTGACCGGTGGTACGATCAATATTGCTTGATGTAAATCGGGAATCCGAATATCGTATCTGGTCATTGGTTCTGCCCAGTGACCCTGTCAGTGTGGGAAGGTATGCCGCGCGTGCTTCGCCGACTGCTCCTGCCTGGATTTTGATATTCGCCCAGGATGCTTTGATCTGTGGATTATTGCACAAGGCCAGATCAACTGCCTCGCCAAGAGCGAGCGGTACGGAAAAATCCTTCTGCACAGGGCATGGAACGGGTGCGCCGTCTCCCGGAAGAGTTATCCCGGTCTCAAGAACTTCAGGTGCAACAAGTAAGGGATCTGCAAAAGGATACACCGGATCAAAAGCCAGCGCCGGCGAGGCCCAGAACATCGCCACGGCCAGCATCCCCAGACCTGTTTGAAACAACGGACCACGGCGAGATTGGCGACGATACTCAGCGCTCATTAAGGCTCTCTCGTTTATGCTGCAGAAGCGGACTCAATACGTATTCGATAACCCGGCGGGTGCCTGTCTTGATTTCCACTGTAACAGACATGCCCGGACTCAGTTCCATATCGTGTCCATTTACGGGGATATATATTTTATCCAGGGCCACTCTCACCGAATATATCAGCCCTTTTTTCTCGTCCTTGATAGCATCCCGCGACACATGCACAACACGGGAGGAGATTGTACCGTATTTAGTATATTCAAAGGCCTCAATCTTTACCGCCGCACTCTGGCCTTCCTCAACAAATCCGACATCTTTATTCTCCAGGAATGCCTCAACTTCGAGATGATTGTCCTTGGGAACGATCTGCATCAACGGTTGCGCCGCCGGTACTACTCCGCCGATGGTATGCACAGTCAATTGCTGTACCGTACCATCTACAGGAGCAACCAGGCTGAGCAGCTTGCTGTGGGAACCGGCTCGCAGGGCGTCTTGCCGTGCCGCCTCCACCGTTTTTTCCCCTTCGGCCAGGGCATCATAAGCAACACGTTTGGTTTCGGCAATCAAAGCGGTCCGCTGGTTTTTGGCATCCGTCAACTGTCCTTCCAGGTCAATGCGTGCCTGTTCCTTTTCCAGATAGGCGTGCATGGAAACATCGTGTTCCTGGGCCAGTTCTTTATAATCCAGAGCACGCCGGGTCGCCAGGGGGAGTTCCATGCTATAGCGTGATATTGTCCCTTCAATGTGTTGGAGCTTGGCCATGAAATCCTGAAACTGTCCATCCAGGTGCCGTTGCGCTTCCCGAAGTTTGTCGGCAGTGATACCCTCAATCGGGCTGAGAGCAGGATGTTTGCGGCTGTCAACCGCTGCAGTCATCGCCCGCGATCTTGCCACCTGCAGTGTCGCTTCCATCACGCTGCTCAAGGCCTTATCGCGCTCGGCGTCCGACGCACTGGCATCCAGTTCAATCAGGACATCCCCTTTCTTGACTGACTGGCCTTCCACGACATACAAGGCCTTGACGCTGGCCACATCAACCGAGGCAATGGTCTTGGTCCGCCCGCTGGGAATAATTTCTCCAGTGGCGTTGACAATAATGTCGATATGTCCGAAGATCGACCAGGCAAACAAAGCGGCAACCAGGAGTATCAAAATTTTTGCCGTCAGGCGGGAGGTCGGCGAAACTGGTTTCTCCTGGAGGGACAGGGCGGCAGGTAAAAAATCGGCCTCATCTTCAGTGAAAAGACCGCCACCCAGCTCCTTGCGGTTTTGCCAGTAGTGCCGGAAAACTTTAAGGTAATGCTGCAGCAAGGCCGCATAGGCCTCTCGTTTGTGTCTGCTGCTCATACCGCCACCTGCGCCTGGTTTGAACCATTTTGTAATTGGTTCAGGTGGGCGTAAATCCCCCCGCTTTTTTCAATCAGTTCCGCATGCGGGCCCTCTTCGGCGATCTGTCCACGCTCCAGCACGATAATGCGGTCGGCATCCCGAACGGACGACAGCCGGTGGGCAATAATCAACACTGTGCGCCCGGCCCAGATCTTGCGCATGTTGTCCTGGAGGATTTTTTCCGATTCATAGTCCAGGGCGCTGGTGGCTTCATCAAAGATCAGGATGCGCGGGTTGGTGATCAGGGCGCGGGCGATGGCAATCCGTTGGCGTTGCCCGCCGGACAGGCCCGAGCCATGCTCTCCCACCTGGGTATCATAGCCTTCCGGCTGTTCGCAGATGAATTCATGCGCCCCGGCCAGTTTGGCCGCTTCGATAATGACCTCGATCGGAAAAGCGGGATTGGCCAGGGCGATATTGTCCCGTATCGAGCCGGTGAAGAGGATATTTTCCTGCAGGACCACGCCAAGCTGATGGCGCAGCGAGGTCGTATCGATAACAGCCAGGTCCTGTCCGTCAATGAGCACCCGGCCGCGATCCGGGACATACAGACGTTGCATCAGCCGGGCCAGGGTGCTTTTCCCTGAACCGGAACGACCGACTATGCCGATCACCTCGCCTGGTGCAATCTTGAGCTGCACCTCACGGATGACGTCCGGCGCATCGGGCCGGTAGCGGAAAGATACATGATCAAACTCGATGGCCCCCTCCAGCTTGGGAATGCGGGTCTTCTGTCCGACTACCTCCGTCCGGGCATTGAGGATATCTCCCAGACGCTGCATGGAAATCCCAACCTGCTGAAAGTCGTTCCACAACTGGGCAAGACGCAGGATGGGGGAAGACAGTCGGCCGGAAAGCATATTAAAGGCGATCAATTCGCCCACCGTTAATTTGCCGTCCACCACCAGCGCCGCCCCAAACCACAGGAGGGCGGCGGTGACCAGCTTACTTACCAGGCCCACCCCGCCATTGGCAACCAGGGAGATGTTGTTGGCGCTCACTCCCGAAGACACATAGGAGGCGAGCTGCTTTTCCCAGTTCTGGATCCAGCGGGGCTCGACGGCCATGGCCTTAACCGTGTCGATACCGCTGATCGACTCCACCAGAAAGGCCTGATTCCTGGCGCCGCGATTGAATTTCTCGTTCAGGCGCGCCCGTAATGTCGGAGTAAAGGTCACCGACAAGAGGACATACAGCGGCAGAGAAACCACGACCACAAGCGTGAGCACAGCGCTGTACCAGAGCATAACTCCCAGGAAGACAAAGGAAAAAAGCAGGTCCATCATCACTGTGACAGCATTGCCGGTCAGAAAAGAGCGGATATTTTCCAGCTCGCGGATCCGGGCCACGGAATCGCCAACCCGCCGGGTCTGGAAATAGCCGATGGGAAGTGCAAGCAGATGCCTGAAAAGTCTGGAGCCGAGTTCGACATCTATCTTGCTGCTGGTATGGGTGAAAACCCAGGTGCGAATACCGGTCAGAACTGACTCGAACAGGGTGGCGCAGACCAGGCCTACGGCGATGACATTAAGGGTCTTCATGGCATGATTGACCAGAACCTTGTCCATGACCACCTGGAAGGCCAGAGGGGTGGCCAGGCCGATGAGCTGCAGGACAAAGGAGATCAGAAGGACCTCGCCCAGCAGTTTGCGATATTTGACGATGGCCGGTATGAACCAGCTGAAGTCGAATTTGGCCAGGTCCTTGAGAAAGGTGGCCTTGGAGGTAAAGAAAATGAACTGTCCGGACCACTGTTCCAGAAAATCCGGCAGATCCAGGATCTTGGAGGGATTTCCAGGTTGCTGGATGATCATTTTGGAACGGGTCTTGTCGCCGCCTTCATAGCCGAACTTTATGGCGATGCAGTAATTATCCTCTTTGTCGATGGCGATAACTGGAAAAGGCGTGCGTTCCAGGCGATCTTTATCCTGTATGACGACCCTCGCTGTCATACCCAGATGTTTGG
Organism: uncultured delta proteobacterium; assembly: GCA_903901335.1. Lineage (GTDB taxonomy): Bacteria > Desulfobacterota > Desulfobulbia > Desulfobulbales > Desulfocapsaceae > CAIUQR01. Next base: position 73,058 of record CAIUQR010000057.1, on the reverse strand, counting down.
CAGCCAGGAGGATCCGCTCTGTGGAAAAGCGTTCCTGGCCGAACTCATGGCGCAATTGCGCTTCATCAACGGCGATGCCGTGATGCCTGGCAATCATCAATAAGGCTAAAAGTCCGGAATCCATAGTTCCCCGTATCCGCATCGGCAGATGATTGAAAACCACATTTCGATCTGCCAGTCAGAATCTCTATAAGATAAGAGAATTTAACAAGATGATCGTTGGAAGGCTATGCTTTTTTTCGATTGTCCGGCAAATACATCTTCACGCAAAAAGGCCACCGGAAAAACCGGAGGCCTTTTTGTGCAGTCCTGTCAATCTCAAAAGGATTAGAAAAAAGAGCTATCGTTTCCCTCTCCTCGGGGTCAGTATTTTCTCTGTGCCTGATTGATAAAAAGGCTGTTAATCAAACATGAGAAATATAATTCCCATTGGTTGTCAAACTCGACGGTGCCACCCCGCTGATAACCAGCCCTGTTTGCGAAACACCCGCCGTGTTGTTGCCGTCGTAGATGACCAGTGTGTCACTGCCCCCACCTGCAGTAAACGTAGAACCTGACAAACTGCCCTGCACCAGAAAATACCTCTGGTCGATGGTCAGGCCGTTCGCAGGTACGGCCATATTGCTCAAGCTTCTATTATTACCATTCACTGAAAGGTGGACAACGTCGCTTCCGGAAAATCCGTTAACGACATCCACGCCTCCGGTAAAGATGAAGGTATCGCCCGCGTCCAAGGTGGAGTCAAGGTTGTTGTCAATAAAAAGGGCCGCTGTCGAGTCCCCCTGGTAAAAGTGGAAATCGTCCGCTCCGGCCCCGCCAATCATGGTATCCGCCCCTTTCCCACCCGCCAGTTCGCAACCGAAGTTTGAGGCGGTGAGTATGTCATTACCGTCCTGGCCGCTAATAATGAGGCTGTCCGGGGAGCTGCTCATGTTGATAGTATTGTTTCCATCGCCGCCGATGGCTCCCTTTTGGCCGGCAATTGTGATGTTGCCGAAGGTGTCCTCAATATCAGCCGCCATAGTCAACAAGATCCAGTCAGTAGCCGCAAAGGTATGGTCCGTGGTCAGGGTCAGGACATTGTCGTGAGTCGCCGCATTGGACACAGTGAGCGGGGTGCTACCATTTAAAAGGATCGGGTTATGCACAGCTCCACTGATAAAGGTTATATTCTCCGAATACTCAAGAGAAATCGAGGTGCCACTAAAGCTGACCCCGCTTATCTCCGGCGGAGTGGTGTCGACGATCTGCACCACATTCTGCCCGGCGGTATTGCCCAAGGTAACACCGTTGATCCCATAAACCACCGCAAAAGCGTCTTCATTCCATGCCCCATGCTGGAAGACACCCAGGCTGTCGTTGGTGCCGTTTCCGTCCGTATCAGCGGCAACGGCCACGGTTGTTCCGGGGGTAGTAATATTGAGGGCCAGGTAATTTAGAGCATTCCCGGTATTCCCGCTATTTATGAGAACCGGATTGCCGCTGCTGTCGAGGAAGGTCAGAATACCATTACAGATGCTGTGCTTAGCCAGATTGCTGACATCAATACCGTCCACCAGAGTCGCATTGGCAGCGATGGTGCCGGAGGGCAGGTTCAGTCTATCGTTGTAGGTGCCGCCGGCATTCGAGACGTCAAAATCATACATCATCTCGGCGCCGTTAACCCAACCATCATAACCGATTACTACAGTATCCGTGGCAGCCGTCCCCTCGGTGAGATATATTTTGTCGCCTCCCCCGCCGCCGTAAATGGTGTCAGCTCCTGAACTGCCAGCTAGCGTTTCCGCGTTGTAGCCACCAGTGAGGATATCGTTGCCGCCGCCGCTGTTTACCCACCAGTGTGAAGAAGAATACCCGTCCAGTTGGGACAGGTTCAAGGTGTTATCGTCGGAACCACCAATGAACCTAGCGTTAAAGCTATCATTAAACGAATTGCCGAAGTTATCGGTAAGGCTTCCGCCGGAGTAGGTTATCTTCAAATAGTCGGTGGCTGCAAGAGTGGCATTGGTATGCAAAGTCAGGGTGTTGCCGATGAGAGTGGCACTGGTGATGGTCACGGATGTGGTACCATCTTTGAGCAGGGTCCAACCCGCCATAGCATTGGCGGCCTGAATGCCCTTGGTGAAGGTCAGCACGACATCAGCATTGCTCGTCTGGGTAAAACCGATGGTGCGGAACGTGAATACGGCCCCACTTGTGTCCAGAGTCTGATTGGTTACAGCGTGGCTTGCGAGGCTGGCCGCATCATTGCCCGCGAGATCCTGAAGGGCATAGGTATCATTGCCTGCGGTCGGATCGGCATAGGTGACTGTCACCGTATCCGTAGAGGAAACAGGTTTGGCCAAAGTAAGGCTGACCGTGTAACCGCTTACAGCAATGGAGTTGCTGGAATAGATATTGTTATTTATCAGCACTTTGAAATAACTGATGGAAGGTTGATGGGAACCATCCATCAACTCATTATAGGCGAGGGTCAAAAGGCTGCCGTTGATGGTGGCGCTTTGGAGCGTGGGGGCCGTGGTGTCGATGGTGAGCGGTAAGGCGGCGGAGGCCGCTGAAACATTGCCAGCCAGGTCAATGACTCTGGCTTTGACGTTGTAACTCCCGTCCACCATCGCAACGGCAGGAGTCACGCTCCAGCTGCCATCTCCTGCTACTATCGCCGTGCCCAGCAGTTCTGTTGCATTAACTATTCCGTCATTGTTGCTATCATTGAAAACCTTCACTTTGCAGCCCGAGATAAGACCACTCCCCTTAAAGGTAGGAGTCGTAACACTAGTGATGTTGTCCGTAGGGGACAGGCCTGTATCAGATCCGGCGGCCAGGATCGGCGCAGCAGGGGCTGCATCAGGGGTCGTGTCGATAGTGAGAGACAAGGCCGCTGAGGCCGCTGAAACATTGCCAGCCAGGTCAATGACTCTGGCTTTGACGTTGTAACTCCCGTCCACCATCGCAACGGCAGGAGTTACGCTCCAGCTGCCATCTCCTGCTACTATCGCCGTGCCCAGCAGTTCTGTTGCATTAACTATTCCGTCATTATTGCTATCATTGAAAACCTTCACTTTGTGGCCCGGAATAAGGCCGCTTCCCGTAAAGGTCGGGGTCGTAGCGCTGGTGATGTTATCCGTATTGGACAGGCCTGTATCAAAACTGGCCGCCAGATCCGGGGCAACAGCTTTTATCTGAATGGTGTTTCCGGAGAAATAAAAAAGACTTGGGCTTAGGCTTGAACCAAAGTTTATGGTCACATCGGCGCCGGCAAGGCCATCAGTGCCGAGATAGAGCGTCTTGCCGTCATTACTCATCTGGGCCTTATTCAAGCCCAACGTACTCCCGTCTCCGGTTGAACTCTCCAGACTAGTAAAGCTTGCACCGGCTACGGTAATAACATCAAACATTGAGAAATCGGTAATAGTGTCGATGCCATTACCGCTGGCGGCAAAGACAAAAGTATCCCTCCCTTCACCACCTGTTAAAATATTGTTGCCGGTATTGCCTGAAATGATGTTTGCACTGCTGTTACCGGTACCGTTAATGTTCGCACTTCCTGTGAGTATGAGATTTTTAGCAAGGGGATCTTGAGACAAAGAGAAATCAACATCGGATTGAACGGTACTGTTAGTCTCTGTTAAAATGAAAGATTTGAGATCCTTCAGATCTATAGTGCCATCGTGATTTAAGTCCTTGACTGTGCCATCAGCGTTGAAAATCGTTAGAATATTGGTAGTCATGCCTGTTGCAATATAATGCTCATGTCCATCACCCGAATCATACTGTGCATCCGTGATTGTCCCGGTTAATGCTCCACTACTAAAATTCAAATTTCCTTTGAGTGTAAAGCCGCCATCGACGCTGGATAAGCTGATTTCGCTTACCTGACCTGACAAATATTGCACCCCACCCGTATCGCCTATACACGTAAGAGTGCCTTCATAAGCCAAGGTGAAGCTCGGTGTTTGAATCTGGAATTCAGTCAGACTACCGGAAAAAGAAGCAACTCCCGCAGCATTCTGCGAATAGTCAACCGATCCGGCCAAAGTCATCGTGTAATCCTTCCCAGGGAGACTGATTGAAATATTCGAAAAATTGGCCTGGACATGAAAACTAGCTAGAGAATCAATTGACTTAGTGAAATCGATAGTACCGAGCGCATATACATGCAGTTTGGGGGTGGAAAAATCCAGGGTGGTTACAGTACCCGCCGGAACGCTGGCAGCACCAGTATCTAAATCGAATGTAACCCCACTGCCGCTTGCGGTCCAACTGAAAGAAATATCGGAGTAGGTGCATGAAATACCATTTACTGCGATTGATCCGGTGGCTAAATCTAAATTATTCAACTTACCGAGGGAAGTTCCCGTCACAGAAACATCGATTTCATCGGGAGTACCTTTACTATATTTTTGGACAAATTGCGTCTCGGTCGATACGGTCGTTTCTGGATCGATTCCATTCGTTAATGCATAAATAGCATTATACTCACCATCAAGATACGATTTGATATCTGTGCCGGCTGCTCTGAAATCCGACGTGGCAGCGTTAAAGTCGATCGTGTAGCCTTGAAGAGACGCCATTTCAACCCCCATTTTTTATTAATCAGTTGTTATAATTCAAAAAGAGAAGCCAATAAATAATGTTGGACCGTATGTGGTATAGGAACCGTTTGCGTGATACTTTTCTTGATCCAGTTCCACCTTCACACTGGAATACCTATAGCCTGCACCAAGCATCCACGCCGTGGTAAGCTGGTATTCCAATGAAAAATCCATCTCCGTAACCGTTCCGCCTACAGTAAGTGACCCCAGAGAAAGTGACCCCAGAGAAAAATAGTTTGTTCTCAGGCGGAACATCACATTATCGGACAACTTGTACGAGGCAAAAACACCTAGCGCCGGCAGGGGTACGGTAACATCCTCCGTTTGCTTGCCCCAGATCGGTACCTTTGCCTCGGCATAAACATTCAAAGCTTCCAACCCTAACGATCCGCCCAACTGAAGATCACCGCTTTGGAAAAATACACAGTTATAAAAAAGCCTTACGCTTTGCGTGTCAATTTTCACTGGAACTCTTAGGCTCAGCACTATCGGAAAAAAAAAGAATTTTATTCGTTCCTTTGTTGATGCGCTGGTGTCCGTATGATCCCTGCTGTACGTCAAGTCCCACGAGGATGTCCGACTGTGCTGGTACTCCACCCTCAGGGAGGGAAAAAGCAGATAGCTATCGTCTGCAAAATCTTTCTGAATATTGACCTCTCGTGGAGATGACTTAGCCTTCTCCTTGTAGTGCACTTCAGGTGAGCGATGTGAAAATTGCCCACCAACTATTATACGCAATTTATGCTCATCGCAGCCAGCCGAACCTGTACAGTCTGCATATGCAGCAATTGGAAACAAAATCCCCATGAGGATTGGGGCGAATTTAAGCAGGAAATTCAAGCCTGAATCAACTTTTTTGAACAAGATTCTACGTTTTTTAAGTGGAATTTCTGCTTTTTTTAGCGGCCTTTTCAACCGGCGGCAGTATTACGGCATACACTGTCATTCAGTTTTGGAAAATGCCCCTCAACACCTTTCAATCTTGCCCCTTCGATTCCAACATCAATTCTTCCGAAGATACTAAAATACAACAGTTTTTCCTTCATCAAAAGTTGATTTTTTACCACTACCATTAGCCGTTGTAAAGTATTAAAAACCCTAATCGAGAGAGACTCGATGCGCTAAGCCCGGTTGAATAACAACCTTACCAGCATGGTCATGAGCACATTTCGTGCCAGGAATGTTAAATTAAAAAAAATCGACATTTATCATGCAATACCAGTAAGGTACTGTTATTGCTATCTATGGGGGGGCAAACTAGATTTACATATATTTCCGTATTTACGGAAATATCCAGAAAAACTGCCCATTTTTACGGAATATTGACGCGCCTTTTCTATAAAACCTGCGTTTGAATTAGGCCGGCATCTCCCGGCAGTTGTTCAAAACGCGGTGTGTCCTGTGGGGTGGAGATGATCAACATATCACGGATACCCGCCAGCATCAGGGTCGTCAGGGGGTAATGATCATCGGTTTATCGAAAATGGGCAGCAATTGTTTCGATACAGCCAGCGTGGCCGGATAGAGCCGGGTGCCGGAGCCACCGGCGAGGATGATACCTTTGCGTATATTGAGCTCGTTTATAGAATTTCCTGCAGGACGTGATTCAGCCCCTCTTGCCACACCGGCAGGCACAGACCAAACGTCTCACGAATTTTGCGGGTATCCAGCCGGGAATTGGCAGGGCGGGATGCCGGCAGGGGATATTCAGCCGTGGTGATGGGGCGGATGTTTTCCGCCTTGAGTTTAAGGGGTTTGCCGGCCTGATGGGCGGCAGCGATGACTGTTTTTGCGAAGTCACACCAGCTTGTCTCACCGCCGGCGACCAGGTTATAAAGACCACAAGGAAAATCCATCTGCCCCTGCCGTTGATACCGGCCGACGATCTGTGCCGTAACATCGGCTATCAGGGCAGCAGAAGTCGGGGCACCGAACTGGTCTGCGACAATATTCAGACTCTCCCTTTCAACCGCCAATTTCAACATGGTTTTGGCAAAATTATTGCCATGCGCGCCAAACACCCAGCTCGTGCGGAAAATGAGACAGGCTTCGATACTTTGCAGGAGGGCCTTATCCCCGACAAGCTTGCTTTTGCCATAGACGCTTTGCGGATTGGGAAGGTCATCTTCCGTGTAGCAGGTCTGCTTGGCGCCGTCAAAGACATAGTCGGTGGAATAATGCACCACCAGGGCACCGAGCCTGGCCGCTTCTTCACCCAGAACGCCGGGTGCAACGGCGTTGATGGCGAAGGCCTTGTCCGCGTCGGATTCCGCTTTGTCCACAGCCGTATAAGCGGCTGCATTTACAATAATATCTGGAGCGACCTCACGGACCAGCCGACGAAGAGCATTTTGATTTGAGAGATCGCAATCGAATTGATCGACTGCAACAATATGCCCGAGAGGTGCAAGCGCCCGCTGCAACTCGAAACCGACCTGGCCGTTTTTCCCGGTAAGAAGAATCTGCATGCTCAACCCCCGTACTGCCTGTCAACCCAGTTTCGATACGCGCCACTGGTCACATTCTTGACCCATGTCTGGTTATCGAGGTACCATTGAACCGTCTTGCGGATGCCGGTCTCAAAGGTTTCAGCCGGCTTCCAGCCCAGTTGGCGTTCGATTTTGCCGGCGTCAATGGCATAACGGCGATCATGACCGGGGCGGTCTTGCACAAAGACAATTTGTTCCTGGTATGATTTACCGTCGGATCTCGGCTTGCATTGGTCCAAGATGAGACAGAGCGTGCGCACCACTTCCAGATTTGTTTTTTCATTCCAGCCGCCTATGTTGTACATGTCACCGGGTTTACCTTTTTCCAGCACACATCTGATCGCACTGCAGTGATCCTTGACATATAACCAGTCCCGGATTTGCAGGCCATCTCCGTAAACAGGCAGTGGTTTGCCGGCAAGTGCATTGTGAATGCAGAGCGGGATCAGCTTTTCCGGAAACTGGCAGGGGCCGTAGTTGTTGGAGCAATTGGTCGTCAGCACCGGCAGACCGTAGGTATGATGATAGGCACGGACCAGGTGGTCACTTGCCGCCTTGCTGGCGGAATACGGGCTGTTTGGTTCGTACCGGCTGCTTTCCGTAAAGGCGGGTGCACCTTCGGCGAGCGAACCATAGACTTCATCAGTGGAAACGTGCAGGAAACAGAAGTTCGAAGCGGCATCCTGCGCCTGCCCCCCCCGGTAGTCTCTCGCTGCCTCCAGCAAACGAAAAGTGCCGACGATATTGGCCTGGACGAAGTCCTCCGGTCCGTGAATACTGCGGTCGACATGCGATTCAGCGGCAAAATTAAGAAGAGCACGCGGTTGATGCCCGGCCAGCAGATCCGATACGAGATCCAGATCTCCGATATTGCCTTTGACAAAAATATGCCGGGCATCGCCTGCCAGCGACGTCAGATTTTCCAGATTCCCGGCGTACGTCAACACATCAAGGTTAATAACAGGTTCATCCGAATGCTTCAGCCATTCGAGGATGAAATTGCTGCCGATGAAGCCGGCACCACCAGTGACTAATATAGCCATAAAGTAACTACCAAATGAGGCGACAAGACATAACCCATAAAGTAAGCCTTAAAAAACCGGCCCGCTTCGAATCACAAAATTGTCATGAAATTACCCTTTCTATCGGGTATGCACAAGCTTTTTCTTCTAACACGAAAAAGTTGCGAATATCAGCACCTTGCCTGAATGTATACGGCTCCTTAAACGCTTACTTTGTAGTAATGCTCCCAGCCTGAAAAACAATGCCTCGCCCCTCTAACAACTGCATCACCTTTTCAACACATTCCGGTAACGGGACAACCCCGGTTTCCAGGCGGAGATCAGGATGCTCAGGCTCCTGGTATGGAGCTGATATCCCTGTGTAGTTCTTTATTATCCCGGCTCTGGCCTTTTGATAAAACCCCTTGACGTCTCGCTGTTCGCATATCTCAAGAGAACAGTCGCAATATATTTCCAGAAAGTCGTCGACACCGACAAGTGCCTTGACCCGCTCACGATCCTCACGCATGGGTGAGATAAAAGCACACAGGGCGATTATCCCCGCATCAAGAAACAGTTTGACCATTTCGGCGATACGGCGCAGATTCTCACTCCGCTCTTCGGGGCTAAAACCCAGATCAGAGCATAATCCATGCCGGACATTGTCGCCATCAAAGACAAAGGTCCGGCAACCCAGGGAGTGCAACCGCTCTTCAACGGCATGGGCAAGCGTTGACTTTCCAGAACCGGAAAGCCCCGTCAACCAGACTGCTCCGGCACGATGACCATTCAAAAACTCACGCCGCTCGCGGGTCACAGTTGCCTTATGCCAGATAATTTTATTCATTGTTTTCCACTGCAATTTTTACTCAAAGTATGTGTCTCGGGGTAAAAACAGAGACGGGATCCATTTTATTTCATTTTATCTCAATCAGTGGGTCACGCCTTCGCAAAATATGACCTTCAGGGCCGTCCGCAGAATAATCTTCATATCCAGAGAGATTGACTGATGTAAAAGATAATAGTTGTCATACGCTACTTTTTCAGGGACGGGCAGCTTATCCCGGCCGTTGATCTGCGCCCATCCCGTTAAACCAGGAGTCAGTCTATGAATGCCCTTCCGGGTTCTCTGTTCAATAAGATCATCCTGATTGAAAAGAGCAGGCCGAGGGCCGACAAGGCTCATATCTCCTTTCACAATGCTGATCAGCTGAGGAAGTTCATCCAGGCTGAACTTACGAAGTATTCTGCCGATCCCGGTTACATATTGATCTGGATCTTCCAGTAGATGTGTCGCCACCGCGGGAGCATCTATGCGCATCGTCCTGAATTTAGGCATCTTAAAAATCTCATTGTTTTTCCCGACCCGGTTGGACCAATAAAAAACTGTCCCTTTCGAGGTGAGTTTGATGCCGACAGCAATCAACAGCAGGGGAATCAACAATACAAACAAGGCACAAAGAGATATGGAAAAATCAATAACACGTTTCATAGGAGCCTCTTACACAACTCATCCACAGCAATACCAAGAGACAACACATTACGATAATTGATATTAAGAAAGGACCCCTTCCTGCCCATGATTCCCCGCGGTTCGAGACGCCATCCAAGCCAGAAAATACATAACGATACTCGCATAAAAAGAATCATAGATACTGTATCCCGTGAGCCCGATTCCGACTAAAACAAAGGGAATCACCCCGAGACTGATCCGCCGGGAAAAGTCATCTTTCAGCCATTGGCGTGTTGCGGCGATGACCAGCCAAAAAAATGACCCCAGCCCCCAGAGTCCGGTACAACTCAGCAGTGTCAAAACCAGATTATGCGCATTGGTTGCGTTATCAAACTTATATGCCTGCCCGTTGGGAGCGATATACGGCTTTAAATCCGTATCAGCCACCAGATGATGGAAAGCCTTGGCAAAACCGGAAACACCCACGCCCAATAAGGGGTGTTCCAGCCACAGGGTCAGGCTTCTCTGCCAGATCCAATATCGATCATAGACAGTGTCCAATCCGCGTTGATAACCTGTATAATACACCAGGCTGCCGCCAGCGATCACAGCCATCGCAATACTCCCTGCCATCAGCCATCGAACCCGGCCGCAGAGAGCGATGACCGCGCCCCCCAGAATACCTATTGCCGCTGCCAGCCATGCCGTTCGGATTTTCATTAAAACAAGCAGACCCAGACAAAGCACGGTAAGTACGCACAGAAAGATCTTTTCGGCCCTTTCTTTGTCCCTGCAGGAAGTAAGCCTGACCACAAAGAAGGGAAACATGTATGCGCAAAAAACAGCAATACGTTCGGCAGTTAAGAGTTTATCCGTATAGAAGCGTACAGGCGCCCCTATACTATCAAAACCAAGGACATGGGCACAGAGGGTATTGAATGCCGCCCAGATAATCCCGGCAACCGCTCCGCCAAGCAAATAACGATCTATAGGCAAACGCACAGAAATGTCTACAATAGCCAGGACAAATAAAACAAAACGCAAGAAGACCAGATCATGAAAAAATTCGATGGTTGAAAAGGGGTTTGCCACTCTGCTGAGCATAATCCCGGTCATCCAGATAACCAATGGCCAAAAAATCAAATGCCTGCGAATTCGCAGCAGAGATTCATGCCGAATAAAAACAGATTGTACCAACCATAAAAGGCCGGTTAAGCCGATGACCACTTCAAACGCGACATTCCCAAGAACCAGACTCATAGGCAATAACGACGCGATCCCAGCCACCCATTGATCTCCGGAGCGGGGAAGAGACGGGGTGATTCTCAGACGTTCAAACATTAACCCATCCCCCAGCAAGTTCGAACCAGCCTGATCACCCTGTCTTGATCTTCATCCGACATACTTGTTCCGGAAGGCAGGCAGATACCCTGCTCAAACAGCCTTTTTGCAACGGCCCCGCCAATCATTTCATTTCTGTTGTATAAGGGCTGCTGATGCATAGGTTTCCAGGTTGGCCTGGATTCGATATTATTGTCCTCCAAGACCTTGATTACCCTGTCCCGATCCGTGCCGGAACATTCGGGATCAATAGTCAGACAGGTGAGCCACCGGGTAGAACGGCAAAAATCAGGCTCCGGCATAAACGCAACACCAGGCAACTGAGATAAGGCCTTTTTGTAGGTCTCGAATATCTTTCGCTTCCCCTCAACCCGTTCCCGAAGAACGCCCAGCTGCCCCCGGCCGATTGCCGCCAGGATATTACTCATCCGATAGTTATATCCCAATTCGGAATGTTCGTAATGCAAGCCCTGGTCACGCGCCTGCGTCGCCCAGAATTTCACCTTCCGGATCAGTGCCTCATCATCCGAAACGATCATTCCGCCACCGGAGGTGGTGATGATCTTATTCCCGTTAAAGGAGAAGATCCCCGCCTTGGCGAAGGTGCCGGGCGCCTTCCCTTTATATTCCGCCCCCAGGGCCTCCGCGGCATCCTCAATCAACGCTACCTGGTAGCGGTTGCAAATGCCGGCAATCCTGTCAATGTCGGCCGGTTGACCATACAGGTGGACAAGCACAACTGCTTTTGGCAGCTTTTTTGTCCGGGCTCTCTTCTCGAACAATTGTTCGAGAAGATTCGGGTCCATGTTCCAACTCTCTTCATCCGAATCGATAAAAACCGGGACCGCTCCCTGATAGAGAATTGCATTAGCACTGGCCACAAAGGTGAAGGAGGAACATGCGACTTCATCGCCGCTTTGAACACCAATATAACGCAGGGCGAGATGCAGGGCAGCAGTGCCGGAAGCCACGGCAGCTGCATGCTTTATCCCGACCATGGCGGCAAACTCACTCTCAAATTTATCAACCTGAGGGCCAACCGGGGCGATATAATTTGAGTCGAACGCCTCGTGGATAAATTCAAGTTCCCGACCGCCCATGTGGGGAGGGGAGAGAAAGATTCGACTGCTCATATTATTTTGATCTTCTTGCATATTTTTTATAGATTTCAACGCGGCCCGACTATCCTCATCCCGTCTGAGACATCGGAGGAGACCGTGGTTCCAGCCCCGATGAAAACATTTTTCCCAATCGTGATGTTATTGATGACGGTTGATCCGGCCCCAATAAACGACTTTTTACCTACTTTGACGGTTCCGCAAACTGTTGCACCTGGTGCGATATGAACACCATCCCCGATTACACAATCATGATCAACCGTAGCACCGGTGTTAATGATAACATTGTCCCCTACTTTTGATGAAGGATTAACCACAGTATTGGCCATGAGCACAGTCCCTGCGCCTATTTCAACCGCCCTTCCAATCTGCGAGGAAGGATGGGCAGCACTGATCAATGTATACCCATTGGCTTGCAGCCATTGACCGACAGCACATCGAGCTGCGTTGTTTCCAATCGCTATCAATGCACATTCTACTCTTCTTTCCAGTGCGGTAAGTTCTTTTTTTCCACCAATCACCGGATAACCCAAAAAAGCTGTACCTCTGAGCAACGGATCGTCATCAACGAGAAATGAAAGTGAAAAAACACTACTTTTTTCTACGATATCGATAAGGACCTTCGCATGTCCGCCGGCACCAAAAATAAATATCGGCTGATTCTCATTTTGCATTACGATCCGACCCCATAAATTTGCTCATGGTGGCTTCACCTTCGGCACTGATCCCATCCCGGCGAATTGTTTTCAACACCGTCAAAAACAGAATCTTTATATCCAACCAGAACGACCTGTTATCCACATACCAGACATCCAGTTCAAATTTTTCTTCCCACGAGAGAGCGTTTCTCCCATTTACCTGCGCCCATCCTGTAATTCCCGGCCGTACCTCATGCCGCCTGGCCTGTTCGGGTGTATACCTTTCCAGATATTCCATAAGCAGAGGGCGCGGTCCCACCAGACTCATATCTCCTTTAATCACGTTCAACAACTCCGGAAGCTCATCGAGACTGGTGCTCCGTAAAAAACGGCCGAATTTTGTCAGTCTCTTGTCGTCGGGTAACAGCTCACCCTTCTCATCTCTCTTGTCGGTCATTGTCCGGAATTTAACCATTCGAAATGGTTGGCCACATAAACCAGGACGGATCTGGCAAAAAAAAACAGGCGAACCAATCCTTCTCCATATCAAAAGACTAAGAGCAAAACATAACGGTAACACTATGAAAAAACCAATAATTGCTGCTATAAGATCAAAAAAGCGCTTACTTTTCACTTTTTCCCTCTACATAGAGCTGGTACTCTGCCAGAAGACGTTCCTTATCTTGCAGGACACGATGAAGAAATTCTTTTTGTTCGAAATTTTCGCGCACAAATTTCGCAGCATTCTCACCAAAAACTTCTCGTTTTTCTTTGTCTCCAAGGAGCATTTTCAATGCTGCCGCCAAGGCTTCCGTATCTTTCACAGGTACTGCTACGCCTGTTTTTCCGGGTAAAATCGCATCTATCGGGCCTGGAACGTCACTTACTGCCACAGGTACACCCATTGCTTCAGCTTCAATTATTACCATTCCAAAACCTTCCCGGTAACTCGGCAATGAAAATACATCCATGCAGGACATATATTGCGGTATCTCTTTATTTGGAAAGACATATACTACCTGATGCGACGTTTCAACCCAATCACGCAGATCTTTTTTGATAGTGTAAAAAAAATTCTTATCACCAATAAGCAATAAACGTGCCTCCGGCATATCACCAAAAAAGCTGCGACAGGCAGCTATAAGTTCATTACAGCCTTTATCCTTTCTAATCGAACCGACAAAACCGACGACCAGGTGATTGGACTCTATACCGATTTTCTGCCGATACCCATCTCTCCAGGATCTTTTCCGAGCTCTGTCAAATCGAGCTAAATCTATACCACACGCACTTCCATTCCAGATAACCCGGCCTTTTTTTCCGGGATAAAGATTTTCTTGTATAGAAAATTCCAGATTACTCAAGCTATCCGGTTCAACAACGGTCGAACAGGTGCAACACCAGCGCTCAAGGAGTTTAAATACAAAACGCGCTATGCCGTCAAAACCGACATAGCGTATCCCCCACTGCGCATAAATGCGAATCGGAACTCCAGCCAGCCGCGCAGCAGTACTGGCATAAAATGCTGCATTTGGTGTCGAATACTGTACGACGTCAAAATGTTCATTTTTAAAGAGATTGTTCAAGGCAAAAATTGCCCCCGGTATGCCAAAGAAATCCAATCCGCGTTTAAACTTTAGCGGTATATACCTGACTCCATTCGGAATGTCTTTGGAAAAATCTGTATCTTCGGCGCAAATCCAGGTGACATCCCACCCATTTTGCAGCAAGAACTCCGTCTGCGGACGGACGAACGCCTTTAAAGTAACCGGCAAGGTAGTAATAAAACAAATCCGTTTAGTTACATGACTACGCATTTCTTATTGATTGACTTTTTAAGACCGAAAAGAGCAAAAGCTGCGAAGTTGGTTTCTCTTTCATTCAATCAATTGCAGTTCTTTTGTTACCGAAGCAGAAACCGGTTCGGACATTCTTCTAAAAAAAACAGCCTCGCAGCCCGGAACAGCTGCAAGGCAATCAACAATAATCTTTACGCCGGTAATTCCAATCGCCAAAACTGCATTGAAATATTGGTGGCGGCGAAGAAAGTGCGTAAGTTGGGTATTGAGGAGCGACCGGCGCGCACGCAAGGTCTTGCCAAGATGAAAGTTTTCCTTGCGGTAGGCCAACAACACATCTTCAAGACAGGCGAATTGGCTCGTCGGGTACGTCCGGAGAAGCAGGTCCTGATCTTCGGCAAGAAGGACTTCCGGGAAACGATATCGATGACGCCGGAACCATTCGGCACGTCCCATCCATGTAGGGTGACAGAGATACAAACCGCTCCACGGCCGGGCACAGATCTCTTCATGCGCGGCCCGGAACGGCATCAACCCAATTATTTCCTTACCGCCTCGAAAAACAATAGCGCGACAACCGAGCAAGTCTATAGTCGAATGCGTTTCCAGGAAATCAAATTGACGTTCCAGTCTCTTCGGAAAGCAGATATCATCGGCATCCATTCTGGCGATATACCGGCCGCGAGCAAGGTCAATCCCCTGATTCAGCCGATATGCAAGCCCCCTGTTTGTTCCGTCTTTTATAATATGGAGACGGTGATCAGAAAACGTCTCCGCCACTTTGACTGAGTTGTCGGTTGAACCGTCATCTAAGAGTACTATTTCATAGTTTTGGAGCGTTTGCGCGAAAACCGAACGCAGCGCACAGGCAAGCGTAGTCGCTCCATTATATACCGGCAAAACGACACTGATTTCAATCGGGTGGGTATCTTTAATCACGATGCAGGAAAAACAACAAAGAGAACATCCGATAACATCCCGTATTTAATTTCATTATTGATTAATACCCTTTTGAGGCTTAATCGTAAACATATTAAGAGATAAATATTCTCCAAAAGGTTCCTTCGCAAGTGAACCGTCCTGAAGACCATTTATGAAGTGAGGTTCATGCGGATACTCCCGGCAATCACTGAAGCCGCAGGACTCCAGAAGATATTTCAGCCAGCAGAAATTGAATCCTGTTTTATGATAGTCGTAGGGAGACGACTGACCGCCATAGATAAGCCCTATCCAGGGCGAGTTACCAGGTGTTTGAAAATGTTTCCAATTATTGGAGTAAATCTTTACTATTCGATCAGTATCGGGAACCGATATGCGAAGGCATCCCCCTGGCTGCAGGACTTCGTACCAGCGTTTCAGAATGCGCGGGATATCCTCATGAGAAAAATGTTCGAGTACATGGCAGGCATAAATCTCGCTTGCCGATTCCGCCGGAAAGAGCTGTAATGTCTTCACATCATCGATGATGTCGGTTGCTATTGTCTCCACAACATCAACGTTGCAAAACCCGGTGATGCGTATATTCCCGCAGCCGAGGTGCAAGCGATAGGGTGGCGATACTTTCAGAAAGGCATCTCTTCGTTGCCAGTTTTGATATTTTCTATACATTGCAGAGAAGGCGGATCGCAAGATTTTTTTCATAATTTTTCGCAAGAATACAACAAAATGATTAATTTTTTCTATCGGTTATGTGGTCGAAAACCTGATAACCATTTTTTTAATCGCATTAAACAAGCGCTGATGCCGTGACCATCTCGGGATTAATTTTGTTGGCAGTTTTTGCCCTATTTCCAAGAAAAAGCAAATTCAATATTCTAAACTTTCTTAAAATCAAAAGTGATAGCATTAACGAGACAACAACTGCTGCCAAAGCTGATGAGAAAATTCTAGTTGCGCCAAGACCTATTCCGTATAAAAAATACAGATGAGAAACATATATATCCAAAGTGTACTTCCCAAGCCTGCAAAGATACTTGTAAAAGAAAGCTGTTCTGATATTGCTGATAAAAATATATGAAAGAGCCATCCCTGAAAAGGCTAAGGAAAGAACACATCCATAATATACAATCAATTGCGGAATATGCAGGAAATAGCCATAAGACTCGACCCAATTATTGATTTGCGAGGAAAAGCTGAACCCTTTCGTCCTGTGCCATTGAGACACTAACACAGGAAAAATTATCACTGCAGCAATTTGAGCGTGAATAAGATATCTTTTTAAAATTTCCTTGTATTTCATTAGGAGGTATCCAGCTATAAAATAGACAAAATGAATCTTCAAAATACCAACACCAAGACATCGAAACGGTGCTAATTCAATAAGTAGCACAATCACAAGATATGCAAAAATACCCAATCTTTTTTCCATTCTTACCGCTATAGCCAAAAAACAATAATTCAAAAAAAGGATCCATAGAAACCACAGGCCATAGTCAGGAGAAAGCAATAGCCTAACTATATATGTTTTAAGCGTAATGGTGTGATACGCACCGTTAGCAAAATACCCCACAGCATACCAAGAGACAAATGGCACAACAAGCGCGATGAATTTCTTTTTCAAATATGGCCATACCGGAACATCGCAAGAGTGCGAGGCGACCAGACCGCTCAAGAACATAAAGAGCGGCATATGGAAAGAATAGATAATACGGAAATATACATTTTCATCAAAAGAACAAGTACTTGACTGTATAGCATGGCCCGACACGACCAATACAATAGCAAATCCTTTCAATGCGTCAATACTATCAATTCTTTTGTTCATAAAATCATAATGACTCAACAGATTGCAACACAACAACAGAAATATCTGTCTGATATATATGTTCTTTTTTCGAGATATACACCAAGGTCTTGTTCGCCCTGACCGGCTATGAATTCTAAGATGGTTTGCATAATATTTCCTCATAGAGGCAAACAAGATGCGACCAGGTAAAACGTTGTTTCCATTGCTCATGTCCCATACGGCCAAGTTGGGCTAACAACAGCGGAGAGCCCATAGCTTTCTGCATTTCGGCGGCAAGAACCTCCGGGCAGACACGAGTAATTCCATTTTTTTCTATTGATGCAGGACAAATAATCCCGCCACCGGTCCATTCGGCAATCTCCTCTGAATTACCAACAGGCACAGTCAAAAAAGGCGTGCCGGCGGCAGCCGACTCAAAGAGGACAAGCGGAGAATATTCGATGTTCGATGCAAATACAAACAAATCTGCGTTCTTGAATGCCTGGATCAACTCCGGTCGCGGAAGATCCGATGTTATTGCTCGTTTGCAGGGCTGCTTGTTTGATTGTTTAATCCAATAACCAAGAGGGTTTATCCATCGCTGTGGAATCAATTTCAATGCCAGGGAAGGCAAGCCCTCTAATTTTCGACCAGTAAAGATTAAAACCAATCGATTTTCAACACCATGCCAGCCTTCATTGATTGCAATTTTAAATGCGCGGCACATCAGCTGCATTGCAGATGAAACCTTACCCCAAAAAGCACAGCCTCGCGAACATACGGCCTCCATTAATTCCCTGGCGCAGGGAATTCGGCCGGATCCACACTGATCGGCTTTAATAAAAACAGATGGTTTTTCTGTAATGCTATCTCCAGCCACACCTACGACCTGAGGCGAGACAGGGATATTGCCATTCAAAATCAGGACTGCCTTTCGCCCGCCTGTATCCATCCTGGCGAAGGCCTGAGCAATCTCCAGATGGCCTTTGGCCCCGGTCAGACTCCCGACAGTGAGAAATATAAAGCTGTCTTCAGGGATATTATGCCGTGAACGAAAAAGCGGGTCGACAGGAGCCGCAAACTCTACCTCGCTTGCTCCATTCGGGATAATCGAGAAGTGCTTAATGCCATGTGTGCGCGCAAACTCGATATCGCGATAGCGAGTCGCATAAAATATCAGGTGATCGAATAAACGAAGTATATCAGGAAGTTTCTTGAAATATTCCGCGAAGGAAGGAAAATACAGTCCTGAAAACCCGCACGGAATGAAGACCTTTCGAGCTTTGATCCCGGGCAGCACCGGCCAAAGTGCGTCGAATGTCCACTGTTGGGCCGCCTTGATCATAATGGCATCTACATCGGCTTTCAGAACATATTCACGGTAACGCTCAACTTCGCCACTTATCCCCCCCGCGAAATTGCCCATTACACCGAACTCTTCTATTCGTACACCGTTCAATTCGCATGATGTGCGATTTGCCAGGCGAGTCGTCGCCACCGTAACAGAGTGGCCGCGCCGCACCAGACCTTCAGCTATTTGACGCATCACCTCCTGGACACCGCCGACGCTGGGATGATAGAATTCACAGCAAAATAGAAATCGCATCGCAGTCTCGGGGGAAATTACTTTGCTTCGTAGTTTGCATATTTTTTTATTCTCATTTTCATAGTACGAGTAAATCGCACGAACGGGCGCAACCAGTCAGCCTTGTACCGGTAAACCAAATACTGGTGTCGCAGGCATTTGACACGAAATTCAGCTCGTTGCAGAACATCCGACTCACCTGATCCGGCATGAATACGAAGACCGGCTTTATACACGTAATCACACATTGATTTGAGATCCGGTTTCGCAGAAAGGCAGTCATAGGCGCTATGGGTCATTGCGGCAATATCGCCGGTAACAGATGACGGCCCAGTAAGCCCCAGGATAGCGGCAATATTTTCGGAGCTGATTACTACCAGTTTTTCAAGAAACGGATTGCGCCCCACGCGCGACATGCTTTTGGGGACCTCCCGGTAGATCGTCATCCGTTCCGGCAGATTGGCAATCATGGCGTGTCTGGCAATACGAGACCACAGTTCATAATCTTCAGGGGGCTGCCGCGCAGAATCGGTTGCGTATAAACCGACTTCGTCAAGAGACGACTTTCTTAACATGACCGATGAATGTACAAATGGATTATTAAACAGAAGTTCAAACCGGAGAGACGCATCTTCAACGGGATGATCGTGAGCACGCTCCGTCTTTTGATCGCCAACCCATATTTCCGCTCTTGTGCCGAGAAGTGCACATTTTGGATGTGTTTCCATAAACTCAAATTGGCAAGCCAGGCGTGTCGGCATCGAAATATCGTCCTGATCCTGACGGGCAATATACGGTCCCCGAGCCATTTCTATAGCACGGTTCAGTGAAGCGGCTAAACCTGCATTTTTCTGGTGAACTACAATCACCCTGGGATCATGGATTTCAGCAAGTAGAGCGGCAGATGCGTCCGTTGAACCGTCGATTATGACTATCAACTCGAAGTCGGCAAATGTCTGCTTCAGTATACAGTCGACAGCGCTGGCCAGATAGGCGGCACCATTGTAAACCGGCAATACGACGCTGACCAGAGGGCTGTTCATAACACAACCCAGGCCGAAGGCAGCAGATCGCGAGTATCCTGCTTCATCTTGTTAAACCAGCGGCGCGGCGCGATGACTGTTTTGTCAGGCGACGGATTCAGCCAGGCACCCCACCAGCTGAACGAACTATTTGCAATGATATGGTGTTTGCAGTGCCTCATTAACATCATATCAAAAACCCCTTTTTTATCAGAATTCACAGTAACAAACGTCGCGGGATAGCCAAAATCAAGGTTTGCCTTTGCCCATTGATGATCATCAGAAAATATAAAAAGCTGCAATGGCCCGACTCTGTCTGCCATGCAGGCTACCGCATCCCGGTAATAATCAGTTGAGCAGACTCCGTGGCACTCATGAGTATTCGGATCATTTACATAATCACCCCGGCGAACATGCAGTGACACCGCGTTTGAATGTTCTATATGCCTGAGCTGTTCCAGATTGGCCGCATCCAGACGTGCGAACAAGGTGAAATCGTTCCGAATTGCCGCCGCATTGTCTTCAAAATATTTTTCAGTCTGCCAATAGCCGTCAAAATACACAGGCGGTACACTATTTCTGAGTCTGCTGTCATAAGAAAACGACTTTTCATTATAAACCATCTTCGGAGTAAAAAAGGGCAAGCGCCTTTTCACACGCTGCCAAAGCGCATCGCGATTCAAATCAACCCTGAAAAAATCGATGTCACTTTTACTTGCTATTTCGGCCCGAATATTAAAATCGCCAAGTTCAAATCTACGCAAGGTGTACTGTTCATAGCCTGAAATATCGAGCTTAACCGGTGTTCCGCTGATATCAGCTAACGACCTCGCCATCGCATACTGAAACATCTGATTACCCAAACCCCCTATAAGCCTGACAACAATCATCGGCCGTTCCTTTAGAGAGTTTCCAGGAACCAGTCCCACATGCGTTGCAATCCGGCTTCAAAACCGATTGTTGGTTGCCAGCCGGTATGTTTTCGCAGTTTACTGGAATCAAGAATATTCACCGGCACATCAAAACTCCGGTCAGGCAAGGTCTGGTAGAGAATATCAAGCGTAGAGGACGCGGCAAGCGGTCCCAGTCTGTCAAGTATCTGCTTATTATTGTGCCCGATACCAGTGCCGATATTATAACATTCACCGGGAATTCCATCTTCGAGGGCGGCGATGATCCCTGCAACCAGGTCACTGATGTGGATATAGTCACGAACAGTCCCCGTTTCTCCATATACCGACAGCTCCTTTCTTTGAAGTATCGAACCCATGGCTGTCGCTATAAAGCCCTGTCCGGAGAATGGCCGCTGCCCTTCTCCGTATGCGTTCCCCGGCCGGACGCAGACAACTGGAAGAGATTTGAGCGCATGATACATCAATGCATATTTTTCGATTGTTAACTTAGTTATTCCATAGGGAGATATAGGGTTCGTCGAGTGACTTTCAGAAATGGGCAGATCCGTTGCTTTCCCATAGACTGTCCCACCGGAAGAGACAAAAATAATCTTCTTTATTCCCGCATCAGCTGCAATCCCGAACAGTCTGACCGCGGCAGGGACATTACTGCTCAGATCGGTCAGAGGATCGTCAAAGCTTGCCTTTGGCGTAGTGGTATGCGCAAGCAGGATGATCTCGTCCAGGTCCGGAAGAATCCGGTCAATATCCAAACCGGCAGCATAATCCGCCTGAAGGTAGGTGACTTTCTCAAATGGAGAAACTAACGGCTTTGGACATCTGTCGAGAACTATGACGTCGCGGCCAGTCGGCACAAGCTGTCGGAGGAGATGTTGCCCAATGAATCCCGATCCTCCAATGATACAACATCTATTCATTTCAAGCGCCTGGATATTCTAAGTTTTGGCATTGGGATATTAGAACTTAATTTTATTTAACAATAGTCCATTTTTCGGTGAAGTGATGTTCGTTTGATCGCAACGTTTCCTGGCTTCAACCATATATCCGACAGTAAATTCCTCAACAAAAATTTCATCATCTAATTTTGCTAAATATTTCGGCAGCCAACACATTAATACATACCTTAAAAATAAAGATAGTTTCTTTGGAGCGCGCTCTTCAAGTACGCGGCCAACTCTTGAAACTTCCTGGGCAACATGCTTCATAAGCCCACCAATAGGCTTAATCTCTGTAATATCTAATCCAAATTCGGGTAAAATCTTCTTATAAAAGAAAGTTGAGAATCCACCATAATAATGATACGGTTTTTGATGGATTGCGCTTGAGAGCGGTGCTGTCAAAAGAAGCGTGCCACCTGGTGCCAGCACTCTAGCCAATTCTTGAATAGCTTCAATTGGCCTGGGTACATGCTCAAGAACTTCAGTACATAGCACCACATCAAAAGAAGCGTTATCTACTTTTATATTTGTAATATCACATACATAATCTATTTTCCCGTATTTCCAATCTTCGGCTAATGTGCCAGAAGGCGTACCAGAATATTTAGAAAAATCCTGTGTTTTATATTCACAATGCCGAAAAAGGGGTGCGTATTGGCATTCACCAGCACCTGCATCTAAAACCCGGACGCCTTGTTTTAGTTTGCTCGCTTTATCTGCCACCCAGGCATTTCTGGTTCTGGCATTATAATTAACGATTTCATCGTTTGCTCGAAGATGATCTACAAGTCGACTTAACATCCGCACCCTTTATCAATCCCATTCATTTCCAATCTATTAGCAATAAACCTAGCAGGAACTCCTCCAACGATGTCATACGGTTTGACATCCTTTGTGACAACACTATTTGCTGCTATAACGGCATCTTTTCCTATTGTCACACCATCCGTAATAGTACAGTTCGCTCCAATCCAGACATTATCTTCAATAATTATTGGTCCCTTTGTTAAATTGCCCGCAAATCTAATGGGTAGCACAATTTGTTTGAAATCATGATCACCAGCCGCGATCATGCAATGAGGTGCTATCATTACATTATTTCCAATAGTCACGCCACTACCACCATAAATCACTGTAAAAGGATTTATTTGTGTATATTCACCAATAACTACTTGGTTAGTAAAGGTTCTGATTATTACATAATCCTTGATTTCAGCATTATTTTTTATAATAACCAAATTTTTTTTCTCTATCAGTGAGTTTTTCGAAATATAATATTTTGGAGTAGGCAGAAAGTACCCTACTAGTCTTCTAATGTAATTAGAAACTCTTGGCACAAGATTCATGGTACAAGATGCTTTTGGGGTAGTACTGGAAGTATTCATGTTTTTAAAAAAATTTCTAACATTTTTCAGATCATCTTCAGTTACTAGCTCATCAATATTGTCTATAATGCTATAATTTACATCCCCTTCCCATTCAAAGCCACAGAAGAAAAAATCGGAATACTTCTCAAATGCCTTATTCAAATAACCATCTTTTGCATAAAACATTTCACGCATGGCCATGTGAATATTATTCGATTTTAAAAGTCCCTTATCACACAAGAATATGTGATTATTTCTATAATTCATAAGCCACAAATGGACTGGTTGCCAATTAATCAATTCATAGAATATGCTTGGGAATTCAATGAATCCTCTTTGCGCAACCCTCTGAATTTCACTAACAAATTGATGAATTTCCTCATTTGGGACATGTTCGAGAACGTGAGAACAAATTACGTAATCAAACTCATTGTCTGAAAAGGGGAATGCCCCTCCATTATAAAAAACCACCCTTGTTTCATCAGACAATTTAGGAGAAAATCCGCGCTGTGCATATGCCTCACTTTCGGTTTCAAATCTTCTTTCAAGAAAGACATTAGCCCTTGGATGTGGTGAACCGCCTGGACCAATTTCCAGTACCTTATATGAGGGTAAAATATTTTTAATTCTGTTACCTAAAAACATAATAGTAGTTAATCAAGATTTGATGTATGCCAAGAAAGAACAGGTGCAAGTAATCCAGGACGACGAACCAGCCAATATGGCGAATCACTCAGTCCACCTTGAATGCTAAAGCAAATATAAGGTGAATTGACGCATGGCTGATTTATCCACTCTCTATAATACAGAGCAGCAATCAACTCTAATTTATAAGACCCCTCATTTAGAAATCTTGGTGGCAACAAAGAATAAAACCTGATTTTCCCCGGTGTAACTATTGGCCAATCATCTTCTTTTGCATCATTAAATAAACTCCAAAAAACCAACTGGTTGTCTTCATTATATAGTGCATATCCAATTTGCAGCGCATTATCATATTCCTTAATTTCACCCTCAATATTTACAAATACGACTTCATTATTACTGATCGTATCATATATGATCTCATCCTGAACATTCGACAAATACATCCTTGTTAGATTGAAAAATCTGTTTTTTGTCTCATTCGCATGTTCCCAGACACTCTCATTGTTGGAAAGATCATTATTTAGATATTTATTAATCGCCAATCTAACGCGATCTGTCGACAATGCTACGTGTCCATTTTGCAGTAAAATTGCCTTACTACAAAGCTGCTCTATTGCATTCATATTGTGACTAACAAAAAGTACCGTGCGTCCCTCATTGCCGATAGACCGCATTTTACCCAAACACTTTTTCTGGAATTTTACATCACCGACCGCAAGCACCTCATCAATGATTAATATCTCCGGTTCCAAATGAGCCGCAACGGCAAATGCCAACTTAACATACATGCCGGATGAATAACGTTTCACCGGCGTATCTATAAAATTTTCTACCTCTGCAAAATCAACTATCTCATCAAACTTACGATGAATCTCTTTCTTGGTCATTCCAAGGATGGTACCGTTTAGAAATATATTCTCTCTGCCTGTCAGTTCGGGATGAAACCCTGTTCCGACCTCCAGAAGGCTGGCTACCCGGCCTCTGATTTTTATTTCACCGCGAGTCGGAGCAGTGACACGTGAGATAATCTTGAGCAGCGTCGATTTGCCGGCGCCGTTTCTTCCGATTATCCCGAGCACGTCACCTTGTTTAACCTCAAACGAGACATCGTCAAGGGCTGTAAATGTGCCGTTTTGAACCTTGCCGCCGGCCGACGAAATTTTTGAGTTCGGGTCCTCTTTACCTCGCAGCCGTGCACTCCAGCTCTGCAGGTCACGATAGAGAGTGCCGTGGCTGATAGTGCCGAGGCGGTACTCCTTTCCGAGATGCTCTACTTTAAGGACGGTGTCACCCATATATTCAGATCGTATCCATAAATGTCTTTTCAATTCTGCTGAAGAGCACAATCCCTGCGAAAAAGATCAGCAGTGTCATCCCTGCACTGATTGCAAGGTGTTGCAGATTGACGGAGCCAGCACCAAGAAAGGCGAAACGAAAGGTCTCCACAATACTCGCCATTGGGTTGAGTGCATACAGCCACTGCCAGCGCTCAGGTATTTGCGACATGGGGTAGACGATGGGAGTAGCATACATCCAGAGCTGGGTACCAAACCCGACCGCAAAGGAAAGGTCGCGATATTTTGTGGTAAGAGAAGACACGATCAATCCCATGCCCAGACCAAGTATGCCCATCTGCACAACAAGTAATGGTGTTGCAAGTATCCAGAGAGAGGGCTGTAGATGTGTTCCACGCAGTGAAAAGTAGAAAAAGAATCCGAGAAACAGGGACAACTGAATCGTAAAGGTCAGAAGATTGACAATGACAACCGATACAGGCACGGTCAAGCGAGGGAAATAGACCTTACCAAAAATGTTGGCATTGGCCACAAAGGTATTGGAGGTCGAGTTAAGACAGGCAGCAAAGTAATTCCATGCCACAGTGCCGGCCATATAAAAAAGCATGGGCGGCAGTCCATCAGTCGGGATCCTGGCAATGTTTCCAAACACAACTGTAAAAACAACCGTCGTAAAAAGTGGCTGGATCAAGAACCACAATGGTCCAAGAATAGTCTGCTTGTAGGTTGCAACAAAGTCACGCCGGACGAAAAGCGCTATCAGATCCCGGTAGTTCCATAATTCTGCAAAATTGACATCGAACCATCCACTTTGGGGGCGTATAACAGTAGTCCATGTATCTTTCTGTATTTCCATAATTCATCTCTTTCCATCGCTCCATCCACTCGCTTACATTTCCCAATGCAGGGATTTCTCTAAGCAGGTATAGAACAAAAAAACAACCTTTTATTATTAAGCACAAGAACCAGGAGAATTAATTGCGCAATTTCCGGACATCACTCTGAGGTGGCCCTATGATCGATCTTGCCTCCAAATCAGGAGTATATTCGGGGATTATTTTCTTGAGCACCTCTTTGAGTCCGGTTGCATCATGAGATTTCGCCTTGTCAGCCAGTTCATCGAGTAGCTGCTCCAGCTCATGATACGACATGCCGTTACCGTGCAGTACCATGATTTTTTCATGCTTTGTAGGGACGATGCCTTCACCTTCGGTAATAAGCTCCTCGTAGAGCTTTTCTCCGGGCCTAAGGCCGGTGTAGATAATCTTTATCTCGGTCTCCGGTTCATAGCCCATGAGTTGAATGAGGTCATGGGCCAGGTTGGCGATTTTTATCGGGATCCCCATCTTCAAGAGGAAGATCTCTCCGCCGGTACCCATGGCCCCGGCCTGAAGGATAAGTTGGGCTGCTTCCTCGATGGACATGAAATAACGGGTCATCTCCGGATCGGTGACGGTAACGGGTCCGCCTTTTTCTATCTGCCGCTTGAACAGAGGAATGACCGAACCGGAAGAGCCAAGGACGTTGCCGAAGCGGACAGCCATAAAGGTTGTAGTATCCGGCTGCTCCTGACAATAGGCGAGCATAAGAAGCTCGGTCAGTCTTTTCGAGGCGCCCATGACGTTTGTAGGTCGTACCGCCTTGTCGGTCGAGACAATGACAAAGCGTTCGGTTTTGTAAGACAGCGCGGTCTCTATCAGGTTTCTCGTGGCGAATACATTGTTAAAGACTGCCTCCCACGGATTGGTTTCAATCAGAGGAACATGCTTATAGGCCGCAGCATGAAAAACAACCGCAGGTTCGTACTCACAAAAGAGCGTATCAAGCAGATTCTTGTTCTGGATTTTACACAGGACCGGGACATAGTCATGGAAATGATGCTCATACTGAAGTTCCATCTGAATGTTATAAAGATTCTCCTCTCCTGCATCCACCAGAATGATCTTTTTCGGATCAAATTTGATAATTTGCCGACACAACTCAGAGCCGATGGAACCACCGGCTCCGGTCACCAGTATTATCCGCCCGGTGAGGTAGCGGCCGATCTCCTGTTGATCAAGGTGAACCGAGGGGCGCCCGAGCAGATCTTTATAGGCTATCTCTCGCATTGAGGTCACGCTCAGTTTTCCCTTGATTATCTCGCCGATGCTGGGCAACACCTTGAAGGCAATTTTTGTTTTCTGACAGGCATCGACAATCCGTTTCATCTGCTCCCCGGATGCCGAAGCAACTGCAATCAGAATTTCCTCGGCCCTGGTTCTGACAATGCATTCCTTCAATTTATCAACACCGCCTACTACTGGTATCCCGTGGATTTTCAGGCCATGCTTCCTCGGGTTATCGTCCACCAGGCCGACAACCTCATACAGTACACTGGCGTTATCCATGATCTCCCGGATAACCTTTTCGGCTGCAGCACCCGCACCGATGAGCAGTAGCTTTTTTTTCCTTTTTTTCTCATTGTGTTGAGCAAACGATGAAATCAGATCCTTGTTCTGGAACAGATAACGAATTGTGCCCCGATGAACACAGATCAGTAAGAAGGTAAAAACGGCATCCATGAAAAAAACCGACCGCGAAAACCCTTCAAAGCGATTGAAATACACAACGAATGTGACCATAACCCCGGAAGATACCGCCACTGCTCTGGCAATGTTTTTCAAATCGGCAACGCTAGTGTATCTCCACATTCCGCGATAGAGACCGAATATATAAAAAACAAGAATCTTGGCTATTATCAGGAGCGGAAGAAGACTGACGATCCGGGGAATTTCCCTGACGATTTCCCAATCGAACCGGACCAGGTAGGCAAGGAAATGAGCAAGTACGATAAGAGAAATATCAATCAGAAGGACGATCCAGAAATTAATCCTCAGAAGGAGATTCCAAAGAATCCTTGGCTGTTCGTACAATAGATTGGCGAGTATATTTCTCATAACATTCCACGATTAACAATGCCGAGCTTTCTCTTATAAAAACTCTTCACCACCTGTTCCCTTCATTTTTCTGCTGCTCAGAGTGAAGATCCCGGTAAGGGAAAGACAACGGCCAATGGCGACGAGATTAAAAAGGGGCGTTTTTGATTTTTTGGACCTTACCACTATGAAAGCTCAGGGACAATCGAATTCTTTGGTTTCCTAACGCTTCGTCGACAGAACAACCCCTGACCGCAGCATGCTTTTCGCCCGCTCCGATCAAATGCGTATGAGCCTGATTCGATTATGGTTTCGTTGAAATGACGATCTCTCCATACCAGGCAACGGCACTGCCGCCGGTGTTATCAGTATCCGTCATCATGGCTATCCCTTCGGCTCCCTTTGGATCTTCTCCAAAAAGGTACCGATAGTCAGCCAGTATATCGCGCTCCTCGGTTATCCACTGACCGGCCTGAGAAGGTCCGGACTCAACGGCCACCATCATATCTTCAGCGGTGTACGTATTTGGAAGGGATTCCCCTTTCGGCAGCTTGTTGGCCCAGATGTAATTGATTGCCCTCACCTGCCAGAAAAAACGGCCCGGGAAAATTACATACAGCCGGGCGGCGTAGTCGTCTCCGGCCCTGGATTTCTCGTCCCCATCTTTGATGATATGATCGATTTTCCACGACCATCTCAGATAACGATATGTCACCGGGTCGAAGCGTATCTTTTTCACCAGGCCCGAAGCTGCGGCATTACTTGTGGCCTTGACAACCGTCCGCCCATTGTCGTCCACCAGACGATAGTCAGTGGTCCCTTTAAAGCTCTTGGGCGTCCAGCCGGAAAGGCCTTCGACACTGAAGCGGCTTACGGCAAGATCATCCGCCCTGCCCACGGTGGCCGTTGCTATGACGACAGCGACCAGAGACGCACAGATCACTTTTGTTTTCCGCAAACGCTTGTCTCTATCAAACACAGGCTTAGGCTGGCAAAATTTTCGGTCCACTTTACAATTGGAAAAAAGAATATGCTGCACGGTTTAAAGACTGGAGGCCCCCGCTCAGAAGTGCGGCAGAAACCACAGGGGAGGTGTTTGTGTAAGAAGAATATCGAGACCACAGATCATAACTTCCATGGTCTCGGGTACATACGGCCAGGTCCTTTATTCGGAAAGGATCTTGAAAGATATTTTCAAACGTGCCCGAAAGATGACCCCCTTGTCTTCCTCTATGACCATATCCAGTTTTTCGACCTCGGCAATACGCAGGTCGCGCAGGCTCAGTCCTGCGGTTTTGACGGCATTCTGGGTAGCGTCTTCCCACGATACCGGACTTGATCCAACCAATTCTATAACCTTATAAACACTCTTAGACATGGACATCCTCCTTGGTTAAGGGTTTGGGTTGAACTTCACAACATGTGTACATGGCCTGCCTTTGGTTCAGGCAGGGAAACAACTCAGACCTCCGGATCAGGCAGGCCTGTTCAAGCTGACTGGCGAGTATTTTGACACTACCTTTGATTTTATCGTTCCCGGCGCTGAGGTATTCCACCAGCCTCTAATTCATTGTAGCCTTAAATCACGGAAAACTGAAGGCCAAACGTATAAGGGATTGATTGTTTCTCACCAGTCAGGAATCGTGCCCTGTAACTGCATCGACGGCAGAGAGGTTCGGCCACCAGCCGCCGGGAAAACCCCTTCCTCATCGCTACGGTGCGAGGAGCTGCCAGGATCTCGGTCAAGCCGCTAAAATGGAGGTTCCCCAGCGGGATATCTGCCTCTGCATCCAGACAACAGGGCACAACGGTCCCATCCACCAGGACGGCGATATGATCTTTCAGCCCCCGGCAGTATCCCTGGCTGCCAAGATCCGGTGCCGGGGCATGGGGCCAGATAAATCGACAGTCCCGGCTGAGAAAGATCCCCTGGGCAAGAGCGACGTTCCGGCCGGGAGTACAATGTTCTGCGATTGTAACAGGCCGCTTAAAGAAAGATGCCAGCCGTTCCAGAATCTTCTCGTTCAGGAGAGAGGCATCACTGTGCAGATTCCACAATCGCAGGTTGATAAACAGCGGTGGCGGGCTGCCGGCCGCCCGGATAAAATCCAAAACCCCATCCATATACCGATCAACTTCCTCGGCTGATCGGAACTGTTCGATACTGTGCAGCGAGATATTCACCTGCCGCAGGGACGTCTTTGCGAGCAGCATCTCCCCTTTTTGTGAAAGAAGTGTCCCGTTTGTGGTCAGATTCACATGAAATCCGTGGCTCCTGCTGATATCAAACAGGAGACCGAGATCGGGATGGAGCAGGGGCTCACCCAGAACATGGAGAGAGATATGCTCCGTGAAACCGGAAACCTTCCGCAGAATCTCCGCAAACTCATCCGGCGCCATAAAGGCCTTGAGCCTCCGGCTGGGCTGGCAGAAACTGCAGGCAAGATTGCACCAATTGGTGATTTCTATATAAATTTTCTTGAATTGGGCCAAAACAGGACTCTTCCCGAGGTTGCCGTCAGGGTCTCTTTCTGCCGATACTCCGATGCAGCCGTCGTCAGCCGGTCACAACCCGATTGCCGCCTCGGGTTTTGGCAGTATACATCGCCACATCGGCCCGCTTGATCAGGGCCTCGCCCGAGGTTTCATCTTTCCGTTCGACCACGCCGATGCTTAAGGTAACCTGGGGGTTTGAACCGGCATTGCCGGTCTCAAAGGGCCAGCTTTCATTAAACATCTGGCGAATTTTTTCGGCCGTGATTGCCGCCTGGCTGAGATTGGTTTCGGGCAGCAGGACGAAGAATTCGTCTCCGCCATAGCGGAAGGCCTTGTCTGAATGCCGGGTGACGACATTGAGCAGATTTCCTACCCGCCTGAGGACATTATCGCCCTCCAGATGCCCATAGCGGTCATTGCACTCCTTGAACCGGTCCAGATCGAAACAGATCAGGCTCAAGGGGCTGCTGTAGCGTTTGACCCGATCGATTTCATCGGCCAGGGAAGAATGGAAATGACGCTGATTGTACAGATTGGTCAATCCATCGGTTATCGAAAGGTTATGGAGTCTATCCTCCAGGGCTTTCTGGTTGGTCATGTCATGGAAAAATCCAACGCTTCCGACCTCTGTCCTGTTATCCATGATCAGCACGGCGGAAAGGCGGATCGGAATAATCTTTCCGTCGATATCCGCAATACTGGTTTCAAAACCCTCCAGGCGGCCGACACCGCCATACTCTTCAGCATAGAGGGCTGATTTGATCCGGCGGGCCTGTTCCCGATTCCCATAGATCTGCCCAATATCCAGACTGCCGAGAACATCTTCGACCCTGCGTCGTGTTAACGAGGCTGCCTTTGTGTTGAAAATCACGACCGTACCCTGCAGGTCCACGCCGATGATCCCATCCGGGCAGACGGCGATCAGATTAGTGATGATTTTTTCTCGGGCCATTATCGAAGCAAAAGATGTCTGGATCATTTTCAATCCCTCCCAGGAGAACTGAAAACTACATAAATTCTCTCATTAAACCGTTCCCTTTCCCAGAGTCTGAACCGCCCCCTCTGCCCCTGCCATCATCTCCGGCAGACCCATGGGTGGTGACAGTACCACAGCGCTCCAGATGATTCAACCTGTTTCCACCTGCATGCATACGTAAGGATAACCCTAGCCTTCAGTATGGACATAAAAACCAGCCCTGTTTATCTGTCTGATCATCAATTATTTCATATTCTCACAGATGTGTAACATCATTCTCAAAAGCACCATTAATACGTTATTCATCCCCTATCCGCACTGGCGGAGAACAGGTTTACCCATACCGCAATCAACTTATTAATAATATTAAACAATTATTTGAACTTATACGAGAATATTACCATCCTTACGGCGAGTTCCTGCTATACAAGTTGTCATGTGTTCTGTTTATGAACAATTTTAGCAGAAACTCAGGGATGAAAAAAAATTGCACTTTAAAAATATTTATGTTACGTAGGCCTCTATTAGATGAATTTTATCATGAAAACAAGTGGTTTTTAGACTGTCCTAAAATTTTTAGTCTTCTTCAGGCGGTCGAGAATCAATGTGTAACAAGTGTTTGCGATAAAAGGTTCCAAGAAATGTGTCTATTGTCTCTTTTTATTCTCAGATTTCAGCCCTTGCGTTTGAATCGTAACTTTATAATATTACTTCATATATATTTTTATTCCAAGCTCCCGCACAAAATATCCCTGAGTCCCGCCATTTCAAGAAACGGGATTTCTTTTAAGAACTACAGTCGTTATCTACCATCTCACCAAAAGACTATCCTGGAAATTCTATATACAGTTTTCAGTCACGGAAGAATGTACCGTCTGAGAAATATTTTTCATACCTTCAGGGTCAGGGTTATTTCCGTTTTGATAGCCCTGAAAAGGGTTTTCCGTAAACTGGAATCAGCAGGGACGCGGTGCGTTATTTTTACAATCATGGAGGTGCAAACAGGCAACCACTACTGAGAAGAAGAATAATTGATTCGTCCACCGCAAACGAAACCCAATTTCCTTTCTTCTATGGATGATGTTTTTGTTGAGGACTACAAGGAGTGAGTTGTTTTTCTTCTCCTATAGCTTATTGCAGTATCAAAAAAAAACATTCAAGAGAGGGCGAATAAAATGGCAGATACACCTTTAGGAAATCCTGCAGTTGTTGGTCTGGCAGGCTTCGGCACAACTACCTTATTGCTTCAGTTCCATAACCTCGGATGGTGCGGCACAGGAGTCGTTTTCTGTTGTGCTTTGGCGTTCGGCGGCTTTGCACAGCTTCTGGCCGGGCTTCAGGAGTTCAAGGCTGGTAATAACTTTGGTTACAGTGCCTTTTCTTCCTACGGCGCATTCTGGATAGCGCTGGCACTCATCTTCATGGTCTCAGATTTTCAGTTGGCAAAAGATACCTGGATAGCCGGACACCTCAAAATAGGAAAAGGCGATCTTGGGTGGTTCCTGGTGGCCTATACCGTTTATACATTCATTATGTGGATCGGTTCGTTTGCTATCCATACCGCTATGGTATTTACCTTCACGACACTTATTCTTGGTTTTATCGGTCTTGACCTGGAAATTCTGGCAGGCATGGGAAGCCTCAAGACCATCGTTGCAATCGACCTGATTCTCTGCGCCCTTGGTGCTTTTTATATGATGGCACATGTCATATTCCTACAGGTCTTCGGCAGGGATGTGTTGCCCGTTGGATCAGCATGGGTCAAAAAGGGCTGATTGACGAAAATATCGCATGCTGGAGGGAAAAGGAGGAGAACTGTCCCGGCTATGGTATGAAAGCCGGTCGAGTGATCACCTGAGATTCCCGGTATAATGATCAAAAAACCTGCACAGCAGTCCAATGCTGTGCAGGTTTTTTTTACTCTCCGGCAAATCCCTCCACCATCCTGGTTATCTGAAAGTGGTCGAGAAATGCACTGCGGACAACAGTGACATAATTGTATCGTGCGCGTGACAAATTGGTGACGGCGTCCAGAAGTTCGGACTCACGCTGCATTCCCTCGTTATATTTGAGCTGGGTGATTCGCAGATTCTCCTTTGCGTGGTCGATATTTTCTTCGGCCACACTGATATTGTCGAGACTCACCTTATAATCGATATACAGATTCTTCAGAGTGGTCTTCATTGTATTTTCCATCTCCTGCAGGTCGTACTGCAGTCCTCTGGCCTCCAGCTTCGCCTTCCCGACATTCGATTCGGTGATGCGACCATTAAAGAGGTTCATCGACATCACCACCTGAGCCCGAAGATCTTCGCCCTGGCTGCCGACATCTCCGGAACCATTCAGGTAGTTGTTATCATATCTATTATAGCTGCCGACCAGGTTGACGCGTGGATAATACTCGCTCTTCGCAACCTCAACCTGGGCCTTCCCGGCCTCAGCCAAGCCCTTCAGTGCCTTAATCTCACTTCTATCGGTAAGCATCCGAGCCTCACTTTGCCCCGGATCGCCGAAGACCGGCGGATTCCTGAATTCAGCAAACTGCAATTCCTTCAGGGTAATTGTCGCATCCACCTCGCTTCCAAGCAGGAGGATACTTTTTTCCAAATCGGCTGAGGCCCTTTTAAAGGTGATATCGGCATTATCAAGATCCACTTTGATCTTCAATAATTCGTTCGTATCGATCAGGCCGACCGCCAGACGGTTTTCCCCATCGGCATACAGCTTTTTCAAGGTCGTATAGGCATCCTCCGCAACCTGCAGATTCGCCTGGAATTGATAGACATCCAGATAACGAAGGGCAACATTGAGCTGGATATCCTGCCGTATCCCATGCAGTCTCTCAGACTCCACCCGTTTCATCATGTCGGCCGACTCGATGTTGTATTTATCCCGGAATCCCGAGAAGAGATTCAAGGTCACCGCGCCATAAAACACACTGTTCTGTTTTGCCTCCCCGGCAAGAGTCTGTCTGTTAAGGGAGTTTCCGGTGTAGGAAACGTCAACGGAAGGCAAATAACCTCCTTTAGCCTTCACAATATCCTTTTCACTCTTATCCAGGTTGACCATATATCTCTGGATGACCTTCCGGTTATTCAAGGCCATCTGCTGCATCTGTGAGAGATCCAGGGCATAACCGGTCTGCGCGAGAAAGACAAACACGACGACAAAACTCCATACCTTCATACTATTCACTCCTCATTCTCCGGCAGGGATTGCCGGGGGTCATTGAATTTTTGCCGACAACTCTCCCATAATCAACACATTGTGTCAAGAAACTCCGTAGTCAAAAACTCTGCACCCGGGGAAATAACACAGTATGTAATAGTCACTCACCTCCCAACCTGCAACTCCAGTCTTGCGATATGGCATCAATTTATGATAGCCTACGTACTTGAAGATGATTAACCTTTGCAGTCAAGTCGATATCCAACTTTCATCCCTTCCGTCAGGAGGCCTTTTTATGCAACGACCGATCAAACTGTTCACCCTGTTCCTTATCGCACTGACACTCTCCGGCTGCGGGTACAATGCCCTGCAGATGAAGGAAGAGGCCGTTTCAAAGGCCTGGGCCGATATCGAATCCAACCTGCAACGGCGAGCCGATTTAATCCCGAACCTGGTAGAGACGGTGAAAGGCTATGCAGGCCACGAAAAAGAGACCCTGACCCAGGTCACCGAGGCGCGGTCCAAGGCCTCGTCGATCCAGCTCTCCCCGGCTGACCTCGGCAACCCGGCGGCGATGAAGCAATTGCAGGAGGCCCAGGGCGGTCTGACCTCGGCGCTCTCCCGCCTGATGGTCGTGGTGGAGAAATACCCCGACCTGAAGGCCAACCAGAGCTTCCGGGATCTTCAGAGTCAGCTCGAGGGCACCGAAAACAGGATCAATGTGGCCCGCCAGCGGTATAATCAAGCCGTTGAGGATTTCAACGCCTCCATTCGCGTCTTCCCGGCCAGTCTGACCAACAGTCTCCTGCTCCATCTGCAAAAGAAGGAATATTTCAAGGCGGAAGCCGGAGCCCAGGCGGTGCCGAAGGTCAACTTCAAATAGCGGCTCCTGGAGAAACCATGGCCCCTTTCAGAGCACTCAGAATATGTCTGCTGCTTCTCGGCACCCTGCTCTTTTCCATCGGACCGGTTCAGGCCCTTACCGTGCCGGCCCTGAAGGGCAGGGTCAATGATTACGCCCAGATCCTGTCGCCGGCCACCATCTCCCAACTGGATAACGCCCTGAAATACTTCGAGCAGCAGGAGTCAACCCAGCTCGTCGTACTGACCGTCCCCACTCTTGAAGGTGACAGCCTGGAGGATTTTTCGATCCGGGTCGCGGAAAGCTGGAAGATAGGACAAAAAAAGATCGACAGCGGGGCCATCCTCCTGGTCGCCAAACAGGAAAAAAAGCTGCGCATCGAGGTCGGATACGGCCTGGAGGGGAAACTGACTGACCTTGTCTCCGGCCGGATCATCCATGATATCATTGTCCCGTCGTTCAAAGAAGGCAATTTCGATCAGGGGATCATCAACGGTGTGACGGCGATGATGGAGGCGGTCAAAGGGGAGTTCAGCGCAAAAAGTGTGCCACCCAAAAAAAACAGCAAGCAAAACGATCCGGCCGGAATGATCGTCCCCCTTGTTATATTTTTCGTTTTTCTCGGTAACTTTCTGCATCAAAACAGACCGGCGGCCGCTGCCATCGGCGCTGTCGGCTGTCCGCTGTTCGGCCTTTTCTTTCTCGGTTTCAGCTGGATTACACTTTTAATACTGGTTATTGTCGGCCTCTTTGGAGGTCTTATCGCCTCGACGATGCTGTCGGGAGGCGGCCATGGAGGCGGATTCTTCCTCGGTCCCGGCTTTGGCGGATTCGGGGGTAGCTCCTCTGGAGACGATTCCGGCGGGTTCAGCGGAGGTGGCGGTGATTTCGGGGGCGGCGGCGCCTCGGGAGATTGGTGATCCTATGCAGACAGCAGCAGAAAAATTCCTGACCCCGGCTGAACGGGAAAACGTTACGTTGGCCGTCCGCCAGGCCGAGGGCCTGACCTCGGGCGAGATCGTCCCGATGGTTGTTTCGTCGAGCTCACCTTACCCGATGGCTGCAGTGACGGGCGGTGTCATTCTGGCCTTTTCCCTGTCGCTGCTGCTCACCTCGCCCGTCGCCACCTATTTCTGGTACGACCCCCTGAATATGTGGCTGTTTCTGACCCTTTTTGTTCCTCTTTATCTCGTTGCCCACCAGGCGGTCAAACATATCCCTCGGCTCAAACGTCTGTTTGTCTCAAAGGCGCAGACTGAAGATGAGGTCCGGAAGGCTGCCGTTGCCGCCTTCTTCTCCGAAAAACTCTACAAGACCAAGGACGAGAACGGGATTCTTCTCTTTATTTCCGTCTTCGAACGCAAGGTCTGGATCCTGGCCGATGCAGGCATCAATGCGAAGATCGACCAGGACCGATGGCAGGGCCTTGTCGAACTGATCACCACCGGCATCCGGGACGGCCGACAGTCGGAGGCCCTCTGCGAGGCCATCGGACAGGTCGGCAATATCCTGCAGGAACACTTCCCGATCCAGCCTGATGATATCAACGAACTGCGGGATCTTATCGTCCGCTAACCTCTCCGGAGATCCACAAAAAAGCACAAAGGAGTTGTTATGGATTTGACTGAAAAACTAGGCAAGAGTTTTGTCATCACCACCGAACTGGGACCGGTGAAGGGGGCTTTGGCTGCCGACTCTCTGGAAAAGGCCAAAGGCTATCTCCCACTGGACGGGATCAACGTTCATGACTGCCCGATGGGCAATCTTCGCATCAATTCGATTGCAATGTCCGCCCTGGTCCAGCAGCATCTGAAGGTTACAGCCATTCCCCATTTCACCTGCCGGGACAGAAGCCTCCTCGGCACCCAGGCCGATCTGCTCGGGGCTCATGCTCTGGGTATCAGAAATCTGCTGGTTACCACCGGTGATCCGCCCAAGCACGGCCCCTACCCCTCAAAGGCAGTCTATGATTACAACACCTTCGAACTGATCGAACTGATCAAGAAGATGAACCGGGGACTGGACTACAACGACCGTGAATTCGGCGGCCAGACGGAATTCACGGTCTCCTGCACCGCAATGCCGACCGCCAGAGACCTGGACCACGAGATCGAGAGGATGGCCCGGAAGGTCAAGGCCGGGGCCGACTTCTTTCAGACCCAAGTCGTCTACGATGCCGGCCGGACCCTTAAATTCCTGGAAAAGGCAAAGGCCCTGAAGAAACCCATTCTGATCGGCCTGATGCCGTTGAAGAGTGTGAAGATGGCCAGATTCGTGAGTGAGAATGTCCAGGGCATTGATGTGCCGGAGGAGATTATCGACAAAATGGAAAACGAAGGGGCCTCCGGTATCGATATCATCTGTGACTTTCTAACCAAGGTCCACCCTTTTATCGACGGGATTCATATCATGGCCATGGGCGATATTCTAGGAACCAATAAGATTATTGAATTTATGCATTCCCTCGGCAAATAGTCAGGCCAGACAGACATTCTTCAGCAAAAGGAACGAGTACATGATCATCGGAATATTGAAAGAAATTAAGGTTGCGGAAAATCGTGTCTGCATGACCCCCGCCGGAGTCGAAGTCATGATCCATCATGACCATGAAGTCCTGGTGGAGAAAGACGCGGGAGTCGGCAGCGGTTTCACGAACGACGCCTACACAAAGGCCGGCGCCAGACTCCTCCAGACGCCTGCTGAGATATACACCATGGCCGATATGATCATGCATGTGAAGGAACCGCTACCTTCCGAATACGATCTCATTCGCGAGGATCAGATCATCTTCACCTACCTGCATCTGGCAGCCGACAAGAAACTGACCAAGGCTCTGATCAAGGCAAAATCGGTCAACATCGCCTATGAGACCATCCAGAAGACCGACCATTCCCTGCCCCTGTTGATCCCGATGAGCGAGGTCGCCGGGCGGATGGCCGTCCAGGAGGGCGCGAAATACCTGGAGATGACCCAGGGCGGCCGGGGCATCCTGCTCGGCGGGGTGCCGGGAGTTGCCCCCGGCACTGTGGTCGTCATCGGCGGCGGCATCGTCGGTATCAACGCCGCGAAGATCGCCTGCGGCCTCGGGGCCAAGGTCTATCTGCTCGATACCAACCTCGATCGCCTCCGCTACCTGAGCGAGGTGATGCCCAGCAACTGCTTCACCGTGATGGGCAGCCTCCCCAATCTGCGCGCCCTTTTAAAGGAAGCAGACCTGGTGATCGGTGCGGTTCTAATCCCCGGCGCCAAGGCCCCGAAACTGATCACCCGGCAGATGCTGAAGGGAATGAAACCCGGCGCGGTACTGGTGGATGTGGCTATCGATCAGGGCGGCTGCTTCGAGACCTCCAGGCCAACCACCCATACCCAACCGACCTTCGAGGTCGACGGGATCATCCATTATTGCGTGGCCAATATGCCGGGTGCCGTCGCCAAGACTTCGACGCTGGCGCTCACCAATGCAACCCTTCCCTACGCGCTGGAAATTGCCGAAAAGGGCTGGGTGAATGCCTGCAGGGAGAACAACGAGATCAGACTCGGTGTCAATGTCGTCCAGGGCAAGGTCACCTACAAAGGGGTAGCCGATGCCTTCGGGATGAAATATACGCCGATTGATTCTTTGCTTGGTGAATAATTTTTAATCCAATGAAAAAACCAGCTGAAGACTCAATGCGTTACAACGGCTTCGAACAGGGCCCGATCCGGCCGCCCAGCGAGGCCGCAAGCCTGCTAATCCGCGTGACCCGGAACTGTCCGTGGAACCGCTGTACCTTCTGCCCGGTCTATAAAGGACAGGCGTTCTCCCTGAGGCCGATAGACCATGTCCTGAAGGATATTCATACAATTCACCGGCTTGTGACCCTCATCAGGGAACGTGCGGGAAAATCGGGGCAAATAAGCAGAGACGATATTGCCGCCCTGTCCGCACATTCAGGCCCCGGCGAACGGATGGCCCTGAACGCTGCCCTGCATTGGGCCGGAAACGGCATGCGCTCAATCTTTCTGCAGGATGCCAACAGCCTGATTATCAAACCGGAACGGCTGCTTACGATCCTTGGCCATTTAAAGGACTGCTTCCCCTGGGTCGAGCGGATCACCTCCTATGCCAGATCCCATACCATTGCCCGGATCAGCGACA
This sequence comes from uncultured delta proteobacterium, assembly GCA_903901335.1. Classification (GTDB taxonomy): domain Bacteria; phylum Desulfobacterota; class Desulfobulbia; order Desulfobulbales; family Desulfocapsaceae; genus CAIUQR01. The sequence continues at coordinate 33,575 of CAIUQR010000057.1, read as the reverse complement.
TGGATCTCGGTCTGATGGCCGCAGCCGGTCTGAACCGCATCCATATCGGCATGGAGTCGGGCTCGGATCAGGTTCTTACGATGGTCAGCAAGGGGGTGGACAAGGCCACCCATATCGAAGCCGGGCTCAAGGTGAAGAAGGCAGGCATGGAGCTGTCGGAATATGTGATGCCGGGACTCGGCGGCCGGGCACTCAGCCGCGAGCATGCACTCGAAACGGCGGACGCACTGAACCGGATCAATCCCGATTTCATCCGTCTGCGGACACTTGCGATTCCAAACCATATCGAGCTCTTCCAGGATGTCAGCCAAGGGACCTTCGAGAAACAGAATGACCGCGAGATTACCGATGAAATTTTCCTCTTCCTGGAGAGTCTGGACGGCATCACCTCCACTCTGAAAAGCGATCATATCCTGAATCTCTTTGAGGATATCGAGGGGAAATTTCCGCAGGATAAAGAGAAAATGACCGCCGTGGCCAGGGCCTTCCTGGCCATGCCCCCGACAGAGCAGGTCCTCTACCAGGTCGGCCGCCGGATCGGCATTCTCTCCCGACTGAGCGATCTGCACGACCCGGCCCGGCGTGCCCAGGCGGAAGCGACCTGCACCCGCCTCGGGGTCACCATCGACAACGTGGATGCCATCGTTGAGGAGATGATGAAACGGTTTATCTAATAGCAATACCCATCAGTATCAAACCTGTTCTTCCTTCCACATCTCCTTGTTAAATCTGACTGATCGGTTACGGCCTTCCTCTTTTGCCCGATAGAGCGCCACATCGGCAAACTTGATACAGCTGAGTAGTTACAAATAATCAAAGTTGACTCTTAAAGAGCCCTCGTTGCTGAACTGATTTTTTTAATTGATAACAGCATGTTTTCATGCTAGCTTAACGTATGATGATAATAGCTGCCCAGAGAATCCGGGTTCATCTCCTGCTTTTTCTCATTACCTGCCGATAGACCGGCTTCGGAGCAAACGGGTATGACCGAACACACTCAAAAAAAATACGGAGAGATTGTATCCCTGCTCCTTGCATCGAAGGCGCTCCAGGAAAAAGACATCCAGTATGCCGAAAGGATTCGCGCCAAACTCACCATTCAACAGCCCCTGTTGAATGTCCTGAAGGACCTGAAGCTGATCAGCGATGAATCAGTCCGCGACACTATCCAGAATACCCATCTGACCATCCGAATCGGGGAACTCCTGGTCGAACTCGGCTACCTTGCCCCGGATGACCTGACGGCCGCCTTCAACATCCAGCAGGAAAGCGAAAAGGATCTGAAACTGGGGGAGATCCTGATCAAATATAATTTTATCGACGAGAAACTTTTCAACCGGATCCTCTCAATCCAGCTTGGCTTCCCTCTGGTGGATCCAACCATCACCGAAATCGATAAGGATCTGGTGGCCAAGGCTCCTCTGAAGACCTTAACGAGCCAGCTTTTTCTTCCTTTGAGATCCGAGGGTGGGCCGACAATCGTGGCTTTCAACGATCCCACCGACAAGGAAGCCCTGTTCGCCGCCAGACGGCTTTTCGGGACAAATATCAAACCGGCAGTCGCCGACAAAAAGACTCTCCGAGATTCCTTGCGGCTGCTGGCCAACGAGGCCGCCGGAGTAACCGTAAATGTCGATATTAAAACCATTACCGGTATCGTCAATTCTATTATCCTGGCAGCTGTCAAGATTGATGCCAGCGATATCCATATCGAACCGATGGTTGACCACCTCCAGGTGCGTTTCCGGGAAGACGGCGTCCTCCGCCACTACAAGGACTTCCCAAAAGATATCATCCCGGCCCTGTCCAGCAGGATAAAAATCATGTGCAAGGCAGACATCGCCGAGAAACGCCGGCACCAGGGGGGGCGGATCCTGTTCGACTACGACGAAGGCAAAATAGACATCCGGGTTTCTCTCTATGTGACCATCCATGGCGAAAAGATCGTCTTGAGACTCTTACGACAGAAAAATGAGCTCCTCGACATCAACTCGATAGGCCTGTCTCCCCGAATGCTCAGCCGATTTCTCGACGAGGCGGTTTACCAGGCCAGCGGCGTCCTGCTGGTCACCGGCCCCACTGGTTCCGGTAAGACCTCAACCATCTACAGTTGCATCCATCATATCAAGAATCCGCAGATCAGTATTATCACTGCGGAGGACCCTGTCGAATACGTGATCGATGGAGTTGCGCAATGTTCCATCGACCCGTCAATCGATTTAACTTTTGAGGAAACCCTTCGCCATATTGTTCGCCAAGATCCTGATATTATAGTGATCGGCGAGATCCGGGACAGTTTTTCGGCCGATATGGCCATGCAGGCAGCGCTCACAGGCCATAAGGTCCTGACAACCTTCCATACCGAGGACTCCATCGGCGGCCTGATCCGTCTTCTGAATATGGATATTGCCCCCTTTCTGGTCTCTTCCACCGTGGTCAGTGTCCTTGCTCAACGCCTGCTGCGCAGGATCTGTCCCCACTGTGCGGCTCCCGTGAAGGTAACACCGGCCCAGCTGCAGCGCCTCGGCTCTAGCAGCGCAGATCTGCAGGGAGGGAGTTTCCGGAAGGGCCGGGGGTGTACCGAGTGCAACCAGACCGGCTATAAAGGCCGGATCGGCGTCTTTGAACTTCTGGTCTTGAACGAACTTGTCCGGGATGCGATTCTGGAGCGCAGAACAAGTCACGAGATACGGGCAATCAGTATCCAACATTCCGGTCTGGTGACCCTGCTGGAAGACGGTCTGGTGAAGGCCGCGGCCGGTCTGACCACCATTGACGAGATTCTGCGCTGCCTGCCGAAACTTGCCAACCCCAGACCGCTTTCAGAGATACGCTGGCTATCCGGAGAATAAATCATGGGCACCTCATTTGTAGATGAAATTGAACGCGTCATAGCCGCAGGCGAAGTCACCTTGCCCGTATTCAACCCAACCGCACTGCGGGTGCAGCAGGAACTTGTTAAAAAGGAGCCGGACAGTCGAATTCTCGAACAGTTGATTACCGGCGATCAATCACTGTCCAGTCAGGTTCTGCGGATGGCCAACTCCGCGTTTTACCGGGGACTTACCAATATAATGACCGTAAAAGCAGCTATTGTCCGTCTCGGTATGCGCGAGATCGGCAGGATCGTCCTGCTCTCCGCCTCCCAGAACCAGTTCCGCACCACCGATCCGGAAATCAACAAGGTGATGAAGAAACTCTGGCAGCACTCGGCCGGTTGTGCACTGGCCGCAAACTGGCTGGCCAAGCGGTGCAAGTTTGCCGACCTGAGCACTCAGGCCTTTTTTGCCGGTCTCCTTCACGACGTCGGCAAACTCTTCGTGCTGATGGTTATTGAGCGGGTGAAAAAGAAAAACACAACTCTCACCATGACTGATGCCCTGTTTCTCGAGGCAATCGATACTCTCCATACGAAACAGGGTTTTGCCCTGATGCAACAGTGGCATATGCCCGAACACTACTGTCTGATAGTCCGTGATCACCATGAGCCGGACGTTGATACAAAAGATTATCTCCTCCTCATCGTCCGGCTGGCAGACATGGCCTGCCAGAAACTTGGTATCGCCCTGACACCTCACCCGACACTCAACCTGGCCGCCACTATTGAAGCGGGAGTATTTAACCTTGCCGAAATTGACCTTGCAGAACTGGAGGTCACTCTTGAAGATACAGCCTCTCTCTTCACCTGAAAATTGAATCGCCGGATCCACAGGGAATTTGAGACAACCGAAATGAACAAAGCGGTTATTCTACTCATCAGCGATGATTCAGACCTGAGGAAAAACCTGGCCGATATCCTGAAGCTCAACGGCTATAAAATACTTTTGGCTGAAGATGGGGCAGAGGCGTTCTCCATCATGCAGAAAAGCGCCGTCGACCTGAAGCTCATCGACCTTTCCGACACCTCGGATTCTGACGTACTTTTCACCGACTATCAGTCCTCGGCTAGTATTATCCTCACCGGCAAGGCCATGCTTGAATCGGCAATCGAGGCAACTGACCGGGGAGCCTTCTCTTACCTGGTGAAACCGTACCAGATCGAGCAGGTACTTCTCCATATCAGACGAGCGTTGGAAAAACATCAGGCGGACGCGGCGCTCCGGGAGAGTGAAGCAAAATTCCGGGAACTGGTGGAATCGGCTCCCGGCGCCATGCTGCTCATCAATGACCGGCAGGACATCCTGATGGTCAACAAACAGTTTGAGGTATTGTTTGACTACGACCGTTCCGAGGTTATCGGCCGGCAGATAGAAGAGATACTCACCCCCCCCCCGTTTCACCCGGCATCAGGTATATTTCAAGGAATACTTCCAGAAGCCGGAAATCAGAAGTATTGGGAAGAAAAGGGAGTTCTACGCTCTTCACAAGGATGGCAGTGAATTTCCGGTGGAGATCAGCCTGAGCCCTCTGAAATTACCAGGAGGACTCATCGTATCCGTGGTCGTCCGCGATCTTAGAAAACGCAGACACTACGAGGCGCAGCTCAAACACCAGGCCAATCACGACGGGTTGACCGGCCTGCCAAATCGCAACCTCCTGGTCGACCGCCTCGATCAGGCCCTGTTGTTCGCGAGACGCCACCAGCATAAGATTGCGGTGTTGTTTGTCGACCTGGACCATTTCAAATTCGTCAACGACAGCCTCGGCCACGACATGGGGGACCGGCTGTTGAAAGTTGTTGCCGAGAGGTTGACAGCCTGTGTCCGCTCCAACGATACCGTGGCTCGTCAGGGGGGCGACGATTTTGTCATAGTGCTTTCGGATCTGATGGAAAACGAGGATGCGGCCAAGGTGGCGCAAAAAATCCTGACCTCCCTGAACCAACCCCTGACCATCGATACCCACGACCTGAAAGTCTCGTGCAGCATCGGTATCAGCATCTATCCCAAGGACGGAGAGGATGTGCAGGCACTGCTCAAATTCGCTGATGCCTCCATGTATCGTGCCAAGGATCAAGGACGCAATACCTTTCAGTTTTTCACCGACGAATTGAACGATAAGGTCGTTGCGCGCACGACCATGGAAAGATGTCTGCGCCGGGCTCTGGAAAATAACGAGCTGTCGGCACATTATCAGCCGCAGGTGGAGCTGAGAACCGGCCGGATGGTCGGGATGGAGGCCTTGCTGAGGTGGAATAATCCTGAGCTGGGAATGGTTCCACCAGCCAACTTCATTCCGCTGGCGGAAGAGACCGGACTCATCATCCCCATCGGCGAGTGGATATTGAGAACCGCCTGCATGCAGAATAAGAAATGGCAAAAGGCCGAATTCCCTCCGCTGACCATGTCGGTCAATCTTTCACCCCGCCAGTTCTGGTACCCGGGGCTTTTTGAAACCCTTGCCCAGGCCCTGAAAGACAGCGGTCTTGAACCGTGTCACCTGGAACTGGAAATCGTCGAAAGCATGGTCATGCGGGATGTGGAAATGGCCACGGCGATGCTTCATAAATTCAAGGACCTGGGGGTACGGCTTGCCATGGATGATTTCGGCACCGGATATTCCAGCCTGAGCCAATTGAAACGTTTCCCCTTTGACAAACTGAAGATGGATATTTCCTTCGTCCGGGAGGTCACCTCTGATCCCGGCAGCGCCGCAATCGCCAGGACGATCATCGCCATGGCCCACAACCTGAATCTCCTGGTGATCGCCGAAGGCGTTGAAACAGAAGCACAGCTCTGCTACCTTCGCACCCACGGCTGCGATGAAATACAGGGGTATTTTTTCAGCCGCCCCGTATCTTCACACGACTTCGAGCTCCTGCTGCAGGAGGAACGGTGTCTTAAGCTTCCTGTGGAAGAAAGCCCTCAACCTCAAAAAACACTTCTCCTGGTAGACGACGAACCGGCCATCATTTCAGTTATCAAGCGAGTGCTGCATCGAGACGGCTATCGGATACTCTCCGCCAACAGCGCCGCAGAGGGCTTCGAACTGCTGGCCACCAACCAGGTCGGGGTTGTGCTCAGTGACCAGCATATGCCCGGAATGGGTGGTGTCGAGTTTCTCAGCAGGGTCAAATCGCTTTACCCTGAAACGGTGCGTATCGCCATGTCAGGCTTTGCTGACCTGAACATGGTTACCGCCGCCATCAATCGAGGAGCCGTCTACAAGTTTCTGACCAAACCGATCGAGAATGAGCTGCTGCGACAGAGTATTGCCCATGCCTTCGACATCTACGAGGCGGGATCTGCCGGGAAGAGCTCTCTGCCCATCTCGACCTGAAGACCCTGGCACCCCAAGATTCAGGGCCTGTTGGCCCAGAGCAGATAGGCCTTGATAAACGGATCCAGATTGCCGTCGAGGACGGCGTCCACATTGCCTATTTCCTGATCGGTACGGTGATCCTTGATCAGCCTGTACGGCTGCAGCACATAGGAACGGATCTGGCTGCCCCAGGCGATTTCTTTCTTATCGCCGCCCAGTTCCTCATTAACCTCGGCCTTCCGCTCTTTTTCCAGCTTGTAGAGCCGCGAGGTCAGCATCTTCATCGCCGTATCCTTATTGCTGTGCTGTGAGCGCTCGTTCTGGCATTGGACGACAATACCGGTGGGAAGATGGGTGATCCGGATTGCCGAGTCGGTCTTGTTGACATGCTGGCCGCCGGCGCCGCTGGACCGGAAGGTGTCGATTCGCAGGTCTTTATCGTTGATATCGACCTCAATGGTATCATCCAGCTCCGGCATGACCATTACCGAGGCAAAGGAGGTATGGCGCCTGCCGCTCGCATCGTAGGGCGATATCCGGACCAGGCGGTGAATGCCCAGCTCGGAGCGGAGGTAACCGTAGGCGTAATGACCCTTGATCATGATGGTTACGCTCTTGGTCCCGGCCTCATCCCCGGGCAGGATATCGACGATATCCGCCTTGAACCTCTTTTCCTCGGCCCAGCGCAGGTACATGCGCAACAGGATCCCGACCCAGTCCTGGGCCTCGGTGCCGCCGGCCCCGGCATGGATGGCGATGATGGCGTTATTGGCATCATGCTCGCCACTGAACATACACTCCAGCTCGGCCTTGGCTATGTGTTCTTCCAGCCCCGGCAGACTTGCAGCGACCTCATGTTCGGTATCGGCGTCGTTTTCCTCGACGGCCATGTCCAGCAGGAGGTCGGTCTCTTCCAGCTCCGACCATTTGCCCTCCCAGGTGACAATGATGTCCTGGAGCATGCCGTGTTCCTTCTGCACCTTCTTGGCCCTGTCCCCATCGTTCCAGAATTCCGGGGCCAGTGTCTGCCGCTCCAGGCGCTCAAGCTCGTCTTTTTTCCTGTCTAAGTCAAAGATGCTCCTTCAGGGCCAGCATTCTGTTTTTTAGATCCTGCAATTTCTGCTTGGAAACGGCTGAGCCGGTATCTGTCGACATTACAATCCTCACTGCTTTTCGTTTTTTGAGATCCCACGGCCAGGTCCGCAGGGATCTCATTTTTCATCTTGTTATTATAACGGGTTTTTCCGGATCCGTTAACTGTGAATTTTCATTCCCGATGGTCAGGGTTCTCCTGCAATATCGTTCAAAGGTCAGCCGCCCATCCGTCGCCGCACTACCCGGCAGAAGAACAGACCGAACCCGAGGAAACAACATACCGGCGCAAACAGATGCCCATACCGGACAACGAACGGCACCTTCTCGTTCAGGAGGACATCGTCTACGGCCTGCCACGGCACGAAGATTTCCGACCGCATCCGGACCCGTCCCAGCGGATCGATAAAACCGGAGATCCCGGTATTGGCGGCACGGACCACGCTCCGCCTGGTCTCGACGGCGCGGAAGACCGTCATCGCGAAACTCTGCTCAGGGGCACTGGATCTACCATACCAGGCGTCATTGGTCAAATTAATCAGGATATTTGCCCCTGCCTGCACCCATTTTTCGGCAATATCGGGGAAGATGCTTTCATAACAGAGCAGCACGCCGATCTTCGCCTGCAGGTAAATGATCGGGTTTTCAATCGTTCCCGGCGTAAAATCTCCGACCGTCTGCACAATCGGTGCTATGAACGGCAGGTATTTTTTCAACGGCACATACTCGCCGAACGGCACCAGATGGGTCTTGGAGTATCGGCCGCCGAAGTTTCCGTCCGTAGCGATCAGCAGAGCGCTGTTGTAGTAGCGGAATTTTTTTTCCTTCCGGTCAACAACCGTATACCACGGCGCCCCGGTGAGCAGGGCTATGTCGTTCTTCGTTGTCAGGAAACGGAGCGGCGTCATCAATGGGTGGCCTTCGGGAAAAAAAGGCAGGGCCGTTTCCGGCCAGACGACCAGGGCCGGCTTTTTCCCGCTGAAAAGCGACACCGTCTGGCCGATATAGGTCATTACCGTCTCTTCCTGATCCTCGGGCACCCATTTCTTGTCCTGGTCGATATTGCCCTGAACCACCCCGACAGGCATAGTCTCGGCCGTCTTCATCCATCTCTCCAGAGACTGCCAGCGCCAGACGGAATACCCCGCCACGCTGCACAACAGCAGGACAACCGGGGCCAGGACCAACAACCGGGCCGTTGGCACCCTGTCTGTCAGAAAAAGCGCCACCAGGGTATTGGTCAGCACCAGAAGAAACGTAATCCCGTAATGCCCAGTTATATCGGCAACCTGAATAATCCCGGGAACATTCCACAGGCCATAGCCGAGATCCATCCACGGAAAACCTGTAAACAGAAAGGAACGGATCCAGTCAAGGCCGACCCAGAGGCAGGGCAGGGCCCAGAGGGCGACCAAGGAAGTCGATTCTGCCAGGAGCCGGCGGGCGGAAAGTGTAAAAACAACCACAAAAAGACTCAACACCAGGGCCAGAAGAACCAGCGTAGTAAAGGAAATATACCAGGGCAGCTTCCCATACCGGCCCATGACAATCACAAGCCAGTAGAGAAGGGACAGAAAATGGACAAGACCGGTGAGGAGGCCGCACCAAGCCGCCTGGGCAGGATCTGCCCTCCGGATCGCCACCAGAAGCGGAACAAGGGCGACGAAGAGCAAGGGCCACAGCCCGCCACTGCCGGGCAGACCTAGGCATAAAAGGCCGCCTGAAAGAAGCGCCGGCAGGACCAACCGCCTTACGGAGAGTCTCGTCATCCTTGTTTTTCCTCTCCCGGCAGACGGGTAATCTCGACCATCTTAATATGCCGCTTGCTCGCCCCCTTCACCACAAATTGAAGATTGCCGATCTCGATCGTGTCACCGGCCACAGCCAGACGGCCGAGGGTATGGATCACCAGGCCGCCGATGGATTCATAGGGTCCTTCCGGCAGGGCGACATGAAAGCGCTCCTCGACCTCCTCGACATCGACCCGGGCATGGACAACAACCGTGTTCTCGCTTATTTCTTCGACGCTGTCCCGTTCGGTATCGTATTCATCATCGATCTCACCGACGATCTCTTCGATAACATCCTCGAGGGTGATCAGCCCCCGGACCGTGCCGAATTCATCGGTGACCAGGGCCATATGGGTCTTCCGCTTTTTAAACCCCTTCAGGAGTTCAACCACCGGTTTGTTCTCCGTGATAAAATAGGCCGGCTTCAGGTGGTCCTCCAGGGCAAAGACGCCTCCTGCAGGCTGGGCGCAGATCTTCAGCAGATCCTTGACATGGAGGATACCGATAATCCCGTCCGGGTTGCCCCGGTAAATCGGCATCCGGGTAAAGCCCTCTTCAATCACTGCCGTAACCAGGGCACCAACGCTCACGGACACCTCGAAGCTGACAATCTCGGCTGCCGGAGTCATGATCTCGGCTGCCAGCGTATCCCGAAAGTCGAAGATCGAATTGATCATCTTCTCTTCGAGGCTGGAGATCAACCCATGCTCTTCCCCTTCCTCCAGGAGTTCCTGAATTTCAAGCTCCAGTGCCTCGGTGGTTTCCGGTGACCGGTCCAGTGACAGCAGGTCCATGATCCGCCGCACGATCCCTTTTTTCGCCGCCGGTCCGGGCGCTCCGGGTATGTTTTCGTCTTCTGTATTCATTCTTGCTGTAAGATCGTTATTGGATTTCAAAAAATCAGCGATTTCGCCTGCACGGCGGGCCCACGATACGGCCCCCCTGTCTCTCGACTTGGAACCGGAACCTGCCGGGAGTTGAAAATTTAAGGATACCTGCCGGAAATTGCAAGGACCCTGAACACCTCGCCCGGGCCCTGCCCATGACTGCGGGCTGTGGAACCATCCTGTCCTCGTGCAAGTTCTACCATAAAAACCGGCAATTACAAATCGGAAAATTATTTTGCTTTGCTAATAACGACGGTATGACTATAGTAGGAGGATTTAAGAGTCGTTCCGGTATCATCTTGTGTGGTGTATCGGTCCGGAAGAATCATCGGAAATGAAGGCAACTATGAAAAGGTTTTTCAAAGTTGCCTGAAGAGAAAATTACCAGCGAGGGAATAGCTTGGACGGAAAGGTTCTCATTGCGAATCGGGGTGAAATTGCGATTCGGATCATGGATGCATGCAAAGATCTCGGCCTTGAGTATGCCGTGGTCTACACAGAGCCCGACCGGGACTCGGAACATGTCCGGCGCAACATCACCAGCGGCGAGGGCCAGAATGCCTGGCGGATCACCAGTTATACCGACCCCAATGATATCCTGTCGGTTGCCGACCACACCCACTGCACGGCCATCCACCCCGGTTACGGCTTTTTCTCGGAAGATTACCGTTTTGCCAGACGCGTAACGGTCCGCGACCGGGCGCTGACCTTCATCGGCCCGAACTGGGAGGTCATCAGGGACCTTGGTGATAAGATCAATACCAAAAGGGTCGCCAATTCCCTCGGCATCCCGACCATCCCCGGCACCGATGCCCCGATCTACAACGAAATGGAGGCGGAAGAGATAGCCGCGGGCCTCCTGGAAAACCAGATCAACCAGGGGATCTCCGACCCGTCGATCCTCGTGAAGGCGGCGGCCGGCGGCGGGGGCATGGGCATTGAAGAGGTCAAGGAAATCGAGCAGTTCCGCCGGATCTACCGTCAGGTGCAGAATTACGCCAAACGCCAGTTCGGCGACGGCGGCGTCCTGATCGAACAGTGCCTGCGCGATTATAACCACCTGGAGGTCCAGCTGGTCTGTTCCCGGCATGGCGAACGCATCCATTTTAATTCCCGGAACTGCACGATCCAGTCCACCGGCCGTCAGAAACGGGTCGAGGCGGCGCCGGGCTTCCACAGCTCCTGCTTCGCCTACGACTTCGACGAGCAGAAGGTCCTGGAGAAGATCGTCGAATACTCGTTGAAACTGGCAAATCATGTCAATTATGATAACGTCGGGACCTGGGAATGGATCGTCACCCGCTCGGGCGAACCTTATCTCCTGGAAGTAAACACCCGGATTCAGGTTGAAAACGACGTCTCGGCCCGGATCAGCTACCTGCACGGCAAACATCCGAACCTGATCCGCGAACAGATCCGGCTGGCCCTAGGCGAGAAGATCGGCTACAAACAGAAGGCCATCACCTTCCAGGGTGCGGCAATCGAGCTGCGGATCGTCGCTGAAGACCCCAGACGCGGGTTCGCTCCCTGGATCGGTACTATCACCACGTTCACGATCCCCCGTTATGACTGGTCGGCGGTCTACACCCATGTTCCCTCGGACCGGCCCTATCCGATCCCCAGCGACTACGATCCGAACCTGGCCCTGGCGCTCGTCTGGGGAGATTCCATGGACGAGGCGAAGCAGCGGGCGGCCCGCTTTATCGATGAAATCGTCATCCAGGGCCACGACGCAGGCAGCCGCCCGATTGTCACCAATCTGACTTATCTGAAAAACAACCTGGATCGCCTGCTGGCATTCTGATCCTCCCAACCGCCGTGGACGAAACACTCTCACTATGAAAGAACAACTAAAAAAGCTCTTAAAGATTGAAGAACGGATCAACTACCTGATCCAGCTCAAGGATTTCTCCAACTGGGGAAATCTGGACGGCTTCAAAGAGACCTGCAACCGGCTGAAACAAACCATCTATGACCACACCGAAGACCAGTTGGCGGGCGAGATCGGCAAACTGGACGATTCGATCAGTTTCCTGGAAGAACGGGCGGAAGAACAGCTGACCCCGATGGAGAGGGTCCGGATCGTCCGCAGCTCCCAGCGTTTCAGCCTGAAGGATATCCTGGAGAATGTCTACGAGGATTATACGGAGCTGGGCGGCGAGGCGGACGCCAATATCGATCCGGCCATGATCTGCGCCAAGGCCACCATTGTCCGGCGGATCAGGAACAAGCCCTATACCGCCTCGGTCATGGTCATCGGGCAGGAGAAGGGCCATGGGGAGGAATTCAGAAACGGCGGCTCCTGCCGGCCCGAGGGCAATGAGAAGGCCCTCCGTTATATGAAGGTTGCGGAGACCGAGGGTATCCCGATCCACTTCTATATCTTCACCCCCGGCTCCTATCCGGTGGAGGAATACCCGGGCGCAGCCCAGCAGATCGCCCGTAATATTTATGCGATGACTAAGCTGCGGGTACCGATGATCTCAATGATCTCCGAGGGCGGCTCCGGCGGCGCCGAGGCTGTGGGATTATCGGATTACCGGATGATGGTCACCCATGGATACTACTCGGTCATCTCACCCGAGGGGGCGGCGGCCATTGAGGGCCGGGTCAAGGAAGGCGCCAAGGTGCCGAAGGAGCTGATCGAGGTCTGCGCCGAGAGGTTGAAACTGACCGCGGTAGACAATCTTCAACTCGGCACCATCGACCGGATTATCCAGGAACCGCCCCTGGGCGCCCGGAGAGACGATTTCGCCTTTTTCGCCCGGATCCGTTCCGAAATGCTCTCCGCCACCGACAAGGTCGTCCTGTCCACCAAGAGTTTTCGGGCCCTCAGGACCTGGGAATTCCGGCGCAAAAAGGCCAAAAGCGAGGACCATGAACTCCAGGTGGAAATCCCGTGGGATCTGAATTCCAAAGAGATCCGGCGTCTGCTCGCCGATCGTTCGAAGAAGTATCTGGGCATGGCTACCCAGGGGTTCACCAGCAAAACGAACCCGATGATAGATTTTCCCAGGCTGCTCAAAGAAAAGGCCGAACGACTCTACTATAACATCCGCTACGATGTCCTGAAAAACCACAAACGGCAGGTCCATAAGGTCATCAAGGATGTCTCCGGCGAGGGTTCCGTCATCCTGAAGCGGATCACCGAACCGATTTCCGCCATCGCCGATTTCCTGGATAAGAAGAGCAAAAAGAAACCGACCCGGCAGATGGTCTACGCCGAGGGCGCCCTGGCCGGTGCAAAACGCGCCGATCCGCTGGAGCTGACAGACACCTATACAAGCCCCTTGGCCAACGAGGACCGGACGGTCACCTGCCCGAATGCCGAGAAATACGGCTGCAAGGATCTCTGGGTTCCCGATCTGTACGGCGAGTTCTCCGGGGTCTGCGAGACCTGCGGCCATCACTTTCCGCTCGAATACCAGTGGTATCTGGAAAATCTCTTTGATCCCGGTTCGATCAGATTTTTCAACACCAGGATATCATCGTACAACCCGTTGAAGTATACCGGTTTTGACGAACGGCTGCAGCAGTCCAAAGATAAAACCGGTAAAAATTCCGGCAATATGACCTTTACCGCCGAGATCGACGGAATCCAGATCGTGGTGGCCATGCTCTATTCGGATTTCCGGAATGGCACCGTCGGCTCCGCCGAGGGAGAGAAATTCGTCCGGGCCTGTGCGCTGGCCAAACGCAAGAAACGCCCGCTGCTCGCCTATATCCATACCACCGGCGGCATCCGGATCCAGGAGGGGACCCTTGGGGTCACCCAGATGCCGAAGTGCACGATGGCCGTCCGGGAATATATCGACGCCGGAGGCCTCTATATTGTCGTCTATGATAATAACTCCTATGCCGGACCGGTCGCGTCTTTCCTGGGTTGCTCGCCCTACCAGTTCGCGATCCGCTCCAGCCGGGTCGGATTCGCAGGCCCCAGGGTCATCCGGGAAACGACCGGCGTCGATATCCCGCCGGATTACCATTCGGCCAGAAACGCGCTGAAACGGGGGCATATCCAGGGGATCTGGGATCGCCGGGAGTTCCGGCGCAACCTCCATAAATCCCTCTTAACTATGGGCAGCCCGAACCTGTATTACCGATAGGCGTAGGGAGAAAAATTCGTTCTTCTCTTATCGGAGAGGACTATGTTGTTCCGGCTTGACTGATCGGCCCGTCTATGCTATAGAGGGCACAGCCAATGCCAAAGAGCTGGGCCGTTAGCTCAATCGGTAGAGCATCTGACTCTTAATCAGCAGGTCCCCGGTTCGATCCCGGGACGGCCCACCAAATAAATCAAGCACTTAGCGTGTATCACGTTAAGTGCTTTTTTATTTTTTTGGCAATTTGTACAACCTCTGTACAACTTTTCTTTTTTAGGGTAAGGATATTTTCAAACTTTTGCTTTGAACAGGAGTTCGAATGCTATGGTTATTAAAACAAACCCACACTTCCAAACGTCATCCTGTGGTCAAGGTTGAACCCCAACGATAATTTAATGTCATCTTTTTACCCCTCCCCCCCCGAAGGGGGTAGGGGGTGTTTATATATTCTCCTTCCTTTATATAGTAGATACGACACCCGTGTCGCACCACTGACGACAGCCGTGTCGTACCACTATTTATATTAGTTTTGAATGAGCCCGCCTCTACCCCTATGACTGCTGTTGTCGAGTGCTGCGGCTTGATCCATTTCAGCAGCGCCTTCCACAAGTTTTCGGGGTCAATCGACTTGGCCACATGATCGTTCATACTACCGGTCCCATTTCTCTGCCTCAATAACTATCCAACCCTGAAAATGTTTTGAGGGGAAAAACCGGCATTTTATTCATGAATTGCGGTTCCAAGACCTGTCAACAGGCAAGGAAGAACGCGTGGCAGTGTGAATAACTGCAGACGGATCCTGATTATCGGGCCAACAAAAGGGAGAGCCAACAGGCTTTGCAGAAAAGAAATCCAACATACTGGCGGCAGTATCGCAACCAAAACAGGGAATACCATGAGTATAACCGGCAACTGCAACAGGAAAGAGACCGGAAAAGGCACCAGTCAACAGCCGGAAATCTTGCCAAGAAGGAGGAGTTTGATCGATATTATAATGATAAAACAATGACATATTCAATATATGCCGGCAGGGAAAGTCTTGCAAAGAAGGACTGGATAGCCTCAGGGAACTGAATGCGATATCCTTTGCGAAAAAGGAGGTATCCCAGGAGAAAGGCACTTGTTTCTGAAAGAGTCAGTACTAAGGAATGTTTTTGAATTTAAACAGATGGGTAGGTTTAAATAACCTACCCAGGAGGGAGGTGGATAGATTTAAAATAGATTAGTAATAATAGTGCGTTAACAGGTGGTAGGTTATTTTCTATGAAATCATGAAATAGGGATTGCACCCCCTTCTTGAGGCGGTTTGGATTTACAATTGTAGCCAGTCTCTCGATAGCTTCCCCCTTTAAATCCTTACAGTTATTTTTGAGCCATTCTCTAATATTTGCCTTTCTGTTCTTCAAGCACTCTTTTGTTCCGGCCCCATAAAGAGCTTGCCAGCATAAAACAGCTGCGTGCAGTTCAGCGGAAAAGCAAAGATGCTTGCTGTTTGCCATGGGAAACCATTTTCACAAACCATCTGTTTGATTCTTTGCCCGGCGAATTCGCAAACAGATTTTATCCTTCAATTCATAATCAGATAACTCAATGCAGTCTGCCTTTTCCGGTTATCAATCTGTTTCACAGCTATTGCTAATGCCTTCCTGCTCCCGACAAAAACACATAACTGCTTGGCTCTGGTTAATCCCGTATAAATCAGATTCCTGAAAAGCATCTTGAAATGCTGTGTGGCAACGGGAATAATCAGCGCATCAAACTCACTCCCCTGCGATTTGTGAATGGTAATCGAGTAGGCGAGAGATATCTCTGTGAGGTCTTCCCTCTCATATGGAATGGGGGCCTGCTTACCAAACTGAATGAGACAGGAATAGTTTTCCAGATCAATGGCCGTGATTCTGCCGATATCTCCGTTGAACACACCCAAGTCATAATTGTTGCGGGTCTGGATGACCCTGTCACCAACCCGATAGATACGATCGCCTATTTTGATTTCTTTTTTCCCCTGTTGTTCAGGATTAACAGCTTTCTGGATGGCATTATTAAGGTTAAGCGTTCCCAGACTACCCCGGACTTGGGGAGAAAGAATCTGTATCTCAATATCCTTGCCGAAGTATTCAGGGATTGTTCTGGTATAGAGACGTAGAACCATGTCAAGCCCGGTCAGGCCATGATGCAGTGCAGACCACGGATGCAGGGATTTGACGATAGACCTCAGTTCAGCAATGGCGCCTTTTGCTTGATCAAGCTTCAACAGATCGACGTGTTTGAACTTCTCAGGTATCGTAAATATGGGTGCATGGATTTCCCGAGCATCCTTAAATTCCTGGACGAGAAGGCTGTCAATCATCAGGGAGTCTTCATCTCGCTTCATGACCCCTGTGAATGTATCTCCCGTTTGTAGGATCTGTTCCTCGCCAGTGGTAACAGTATGCTTGATCGCTGACCTTACCCGGGCCAAGAACTGCAATTGTTCCTGAGTTGCCTCTTCGGCATCAATGAACTGACACCCCACCTTCTCTTTCCATAATTCAGGCTTATGGAACGGGGATTCAATCTTTGGCACCTGCCCTTTATTGATTTCATGGGCAAAACGGATAATCAAATTCTCTTTCGCCTGCCTGAATACCTTGGTTAACTTGAAACTGGGAACACAGGATGCCTGAAGGAGATCATACAAGACATTTCCGGCTCCAACAGACGGCAATTGGTCGGGATCTCCGATAAAGAGCACCTGCGCATCCTGAGGGACGGCTTTTAAGAGTGAGGCGGCAAGATTGATGTCGAGCATGGAGCATTCATCAATAATCAGAAATTCGACACGAAGAGGGTCATTCTCGGATTTTTTGAAGCCGTTTTTATCAGGTGCCCATTCGAGCAAGCGGTGAATGGTTTTTGCCTCAGTTCCAATCACCTCAGTCATGCGTTGAGACGCTCTGCCTGTAGGCGCGGCAAGAACAACACGTTTGTTCATGGCCTGCAGAAGTTTCACAAGGACCTTGGTGGTCGTCGTCTTGCCAACTCCTGGACCGCCAGTCAGAACGGAAAACGAAAGGCCTGCAATAGCCGCAACGGATCCCTGCTGCTCGTCAGAAAGAACGATGCTCTGATGTTGGCAATACCGTTCAATCCACGAGTTAATACGGCCTTGGTCAACGGAAACAGATTGATTCACCCACTGCTTCACTTTTTTGGAGACGTATAGTTCATCAAAGAATATGGTGTTCGAATAATAGGCAGAGACATTTTGGCCCTTTTCATCCGGCAAAACCCTTTTCTTGACCTCACCAGCGCTAATCAAGGATGACAATATGGCGGTTATCTGCTCAGGGGTCCCAGCCTCCAGCAACTCATGCGAATTCTTGATTATTTGTGCTTCCAAAAGATAACAATGCCCATTATCCCGTGATGCGGCCAATACGTGCTTGATACCCGCCTCGATGCGGGGAACCCCATCTTTTTCGAAGCCCATGTTCAGGGCTATCTTGTCGGCTGAAAAAAAGCCGATGCCATAGATGTCCCTTGCCAGTTGATACGGATTTTCCGAGACCTTGCTGATCGCGTCGTTGCCATAGGTTTTGAATATCTTGACGGCATAAAGAGTGCTGATTCCGTATCCCTGCAAGAAGATCATCACATCCCTGATGGCCCTGTGTTCCTGCCAACTGTTTTTGATATCCACGAGTTTTTTCTCGGCAATTCCAGGAACCTGCAAAAGCTCGTCTATGCTTTCTTCGAAAACATCCAGCGTGCGCTCGTTAAAGAATTTCACAATCTTATAGGCTGTTTTCGGACCTACGTTCTTGATGAGTCCTGAACCGAGGTATTTTTCCAGCGCGGCACTGGTTGCCGGTTTTTTCTCGATTGCCCGTTCGGCCTTGAATTGTTCGCCATGTTGAGGGTGGCGACTCCACGTACCGTAGAACTCCATGGAACTGCCGGCAAAGACTTTGGCTTGATGGATAATAACAGCGACGAGTTTCTGTGGTTCATTGAAGGGAGTGACCTTCAGGACGCTCCAGCCGTTATCCGCATTGTGGAAGGTGATCCTTTCCACGATTCCGGAGAGGCGAATAAGATTGTCAGCTGGTCTATCTTGGAAAGATGATTTCATGGCTTCCGGATTATACAACAGAATGCTCTTCTTTGAGAAGTAGGTTTCGGGGTTTGTAGAGGAAGCTTATCACCATTCAATCTGAAATAGAATTTTATGATCAGGTTGTTGAGGAGCTATCAACCCAAATTCGAAACTTCAATTGTCAGGGAAGAGGAATGGTTGAATCGAAAGGAGGTCTTAAGAACGAAGCTGTATAGAGTATGGTGAAGGCTCAAAAAACACCTGGTATAGGCACTCAATCGCGCCTATACCAGGGCTGCATATCGTGGTTTCACAATAGCTTCAAATCTGGAAATATTTTAAACGGAGATCTTTTAGGAATATCTTGGATCAGACCTTCCTCAGGATAAGGTCAGGTTGACCATCCTATCATGATCTTAGGATTGCCAGTGAACATCTTCTTCTGTGATGCTTCCCGTGCAGTTCTAAGATCGTCAGTAGTAATATCAAAATCATGGACAAAGGTATTCTGATGATATTATTTTCCCTGGCGACCTCAAATATCGTCAAGAAGCCCCTTTCCTTTCTTCGTCTAGCAGCTTCCGGATTAAAACGGCAATATCCTTCTTGGCCAATGGTTTCAAGGCGAAGCCTGTAATACCATAGGATTTAACCGTCTCTTCAGAAACCTGACTGCTATACCCAGTGCAAAGGATAATTGGCAGGCCCGGCCGAATCTGCAATAACTTTTGGGCCAGATCAACCCCAGTCATTCCAGGCATGGTCTGATCTGTGATCACCAGATCAAATGCATCAGGTTTGTTTTTGAAGGTAGTCAATGCTTCCAGGCTGCTCATCTTTATCGTTACCATGTAACCAAGCCGTTCAAGCATAGTCCGGCCCATCTTGGCCAGCATTTCCTCATCATCAACAAAGAGAATACGTTCGGTACCGACCGGGATTAGATTATCCTCTTTGGTTTCAGGTGTAATCTGTTCCAAAAAGGCTGGAAGACATATCTCGAAAACGGTTCCTGCTCCGATTTCACTGTGGAAGGTAATGAATCCTCCGGAACTCTTCACTATACCATGAACGATAGCAAGGCCCATACCCGTTCCCTTGCCTGTTTCTTTTGTAGTGAAATACGGATCAAAGATCCTTTCCTGAATTACAGGAGCAATTCCCGGTCCAGTATCCCTGACAGACAACTGCACGAATCGTCCTGGTTGGACATCAGGGATGCCAGCCAGATCGTGCTGTGTGAAAACCTTGTTTTGCAAAGAAACAGAAAGGGTACCGCCAGTCTCTTCCATGGCATGGTAAGCGTTGGTACACAGGTTCATCATTATTTGATGGATCTGGGTCGGATCAGCCAGTATGAGGTCGGCTTCAGAATCTATGTCCTGCTGGATGTCTATTGTCGTTGGTATTGACGAGCGGAGCAATTTGATGGATTCCTTTACCATTGCGGCAGGACGTATTAAAATCTTCTGTGCTTCTGTTTGTCGGCTGAAAGCCAATATCTGTTTCACAAGGTCTTTTGCCCTATGGCTTGCCTGAACCACTTGATTAAGATCACTCGGTTTTACTGAACCCGAAAGGCTGTCTTCATATGCCATTTCTGCATAACCGAGAATTGCGCCAAGGATATTGTTGAAGTCATGGGCAATCCCTCCGGCCAAAGTGCCGATGGCCTCCATTTTCTGGGCCTGGTGGAGTTGTGCCTCTAGATTTCGCATCTCAGAAATGTCCCTTCCTAATCGCACTGTATTGAAGACCTTCCCTGCATCATCTTTCACAGGGATCAATCTGAATTCCCGTGTCTTCCCTTCCTCGGTCATGACAAACTCACAAATTTCACCAGTGGCAAAAACCTTCTTCAAGGAACACGTCTCACAAGGTTCTTCGAAATTATGCCAGAGCTTGTAACAAGGTTCTCCTGGAAGATAAGCTTCTTTTTCTACCTGCATACTCTCTACAGCATTGCGGTTAGCCCAGAGAACTTTCAAGTCTGATGAAACGAGGGCCAGTGAATCCGGAATTGCTTCAAGAACAGCATTGAACTCATTGGACAGTCTTTTGTATTCCTCCTCTCTCTTGCGCAATGCCTCCTCGCCTTGCTTACGGCTGGTAATGTCCAATACCCAACCAATTGTATGGATTAATCGACCCTCTTTATCGCGAAGAACTGTGATTCTGGTGTCGGCCCACACGACAACTCCATCTTTTCGAATGTATCTTTGCTCCATGTGAAATGCAGGAATTTCTCCGCTGCGTAGTCTTGTGCTTAGTTCCACCGAAGGAGCCCAATCATCCGGGTGCAAAAGCTTTTCGGGCTTAATTTCCAAGATCTCTTTTTCGCTGTACCCAAGAAAATCACGATACCGCTGATTGGTGAGAAAGATCTCTCGCTGTTTGCCAAGAAAAGCTATGCCGACAGGAGATTCGTTAAATATTTTCCTAAACCGTTCTTCGCTGATTCGTACCGTCTCCTCAGCATTCTTGCGCTCTGTAATATCCCGAACAATGCTGATCAGTGTGCGGACTCCACCTATATCTTCACCCCGAGAGCTGACCTCAACCGGGAAACTGCTGCCGTCACAGCGACGATGGACAGTCTCCAAAAGTATTCCATGCATATCTGCCTGTTCCAATTGACCTGGAAGTAAATCCAGCGTCTCAGGTTCTCGCAGTTGTTGAATCGTCATTGTCAGGAGTTGTTCACGGCTATAACCATAGGCCTTGGTTGCTGCTTCATTGGCTTCCAGGATACATAAATCTTCACGTCGTATGAAAAAGATGATGTCCCGGCTTTGGGTTACCAGGAGTTGGAAACGTCGTAATACATCCTCCGCTTGTTTTCGCTCGGTTATATCCTGAGCGATGCCCACAGTGCCGATCACTGCTCCATTTTGATCAGTGATCGGAGTCCTGAAAGTCATACACCATCGACTTACTTTAGCTATCTCGATTGGTTCTTCAAATTCCCCTTTGAGGCGTGAAGACATAACCTGTTCATCATCACTACGATATTTGTCAGCAAGCTTAAGCGGCCAAACATCCAGATCGGTCTTGCCGATCACCTCTTTTATGTCTCGTCCGCAGGATTGAATAAAGGCCTCGTTCACCATTTCAAACCGGCCTTCTCGGTCTTTTAGCCAGGCCATCATAGGCATATTGTCGAGAAAGGTTTGCAACTTCTGGCGGGCCTCAGCTTGAATTTTAAGCGCTTGATACCGTTCTGTCATTTCGCGAGCAACGCCAATAAGCCCCACGATTTCACCTGACTCATTTTGAAACGGAATCTTCATGGTCTCCACAAGGATAGACCGGCCATCCGCGAGGAAAATCCACTCGTCATTTTTGTTTGGTTTTCCAGACGCGATTGCCCGTTTGTCCTGTTCGCGGAAAAACGCCGCCTGTTTTTGATCCGAACAGAGGTCAAAATCTGTCAGACCAATAATCTGCTCTTTTTTTAGGCCCAGAACTGATTCAGCAAAGAAGGCGTTGCAGCCAGTAAACACCCCTTCGCAGTTTTTATAAAATATGGGCTCAGGAATAGCATCGATCATGGTCTGAAGAAAGGATTGCTCCGCTCTAAGTCGTTTATTTAAACGTTGCATTCCAACAAAACGCCAGGCAAAGAGCAAGAGCAGGACGGCAATAAAACTTCCGCTCGAGGTGAACAGTACCCGTTTTACGGTCCACCATGGTTTGGGCTTGCCCAACCATTTTTTGTAGATCTCTTTCTGTTTTGCACTGCCGTCGAATGACCGTATCGCCTCATTAAACTTGCCCTGCAAGGAAGTATTTCCCGATTGTAGAGCAATTACTCGTGTTATCTCAAAGGCTGGCGGATTGATCGCCTGCACCCGCTCTCTTAAGCCTGCATCATTGGCCAGATCAAGCAGATTATCTGTCACGGTCAGCACCCTGTCGATTTGGCCAGTGAGAAGATCCATTAGGAGATGCTGCATACTTTCATAAGGGACGACGGTCATCTCCTGCTGATCCTGCAATCTTATATCGGCAGTACTCCCCCTTATAACTCCCACTTTCTTTCCGGGAATTGTTCCCCTGGCAAAACTTTCAGAAGCTCGGGCAATGTAATTGACAGGGGAGGTATCCAAAGTATTGGTGAAAAGAAAACGCTGTTTTGTTTTCTCATTGAGAGCTCTGAAAGGGATAATATCAGCCTGACCAGCAAGGACTATGCTTTCAATTTCATCCCAGGGTTTGGCAAATCGATATTCTATTTTTAACCCGCAGAAATGGGCGAGTTCATTCATTACGTCAACGGCCAGGCCACTTGGTTTTCCATCCTTGGGATCACGAAAATAGGTGGGCGGAAAATCAGATGGGATCACAGCAACAATGGTCTGAAGAACATCGGCTCCAGAGTCTGAAGAACAAACGGTGACAGATGCAAATAAGGTTGCAAGATTACCCAGGATAAAGGCAAAGAATATGAATAAGTTCCGTTTGGTCAAGATGCTCCTCCATTGCATGATGATTATCCCTGGTTGGGTGATTCCTGCCGATGATTTTACCAAATTGAGTTGAAATACCAATGGTTATCTTTTTATCGCTTTTGCTAGTGCTTCTTTCAGCTCCGCTTTTTGATATGGTTTATGAAGAAACACCTGGGGGAGTTCTGTATGGTCATCAGTAATTACTTTTGACTCGTCATGACCACTAACCATCACCACTGGAATATCCGGACGGATTCGACGCAGGGCTGACAGTGTCTCCCAACCGTCCATGCGCGGCATGGACAGATCAGTTACAACAACGCGGATTTCATCGGGGTGTTCTTGGAATATTTCCAGTGCCTCGATACCGTCCTTTGCTGTAAACACCTTGAAGCCGAGGCGCATGAGCATGGTTTCGGCCATGTTGCGTAAGATTTCCTCATCCTCGATTAGCAGAACCGTCTGATTCCCTTCTATCACTGAGGTTGGGGCGGTTTGGTCCAATTGCGGAAGGGTTTGTTCGGCTGCCATCGGCAGAAAAACCCGGAAGGTGCTCCCTAGTCCCTGTTCGCTCTCTACTGTGACAACACCATCGTGGGCCTCTACAATCCCCAGAAGTACTGCCAAGCCAAGGCCTCGGCCTGGAAATTTGCTGGAATAAAACGGATCGAAGATCTTACCGAGATCGTCGTCTGTAATTCCGCAACCAGAATCTGTTACTGTTATGCAGGCATAGGTCAAATCCTGTGGTTTCCAGTCGACGGGGAAACGGTGTATTACAGAAATATCGGCAGGAGAACCGATTCTTACTGTCAGATCAATGGCTCCTTTGTTTTTGTCTTCAGCCTCCGAGGCATTGGTGACCAGGTTTGTCAGAACCTGCAGTATTTGATCGGCGTTGGCTCTGATCACAGGACCAGGGATTGGTAAATCAGTTGTAAAAAGAATCTTTGGGGGGACTATGGCTTCAAGCAACGGCAGACTTTGACGGCAGGTCTTTGACAGATCCAGCGGGGCCTGTTTAACAACCGATTGACCGAGGTAAGTCAACATCAAGCTGCTCACTTCAGCTGCACGGTGGGAAGCTTTCATGGCCTCGTTCAGAGTTGCAGATGATGATCCCGAGGGGAGGTCGTCAATGGCCATCTCCAGGTTTCCCATCACCGCTCCGAGCTGGTTGTTGAAATGATGGGCGATAGCCCCGGCCATGGTTTTCAGACTTTCAGCCTTTTGCAGCAGCTGTTGCTGCCGCTCAAATTTCTTCTGTTCCTCTGAAAGTCTTTTCCCGTCGGTAATATCCTGGATGATGCCGTCAGCGCGAAGCGGATGATCGCTCGGTTGACTGCCGCTGAAGGTCGTCTGCCCAGTTACCCTCAGCCAGCGCACCTGACCATCAGGGCGGATAATGCGGCAGACGTGTTCCAGCATGCCGAAACCGCAGGGGTCATTGGCAGCTTTCATTTTTGCCAGAAAGCCGGGCTTGTCCTCAGGGTGAAGGGCATTGAGGATCAGATCCTTGTCAGTTTCCAGATATGCGCCGGTCGGGAATCCAAGCAAGGCAAAGAGTTCGGGTGAGCAATAGGCCTGACCGCTCTTATAGTCATATGAAAACACTCCAAAGTTTGCAGCCTTGGCAGCGTTAGTCAGGTAGGCCTGGCTCTCTTTGAGCTTCTTCTCCAGGTCTTTGGCTTTTGTCACATCCCGCGCAGAGCCGACCGTGCCGATCATCTTGCCGTTATCGTCCAGGAATGGTGCTTTGTACACATCAAGGAAGAGAAATTTCCCCTGAACATTCCCGTACTCATCGAACTGCTGCTGCGCACCAGTTTCCATGGTTATGATATCAGTATCCTGGCATATCTCTCCAAATGTATGCCATTCCGGATCATTTATGTGACGTGCTCTCTCACGCTCGGCAAAGAACATATCGACCTTCCCTATCGGCTCGTCGGTGTCAACGGCATTGAGCAGATCTCGGCAAACGGCTTTATTGGCAAAGACATACCGCTTCTCCAGGTCCTTCGCCCAGATCATGTCGGGGACATTGTCGCAGAGCAGACGTATAAAAGAGTATGCTGAGCGGTATTTAGCCTCGCTTTCAGCAAGTTTTTCTTCTGCAAGCTTGCGTTCGCTGATGTCGGCGTGGGTGCCATACATCAGCAGCGGTTTTCCTTCCTTGGTGCGAGTAATGATGCGACCACGATCAAGAACCCATATCCACCGGCCATCCTTGTGTTTTATCCGGCATTCGCAATTGTAATAGGGCAGTTCGCCGGCAAAGTGCTTCTCCAGCAAATCGGCAGATCGTTTCAGATCATCCGGATGACATAATTTTTCCCATGTTTTTATGCTAATGGGTGTTAGCTCATCAAGTGTGTATCCAACGATTTCGGCCCACCTGTCGTTGAAGATCGTTTCTCCTGTCGGAATGTTCCATTCCCAGGTACCGACGCGGGTGCCCTCGATAATGTTTGCCGACCGCCAGTGCTGCTCCCACAGGAGTTCTTCAGCCTTTTTGCGCTCGGTGATGTCATTGGCAAGACCAAACATTACCTTTCGCCCTTGCCAGACATAGGGACCCCCGATAATTTCAACCGGAAAGACAGTGCCATCTTTCTTCCTGTGGTAACGTAAAGGAATAAAGATCGTGCCATTACTGATAGCCTGCTTGGTCGCCGCATCCGATTGGTGATGTTCCGCAGTAATATCGTGAATGGTCATTCCTGAAACAAGTTCGTCCCGGCTATAACCGTAAACACGACAATAGGCGTCGTTTACATCGATTAGCCTGAGCGTTTCGAGATCGAATATGCAGATTGCATAAATATCATTGTTGAAGACAATCCGGTATTTCTCTTCGCTGTTTCTGAGATCCGCAGTCAGATGATCAGCCAGCTGCTGCGCCTTAAATCGAGTTCTCAAAATGGAGAGGATCAATCCGAATAAGAGCAGGCTGATGACTGTCCCGCCGAACAAAATACCATAGACGCGACCGTAGGTCAGATGTTCGCCTGTCTGACTGAAGCGCAGGTACCAGGGGCGGTTGTTGAAATCCAGAGGGACTTCCAGTTTGAATCCTGACGCGTTATCAGGTTCCCGCTTCCCGTTCGGCTTGCTGTCGTACATCAATGAATCGGCAGACAACTGCTCGTTATCGAAAATCTGCAAACGAATATACTTTCCAGCTTCTGAATCCCATCCAGTCAGGATATTGGCCATGAGGTCGTTCATTCGATAGGGACTGTAGACCCAGCCATAGAGCGCAGCTTGGCGATGAGCGACGGTATCGGTTGCCATTCCCCTGCGAAAAACGGGAACATACATCAGGGTGCCGGCCTGGACGTCCTGGTCGGTTTCCTGTAAAAGTGTCACCTTGCCCGAGAGAGAAGCTTTATCTGAATCCCTCGCCTGCTCCATTGCCTTCCGGCGTACAGACTCAGAGAACATATCGTAGCCGAAGGCCCGCAGGTTCCGCCCTGAAAACGGCTCAAGATAAACAATGGATGTATAGTTTTCCCTATCGCCTTCAGGCCTTACAGTATAATCAGAAAAGCCCTGACCACGAATTTCCTGTATATGCTGTGCGAGTTGCTCGCGAGGGATTGCCAGAGAGAAACCAATACCCTGAATGCCCGGAAGATACTGCTCGACCTTCTGATGCATGGTGAAGGTCTGCCATTGCTCCCGCGTTACAGTATCCGAGGCATCAAAAACTGCGGCGGCACTCCTCAATATCTGGGCATGGGCCTGCATCCGCGCTTCTATCCTGAGTTGGATTTCATTGCAGGCAAAGTTGAAGTCCTTTTTTGCGTCGGCTTCAACATCCATCTTTGCAGAGATTCCGGTAGCTAAGGTGGCAACAAGGGCTCCAAAAACCACTGCCCAAGCCAACCAGACTCGTCCATGACCCGAGTTTTCCCCTGATACTCTTTTCTCAGTGCTCTGTTGGTTCATGTGGGTATATTAGAATCTAAGGTTTGCATAGCATGCAGCCAGACTGAATTGCGCATAACTCTCGATGGAGATCCGAAAAAGAAAATTCTACCCGAGCCGCCAGCCGGAATTCAACATGATCTGCCAAAGAATACTCGATACTTTATGAAAACACTTCATAAACCGGCATGGGCAACTGTCGAATTGGTTAACCTTGCCAGCAATTTTTCATAAAACATAAACCACTTCTCCAACCCGACCACTTTTCGGATTCTTGATGGCCAGAGTTCTCTCCCGGATGTCGGCCGATGTGAGATTCAATACTTCATCCACTCTCATTCCTCCCCGAGCCATAAGTTCCAGCATAAGCCTGTTCCGGGCACACATGGTCCGGAAAATGATCTCATCAATGGTTTCCTTGTCGACAATGTTACATTGAATGGCCTGGGGACGCTTGAATATTTTTCTGATGACTGCCGTATTGCAGGGATTGGTGAGGGCAGGAAGCCCTGTATTAATGATGAAATTGTAGAAAGATGCAAGTACTTAGTACCGGTTTCTCTTTGTTGCCTGTTTGTTGTCCTTGGTCAGAGGAAGAAGAATGTCCAGTACCTCTTCCTGTGGTATACTGGCTAAATCCCGATCACCAAATCGGGCAATGATGTCTGAAAAAAGAACTTGCTAACCAATAGGGTTTTGTGAGAGGTTTGTGAAACGGAATCTCGCTATTTCCGTTTCACTTCTGAAAACTTGCGAAAACGAACCTTTTTTAAGGCTCAGGAAGCTTGCCTAGAATCGTAAACCGAACTCGGTATACTGGTTTTATCGGAAAATCTCTTGGCATGATGACTGGAATGCACCTTTTCGGGGCACTGTAAGCAAATACCCAATATGTATAAATTAACTACGACTAAAAGAGACATAATTCTAACCTAAAAAGTGATATTGAGATGACAATAAAAAAATTTCTTGCGATTCTGGGGATAGCAAACGGTGTCCTGATGGCCATAATAATAACAATTTTCATAACCCAAAATTACAGGGTTATAGGGGTTGTAAAAAACCTGGTTACACACGATATGGAGCTGTTGTCCGATTTAAATAATCTATATTCTTTGGGTCTGCAAACAGGGCAGGCTACTCGAAATATTCTCTTGAATCCTTCTGATAGTGTAGCCCAGGAAAATTACAATACAGCACACGAAGGATTTCTTTTCAACCTGAATCAGGCCTTGGAATTAACAGATGCAAAGGAGAATGTTGCCTTGGTAAACATCAAAGATCTTTGGGCGAAGGATCATGCCTTGAAGATTAGGATACAGGAATTGGCTCGATCTGGAGAAAAAGAACAGGCAATGGCTACGATCCAAAAAGAGACGAAGATATGGCGTGATATTAAGGCTGCCGTGTTACAGCTGATAGCGAATCAAAAAGAACAGACAAAAATTGAAGCTCAAGACATGGTCGGTCAATTTGCAAAAAACAGGAACTCTTTTCTCGCAATAGTCCTATTGGCTTTTGTTGCTTCTACAGGCTTTCTTCTTTTTGTTGGTAGAACAATCAATAGAGATGTGCTGCATGCGGTGACTTGCTTTGAGCAAATGGGAAAAGGTGACTTGACGGTGAACCTGGCAATAAAAAGTAAAAATGAGATCGGACAATTACTTGAAGTTATGAGGGGCACAGTTGAAAGGCTGAGATCAATGATGAAGGATATCGCCTCAGGAGCTGATATGCTTGAAAATTCATCATCCAGCCTCATCACTATTGCAGGGCAATCAGCGAATAGAGCGGAAGATATCTTGTCACGCTCCAATGGGGTTGCCAGTGCAGTTGAGGAGATGAGTTCCAATTTAAATAATGTGGCAGCCGCCAGTGAGCAGGCTTCAACCAATGTCAATATGGTAGCTGCAGCTTCCGAAGAAATGACTGCCACAGTACGGGAAATCGCTCAAAATTCAGCCAAGGCCAGGGAAATTACAGAAACGGCAGTGGTCAATACCAAGAGTGCATCGTTGCGAGTAAATGAATTAGGAGAGGCGGCCGCACAAATAAGCAGGGTAACAGAAGTGATTACAGAGATTTCAGAGCAGATTAATCTTTTGGCTCTTAACGCGACAATTGAAGCTGCCCGTGCGGGTCAGGCTGGGAAGGGGTTTGCCGTTGTTGCCAATGAGATCAAAGAATTAGCCAAGCAGACAGCCAAGGCCACAGAAGAAATCAAAACCCGTGTTGAAGGTATTCAGAGTTCAACAAACATAACTGTTGCTGAAATCAGTCAGATATCCAAAGTTATCTATGAAGTGCACGATATTGTAGTTTCTATAGCTACAGCCGTCGAAGAACAATCGGTCTCAAGCCAGGAAATATCCAATAACATCTCTCAGGCATCCCAAGGCATCAATGAAGTTAATATCAATGTCAATCAGACATCTACTTTCTCTTCAAGCATCAGCAATGACATGGGGGATGTCAATCACAGGGTTCAAGGAATAACCGAAAATAGCTCTGAGGTGGATATGAAGGCTAAGGAGTTAGAACAACTAGCTACTCGACTTCAGCAACTTGTAGGCCGTTTCACGGTTTAAAAACCTTTTTAACTACTGGAACAAATAGGGCTTGAAACTATACTCAATAGGAAATGTTGTGCCTGATACAGGGAGTTCATTTTCCTTGGGAAAAGAATATGCCGGAACAGTGTGTTTTTGAATCAAAATGGGGGAACAAGGTTCGAGTCATTGATGCTACCTATAGGCAGGCTGGGCGCTGCTCTTGGCCCGTTCGTGTCTATATGCCGGAAAAACCAGGGATGTTCCCGGCCTTGTTGGACGTTCATGGGGGTGCCTGGTCTTCGGGCAGTTGTAGCGATAACGAAAGCATAGACATATCATTGGCTGCAAGCGGTATAGTCGTTTTTGCCATCGAATGTCGAAAGGCACCCGACTACACCTACCCTGCGCAAGTTGCTGACATAAATTACGCTGCACGATGGATCAAAACCCATGGTAAGGATTATAACGCGGAACCACAGTTCCTGGGAGGACTTGGAACATCCAGCGGCGGGCACGGATTATTCCTTTGCGCCATGCGACCCGACGATGAGCGGTATAATGAATTCAAGCTTAAAGCAAAGGAGCGCGCGATAGCAAATTTCTCATACTTGATTGCCGCCTGGCCGGTCTTGGACCCGTTAGGGAGATATTTGTTTGCACAAGAAAATAATCGGGATTTTCTGGTTAGGGCGACCAACTCCTATTTTCTTCATCATAATGCTATGATCGAGGGGAATCCACTTCTGGCTTTGGAGCGAGAGGAACAACTCGTTTTGCCGCCTGCCCTTATTATCCAAGGCACGGCAGACGGAAACCTTCCGTTGGATTCGCTTAATCGTTTTGCGACGGCCTACCACGCCGCTGGCGGAGACATAGAAGTAGAATGGTTCGATGATATGCCGCATGGATTTGCCTGCAAGCCGGGAACGGAGTCAGACCGTGCTGTAGAAATCATGACAAGTTATGCGATCCGGCAAATTACCAAATACCAATAACTTTTTTCTAAGAGAAATGACGAGATGTTCTGATTGGGCTTACCATTCTGGTCAGGCCATGCTGACTGGGTGAGGAACCCGCTACAAAAAAACCTTAACGCCTGGGCGACAATTGATACAAACACCGTTTCAGTCATGAGTCTAACCCTACAAGATTTTCACTGGTAATCCTCAGAGTTGAAGTCCCTCCTATTGGATTTAGACTCTTCCAGAATCTTAGGCCTGCGAATCGTGACAAGCGTTAATATTGCCATTTCTAAGATTTATTTATACCACCATTTTGTCAACTTGATATGTCTACTATCAGGTTTTGCTGACTCAGGAGTATATGTACCATCCAAGATAATCCCTGAAAAAGGGTATCCGGCTTCGCCTCTCCATCAGCCCTTGATGTTGTCGGAATCCTTCATCTCATCGAAACGGCAGGAAAGCTTCAGCGATTCACCGTCAAATGAGGTCTTGACTTGGTAAGGAAGGGACTTGAATAGGCTGATCATCCCTCGGTTATGGGGGAAGGTATAGGCAAGAAGTCCTGAGATACCATTATCGCGGGCGGCCCTGGCGAGTTTCCGGATCAACAGCGAGCCGATTCCCTTTCCCTGATAGCCGGTAGAGATCGAAAAGGCCACCTCGGCAATATTGCTGTCGACCAGCAACAGATATTCGCCGACTCCCACGACCCTGCCAAAGCCGAACTCACCGACCACAGCCACAAAGGTTAGGTCCTTGATATAATCCACCTGGGTGGACGGCTCAACATCGTTTCGGCCGAAGCTCACCCTGTTTTGAAAAAACCGGCGCTCGATGTCACTCCGTTCAAGGTTGTAATAATGTTCCTGGATCCTGCGCTCGTCTATCGGTTTGGACGGACGGATGGTGATCTCCTCTCCATCCCTGACGATAGTTTCCTCCAGAAGCACCGGGTAGATCCCGAGAATCGCCTCACCCAGTTTTCTCTCCCGGCCAATAAGTCTGGCCTCTTTGGCCTCATCCAAAAGACGTTCGCGATGATTGGGATGAGCTATCTGGATCAGCGCCAGTACCCGCTCCTGTAGGCTTTTTCCCAAGAGGTTGACTACACCGTACTCGGTGGCGACATAGTGCGTGTCGGCTCTGGGCAAGACCACTGTGGTGTCCTTTAAAGAGGTGACGATGTTGCTTTCCTTCCCGTCACTAGAGGAGGAGTAGAGCATGATGATCGACTTGCCGCTCTTTGACCGCTTGGCGCCACGGACAAAATCCGGAATACCTGAGACACCGGCAAAAAAGGTATGCTCCGAGGCCTCCGCTGCGACCTGCCCGGTGAGATCAATGGATTTGGCGAGATTGAGGCTGACCATCCGGTTATGCTGGGAGATGACGAAGGGGTCGTTGACATAATTCGAGGGCTGGAATTCCACGGCGGGGTTGTCATTCAGGAACTCATAAAGGTTGGAGCTACCGATCCCGCATGAGGCCACCAGTTTGCCGTTATTTAGGCCTTTCTTTCTGTTAGTGATAACACCCGAGGCGAAGAGATGCATGACATCGTCGGTAATATACTGGGAATGAAATCCCAGGTCATTCTTCTCGGCCAGGGCCTTGACGGTGGCCTTTGAGGCCGCATCCAGGCCGATCTGGATTGTCGATCCGTCTTCAACAAATCGGGCGATATGCCTGCCGATCAAATCGGTGACCTGATTCTGGCCCCGCATGGTGGTGGTCAGCAGCGGTTCGGTATACTCCACGATTGCATGGACATTATTGACATGGATGAAGCTCTGCCCCATGGTTCGCGGCATCATCGGATTGACTTGGGCGATAACCAGATCGGCGCTCTGGGCTGCAGCCAGGGCTACGTCTACGGAAATACCCAGGCTCATCCAGCCGAAATCATCCGGCGGCGATACCTGAACCAGGGCTACATGAAGGGGGAGCTTGCGGGAGAGAAAGAGGTCAGGGATCTCCGACATGTTTACTGGGGTGATAAAACGCATATTCCGGGCTATCTGCTCGTTTTCAGTGGATCCAAGGTAGAGTGTCCGGATAGTGAGATTGTAATCTTCGGTTTTGTCAGCTATGGCTGAGAGCGAAGTCGTTTCACGGCTCATCATCCGGATGATCTCCAGCCCGTTGAATCTGGGTGCGGCCTCGGAAAGATTCCGTACAAGTTCTTGCGGTTCACCGCAGGCCGAACTGATAAAGACCCGTTTACCAGGACGAATCAGATTAATCGCCTCGGCAGCCGTCATCAATTTTTCTCTATAACCATCCGCCCAGTACAGAGAACGTGTCATAATGTATCTCCTTCCGGTTTGATGCTACAATAGTTGAGATGTTCCTGATATGGTTACTGGTCAGTATCCATAGTAAATCTAATCGACAAAAGGCCTTTTGCATCCTACGCCAAAAGTACGAATAGACCAACTTCTAATTTTTGAGAGAATAATTTCTGTCTTGGAGCTGTTTGGAATATTTGAAAATTGATTGATTCTTCCAAAATCTGTTATAGAGAGAAAGTTTGATTTTTTCTTTCATTCCTTTCACTGTATTTTGAACAACTTTATATTGGAGTAATTATGAACAAAGCAGAACTCGTAGAGAAAATAGCAGAAGGAGCAGAACTGACAAAGGCACAAGCTCAGAAAGCACTCAACAGCTTTATCTCTGCCACCACGACTGCTCTCAAGGCTGGTGAAAAAATCACTCTGGTAGGTTTTGGTACGTTCAGTGCGGTAAATCGTGCCGCTCGCATAGGTCGGAATCCGCAGACCGGCAAAGAAATTAAAATAGCTGCCAAGACTAACGGCAAATTCACACCGGGGAAAGCTCTCAAGGACCTGAGGCCAAAGGCTGTCAAAGCAACGCCGAAAGCAAAAGTTAAAAAAATAAAATAAAAGGTCTCTACACTGAGCCTCTCTGGTTATTGATGCTCAGTACCGTATAAGTAACCAAACAGTTTGTTTTACAAGGTTCAGTTCAGATATCGTCTGTGGATTTTGATTCAATCCCTATTTCAGCAGGTTAAGATTTGCAATGGCAAACCTCGGCCGGAAAGCGCATCTCTTAGCTTGACTTTATTCCTGATACGTTTTTTCTCCAGGCTTCTTCTGTTGAGATTGCAAGGATAAATCTCTTAACAATCGGTTTTTGCTCCATGTTTAGCTTACTACTATTGCTATTAGGGCGAGGAAAACTCCTCGCCCTTTCAAACAACTACCCGTAGAGAGTCTCGATCCACCTGATCGCTTCTGTATCATTCACTTTGCCAAGGTACCTTTGAGTGGTCGAAAGGTCCGCATGTCGCAAAATGACCTTGCTGACAATTTCAATTGGGGTTCCGGATCTCGATGCATATGTTGCTGCGTGCCGCCGCAGATTATCCAAACGTTTGGATAATCTGCGTTATCCAAACCTAAATAAAATCCAAACCATTTTTATAGAGGCCTGATATTTAAAGTTTTTTATAGTAAAATGTTCGGATTTTTTTTTTACTGTATGATCTTCTCATTAA
>CAIUQR010000056.1 GCA_903901335.1 uncultured delta proteobacterium | reverse complement strand
GTAGCTCTGACTCTTGTAGAAATCGCACTGCGAGCAGTTCGCGAGTTTCGCTGCAAACGAGCCCTGGACTTTGCCGCCACAGAGTGTTCCTGCCATTCGGGCGCAATGAGTTCCGTGATCTGGATAGGCAGGGCAGGTTCCAAATTCCTTCGCTTTTGGCCCGTTGGCCTGTCGACCGCATTTCTTAAATTCCCAGCAATTCACTGTAATCACCTCTTTTTTAAAATATTTATTATAAACTTTGCATTCTTTCATTGGTAACAGGCTTTCTTTCCATTCGACTCTCAAAGCCTGTTTCAAACTTGATCTTGTCCTGTTGCCGTACACTGCGGCGCCATATCACATTCCTGAACCTCCAGCCAATCAGGAACCAGCTTCCCAACCATTCCTTCTATATCCACAAACATGGTCGATCCTTTCTTTCACCTGATTCGGAATCCCCAACAGTTCGTCGAGATCAACCTGTTGGATCGCATACCATTCCTCTCCCGCCCGAATAATCCGGCAAGGAATGATGGCCAAAGGATGAGGCAGACTTATCGAAACGGTCGTACCCTTTTCGACTTCCGATAGTATATTCAGGTTGGCTCCAAGTTTGTTCAGGTCAGCTTTGATCACATCCATTCCGATATCACATCCTGAACCGTCAGCGAGTTCCGAAAAAACTGATAATCCTTCAAGAAAAATCAGATCAACTTTTTCTTTTGCAGACATTAACTGGGCCTGATCGGCGGTGAGCAGGCCCTTATTTACCGCCTGCATAGCAAGGCTATTGCCGTCGATACCTTTTCCGTCGTCTTTGATTTCAATGCTCACCTGCCCTGCTTCATGACAGGCGCTGAGAACAATCCGGCCACCTTCGTTTTTCCCTGATTTTCTGCGTACCGACGGCAATTCTATACTATACATCACCGCATACCGGATCAGGTGCAGGAGTGGATCGCTGATGGTTTCAATTAGCGTCTTGTCGAGTTCAACGTCTTTGCCGTTATTGACCAGCATCACTTTTTTTTGTAAATTTCCGGCCAGTTTCTGGACAATCCTGGGAAATTTATTGAATACATTACTGATCGGCTGCATCCTGGTAAGTGTAGCGGCCCGCAATGATAAACACCCGGACCCGCAATAATGATCAATCTGGGCCCACAATAAATGAGAATAAGAAACAGGCCAGACCCACATTAATCGTCACTGGACCCACTTTAAGTGACAATGGGCCCGCAATGATGACACCGGACCCACATTAATCGAGAATAAGGTTTTATCGATTTTCCTTTTGTTACAGAGGGATTCCGGCAGCCAGCATTTCCTCTTGAATTTCCTGGCTTTGGCCAGGTGACAACTTCCCGCTTAGAAAAGAACGAATAACCTTTGGCTGAACATTAACAGTCATGGCCAGTGTTTTCAAATTATATCCATGCCTGGTTAATTTTTGTTCGAGGCCGTCAATATCCTTTGCCAAAATTGACTCAACCACTGTTTCTGTAACTGGAGACTCCCCACTCATATATGCAGCCTCAAACGCAAGTGTAAGATGATGTTCAATTTGTAAAGGCGTCAGAAGACGATCGGCCAGCAGATCAATTGCTTCTTCTGTGATAATGGAACCAATATCGGTGTCCGGCGTTGTACATTCCCGAAGCAGCCATTCAATGAATTCACGCTTGCTGGCTGCAATTCCATCCAAATTAAAAACCGTTGTCCTTGATCCAACTTCTTCAAGAGATGACCGATTGAGGTCATTTTTTAATTTTGGGTGACCGGCTAAGACTACCGACATTATGCCGCCACAATCCTGCACCATCTCAATGAGGCGCTTTAATCCAATCAATGTGTTCCCGTGAAGATCGTGGGCCTCATCAATAAAAAGAGCTACTGGCATTTTTCTCTTTTTTATAAGCTCTTGAAGCTTCCTTTCCTTTTTCTCTGCCTGGGTTGGGATACTCAACTCCTTCTCAGTAGACAGATCATAGAAAAGGGCGACAATAAGAGTGTTGAGCGTGACCCTGTTTTTTTCTACCGAGATGGATTTGGATACGACAATCTCTTTCTCTTTGGATAAAGTATCTCGTATTTTTCTCAAAGTAGTAGTTTTTCCGCTTCCTACGATTCCGGAAACAGCAATGAGTTTTCCTTGCCGAATGGCTGTCTTTAGTTCTTGGAAAATCTCTTTATGATGGGCTGTCTCAAAATAACCAACGTTACGAAACTCTTTCACCAGATGGAAATGCTTCATCACATCACTTAACATTTTTCACCCCTTTTCGTTGTTGCCGGAAATAGCATCTGACTTCATCTATTATTTCTTTCTTTAGAAGTGTACTGGCTAATATTGTATCTATCTTTTGCCTATCTTCTTCCGGCAGCTTGGTGAGAGGAATTCCGAGATAATTGGCTATTGCTATTTTTGCCTCCAGG
>CAIUQR010000055.1 GCA_903901335.1 uncultured delta proteobacterium | reverse complement strand
TGTCCGAAGATTGGTGGCAAAGGCGGCCTTAGACGATAATTTTTCGATACTTTGCCCAACTCCACGCAAATCGGTGGTTAATTCTCTCGTGACCGCGTTAATGCGGATGGCGGCATGAGATCTTTACGGTAAACTTCAGTGGAAACCATCAGATACGACAAAATATATACCAGGAAAAGCAAAGAGATATTGTTGACTGTTCCTTCAAAACCGAGATAATGGCTGAAAAGGACAGTGGCTGAGATCATGGCTGCGGCTGCAGGGCAGGGAAGACCGACAAAGTGCTTGGATGTGCCGGTATGCTGACAATTGAAACGGGCGAGACGCAATGCCGTTGTGGCAACATATAAAAACCCGGCGAGCCAGCCATACCTGTTGAATGGTTGCAAGGCCCACAGATACGCAAGCAAACCCGGAGCGACCCCGAAAGAGACAAGGTCGCAGAGTGAATCGAGTTCCATGCCGAAGGTACTCGTTGTACCGGTCAAACGGGCAACACGACCGTCAAGGCCATCGAAAACGGCGGCAATCAGTATCGTGTTTGCCGCTATGGTAAAATCCCCTTTAATTGCGGCAACAATCGAATAAAAACCGCAGAACAGACTGGCAATGGTGAACATGCACGGCAGCGGGTGAAACTTGGAACTCATTTCCTGCGTAGTGGTTGACATCGTAGATGCGCTCCCCAAGGTGATTTCAAGATGTCACAGTATGAACGTGTATGTTCTCTTATAGTTGATATTGTGCAAAATTGCAAAAAAATGCTCAGGCAATAAGCTGGCCGAGAATGGTTTCCCCTGCCCGGACAATCTGTCCTTTTTTTACTGAGATCTGCACACTTCCCGGGATATAAAGGTCAACACGCGAGCCAAAACGGATCAGTCCGAAACGATCGCCTTGTTTGACCCTGTCTTCCAACTCCAGCCAGCATACTATCCTTCTGGCTATAAGGCCGGCCACTTGAACGACCGCGATTTTCCGGCCTGCGTCACTGGTGATGATCGTTGCGCAATTTTCATTTCTCAGTCCACCCTGGTCACTATCGGCAGAGTAAAATGTTCCCGGTGTATAGATAATTCTTTCGACTGTGCCGCTCTGCGGTATCCGGTTTACATGAACGTTAAAAATATTCATAAAGATAGAAATCTTATGGACATATTCCTGAAAAAATCTGTCATCGAATATTTTTTCGATCAAGATAACCTTGCCGTCAGCGGGGCAGATGAGCGAGTCGTTCTCTTTTGGTGTGAACCGTTCGGGGTCCCGGAAAAAATAGAGAATAAAAAAAGAGACTGCAAGCGAGACTACGGTAAGAAATTTATATCCAAAAATGGCGACGATCAAGGTGATCAGGACGGTACAGCCCAAGAATGGATATCCTTCTTTAGCTATGGGGATTTTAGGAGAGATCATATGATTAATTATCCTTTGTTGGCCCTTGCCATGGCGATGGTGCCGGTTCGAACGATTTCCTTGATCCCGATAGGACGAAGAATATCGATGATAGCCTGGATTTTTGATGCAGACCCGGTAACCTCGACAGCATAGCTCTTCGGGCTGACATCCACGACCTTTCCCCGGAAGATATCAATAACGCGCAATACCTCCGCACGGGTACTGGCCTCGGCCTTAACCCTGATCAGGACCATCTCCCGCTCCACATACTCCTTGTTGCTGATATCTGTCACCTTGATCACGTCGATCAATTTATGCAGCTGTTTGGTGATCTGCTCAATAATGAAATTGTCGCCAATGGTGACGAGCGTCATGCAGGACACTTCTGGCTCCAGGGTTTCAGCGACACAGAGGCTCTCGATATTGAATCCGCGACCGCTAAACAGGCCGGTTACTCTGGAAAGAACTCCTGGTTTATTCTGAAGAAGTACGGAAATTGTATGTTTCATCTGCTTTTCCTGTGAATAAGTCTTAAAAATCATTGTGATGACGGAACCTGAAAGTACGTATTATACAAGAAGCATCTCGGTCGTTGCTTTTCCGGCTGGCACCATCGGATAGACACCTTCTTCTCTGGCAACCTTGAAGTCCATGATTACAACATTTTTGGTTGCAAGTGCCTCTTTTATCACAGGTTCGACCTCACTTTTCTTTTCGGCCCGCAGTCCAACGGCGCCATAAGCCCTGGCGAGTGCAACAAAGTCAGGGACCGTGTCCATCACTGTAGATGAGTACCGTTTATTATAAAACAATTCCTGCCATTGCCGGACCATCCCCAGGTAGCCGTTGTTCAGGATGGCAACCTTGACCGGGCAGTTATATTGTCTGGCTGTGGCAAGTTCCTGGATATTCATCTGGATGGAACCGTCACCGGCGATGTCGATGACGTGCTTGTCCGGAAAGGCCATTTTTGCGCCGATAGCCGCCGGGAGTCCGAATCCCATGGTCCCGAGGCCGCCCGAGGTTACAAACCTTCTGGGGGAGTTGAACTTGTAGAACTGGGCCGCCCACATCTGATTCTGGCCGACCTCGGTTGTGATGATGGCGTCTCCTCCGGTTAACTCATCCAGCTTTTCCACGACATATTGGGGCTTTATGATATCCCCATCGTCCATGTAGCATAATGGATGTTCCACCTTCCATGTGTTAATAGTATCAATCCATGCTTGATTTTTGGTGGCCGTCTCGCCTGGGCTGAGGCTCTTTTCAGAGTTGAACCAGTTGTTAATGGCCGTGAGAGCATATTTGCAATCAGCAACGATCGGGATATCCACCTTGACATTCTTACTGATTGAGGTGGGATCAATATCGATATGGATGATCTGGGCATTACGGGCAAAGGCATCAAGACGGCCGGTGACCCGGTCGTCAAAGCGAGAGCCGACCGCAATGAGCAGATCGCAGTTGGCGACGGCCATGTTGGCCGCGTAGGTGCCGTGCATGCCGAGCATTCCCATGGATAATGCATGGCTGCCGGGAAAGGCGCCGAGGCCCATCAGCGTCATGGTGACCGGGATATTCAGCCGTGTCGCCAGTTCGGTAAGCTCACTATGCGAATCTGAAAGAATAACTCCTCCGCCTGCATAGAGTACTGGCCTTGACGCACTGAGAATTGCCTTGCAGGCCTTGGCGACCTGGCCGATGTGCGGTTCATAGGTCGGCTGGTAGTTATGCATCCGGATGGGCTTTATTTCCGGATAGGCAATCATACCTGCCACCACATCTTTGGGAAGGTCGACCAGAACGGGGCCGGGCCTACCCGATCTAGCGATATGGAATGCCTCCCGGATGGTCGGAATCAGGTCAATTCCGCTTTTTACCAGATAATTATGTTTGGTGCATGGCCTGGTGATGCCGACAATATCAACCTCCTGAAAGGCATCGTTACCGATCAATGGGGTTGGCACCTGGCCTGTCAGGATGACAACGGGGATGGAGTCCATATAGGCGGTGGCGATACCGGTGACTCCGTTGGTGGCACCGGGACCAGAGGTTAACAGGGCCACCCCCACCTTCCCAGTGACTCGGGCGTAGGCATCCGCCGCATGTACGGCACCCTGTTCATGACGAACAAGTACATGTTGAATTTCAGCATCATACAATTGATCGTACAGGTCGAGGACTGCACCTCCGGGGAAGCCAAATATTGTCTTGATTCCTTCTTCCTGCAGACATTTTACAATGGCCTGGGAACCGGTGATTTTTTTCATATGTACTCTTCCCTTGTAGTGAATTGATTTTTCAGAAAAATTGAAAAATTACATCCGGAACGGATAAATGGCGTGGAAAATTGGAGTATAAAAACGAATTATGGAGATGTCAACCTCGAAGATAGACAGGAAATCCCGGCCTTCTCACGTATATCGGGGTGGAATTTGGGAAAAACTTTCTTGACATGAACAGATAGTTATGTGTATCCTACTACAATAAATGCAGATAGGTTTTGTTATAGAGTCAGCTAACCATTTAATTTTGAGATACAATATGAAGCTTTTTCTGTCTCTACTTATACTTAATACGATGCCAACTGGAGCCGAGGCAGGGATGGGAGCTTTTTAGTCATTAAAAGTAGAACAAAGTCATCCGGGGCCGCGGTTCAAAAAGAACCGCGGCTTTTTTTTTGTCAGTGTATGAATGCCGTCCACATTGTGGAAAACAAAAAAGGAGAACATGTCCATGAAGCCGGATTCAGTAAAAAAATATCGACCTTATATCCCGGTTGATTTACCCGGCCGCACCTGGCCGGGTAAAACCATCACCACCGCACCGGTCTGGTGCAGTGTCGATCTTCGTGACGGCAACCAGGCACTGATCCAGCCCATGAGTCTTGATAAAAAACTGGAGATGTTCAGATTGCTTACAGATATAGGGTTCACTGAGATAGAGGTCGGATTTCCTTCGGCATCTCAGGTGGAATATGATTTCACCCGGACGTTGATTGAAGACGGTCATATTCCGGAAAATGTCCTGATTCAGGTATTGACTCAGGCCCGTGAACATCTGATAAAAAAGACCTTCGCATCGGTTAAGGGCGCCAGGCAGGCCGTGGTTCATCTGTATAATTCGACTTCAACGCTGCAGCGTCGCGCCGTTTTCAAGATGAACAGAAAAGAGATTATCAATCTGGCGGTTGAAGGAGCAAGACTCATCAAAACCGAGTCGCTGCAGTATCCGGAAACCCGGTTTCGTTATGAATATTCCCCGGAGAGTTTTACCGGGACCGAGCTTGATTTTGCCTTGGAAATCTGCGAGGCGGTGATGGACGAGTGGGAACCGACACCTGACAACAGGGTTATCCTCAATCTGCCGGCAACCGTGGAGATGGCGACGCCAAACATCTACGCCGACCAGATTGAATGGTTCTGCAAGTCGATGAAAAACAGGGACTGTGCCATCATCAGTCTTCATGCCCATAATGATCGTGGCTGTGCCGTTGCTGCCACCGAACTGGCAATGATGGCCGGCGGCGAACGGGTTGAGGGGACACTGTTTGGAAACGGGGAGCGGACCGGGAATGTGGACATCGTCACCCTGGCCCTGAATATGTTCAGCCAGGGAGTTGATCCACATCTGGATCTGAGCGATATCAACCGCCTGGTTGATATCTATGAGCGGGTGACCAGAATACCTGTCCATATTCGTCACCCTTACGCGGGCGAGCTTGTCTACACGGCCTTTTCCGGTTCGCATCAGGATGCAATAAAGAAAGGGATGGATATGTCCGAGGAATCGGAATCAGGCCTCTGGGAGGTACCGTACCTGCCGATTGATCCTTCAGACGTGGGCCGGACCTATGAATCCATTATCCGGATTAACAGCCAGTCCGGGAAAGGCGGGGTCGCCTATATCATGGAAAAGGAGTTCGGGTTCAAGATGCCGAAGCCCATGTATCCTGAATTCGGTGCCATTATCCAGGTCCTTACGGATAAGGCAGGCAGGGAACTTCAGCGCAATGAGATAGAAGAAGCCTTCAATAAAGAATACCTGGCCGTTAAAAAGCCATACCAATTGAAGGCCTTTAATGTGACCAAACGTCATCTGGACGACAATGGATCGCCTTCTTCTGCAAATGTTGAAGCGACGATCATGGTAAACGGCGAGGCTAATGAGATATCCGCGCAGGGAAATGGGCCGCTTGATGCTTTCTGCAGTGCCTTGAAAAGTTGCCTGACTGATGATTTTGTTCTGTGTAACTATGATGAACATGCTTTGAACACCGGATCCAGTGCAAAGGCTGTCGCCTATATCGAGATCGAATATCAGGACGGGAGAAGGCTCTGGGGGGCAGGTATCGATACCGATATTATCATTGCCTCGATTAAGGCCGTTCTGAGCAGTTTGAACCGGTCTGCGAAACAATAAACCATCTCCGGCCAAGGGGGCGGGAAGGGGACGGGATAATGGCCGTTCCGCAAAAAGGACGGGGTATAATTTGCTTCTCTGTTCTGAAGTAATTCGGTAATATGGGTTTGTGTTTCTTTTAATACTCATAAAGCGTTTCAAACGATCTGCATCGATTTCTTTCTAAAATAATTCCGTGGAGAAACCCCATGAAGAAGAAGGCCCTGATTACTGGAATTACCGGCCAGGATGGAGCGTATCTTGCCGAATTCCTGCTTGAAAAAGGGTACCAGGTGCACGGCATCAAACGGCGATCATCCATGTTCAATACCGCCAGGATCGACCATCTCTATCAGGGACCGCATGAGAAGGAACGAAATTTCATCCTTCATCATGGCGATCTCACCGATTCATCGAGTCTCATCCATATTATTGAAAAGGTCCAGCCGGATGAAATTTATAATCTGGCCGCCCAGTCACATGTGGCTGTTTCCTTTGAGGAACCTGAATATACCGCAAATTCCGATGCCTTGGGGACATTGCGGGTCCTTGAAGCGATCCGTATACTGGGCCTTGCAGGGAAGACGCGATTTTATCAGGCCTCAACCTCGGAACTGTATGGGAAGGTCCAGGAGACCCCGCAGACTGAGAAGACCCCGTTTTATCCCAGGTCTCCCTATGCGGCAGCGAAGCTCTATTCCTATTGGATGGTGATCAATTACCGGGAGGCCTATGGCATGTATGCCTGTAACGGCATCCTCTTCAACCACGAGTCGCCGAAAAGAGGGGAGACCTTCGTTACCCGCAAGATCACCCGGGCCCTGGCCAGGATCTATCTGGGTCTGCAGGACTGTCTGTATCTCGGGAATCTGGATGCAAAACGGGACTGGGGGCATGCCAGGGACTATGTCGAGATGCAATGGATGATGCTGCAGCAGGACAAACCCGATGATTTCGTCATCGCCACCGGTGTCCAGCATTCGGTCAGAGATTTTGTCGATGCCGCGGCGGCAGAACTGGGAATAACGCTGAGCTGGCAGGGGCAGGGCGTCGAAGAAACCGGGGTGGTCCGGAATTCCGGAAAAAACGAAAACGGAGCCAAGGTATCGGTTGGAGAGACAATGGTCCGGGTTGATCCCCGATACTTTCGGCCGACCGAGGTCGAATCCTTGCTGGGGGATCCGACAAAGGCAAAGGAAATACTGGGCTGGACTCCGAAAACCACCTTTAAAGAGCTGGTCTCCGAGATGATGCGGGCCGATCTCGATGAGGCCCGGAAGGATGCACTCTGTCAGCGCAAAGGATTTACAACATTCAATTATAATGAATAATGAGACGTATGACGTATCGTATTAATCCACAGTCCTCGATTTTCGTTGCCGGCCACAGGGGTATGGTAGGTTCGGCAATAATCAGGCGTCTGCGGATGCTTGGCTATCAGAATATCATCACCCGGACCCATGGCGAGCTTGACCTGATGGATCAAAGGGCGGTCAGGACCTTTTTCCGGAATGAGGAAATCGATTATGTGGTCTTAGCTGCGGCCAGGGTGGGCGGTATCCATGCCAATAACACCTATCCGGCTGACTTTATTTATCAGAATCTGATGATTCAGACCAATGTGATCCATGAGGCCTACAGCGCCGGGGTTAAAAATCTTCTTTTTCTTGGGAGTTCATGCATTTATCCAAAATTCGCCCCCCAGCCCATGAAAGAAGAGGATCTGCTGACGGGTATCCTGGAGCCGACAAATGAACCGTATGCAATAGCCAAGATTGCCGGCATCAAGATGTGCGAGTCCTATAACCGTCAATACGGCACCTGTTATTTTTCGGTTATGCCCACCAACCTCTATGGGCCCGGAGATAATTACCATCTGCAGAACAGCCATGTGATTCCGGCGATGATCAGGAAATATCACCTGGCAAAATTGGCGTCACGTGGCGATTTTAACGGCATCCAGAGAGACGAGGTCCTCTTCGGGCCAATCCCTGCGGATGTCAGAGAGGCAATCGGGCTCACTCAGGCCTCGGTTCCCGGTTCCCGCTCTCCGCGTGTCATCCTTTGGGGGACGGGAAAGGCCCGACGGGAATTTCTCCATGTTGACGATATGGCAGCTGCCTGCGTTTTTCTGATGACACCAGCCGCCGATTCCGAGTCCTCAGGCCCTGATTCCCGGTCCTCTTCCTTTCTGAATATCGGCACCGGGAAGGACATAACTATTCGAGAAGTTTCTGAAATTATCAGGGAAGTAGTTGGTTTTGAAGGGGAAACGATTTTTAATCCGGACCAGCCCGACGGCACGCCGCAGAAGCTCCTTGATACCCGGAAGATCAATGAACTGGGCTGGCGTCCGGAATACAGCCTGCGGGATGGACTGAGCCATGCGTACCAGTGGTACTGTGCACAAAGGAAAGAGCGAGTATGAAACCTCAAACGGAAAAATGTGTTCCAATAACCGAAAGTTCAGCTTGAAGAAGGTCTAATGAAGACGATTCCTTTTTTTGCAGGTCTTCTTGGAAAATGACAGAGTTTCTGTTTTTCTTATAAAAAAACCTCGGCGGTTGATAAATGGAAGACGAAAAGCAGGATATCCGCTGGAAACAGCGCTTTGTCC
This sequence comes from uncultured delta proteobacterium, assembly GCA_903901335.1. Classification (GTDB taxonomy): domain Bacteria; phylum Desulfobacterota; class Desulfobulbia; order Desulfobulbales; family Desulfocapsaceae; genus CAIUQR01. The sequence goes on along the minus strand of CAIUQR010000055.1, from coordinate 19,942 downwards.
ATTTCAGCAGGGCCTATATGTTGCTGGAACAGACAATTGCGATTAAAGGGCCTTCAGAGGCAGAACGGGCAGGTCTGATTCAGTTTTTTGAGATGCCTTTCGAACTGGCTTGGAAGGTATTGAAAGATTACCTGGAGGAAGAAGGTTTTGCTCCGGCGAGCCCAAGAGAAACGATAAAACAGGCCTTCCAGTCCGGCCTTATTGTGGATGGACATCTCTGGATGGAGGCATTAAAAGACCGCAACTTGACGGTTCATACATATGAAGAGAAGATCGCGATTGCAGTCGAGGCAAAGATCCGAAATTCTTATTTCCCAACCCTGGCGAAGTTGTTTGCTGATTTTAGCAAAAAGGCCGGACAATGAGACATGGTCTCCTGCAGCGGGATATCGATGAGATACTTCAAGCTCTTCGCCGGTTTCCCGAAATAGATGAGGCGATAGTGTTTGGCTCTCGGGCGAAAGGAAAATACAAACCAGGTTCTGATGTCGATATAGCCATAAAAGGAAAGGAGATTACGCATTCGTGTGTTTCCTCCCTCTCCTTTATTCTCAATGAAGAGTCTCTCCTGCCGTATTTTTTTGATATCGTTCATTACGAAGGCACTACAGAGCGGGATCTCGTCCAACATATTGATCGCTTTGGAAAAATATTGTATAGACGCAGTGAAGGATGACGAGGGATCGGCAGGCAGGAAGGCCTTTCCTCATGCAGCGTTTCAGACCTGGAGAGATTTCCCTATTCATTTGCAATGTATTCTGTAAAAATATATAGTTTTGCTAAGCAGATACTTGAGATGATGGTATGCAAGTTAATATACACGAAGCTAAGTCGCTGCTGTCTCATTAGGTGAAGAGGTGCAGGTGATGGATGATGCCGGTCGATGAAAGGATTAAAACGGACAATTCTATATTTTGCCGATCTTCTAAAATGCCTGTAGAAATGTGAAACTTTTGAGAGGAGAAACAAAGGAAAGAGAATGTCTGTTATAGAGAGTGTCAAATTCATCGCAACTCATCCACTCACTCGAGACAATACGTTCAAATCTCTCCTTCGTTTTGTGAGATGGCAGATTGGCAGTCGCTTGGTTCCCGGCCCGATAGTTTACGACTGGATCAATGGTTCGAGGTTTCTTGTCAGGGCTGGAGAAACGGGATTAACCGGAAATGTTTATACCGGTCTCCATGAGTTTCAAGACATGGGGTTTTTACTCCATGTCCTGGGGGATGGCGACCTGTTCATTGATGTCGGCGCTAATGTTGGTTCCTACACCATTCTTGCATGTTCTTCCAGAGGGGCAAGAGGTTATGCCTTTGAACCTGTCCCCGGTACATATATGAGACTAGTTGAGAATATCCATCTCAACCATTTAGAGAACAGGGTCAAATGTCTCAATATAGGCTTGGGGAGTAAGAGAGAAAGCATAGCATTTACAACGGATATGGGGCCTGCAAATCACGCGCTTGCCTCCGGGGAGCAGAATGAAAATACGGTGAGTATTGAAGTTTCAACTTTGGATGCGGTCCTGAAGGATGAAAGGCCCGTCTTGATGAAAATAGACGTCGAAGGTTATGAAACTCCGGTACTCGAAGGGGCGTTGGAGACATTGAAAAAACAAACACTGCATTCGGTAATAATGGAACTCAATGGAAGCGGCAGCCGATTCGGGTTTGATGAGGCACGAATCCTGGAAATGATGCGTGATCATGGTTTTGAAACCTATTCATACAATCCGCTGGATCGAACTCTTGTCAGTCTACAAGGAAAAAATATGAAGACAGCAAATACCTTGTTTATACGTGATGAGTCGTTGGTCCTGGAAAAACTGAAGACTTCTCCCCAGGTTAGTGTTAATGGGAAGCAATTCTGAGCCAGCTTTAAAAAAGCACATTTAAGATTTTTCGTCCCAGCCGTTAGAGAGATCTTGAAAAATTCACGAATCCTTCAGTTTCGAAAATGCGGAAAAATATTCCGAAAATATGGAAAAATAGATATCAGATCCGGCGTGGAGAGAGTGATCTGCTAATAATAGTTATAAAAACAAAATGATATGGATATTCAGGGTTCTGAAGTATATTGGACCAAATTTTGCAAGAAAGTCTGCAATGGGTTAAGTGAGGTTTAAACTAAACAGAAAATCCTATAATCCGATCACAGGTATTATTTGTTGTGTTTTATTGCTTACTGGAGATTTTTAAAGTATATTCCATAATATGAACACATTCAGACCTGATAGGATAAATAAACAATGAAGGGGAGAAATAATGAAAAAACAATATCTTATGATTGCCATCGCGGGATTGGTCTTTTCGGGCGCATTTTTTGACTCTCAAGCAGCTTTTGCAGGGACTGTTGATTGGACCGATTGGAGTTCTGTTACAACAGGCGCCTCTGGTTCAGGTAGCGGTACACTGGGATCTGTGGGTGTTACTTTAAGCGGGGCAGTATTTGGGGTTTCATATGATGCAAACTATTACAAGGTAGAATATCCAATAAATGATCCAACAAACCCTTACTTTGATGCGTATGGCGGCCTGAATCCAACAGATGTGATTCGAGAAAATGGACAAGGTTCCGTTACGATAAATTTTACCTCGGTTGTGCATAATCCATACATCTCTCTGGTAAGTGTTGGTACACCATATCTAGGAGTTACCTACAATTTTGGAGGTGCTTATATATCAACATCATATTTTTCCTCGGGACCGAACCGATGGATATACAATTATAATGATCCAAATGGATTGAATTATACTCCCACTGCATACACTAGTAATTTTAATTCACCCACTAATCCTACCAGTATTACCGGTTACGAGTTTAGCGGCATTATACAGTTGACTGGCGACTTCACCACTCTCACGATCAATTTTAATCCCGACGAAGAATGGTCAGGGTTTAACATTGGTGTTGACTCTCCTGTCCCGGAACCTGCCACCATGCTTCTTTTGGGTTGTGGTCTGGTGGGACTTGGCATAGTCAGAAATAGAAAGAAGGCATAGATATCGATTGGTGATTTTGAGCCTTTCTAATTTGGAAGCTCCTGAATTCAAGATATTGCAGCGGCTGGAGAAAGTTTCTTCAGCCGCTTTTTTTTATGGCTGTTGCTTAAATAATCAGTCATTTTTACTGGCTAGGCCAGTGTGAACAATAGTATACAAAGCCATATGATATTAGTGTAATGCTGTCAAAAAAGGACGGAAATCCAGGCATCATGTTGAATTCGAACCTGGAAATACTCATTCTTGCACTAGTGGAGATATAAAAAGTGACTGCAGGCGGTAGCGCCAAATCCTATATTGGTACCTTTGCCACAAATGTATTTATACAGGGGTGTACCGTCCTGCAAGGTATTTTACTGGCGAGGATACTTGGACCCGACGGACGGGGGGAATACACAGCTATTATTCTTTGGCCCAGTCTGTTTGCAAGCCTTGGAATTGTTGGTGTTGATATGGCGATAGCACGTCAGGCCGGGAAATATGACGACCCAAAATCGTTTGTACAAATAGCAATTTTAACTGCATTAGTGACGGGCGGAACAACCGCACTATTGTGTGGTCTTTCTCTGCCGTATCTAATCCCCAAAGCTCTGCATCACATCCTGCCGACTGTCTATCTTTTCATCCTCTTCATACCGATAAATCATATAGTTATGAATCTTCAGGGGATCGACTTGGGTCTTGGAAATTTCACGATATTAAATTTCTCAAGAGCAGTCCTTTATCCAGTGTATCTTTTGGGCATTACACTTAGCTGGCTCTTGGCTCACGATAAAGTATACTGGTGCATTGTCGCTCTCATCTTTGCCAATGCCTCTGCTGTGGTTTTTCGCATTTGTAATTATAAGGAAGTACCCTTGTGTAGTCTGAGTGAATTGAAACTAAATGGATCTATTGTTAGAGACAGCTTTCCTTTCTTTTGTGCAAGTGTTCTGTCGACTCTGTATCAGCAGGTCGATAAGATGTTGTTGGTATGGTTGCTCCCGGTTCGCGAGATTGGCTATTACACTGTAGCGTTATCAGCGGGCACTGTACTGAACTCACTCAATCAGGCTCTAGGGGCAGTAACATTTTCCGATGCAACCAGACGACTGCATCGGACCGGTTTTCCTGCTGTGGCGCAAATTCTTCGTCGAGGTGCGATTTTTTCAGTCATAGGTGCTGGTTTTTTAGGGGCAGCTCTGCCGTTTCTTCTTCCTTTAGTCTATGGTAACGAATTTGCTGGAGCAGTGGCCTTAGCACTCTTGCTCTTGCCTGGCGCAACTCTTGCCGGTTTGGGTGGTATTGTCGATCAGGACTTACGCGGCCAGGGAAAGCCGATTGCAGGTGTCGTCGCACGCGTAGTTGGTCTCTTGATAATTGCTTATGTAGGTTGGTATCTTGGGCGCCAGATGGGGGCAATCGGCATCGCTTGGGGATTTATGGCCGGTGAGGCCGTTAGTTTCGCAGGGCTATTGTTTATTGCAATGAGGTTTTATTGTGACGCAGATATCACGCATTTGGTTCCCAGAAAGAATGATCTGATTTTTATCTGGCAAAGGATTATTACTTTTGCCCATCGATAATGATCCAACCACCATAAAAAAGTGCTGAGAAGTGGGGAAAGTTTAGTGGCAAATTACTTCAAAACATGTTTCAAGCGATTGTATGTTAATATACTCCAATTCCTGCTTGGGATATCTTTTTTCTATGAGCCGCCAGTACATGCACTTAAAAACAAGATTATAAACAGTCTTCTTGGTTCTCATATCGGAAGTAAGGTTGTAATACTTGACGGTGTAAAAGTTTTGAACTGGCCTAATTTGACAATATTAGATTATTCATGTATTTTCAGCAATGTGACTATACGAGCACAGGGTAAGATTCAAATTGGAAGGGGCGTGATCGTTGGGCCGGAAGTATTCATATCCAATGGCGACCACTCAATTACAGATTTGTCGCCAATGTCTGCGCCCATTATCATCGGAGACGGTGTTTTTATTGGGGCTCGGGCAATGATTTTAGGAGGAGTAAGCATCGGAGATCATGCGGTTGTAGGGGCCGGGGCAACTGTCACAAGAGATATACCAGCATGTGCCGTCTGTATTGGGATTCCAGCCAAGGTCGTCAAATACAGGGAAAAACCTGAATTGACGTGGACAATTCTTGGTTATAAAAATATCTGATGGAGTCTTCAAACATTGAAATTTTATTTGTCACCGGTGCTGATCCACATAAGGGGGCGCCTCACCAGGTGATGGCTGCCCTGTGGTTTGCGGGAAAAGGCTGGCGGATTAGAATGTTCACGGCCGGTACCAGGTATTTATGTTATACTATTACAACTCCGCTAGGCTCAATCCCGAACATATCATATCCCATCGGCCCGTCAATAGCGGTTAAATTGCTATGGCAACTGCGCCTACTTGGATTTATTTTAAGAGCACGATTTTCCAGAAGCACCATTTTTTACTTCCAGGGTCATATTGGAACAGTTGCTGGTTTCTTTGCTTTGGCCGGTATACATAAATCGAGAATCATCTATCACACTCAGGATTATCTTGAACCGGGGCGGCACCCGTTCTGGGCCTTTTTTGAAAAGTCCATCGCTCGCAAATCCGGTTATGTTATTTGTAACGAAACAAACCGTGCCCGTTTCATGAAGAGCAATTATCAACTTAACAACCTGCCGTTTGTTATACGTTCAGCTCTTCCCCATGAATGGCCAGTCCCGGAATTTGAAGCATCCCTGAGGGCTGAAATCTTTCGTCTTGGTGGAATCTTTCCAGATTCGGCAACGAGGCTTGTTTTACACATTGGACCCTTCAGTAATGTCAGGTGCAGTCGCTTTGTGGTCGAGGCGATGGCCGCTCTTTCAGATGTATATGTTCTTGTCTTTACTGGAATGGCTCGTGGCTCGCAGAGTTTTCGACAAGCCGAGGAGGCTGTAACTGCTGCAGGCATTGAAAAGAGGGTTGTCTATCTTGGTGATTTGCCATTTGATGAGCTCCTGCGCTATACTGCGTGCTGTGACATTGGATTGTTGCTTTATCCTGATGACGGAATTGGAAATTATTACCAAGCTCCAGGGCGTTTAACCGAATACTTGAGATGCGGTCTTCCGGTCGTTACCTCAAATTTCCCAGGACTGGAGTTATTAACGCTGAAATTTGGATTGGGTATTGCTTGTAATCCTGAATCACCACAGGATATAGCTATGGCTATTCAAAAAATCAATAACTGGAATATTGAAGAAAGACTAGGAGAACGAGCTCGATTGAAAGAATTGGCAAGATCTGAGTTTTCCTATGAAAAACAGGCCTGGAAACTAGAAGAAATATTACAAAAAATTCAGAGTGAGTTGTAGTTTGACGAAGTATCTTTTTGCCCAGCTAGGCGCCCGCATGCACTATGCCGTGCCGCGCATTCTCCAGGAAGCAGACATGCTGACGATGTTTCATACCGACATTTGTGCGGTCAAAGGATGGCCGGCAGTATTGCGGAAACTGGTGCCGGACCGTTTGCAACCAAAGGGACTACAACGTCTTCTGGGGCGTGTGGCTAATGGTATTCCACCGTCGAAAATTCGGGCATATACCTCATTTGGCTGGGAATACGCAAAGCGTCGACAGGCCGCTAGAGGTCCAGCAGATACGACAGCTGTACATCTCTGGGCCGGTGAGACCTTTAACCGCCTCATCATAAAGCATGGACTCGGCGATGCGGCTGCCGTCTATACTTTCAACTCTGCCGGTCTGGAACTGCTGCTGGAAGCTAAACGCTGTGGTCTGAAGACCGTCATGGAGCAGACCATCGCACCGCAGATTATTGAACGAGAACTTCTCGATCCGGAATTTGCCAAGTTTCCCGAGATGTACAGGATGATCGAGTCCAAAAGTACCTGGCAGCGTTTTGCCGACCGTGAAGCCGCTGAATGGGAGACGGCAGATTACATTTTATGTGGTTCTCAGTTCGTGGTCGATGGTATCCGCAAAGCCGGAGGTCCTGCTGAAAAGGCTGTCGTGGTACCTTATGGAATAGATGTGACCCGCTTCACTTCGTATAAACGCAAACTACGGCGTTGCAAAGAACTCAATGTTCTGTTCGTAGGTCAAGTAGGTATTCGCAAGGGAGCGCATTATCTAATCGAAGCAGCACGCCTGCTGGAGAAAAGCCACCCCGAGATCCGTTTTCGCCTTGTCGGGACGATCTCCTTACCCGCAAGTATGCTGAAATTTCTACCAACTAATATCCTCCTTACCGGACAGGTTCCTCGGAAAGTAGTGGGTGAACAATTTGCCTGGGCCGATCTTTTTTGCCTGCCGTCACTTTGCGAAGGTTCTGCCACGGTGACTTATGAGGCACTGGTAATGGGTCTGCCTGTGATTTGCACACTCAATACAGGTAGTGTGGTAACTGATGGAATTGATGGATATATTGTACAGGTATGTGACATCAGGGGCATTGCCGAGCGGGTTGTTGAATTGTTCTCTAATCCGGAATTGATAAACAATATGTCCAAAAACGCATATTGCAAAGCCGCAGAACATACTGTCAACAAATACGGCGCGCGACTCTTGAACGCAATAACTGCTGAAGAGTCCAATACATGTTTCTAACACCTTCAATTCCGGCAGACTTGCTTATCGTGATGATCGTTGGACTGATGGTAGTTCATTCGGTCAAGCTGATATCTGCTAGGCGCTGGTTGCTTTTTGATCCCCTCAATACATTCTGGGCCGGTATTTTCATTGTCTATGTGATACAACCCATTTCATTTGCAAAGACACTCATTTCCTGGCACCATAATGGTGTTTTTGAAGAAACTCTTTTATGGATTTTTATTGGTCTGCTCTGTGTGGTAATCGGTTATGAGTATGACATTGGGCCGATTCGTGCCCGAATTATACCCCGATGTCCTGACCGTCTCACGCCGTCTCGCCTGGCTTTTTCTGGATATCTCCTGCTCGGCGTCGGGCTTGTCGGCTATCTTTTTTTGTTTGCCAGCGCGGGAGGCGCGGCAAATTGGCTGGCAGTAGGCCGAGGTGGGACAGATTATGCAAATATTAACGGTTATATGGCATTGCTCACAAATTATTTGCCACTGGGGGCAGTCCTCCTCCTTTTTCATGCCTCCTTTCATAATGTCATAAAACTGAAAAAGACTTTGATCTGGTCATTGGGCTGTCTCCTGTGGCTCTGGTTTGTTTACCTGGGAACTCGAAGCCAGACCATTATGTTCACCTTGATGCTTCTTGCTGCTTATTATTTGCCTAGGCGGAGTCGTCCTCCAGGTTGGCTCCTTGTCGGGGGCTTTATTTTTATATTTATGCTGGTAAGTTTTCAGGCCCAATACCGTGATAAATTCACTAATCTTTCCTTTAATCTAAAAAGCATCGATCTTGAGGAGGCCTATCGCCGTACTGCACCGGGTTTTCTTGGTGGCGACCGTGAAATCCAGACTGAAAATGTTTCGAGGGGCATAGACTTCAACTGTGTGATGTCGGTAGTCGAACTCGTTCCAGAGTCCGTTCCGTATAACTACGGTTATGGTCACTTGGAAGTATTTACTCGCATTGTACCTCGTGCAGTCTGGCCGAATAAAATTTATCCGGGAATGGAGGCCGTGCAAGGAGTTTTACTACGAGCCAACCTAGCTGACGCCTATGTTCGTGAAACTGCCTTGATCATGGGACCGGCGTTCACGTTTGCCGGCCATTGGTATTATGTCGGTGGCCCGCTAGGGATAATTTTTGGAGGGCTAATTACTGGTTCTCTCTTGCGAATTATCCGGAATGTTTATGATCGTAGTGTGAGGTCGGAGGGTGATATAATTCTTTATTCTGCTCTAATTCAAATTGGTTTCGTAGAAGCGGCTGCCACCCCGTGGGGCTGGATTTACACTCTGCCTCTTACACTCTTACCCTTGATGGTGCTGTTTGTCCTTTGTAAAGCCAGAAAAAAGAGGAAAGCCTTGATACTTAATCCAGGAAGAATAATCTGCCGATCTCGGACGATGGGTGAACAATGATACGGATAACCGTACTTTTCAACCGCCTGGGACCTTATCATCATGCTCGACTAAGTTCATTAGCCACACGATGTGATCTGTCGTGCGTGGAAATTTCTAGTGTTGACCAAACATACCAATGGGAAAAAATAGAGGGGGCCAGTGGTCTTAAAAGAGTAACTCTTTTTGCGGACGCGGATGCCGACCTGCAGCCACGAAAAGAAATGCAACAGCGAATAGGTGTTGCACTTGAAGAGCTTCAGCCGCATGTTATTGCCATCCCTGGTTGGTCAGGTCGGGCAGCCCTTGCGGCCCTGCTGTGGTGCCGCCTCCACCATGTGCCGGCTATTGTTATGTCCGATAGCCAAGCCATCGATCAAAATCGCAGATGGTGGAAGGAAACCATCAAGCGTTGCGTGGTTGAACAGTTTTCTGCTGGTCTTGTGGCAGGTTCGCCGCATATTGACTATCTTCAGAAACTTGGCATGCCCAATAGGGTAATCTTTACTGGATACGATGCTGTTGACAATCAATTTTTCCGATCTGCCTCGGACCGGGTTCGCAGAAATGCTACTGACTTGAGGCAAAATTTCGACCTGCCGGAGCGTTACTTTCTAGCCTCGAACCGATTCATAAAAAAAAAGAACATTCCGCTTTTGCTGAGAGCCTATGCTAGCTACCGGAAATACAGTGGGGGTACCCCTTGGTCGCTGGTTCTTTTGGGAGATGGCGAACTGCAGTCAGATATCATTCGCATGAGAGAGGAACTAGGCCTTGTTAATACCGTGATAATGCCGGGCTTTAAACAATACAATGAACTTCCCCTTTACTATGGATTGGCCAGTGCATTTATCCACGCCAGCACAACTGAGCAATGGGGATTAGTGGTGAATGAGGCGATGGCATCTAGCCTACCTGTTCTGGTTTCTAAACGTTGTGGTTGCGCAACGGATCTGGTGCAGTGTGGCCGGAATGGTTTTACCTTCGATCCATACGATGTTGAGGAGTTGGCAGGACTCATGATGAAGCTCAGTTCAGGCGAATGCGATCTGACCACCATGGGAAAGATAAGCTGGAAGATCATTGGCGGTTGGGGGACGGACAATTTCACTGAAAACTTTATGCGGGCGGCCAAGGCAGTTATCAATGCGCCAACGAACAGGCCAACTCTGCTTGATACCCTAATATTAAAAGGCCTTGGGTTGCGATGAAGTTAGCTGTTCTGACGGGTTCGGTTAGTCGTCTGGCTGGGGGAATTCTCGGCAGCATCCAGCGGTCGATGCAGGAAATGCTTGCTGTTTTTCCGGTGGATATCAGTGTGTTCGGCTTGAAGGATAGCTTTACTAATGACGATTTGCCAGGATGGGCTCCGCTTGTTCCTCAAATATTCGAGACAATTAACCCAAAGGCGTTTGGCTATGCACCCGGTTATTTAGATGCCGTCGAGCGTTTTAAGCCGAGCATCATGCAGACCCACGGGATCTGGATGCATTTTTCGCATGTATGTCAGAGCATCAGCAAAAAACGAGGTGTCCCTTATATCGTCAACCCCCATGGCATGCTCGACCCATGGGCCGTAAACAATTCTTTATGGAAAAAGAAGCTGGCGGGTATATTGTATGAAAATGAGCACCTCAGAAATGCATCCTGCTTAAGAGCACTTTGTGAATCCGAAGCAGTTTCTATTCGGCAGTATGGATTGAAAAACCCGATATGCATAATACCAAACGGCATTGACCTGCCTGACGTGCCGGTTTTGGATCCGGCACCATGGCATGACACAATAGAACCGGGTAAAAAAGTGCTGCTTTATCTGGGTAGGATTCATGAGAAAAAGGGGCTGCGAAACTTGATAGTCGCTTGGTCTGAGGCCTTAAAATGTCATTTAAATCTCATCTCTGATTGGGTGCTGATCATTGCCGGCTGGGATGCTACCGGCCACCAGGAAGAGCTGCGTATGCTGGTGGATTTCCTCCAGGTACACAATACTGTCAGATTCATTGGCCCCCAGTTTGATAGAAAGAAGGCTGCCGCTTATTTTCATGCTGACGCGTTTGTTCTGCCCTCGTTCAGTGAAGGTCTGCCAATGACGGTATTAGAGGCATGGGCCTATGGATTGCCGGTATTAATGACGCCGAAATGCAATATCCCAGAAGGATTTAAATCCTGTGCGGCAATCAAAGTAGAACCAGATCCTGACGAAATTGTAACAGGTTTGATGAAACTTTTCTCTTTAACAGATGCAGAGCGCAAAGAGATAGGTGGTCATGGGTTGTTTTTGGTGAAGCAGAAGTTTTCGTGGGACAAGGTAGCTGCAGAAATGCATGCTGTCTGCAAATGGACTCTGGGCGGTGGTCCGCCACCGGAGTGTGTGCGGGGTGATTGAGATAGGAGAAAGATACAAGGTTGAATTTCAATGATAAATGGTTAAGATATTGAAAATACTACAGGTATGCCCATGCTATGTGGATCTTGAGAACGAAATAGGTGGAGTCTCAAATGTTGTGCGTCAAATTTGCAATCATGCGGCGCAAGCTGGGCACATTGTAACCCTTATTTGCGGTAACCGTGAATTGAAACGGATCTGTTCGCCGCCATATTCGAAAACGCATCGATCTGGAATCCACCAAGTTGTCCTCGATCAACGCTCACATCCTTGGATGGGGCCTTTTCAAGAAGTAATAAAAGCGATAGATATGAACAAGCCTTTTGATGTGGCACATGTCCATACCTGCTTTTCATCATTTACAGAAATGGCAATGCATTATTTGGCAAAAACGCATACTCCTTTTATTTTTTCACCTCATGGGAAATTGAGTCCCAATATGCTTTCCAAGCAAGGAGTTATGAAGAAGGTATGGTGGCATCTTTTTTGCCGTCGTTGTGTTGAGAATACAAGTGCTTACGGAATGTTTAGCCAAGATGAAATAATCTATTTGAAACGGATGAAAATTAAGGATAGAAAGTTTTTATCAATTCCAAACGGTTTTCAGGCAATTGGCGGTTGTGATAATTTGCCCCGACCAATTTCAGAACCCTATGTGCTGTTTTTAGGATATATAGAGCCTCGAAAGCAACCCGGCCTTGTTGTGCAGGCATTTGCACAAACGAAGATCAGAGACACTCACCGATTAATTATTGTCGGTCCGGACGCATATGACCATCGTTCAGCAGTTGAGACTGTTGCCGGTGAACTCAAGGTCACCGACCGTGTGATTTTCTGGGGCCCGGCATACGGGGCAGAAAAATGGGCACTTCTTCAGCATGCGAAATGTCTTTGCCTCCCATCTTTAGCAGAAGGTCAACCAGTTGTAGTGTCCGAGGCTATGGGAGTTGGACTTCCATGTATAGTATCGCGTGAAGCAAATTGCACATTTGTTTGTCAGAATGGAGCAGGTATGATGGTTAATTCATTTGATCCAGGTCAATGGGCTGCTGCTATTGAAAAAATATGTGAGGATACAGAGTTTCACGAGAAGATGTCAAAGGCGGCGAAACAATTGGGTGAAAAACTTACTTGGGAAAAAATCGTACAACGTTGGTGTACTGTTTACTCAGACATAGCAAAAAATTGAAATGATTTAAACTTTCTTGCCATAAACTTAACTAATTAATCAAATGGAACCATTTTTGAAACAAACATTAAATTATTGTCAACAGTTTCCATATCCTCGGAAAGACTATATTTTGAGAATGATTTGGCGATTGATCTGGTTTTCAGTTTGGCGTATATGCTGGCACAGGGTTAATTTTCTCAGGCCTTTGATTTTAAAATGTTTTGGTGCTAAGGTCCCTCTAAACAGTATGTTTTTTGGTTCTACATGGATTGAATTTCCATGGAATTTAACCTGCGGTGAATATTCCGCAATTGGCCCCAGGGTACACATTTATAACTTAGGTCGCGTATCGATTGGAGATAACACTGTTATTTCTCAAGACGCCTATCTTTGTGCCGGCACTCATAATTATAATGATCCCAAAATGCCTCTCATTAAAGAACCTATAATCATCGGAGGGTCGGTTTGGATATGTGCTGGTTCGTTCATAGGGCCTGGAGTAACAATTAGTGAAGGTGCCATCGTTGGGGCAAGAGGTGTTGCGATGAATGATGTGCCACCTTGGACAATTGTAGCAGGCAATCCTGCTCGTCCGATAAAAAAAAGGAAAATTACCTTCAGCGAATGAACATGGTATTAGCACTAACAAAGGACATAACCTCAATAGTCAGAATACCATGAATTTAAGTGTTATTGTCCTTGCCTGGAATGAGGCCAGACATTTGTCGAGGTGTCTGGAAAGTGTACAAAGTGTAGGGGCATCTGTCTTGGTTGTAGACAGCTTTTCAACTGACGAAACACTTCGTATTGCCGAATCCCATGGTGCCGAGGTAGTACAACATCCTTTTGTGAATCAGGCTTCCCAGTTTAATTGGGCTTTGTCCCAGCTTGATTCAACCGTCGACTGGGTGTTGCGTCTCGATGCCGATGAATACCTCAGTCCGTTGCTGGTCGGAGAGATACAAACCAGATTGCCGCTTATGGATACTCAGGTTGCCGGAGTATATTGCGGCAGAAGGATGACCTTTCAGGGAAAACTGATCCGCTTCGGAGGAGTTTTTCCGATCCGGGTTCTGCGCCTGTTCCGCAAAGGTCGGGGGCGATGCGAGAACCGTTGGATGGACGAGCATATCAAAGTGACAGGAAAAACAGAGGATTTTAAAGGGGAAATCATCGATGATAATCTCCACACAGTAACACGGTGGACTGCAAAACATAACGGTTATGCCAGCCGTGAAGCGGTGGACCTGTTGAACCTGAAATACCGGTTCATGCCCCATGACAGCGTAGCCGCTCTCAGTACAGTCTCTCAACCCGGTATAAAACGATGGATCAAGGAGTCGATTTATGCACGATTACCGAGCGGCTTCCGCGCTTTAATCTATTTCCTCTATCGGTATATGTGCCGTTTCGGGTTCCTGGATGGGCCTTCCGGTACTGCGTTTCACCTGTTGCAGGGGTTCTGGTACCGCTATCTGGTCGATGTTAAGATTGCGGAAGTTGAGCGCTATATGGCCGCGCATCGGTGTAATCCGATAGAGGCGATCGAACAGATACTGGAAATCAAGCTGCAATCGACGAGTCAAGATATCGATCAATGAGAGAAAAGTGCCCTTCCCCATACTTTTCCATCATTACTGCCTGTTACAACAGTGCTGTGACTTTGCCGCAAACCCTTGCTTCCGTGGAAAGCCAGGTCGACACAACGGTTGAGCACTTGATAATTGACGGTGATTCAACGGATGGCAGCCTGGATATTGTCAGAGAGTATTCACATATCTCCCAAGTCATTTCCGAGCCCGATAATGGTATGTATGTTGCAATGAACAAAGGAGTCAATCTGGCAAAAGGGCATGTCGTCGGTATCCTCAACGCTGATGATTTTTATGCCTCATCCGATGTGCTGGCAAAGGTGATTGCAGTCTTCGAAGATCCAGCCGTTGATGCCTGTTATGGGGATTTGGTCTATGTTGACAATACGGATACGACAAAAGTTGTGCGTTACTGGCGATCAGGTTCCTTTGACCTGAGAAAATTCTATTGGGGATGGATGCCGCCGCATCCGACATTTTTTGTCCGCAGGTCGATATATGAACGATTTGGTCTATTCAATCTTGATCTTGGTTCTGCAGCCGATTATGAATTAATGTTGCGATTTTTGGTAAAGCATAAGATCAATACTGCGTATATTCCCGAAGTATTGGTGAAAATGCGGACTGGTGGTATTAGCAATGTTTCATGGAAAAACAGGCTGAAAGCCAATCAAATGGATCGGAGGGCATGGAAAGTCAATGGCCTTAAACCCTATCCCTGGACCCTATGGTTCAAACCGCTACGGAAGATCAGGCAATGGTTGATGAAGCAATAAAATTTTCAACTTAAACCTTATCGTTAGGATGGCATCATGGTGTGAACATGGGCCAGTATCCAATTTTATGAAAAGAAGTATGCCAATATTTAGATGTAATTTTAAACATATATCTGGTCGCAATATTCATGTATATTTTTCTTCGAAATAGCTTTAGGTGAGGAAAAATGATCAATCCTGAAATCAGAATTATTTTTGTGTTTTTAGTAGGATTGTTTGCCTCGATGTATGTCCTGCCAAAACTGTCGCGGATTGCAAAGGTTATTGGCCTTGTCGATAAGCCTGCGGAAAAGAGAAAAACTCATAAGCTTCCACGTCCTTTAGTTGGAGGTATCGGTATAGTTATTGCTGCGACCTTCAGTTCACTCACTTTAATCCCCCTGTCAGGTTTGAGAGGATACTTTCTTGGACTTTCCGTCCTTCTTCTCGTGGGATTCTTTGATGATTTTAAAGAATTAGGACATCAGCAGAAATTCATAGCCCAGATACTTGCTTCCGTTCTTCTGCTCTATTTCAGCAAGGTGTCTTTACAGTCTTTTGGGAATCTTCTGGGATTCGGGAGAATTGATATTCCGGATTTTCCCTGGTTTGTCTGGGGAGTGACCATTTTCTGTGTTATCGGGGTGATCAACGCTTTAAATATGATCGATGGTCTGGACGGTTTAGCCGGTGGAGTTTCCTTTATCGCCTTTGTGACGTTTGCCATTCATGCATCACTGGGCGGCGACAATTCGCTGATGCTGCTGAATCTTGCCCTGGCTGGAGCTGTCCTGGGTTTTCTTCGATTCAACTGGTATCCGTCTTCAATTTTTATGGGGGACGCGGGCAGTCTGTGCTTGGGTTTTTCTCTTGCCTTTATGGCCCTGGCTCTCACGCAGGGGGACTCGGCCCATGTCAGTCCCGTTATGCCGCTTCTGGTGCTTGCCGTACCCATAACCGATACCCTTTTTGTTATGGGTAAGAGGATTATCCGGGGGCAGAGCCCGTTCAAGGCCGACCAGTATCATCTGCACCATATCTTTATGCGATACGGGATGGGAAGGGCGCTGGCTGTAAAGGTTATCCTCTGCATCAGTACCCTGTTCAGCTGCTTGAGCCTAGCCGGATCGGTTTACAAATTGCCTGATTACGCTTTATTTGCGGCCTTTTTGTTGTACTTCTTTGTGTATATGGTGTCCTCCTTCTGTATCATATACATGATGAGGTTCAGCCTGAAATTCAAAAAGCAAGATACAGTCTATCATGATCGTCTGCAGTGGATTGGACGGATCATAACGGGGAAGTTCGCATTTTTTCGTATTTTCAGAAAATCGCCCCGGTATGAGGTTGAACTCGCCCTAGTCTGTCAGGAGAGGGAGAGAAAACTTCTTTTTCCGGGAAAGGTCCTTAATATTTCAAGCGACGGGTTTATGGCATCCATTCCCCAATTGGATTGTCTGCTTGATAAAGTTGTAGCAAAAATAACGTTCCCTTTAGATACGGAATCGCATTCTATTGAGTTGCCAGCTGAACACCTTTGGTTTACTGAAGAGGGGAACATGTTTTTCCATGGCTTCAGGTTTCGGGATTTTGGTGGTGAGCAGGAGCAGGTGGTCTTTAAATTTCTCGTTAAGTTTAAGGAAAAACAGTATTGAAGGATACCCCTGCCAAACCTTTCTCAATAGTTGTTTCGGGATTTTTTCGTATATCAGGAATAAAATTCCGGTAAACAGAAAAATATTTTGGTTTTTTTAAAAAATACGGCGATAAATTTCTGATTACCTGACCCTGATAAGCGGGGTAAGTCCCTTTACGAAAAATTATTCCCGAATTACAAGCATATAATTTTTCCTAGGGACTACTATTTTGTTTTATTTCTTTTTATAAAGTATGGTACAGTCATTGCAGAATAGATTGCATATACATAATGCGGTTTCGTCGAAAATACATAAATGATCAGAGGTAAGAAACATCGCAAAAATCGAAATTGAGCGGTTTCTTCTTCAGGAGGTGGAGATGAAAAGAATCACAATTGCATGCGTACTGGTTTTAATGAGTTTTTCCATCGCTTTTGCTGAATGGCTAGGTGATTTTCGTGATACCTATGTCAAGGATGGAATAGACAAAGCAGTCGAAAATGCCCTCAAAGGAGGGGCCAAACCCGACTTGATTGTGGAAAATGGTATGAAACTTGAAGGGTTGAACCCCCAGAATCTCGTCAAAGCACTGTATTGCGCCGGTGCAAAAGGGGTGGATATCCGGGCTGCTGCTGAAAAATGGAATATCTCCGAAGTCATTGTGGCTGCCGGCTTTAAAAAAAGCATTGCAGAGTGTAAGGATGTTGACACTCAAGCATATACTCCTGTTGCGTCTGATACGACTTTCCCGCCACCGCCACCGCCACCACCACCGCCTGCCAGTCCATCGAATTTTAGATAACTTCAAAAGATATGGTGGGGCATAGCGACCTATTTAAACAAGGTTAATCTGTAATTGGCAGATTAACCTTGTTTTTTTTTGTTTTTCCTACTAATTTTCCTACTAAGCTTGTACTGAAGATTTTTAAATGAAGTAAATGTGGAGGGGATATGAAAACTCTAAGAGGTATTTTTTTGTACTCAGGGGTTGCGGTCTTTTGTGTGGTGGTTCTAAGTGGTAATGTTCAGGCCATGCAGATTGATAAACTGGCCGTTGTTGCCGCCAATGACCTTCAACCGGCTGTGGTTGATTCTATGGGACAGGATATGCCGATGGGGCAAAGCGCCACTGGACAGGTTTCGCTGTTGCCGGAAGATTCAGGTGTGGGTAAAGCAGACAATCTTTTCGGTGAGAAGGGGGGGTATTTCCACCCGTACATTACTCTCGAGGAAGCCTATACCGATAATGTCTTCGATGTAAGATCGAATAGAACCAGCAGCTCCAGAACGACGGTTTCTCCCGGTATATGGTTGGCTGTTCCGGGAAAAAAAGAAGTTCCCGTCGCGATAACTCCCCACAATACCTCTCCGGGCGGATTGCAGTACCAATTCAAAGATCATGAGGGGACAGACAGAATCCAGGCCTATGCCCTGGGCGGTTTGGATTTTAAGTACTATTCCGCAAACTCGGATTTGAATACCACAAGTGGAGTTCTGGAGGGTTTGTTCAGATATAATATGCGAGGCGGCCTGTCCTTACAGCTTGTCGATAGATACACCCACGGTGAAGACGGGTTCAACTCCGGGGTTCCGGGGGCGGTTCAAGCAAAATACAACTCTAATTTCGCACTGGCCACTGCAGACTGGAAAATTACCGAGAAATTCCGAACCAAGCTTGAGTATTCGAACTTCTGGTTGGATTACGATGATTATGCATTCAGGAGCAGGGTTGACAACGGGATTGATCTTTACGCCTACTATGTCTATAGTCCGAAAACCTCCTTCTTCCTGGAAGATAAGCTTGTTGATGTACATTATAGCGACACTTCTGGATCGGCGAATGATAATACCCAGAACTTTGTTTATGCCGGTATAAAGTGGGATACCACCGAGAAGGTAGCCATTTTGGCCAAGACCGGCCTCCAGACGAGAGATTTTGACGATAATGGTCCTTTTGGCAACGTGCGGAAGGATTATAAGGGCCTGGCTGCGGATCTGCAGGTCGTGTACAGGGCTACGGTAAAGACCAAATTCACTCTGGATCTGTATAGAACGGATGAAGAAACCGATTATACATCAGCTTCAGGTAAATTAGTCACCGGGGCAACCTTTGGTTACAGACAGAAATATACCGATAAGATCAGCGGCAGTCTGGATGTTACCTATGAGAATGCTGATTATGCGCAATTGATTGCCCAAAAAAGGGATGATGACAGGCTTTTCATACGGCCCGCAGTGCAGTATCTCTTTCGTGAATGGTTGATAGGAGAAATCGCCTATGAATTTGACAAGCGTTATTCATCATACGATGTTTTCGACTATCAATCGAATACTATCCTATTGAACTTGAAATTCGCTTTATAGGAATTGGTGTAATTTTGATCTATTACTTTTGACTACCACGTATTTTTCTATTATCTTCATTGTATAAGGTGCCGGGCGCGTGAAAAAAGCAATGTATATCCTCTTCGCGTTTGTGTTGATAGTATGTAATAATTCAAAGGTGTTGGGGCAGGACTATCTGGTGGGGCCCGGTGATGTTTTAAGCATCACGGTATACGATAACGATGACCTGAAGACCAAGGTACGTGTTTCCAGCAATGGCACCATCGTGATGCCATTGCTGGGGCAGGTTAATGTCAATAAGTTGTCTATCTCCGCCATCACGGAGAAATTGACCCATCTGCTGGCGAGCGGTTATATTGTCAATCCCCAGGTCAATGTTTTTGTCGATGAATTTCGCAGCAAAAAGGTCGTCATACTCGGCAATGTAAGAAATCCGGGGCTCATTGAACTGAATGGTCCGACAACGTTTCTTGAGCTTGTTTCCAAGGCCGGCGGGTTTGACAAGGATGCCGGAGATACCGCGACAATCAAGCGGAAGGTGGACGGAAAAGATGATGTTATCGTTATCAATCTTGTCTCCCTTGTCAAGGGCGGCGATATGAACCAGAACGTTCAAATCAATGACGAGGATACCATCTACATTGCCAGTGCCGGTATGTGCTATGTGACCGGTGAAGTCGGGAAGCCAGGGACCTATCCTTGTGGAGAAGGGGCGACCGTCCTGAAACTGATCGCCCTTGCTCAGGGGTTTAACGGAAAAGCGGCAAAGTCGAGCATTAATATTGTCAGGATGATAGATAATCAAAAGAAAGTCCTGGAAAAGGTCAGTCTCGATACCCCGGTAAAGCATAATGATGTGATTGTTGTACCGGAAAGTTTCTTTTAGCCAGGTTTTCTCCTTCCTTATTTCTTCAATAATTCACTCCTAATCTGAAGTTTACCGTTTTTTAAAAACGTTGGTCGAGGGTCAGGCGGGATCGCCCGCGCACGGACATGGAAAATATTCTTTAAATTCAGCAAGATGCTGACGAAAAACAGCTATACGTAAGTATTTGAAATTACGCGAT
>CAIUQR010000054.1 GCA_903901335.1 uncultured delta proteobacterium | reverse complement strand
TTTATCGCGTAATTTCAAATACTTACGTATAGCTGTTTTTCGTCAGCATCTTGCTGAATTTAAAGAATATTTTCCATGTCCGTGCGCGGGCGATCCCGCCTGACCCTCGACCAACGTTTTTAAAAAACGGTAAACTTCAGCAACAAGTACTTAGCAACATAATGGTAAGTGCTTGATTTTCTTTGTTCGCGATGACCGTTGGGAAAAGACATCGATGGGTCCAGTAGGGTTCAGTATATTTATGTAAATAACAATAATATCAGTGAAGTGATTCATAAACAGTGACGTTTCCTTCATCAATTCCCAGCAAAAAAAAGTGCCTGTGAAAAAATGCGATTTTGAAGCGATCAGATTACAGGGTACTATTGGTAGCAGACCTCACACATAATCGCTTGTTCAATTTTCCGATGCCACTTCTGTATTTTATTGCGGCTGGTTACATTTACTGCTGCAAATGCAGGATTTCGTCAAGGAGAAAGACGTCCGTCAAAAGGGTACGGACATGAAGCGAAGCGTTGAGGTTATCGATAAGCTGAGACGAAATGCGCGGTTGGGCAAGCACGAGTTCCATGGCGGCTAAAGCCTTGGTTGTGTCTGAGTCCAAGACATCGAGAAAATTTTTATATTGCTGCTGCATGGCGAGATGCATGGCTGTTAGAGTTGTGTTATAGGCTTCAGGTAAACTGGAAGCAGCAGCCACGGCCCGGGAGAGCAGTTCTCGCAACTGGGTGCCATTGCGGCTCTCCCGATCATCTGCAATCCCCTGGGCCGCATAAGCCAGCATAAACTCGTAACATTCTTCGATGGCATCACAGCGTTTTTCGATATTTTCAAATTCAGTCATGGGTTTCACCTCTCCGTCATACTGTTTTCTGCGATATGCGCTTCGCCGCCCCATCGAGCAAAATGTTGGTTGAGGAAAAAGTTGCACATCCATGGTCCCGCTAAACGAGGCGCGGGAGGCAGGCTGCCCCCAAAGGTGAGGAATCCATGCGGCAGATTCATGACTCCCTCTTGCCGAGAATAGCGCGTTTGACCAAATTGCGGGCCAGCGCCATCTTATATCCGTTATTTTTCAGTGGAACTGCACCCTCGGCGGCGATGCGTGATGCCGAGTCCGCAACGGCGTTTCGGAGGCTGCCCGCCACAGCGGCTTCCACCCGAGGCAGACGCCAGGGACGAGCCGCCACCGCTCCCAGAACGAAGCGGGAACGATCGATGCGCTCCCCGGAAAGATGCATGGCCGTCGCAATGTTGACCAGCGGGAAATCCCACACCGGTCTGTCATGGACCTTTTCGAAATAAAATGTCGCACCGGCCCAGGTAGCGGGCAGGCGGATTTCGGTGAGCAAGTCACCGGCTTTGAGGACGTTTAAACGTGTGATGTCGCTCCCCGGGCCGACAAAGTAGTCATCGACCGCCACTTCTCGCCTCCCCCCGGCATTTCTGATGACCAGGCGGGCCTCAAGAGCGACCAGGGCCGGTGCGGTGTCGGAAGGAGTCACCGCTACACAGCCTTCGGCACCGAATATGGCGTGTTCGCGGTTTTGCCCCTCCAGACTTTCACCAGCGTAACAGGTGCCTCCACCGGCCCGATAGCAATCCCACCCGCCGCGATAATACCAGCAGCGCGTGTCCTGGGAGATATTGCCGCCAATCGTCCCCTGGTTGCGGATCTGGGGCGACGCCACTTCCCCTGCCGCTTCGGCAAGCAGGGCGAAACGGGCCCGGATTTCCGGATGGAGGCTCACCTCGGTCAGGGTGGTCATCGATCCTATGACCAGGTCCTCGCCCTCCCGGCGCACACCCCGAAGTTCATCAATGTTACCGAGGTCAATGACTGCCTTGGGTCGTTTGATGCGGTCCTTGAACCGCTCCAGACTGTCGAGTCCTCCGGCCAGCACCCAGGCATCGGCGCCGAGGCGGTTGGCTAGGGACAAGGCATCTTCGATGCTTGTCGGCTGGTAAAGGTCGAAAGGTGCCATGCCGTCGCGTATGATTGCCATAGGCGTTCTCCCGCCACCGATTTATCGGCGGCTCAATAGATTAGACATTGGCCGAGAGGCCACCCGGGTTGCTCCAGGTTCCCGATTCGACGGCGGCAAAGATTGCGTCGATCATAACCGGGGCACGGAAAAATTTGTCGTCACCCAGGGCGTCGGTCAGGGCGCACAATACCGCAGCGCAGGCTGCGGCGGTCGGCGGTTCACCGATTCCGCGCGCGCCAACCGGAGTCTGGGGGTCGGGGATGCCGACCGATCCCCAGGTGAATTTTTCCGGGAAGCAGAGCAAGGTCGGAGGACGGGTCTGGTAGAAGCGCCTGGACACCGGCTTCCCTTGTTGTTTGTCGTAGAACCATTTCTGCATGGTGGCGTGGCCGATGCCGAGCATGGAGCGCCCGGCAAGCTGACCGGCAAAGGCGCGGGGATGAACCACCAAGCCGGCGTCGGCCTCAGCGTGGAAGTCCACGATCCGGTACATACCCGTCTCGATATCCACCTCCACCTCGGCAAAAGAGGCCACGTACGAGTACGTTTGGCCGTCGCGCGGGAAGCTGTCACGGGCCACGGCAACAAGACCTTGCCCCGCCAGGGCCGTGACGGAAGTCTTGGTTATCTTGTTGACATCGGCCGGGCACTCATGGCCGTCGTAAGCCCCACCCAGTTCGATGGCCCGTCCGGCTGCTTCTGCAAAACTCATACCCTCCCGGCCGTTATCGTTCCGAAAGACGCGCTGGCCGCCGATTTCAAAGTCCTCCGGCTTGCCGCCCAGAGTTTTGGAGGCGATCTCCTTGAGCTTTTTGCGTGCATCCAGGCTTGCCGCCAAGGCCGCCCGTGACATGGCGTGGATGGTCTGGCTGCCTCCGGAAACGCAGCTCCAGGGTACGTGTTTGGCCGTATTCCCCCAGGCTATCTCGCAAATTTCCCAGGGCACGTCCATGGCATCGGCCACCACCCGCTGCACGTCGCTGAAGGACTCATTG
The DNA here is from genome assembly GCA_903901335.1 of uncultured delta proteobacterium. Classification (GTDB taxonomy): domain Bacteria; phylum Desulfobacterota; class Desulfobulbia; order Desulfobulbales; family Desulfocapsaceae; genus CAIUQR01. The sequence continues at coordinate 13,929 of CAIUQR010000054.1, read as the reverse complement.
CCGAGGTTGCCGATGCCGGTGTGGAGACGAAGGCGGCCCTGGGGTGTGATGACAAACAGTCCGTCAAAACCGATGGTCCCGGCAACGAAACACCCCGTGGCCACGCCGATACCGCGTCGTATAGGTCCCTTGGTCAAGGCCGGGCGGGCTCTGCGCGCCTGCCAGCCGAAGGTCTCCGCTCCCCGATCAAGGGCCTGCTTGACGAAGGCGCTGGTAGCGGCGTTAAGGGAACCATCCGGTTTAGGCGGGCCGACCGGGGCACGGCCTTCGGGAGCGTTAATGCGGCATACGGCCAAAGGGTCGAGGCTCAGACGGCGGGCTGCCTTGGCCAGGATTGGCCCAATCATGGCGCTGACCTGAAGTCCACCAGGCGCGGTCTGGGGGCCTCGGGTGGGGGTATTGGTGAGCACCGCCGCCCCGCGCCAGCGCATGGCTTTGGGCTGGTAGAGCAGGGAGCCCATACGACCGGCAGTGGCGGCATCGTTTTGTTGCTCATAGGGTCCGTTATCCATAATGACAAACATGTCCAGTCCCAGCAGACGGCCTTCCTCGGAAAAACCGGCCTGCATGCGACCGATCATGCTCGGCCGCGCCCGACCGATAGACTGCTCGTCTTCACGAGAAACGCGTAACATCACAGGGGCGTGAGCTTTTTTCGCCAGAAGCGCCGGAATAATCACGGCCACGGAAGCCGTGATCTTGCCGCCGAAGGCGCCACCGGTGTATTCGCTGATGAGTACAATGTCGTCAACGCTCATATTGAGCCACTTGGCGATGGCCGGTACGGTCTGGATGGTCCCCTGGGTGCCGACAGTGAGGTGAAGCTTGCCGTTTTCCCACCAGGCCAGGGCAGAACGGGTTTCCAGGGCCTGATGGCTGACATTCGGGGTGACGAAGGTTTCGTCCAGAACCAGCACCGCCTGTGACAAACCAGTGGCGACATCGCCATAGGACCACTCTGCGGCAGTCTTTCCCATGGGAAGCCGGTCCCTGCCGGCAGTCTCAAAATCAGCCGTCGTCCATTTCAATTCTCCAATCCTCGGTTGTTCTCCGGGCTTCCCGGGAGGCAGCCAGACATTGCCGTCGGTCCGGGCGTTGGGGCCGCCCGGACGCAGGCTGTCCATGGGGTCAATAACAAAGGGGAGCGGTTCGAAGGTGATATCGATGGCCTCAATAGCGGCAGTCGCGGCCGCCTCGTCGGTTGCGGCCACTGCAAGAATAGGCTCGCCGTGGTAGTGTGGTTCCATGGTCAATGCGCGTTCGGCCCAGGGGCTGGCTTTGATCACTGCGCCGCTGTCGGAAACGGAATCGGCCGGTTGCGGCAACTCATCCGCAGTGAGAATGGCCCGCACGCCAGGCATGGCCAGGGCCGCACTTATGTCGAGGCGCTTAACCTTGGCATGGGGCAGGGGGCTTGTGAGCAGCTTGCATATGAGCATGCCCTCTGCCCTGAAGTCGTCGGCGAAACGAGCCGTTCCGGTCAGTTTGGCACGCAGGTCAGGCGTGGTGTAATTGCGCCCAGTGAGCTTTGGGGTGAAAGGCGTGTCGTTTTGTGGCATGGATTACCCCTTTCGCATATATTCGGCCCCGCGCATCAGGGCGGTGAGGATCTTGTCGTAGTCCTGGCAACGGCAGATGTTTCCCGAAACACCGTGCGCCAACTCCTGCCGGGTGGGATCGGGATTGGTCTTGAGATAGCCAAGAGTGGCCATGAGAAAGCCTGGGGCACAGTAACCGCACTGGAAGCCCTGTTCATCAAGGACACCCTGCTGCAAAGGATGCAGGCCCCCGTCGGGACGGGCCAGCCCCTCGATGGTGAGAATATTCTTTCCCCGAACGCTATGGGTGAGAATGGAGCAGGCGTACATGGGCACATCGTCGACGAGTACGGTGCAGGCCCCACATTCACCCCGGTCACAGCCAATCTTGAGGCCGGTGAGTCCGAGCTTGCCACGCAGGGTCTGAGCCAAAGTCTCCTGGGGCATGACATCCACCCGGCGTTGCTGACCATTGACGGCCAGGGTAATGAGTCGTTCGACCGCGCCTGGGGAAGTCTTTGGACCGGCTCCGGCCGGTCCGGAAAACAGTAGGCCGGAAGAGGAGACGGCACCGGCTGCTATGACGCTTTTGATGAACTGGCGCCGGGTCATCCCCCCGGGCCTGATATTTTCGACAGTAAAGGTATCCATTGCAACTCCGTCTATTCTTCCCAGAGAATTCCAGGTAGTTGAGGAGGCCAACCGTACGGGAAGGCGGGGAAACTCAAACACGGGACATCAACCATGTCATGCATCTTCATATCTGGGCGATATGAGGCTTCCGGGTGGCAAGCGTATGTTTCTTTTTCCGTACAGACTGATTATCTCCAATATATCAGATATAGCTTAAGTTGAAAATGGAATTTCCGTTTCTGGGACCAGTGGAAAGCCTTGAACTGCTGAGCCCATTCCCAGTGCCCCGCTTGGGAATTGACCATCATGCCGTGACCTTCCTCCCCTGAAATAGATTCAGTTTCATGTTATGCTTGAGATCGAAACAAAAAAGAAGGAAGATCATGCCGAATATACGAAAACGCCACTAAGTGCTGTGGCCGCCCGATCCCATACCAAATAGGACCATCACACAATTTATATTTTATCCAACTCCTTAAAACTCGCCGCCATCGCTTTCAAATATTCCTCCTGGAGAAACTCCAATTTAGAAAATTCTTCTTTCGAATACAGTATGAATTCTCCTTCGGATGTCGCACAGAGTTTGCCTTGATCATCATAGAGCTCACCTATGACGATTGCTTTTCGCTCACCAGTCTTCTCTTTTATATGCCCGAAACCACACAAGGAGGATCCGACATAAATCGGCCGTTGAAACTGGATCGTCATATTTTTGGTCAGTATGAATCTTTTGGTAAGAATGATTGCAGCCCAGCTCATCGTCTCATCCAGAATGGTTGCAATAACACCACCGTGCACCAATTTGCTCCATCCTCGAAATTGTGAGGCGACTAAAAGTTGCGTTCGGATTCGCTCTCCGTTCGTTTCAAATGTCATATGCAGGCCTGATGGGTTTTCAGAGCCACAGCCGAAACAGTCTTTATCCAAATTAGGAAGTGGCTTCCACGATCCACCACGAATATCGATATTCATTGTAACCTTTCAATCCTGTTTAGTATATTTATGTAAATAGCAATGAAGTTAGTACAGTGATTCATAAACCGTGACATTTTCTTCCTCAATTCCCCGCAAAAAAATGTGCCCTTGAACAAATGCGATTTTAACGCCATCAGATTGCAGGGTACTATTGGTAGCAGACTTCACATTTACCCGCTTGTTCAATTTTCCGATGCCACCTCATCACAGAATAGCCTCCTTTTGAAGGCAACTCCACCCTTTTCCGAACTCAACATCTTCCCCCCACGCTATTTACAAATCGCGAAACTGATCTATAGATGAAGAAACATACATTCAATTCAGTGTATGGTTTTTCGTCGACAAACAAGGAATTTTTATCATCTGTTTTCCTTAAATCCTTTGAAAGTGGAGGGAAAGCATGAACTTTAGAACATTGGGAAGACAAGGCCCGATAGTATCAGCCATTGGACTAGGATGCATGGGAATGTCGGAATTCTATGGCTCTTCAAATGAAGAACAATCTCTTCGCACCATAGATCAGGCGATTGAGTTAGGTGTAAATTTTATAGATACTGCCGATATGTACGGCATAGGTCATAATGAAAAACTGCTGGGCCGTGCCCTCAAGGGCCGACGCGATAAGGTGGTCGTGGCGACGAAATTCGGCAATGTGCGTGGCCTGGACGGCAGCTTCAAAGGAATCAACGGCAAACCTTCCTATGTCAAGGAAGCATGCGAGGCCAGCCTGAAACGCCTGGGAGTGGATGTTATCGACCTGTACTATCAGCACCGTGTCGATCCGGAAACACCGATCGAAGAAACTGTCGGGGCCATGGCAGATCTCGTCAAACAAGGGAAGGTGCGATTCCTTGGGTTATCGGAGGCATCCCCTCAGACAATCCGGCGCGCCTGCTCCGTGCATCCGATCAACGCCCTGCAAACAGAATACTCGCTCTGGACCCGGGATGTCGAGGGAGAGATTTTATCCGCCTGCCGCGAGCTTGGGATAGGATTTGTTCCCTATAGTCCGCTGGGTCGCGGGTTTTTAACCGGCAGGATTCGATCAATCGAGAACTTGGACCAAGGGGATTTCCGTCGTACTTCCCCTCGTTTTCAGGGAGATAACCTTGAGCACAATCTCGGCATTATCAGGAGACTAGAAGAGATCGCCACTGCCAAAAAGTGTTCATTGGCCCAACTTTCCCTGGCTTGGTTGCTAGCCCAAGGGAAAGACATCGTCCCGATTGTGGGCACCAGACACAGTGACTACCTGGCTGACAACCTCAAGGCCCTGTCTGTACAACTCAGTCAAGAGGATCTGGCTCGAATAAATGAAGCGGCTCCGCTCGGCGCAGCCAGAGGTCAACGTTATCCCGAAGAGGCAATGAAGGCAGTCAACCGTTAATTCCTTTGCAAAGTGCTGAAGTTTGAAACAAGTCGTTGTTTTACTGTGGATTACGTTAATGCCTGTGTTATCAGATTACCTATCACATAACAAACGGAGGAAATATGGACTTCAAAGAGATATTGGAAAAAAGACGAGCGATCAATTTTTTTGATCCGGACAAAGGCATCTCAGAGGAACTACTGGGAGAGATAATCACTAGAGCTGCCAAGACACCTTCCAGCTTCAACCTTCAGCCCTGGAATCTCATTGTTCTTCGGGACAAAGAGGAAAAGGAAAGACTGAAGGCCTTGGCCTGGAACCAGCCAAAGGTGGTTGAAGCACCGGTTGTTCTGATTGTTCTTGCCGATAAGAACGGTTGGCAGGAAGGACATTTGATCGTTGAAAAAAACTGGCAGGAAATGCTCAAAGCGGGGACCATGAAACCTGAACAACGCGAATGGTTTCTGAACGCCGCCAAGTCCCTTTATAACTGGAGCCCGGAAGCCAACCTTGCCTTTGCAGCTAAAAATGCCGGTTTCTTTGCAATGAGCCTTATGTTCGCTGCCACCAGCCTTGGCCTGGAGAGTCATCCCATGGATGGCTTCGATCACGAAGGGGTACGCAAGGCCTTCAATATCCCGGAAAATTATTGGATTCCCCTGTTACTTGCCGTCGGCTACAGGAAACCCGGCCTGGAACTGGCATCTGCCAAGTGGCGAAAATCAAAAGAGGAAGTCATTGTTTCCTTTACGCAAAAGTGAAAACAGGAGGAGAATGGAGGAATTTTTCAACATTCTCTCCCGTTGTCGCAATCATGCAAAGCTTCACATGAATGGTCAATCGCGCCTCAAACCCATTGCAGAGTATGACCGCCGATAAATCACATTTTTCCACAGCCAGGGTCCCCCGGTCCCTGATACTGGTCATGGCGGGAGTCAATGGGGCTATTATCGCCAATCTTTATTACAGTCAACCCCTGCTGGCAGAGATTGCCCGCGATTTCAATCTCAGACAATCCCAAGCCGGGTTTATCACTGCCCTGACCCAGATCGGCTACGGCTTCGGGCTTCTTTTCCTTACCCCGCTAGGGGACAAAGCCGAAAGAAGACGGCTCATAGTCATCCTGACACTCCTTGCGGCAGCGGCCCTGGCCATTACCGGGGCCGTACGTTCTGCCGCCATCCTCCTGATCATGAATTTTCTGATCGGTGTTTTGTCAGTGGTACCCCAGATCATCGTTCCCTTCATTGCGACTATTTCCGGCCCAGCGGAAAGGAGTCGGAATGTGGGGACTGTCATGAGCGGACTGCTTCTCGGGATCCTGCTGGCCCGGACGGTGAGCGGATTCATCGGAGCGCATCTGGGATGGCGAGCCGTGTACTTCTGCGCAGCCGTGGCTATGGTACTGTTGGCCGCCCTCATCCGGATCATAATGCCCGAGAGCCGCCCGAAGAACGGTCTTAACTATCTCGGCCTGCTCACCTCTCTGCCCGGACTTCTGCGCAGGCTTCCGGTCCTGAAGGAGGCGGCGTTGAGCGGTGCGCTATTGTTTGCGGCCTTCAGCGTCTTCTGGACTACACTTATCTTCCACCTTGAAGCCCTTCCCTCTCATTTGGGGACCCAGACAGCCGGATGTTTCGGCCTGGTGGGGGCGGCCGGGGCCATTGCCGCGAGCATGAGCGGCCGACTGGCAGATAGACTAGGCGCCAGGCGAATCGTCGCCTCAGGCGCCGGGCTGGTGCTGTTGGCATGGATACTGATGGGGCTGGGAGGCTCTTCCCTGTTGGTACTTGCCTGCGGCGCAGCCCTTCTCGATCTGGGAGTGCAGGGGGCGCACGTCGCCAATCAGACGCGGATTTTTGCCCATATGCCCGAGGCCAGGAGTCGTATCAATACAATCTACATCGTCTCCTTTTTTGCCGGAGGCGCCTTCGGTTCACTGGCCAGCACCTCTGTCTGGACTCTGGCTGGCTGGCCGGGAGTTTGTCTGCTCGGTGGCACCTTGATGGGGCTTGCCCTCTTGGCCGGTTTTGCTCTGCGTAATGACAGTACTTAAATCCCATAACCTTCAATTTAGCTACCCAACTCCTCAATATTTTGGAGAGTTATTGGCTCTGTTTCTTACATTAACCTTTTAAGTTGAGGTAAACATGAGTATTCTTTTTTCACCTCTTAACCTGAAGTCAATCACGTTTCGTAACCGGATATTCGTTTCCCCTATGTGCCAGTATTCGAGTCAAGACGGATTGCCTACTGACTGGCATCTTGTTCATCTCGGCAGTCGTGCAGTAGGTGGCGGGGCTGGTAATGGTTGAAGCCACCTCGGTGAGTCCGGAAGGGCGCATTAGCCCTGGCGATAGTGGTATCTGGAGCGACGCTCACGCAGAAGCGTTTAAGCCGATTACCCGCTTTGTAAAAGAGCAAGGTGCCACCACGGGGATTCAACTTGCCCACGCTGGCCGCAAAGGTTTCAATCTGACCAGAAAAGGCACGATCAATCTCACGCTATCGCGGAGCTGGCAGGTTACACCAAACGTTCGCCAACAACAGGAAACTGAAATATGACTACAAGGGCAGATAGAATTTTTGAAATCCTTAGATCCAATGGGCCGAGGATGAAAGTTGCAAGGATCGTAGATGCTCTTTCGAACCAGGAAGGTGCGTCAGACATGCGTAAGCGGCTAAGTAACCACATCTTCCCAATCTGATTATTTGTGCGCTTGCTTATCTTCCAACATAGGTCCAAAGTCCACATCAAGGTCAGGATAGAGTTTTCTTGCGCAATCAGGGCATAATCCATGACTGAACTGTGCCTTGGAATGATTACTGATATATGCCTCGATTTGATTCCAGTATCCTTTATCATCACGGATTTTTTTGCAGGAGGCACATATAGGGAGCAAGCCGTTCAAGACTTCCACATTGGCAAGTGCCTTTTGCAGGTCGTCAATAAGTCGGTCCCGTTCCTCTGTCATTTTTATTCGTTCAGTAATGTCTCGGTTGATTTCGAGAGTTCCTAAAAGATCACCATCGAGATTTTTATGGACTCCCCAGCGACTATCCACAACGATCGGCGTCCCGTCTTTGGTGACATGCTTTAATTCACCTTCCCATTGCCCGGTATTAAGAGTAGATAAAACAATATCTTCCAGGGGTATCGGAAACTGTGTCTGTAAAAGATCATGAGATTTTTTTCCTAATGTCTCTTCTTTGGTCCAGCCGTATGTTTTCTCGGCCCCACTATTCCAGTATTTAATATTGGAATCCGAGTCGCGAACGAGTATGGCATCATGTGCAAGGTCCAGAAGTTCTGCGCACTCCCTCAGTATCTCAACAGTCTTTGCCAGATCAACGGTTCTCTTTTGTACCCGAATTTCAAGCTCGTCTCGCGATCTTCTAATCTCCTCCTCACGCTGAGTTAGGTTATTTAGCAGGTGATTGAAGCCGCCGATCAGTCTGCCTATTTCATCAGGGTTAGCAATTGGCAAGGGTTTCATCGGCTGGTTGGTATCCGATTGGGTATCCAGTATTCTCGCGGCAACAAGCATAGGTGCGAGTTGGCGACTTAAAATCCACCAGGTTAGACCGCCTGCCAGCAGAGTTACAAGGATGGTACTCAAAAGGATGTGCTGCTGCATTGAATGAATTGGAGCAAAGGCTTCTGTAGTTGGTAATATTGCACCCATGTACCAGCCCGCTACAGGGATGCCTTTGGCGGAGCCCAGTACCTCGATACCAAGTGGATTGACGTAAACAGCCGATCCCTCATAGCCTTGAATAAATGGGTCCAAGGTCGGGTTGATGCCGGGGGCGGGAAGCTGCTGCATGATTCGCGTCTTGTCGGAAGAAGTTACAATCAGCCGATATTGGGGTGCAACAAGGAAATAGTCGCCAGTCTTTCCGTAGCGAGATTGTGTTATCAGGTCAATGAAGTTGTGCTTGCTCAATTCTATCACACCCACGAGGGCACCCATCACTTTGCCTTCAAAATTCCGAATGGGTGTCACCATGCCAAAAACCGGTGTCATCGACGTCTTGCCTATTAGCGGCTTACTGATTGACGTTTTGCCTTCCTTGAGTGCAGCTGAAATATGCTCTCTTTCCATGTAACTGACACCGATTCGTCCTGTAGATACCGGAACACTGGCAATTACGACACCATCAATCCCGGTGACAAAGGTTCCACCGTTGAATAGAGTTTGAAAAACCACCCGCTGTTCTAACAATGTCTGCAAGGCGACCGGATTGGCTAGAGTGGCCGAGGTAATTTGTTCGGATATTTTTTTCAGGGCTTCCATACGGGTTTCCAACTCATCATTGACCTCTGCGGCCAATAATGAAATAGTCGAGAATTGCTGATCGCTCAACATATGTTGCATATCTTGACGCAAATAATTGCTGGTATAGAACGCGAGCACCCAGATGCTGACCAGGAAGATAATCAGTGTGAATAGGCTTACTCTGGCCTTCAGAGACCGTCTCAGAAAGATGTTGAAATTCATTGGAATTCCTTCTTTACTCAGTTTATTTTGCTTTGTTGGAGCAATCTAATGTCTCTATCGGGGATAGTTGAAACGCCTCTTGTTTGGTCGAAGAAAAGAAACCCTCTGGTCAATGTGAGCGTTATTTATCCCGTCTAGATCCCCGTACAATGCGTAGTTGGACGAAAAGACATGAACATTATGCCGGGCAATCAGGGCCTTGAATTGGAATAAAGGTGCCCCCATCGGAATACCCAACAACTTTGCCTCATTAGACCGAGCAACAATACAGCCATCATTATTCGAGAGAACCACCACAGGCTTACCATTCAGTTCGGGTCGAAAGAGCCGTTCGCATGAAACGTAGAAATTATTGCAATCAACGAGGGCAAAGACTTTCTTCATTGAGTACGTCGATTAGAATTGATGGATAACGCTGGTCACTACCCCCCAGACACTAAAATCGGTATCTTTCGTAATCTCAACCGCCGGGTAGTCTGGATTTTCAGCAACCAGCTTGCAGGAAGTGTCGTTCTGTAGCAGTCTTTTTACCGTCAGATCTCCATTAACGATCCCGATGATAATTTTCCCGTTGGTTGCCTCAAGTGATCGGTCAACAACCAGGATGTCACCATGATTTATGCCAGCGTCTCTCATGGAATCCCCTGCAACCCTCACGAAAAATGTAGCAGGAGGATTCTGGATAAGGAGTTCATTCAGGTCGAGCTTCCTATCGATGTGATCGTCGGCTGGCGAAGGGAAGCCTGCTGAGACACCACAGACAAAAAGGGGGCATTTGATCGATGTCTTTTTGTTCTACAGCAAAGATCTCGTCTATGGAATGATCTGTTCTCATATGATTTAAAAATTCACGTAATATTTTAGCACATTAGATCCTGGCGACAATACGCTGAACAGTTCCGGCTAGGATATATCTTGGAGTAATCGGCTCTACACCACAGGGACTTTAAAGGTACAAGCAAGGCAGTCCCCAGTACAAGATAAATCTTGATCTGTGAGAAAGCATCCGCATTGGACCTTTGGTCCCCTTCCAATCCAAATCCACCCGGCAGACCATAAGTCACTGTGGACCCGGTAGCGCTCTAAAGAATTAGTGGGCAAAGGACAGCCGGTTTTCCGATGTCTTCGGAACCTTTCTTTTCGGAATATCCACACCCCCTGTACCATTACCCAGCCCCCTGCTATATTTCCTGTCTTATTAGCGAGTTTTTTCCTCGCCACACCGGGGTCTCATTCTTCATTTTCCGACGGGTATCGATTCTCTTTCAGGAGCTCAAACGGTGAAGTCATCCCAGCCGAGCCTCACCTTTCTTGATACCTGCCGATAAGTGACTGGTTCTCTTTAATTTTACGAATTATGGGTAGCCAGATTATAAATCGCCTCCTTCTCAAAAAAGATTATCGTCTGATTGTATGGTCGAACCTTGAGAACAGAAGGGCGGTAAATTCTTAGCAATTCTCTCATATTCGAAATCTATAGCCAGATTATTTCCCTTTGCAGCGTTTGTGGCCAACCAATCGCACTTATCATTGTCGATATTGCCGGAATGGCCCTTGGCAGTATTGCCCCAACGGTGGTGACGTCGAAGCATTGAGTATGACGGATAACAAAACCAAAGGAGCTTAATTATGCGTGTGTTTGTTACTGAAAATACTCTTGCAAAAAGAGCAACTTGCCTATGCTGATAATCAATTATTTGCTCTGGCCAAGTCATCGAGTAAGGCTTTATGAAACATCACCGGGTCTTCAATCTGCGGAGCATGTCCAAAACCTGGAAATTCAATTAAACGGCCTTGTGGAATAGTCTTGATGACTTCTTTGCCCAGCAGCTTATAACGACCGATTTTTCCTTTAACTTCCGGAGGAGCGATGTCACTGCCGATGGCTGTGGTATCGGCATCTCCGAGCATCAAGGTCGTCGGCATTTTTAATAGTGGGAATTCATACACAACTGGTTGTATGAAAATCATGTCGTAGATGAGCGCCGAATTCCAGGCAACCAATTTGTGACCCGGCCCCTGATTGAGCCCTATTAGCATATCTACCCAGCGGTCATATTCTGCTTTCCAGCGGCCACAGTAATAGACTGACTTTTCATACTGCCGTACTCCATCAAACGAAAGTTTGAGTTCCCGTTCATACCATTGGTCCACTGTCCGACTCGGCACACCTAATGCTTTCCAGTCTTCCAGCCCGATGGGGTTGACCATGACCAGTTTCTCGACAGCTTCGGGATACATCAAGGCAAATCGGGCTGCCAACATGCCTCCGGTTGAGTGGCCTATCAGTATGGATCGAGATACTTGTAAATGCTTTAACAATGCCATGGTGTTGGTAGCAAGCTGTTGGAAGCTGTATTGGTAATGTTCCGGTTTGGTGGAGGAGCAAAAGCCTATCTGGTCAGGGACAACTACCCGGTATCCCACATCAGTCAAGACCGCAATCGTGGTTTCCCATGTCGCACCACAAAAATTCTTCCCATGCATTAACACTACAGTATGTCCGTTCGGCAGTCCTTTGGGTGATACATCCATATAACCCATCTGGAGGTCTTGCTCTTGTGATGCAAACCGAAAATGTTCTACTGGGTAGGGATAGGGAAAACCTTCAAGTTCAGTTCCATAACCAATAGTATTCCCTTCTGCATAGGCACTGCTGGCTGTCGCGAGTAACAGAATCACTATGTATCTGTAAATCAAACGTGGCATCGATAACTCCTTTGTAGAATCAAGTGGCCGATAAAATGAATTCCAAGAGAAATTCGACTCAACCTCTCCCCCAAGGCCGGCTGTGTGTCTTTATAGACAGGAAATCAGCCGAGGCATGGTTCTTGTCCCTATAACTTGGCACTTCTTCAAGGATAACTTGTCGAAGATCCAATGTAAATCGTTAACTGCCAGGCATGGATGATCCCCGCCGATTCACCGGAAACTTCACGTAAAACCTTGCCCAAACTGCGGGGAACTTGCTGAAGAATATGAGGTCAGCAGGAAAACGATACAAAGAGATCTGGACTATATGCGGTATCAACTCGATGCCCCTTTGGAATATCCGTAATTATTTAAATAGAGCTGTTGATGCGCCTCTAAGAGACTTTTCTCTACCACGACCAATGTCTTACTCCGCTTTTAATGCTTCCTTCAGGCTAGCAACAACTTGCCTCAAATCATCAGGAGGAAAAAAACCGTTGCTGAGAAATATATATCGTTTACTTTCCCGTTTTCTTTAAGACGATCTGGGAACAAATCAAACTTCCAATAATGCCTGCATCCATGTCTGATAATTCGTTGATATGTGGGTTCTCCATCCTCATTGATTATTTTTGGACCATTTTTAAGAACTGTGGAAACAAAGGGTTGAGCATCTAAAACCGAGAAGAAATGTATCATTACCATTCCATCCTTATCTTCACGTTCTTGACATGAATATGCAGTAGGCAGGCCTATGTCCCAAATCAATTTCAGGGCATCGGCAAGGCCTTCGTCAACCTCAAAATACTCCTTATATATTGGGTTATAGATTGATACTTGTTTATGGTGTGTCATGTTTTCACCATAATGTTATGGTCAGGGTATTGAGGAACTGGCAGATAAATCGGATGTAAACGTATTAGAAATCTCGAAAAGTATTGCTGGAGCGAGGAGGGGTAATCCTTATCGATGTATAGCTCCCCTCGTCCTACTATTCGGCTCCCTCCCATTTGCCTATTATTGTGTAGTTTTCTTTCAAACATAGCAGCATCCCATTCGCCATTTTCGTGACCGCATCGAATCCCACCTCATGACTCTAGAAGCCGAAAAATGGTATCCCTTGCTATTGATACCGCCTATTGGCTTTCGCCAGATAATTAATCACTCCAGCCATCTCCTGGATCTCTTTCACCAGCCGCAGAAACCTATCTTCCTCTTTATTGAAAGCTTGGTCGTCAGGAGCTGTTGGTATTTGCCAGGGCTTTTCCTTGATATTCCTTGAGTCATTCATGATCTTGCATTACATTTTGAATTTTGCTTGCTTAGAGTGGCTAGAGTGTCTGCAGAATTGTTTCGATATCTGCTGAGTAAGATCGGTCAGTAGGCAAGAATAATTGAGCGAGCTATAGCTTCAAATGGACCAGATTCGATCAGTCTGCCACAGGAAAACGAATAGTTGTAATCGATGATGCTTTCGAGTCTCCTCCAGTTGTTCAGCCGTTGAAGGAACCTTCTCCGTACAACTTATACAGCCCCGTCGATTTTGGCTGTTGTTTGACTTTTTTTCACTGCTATAGCGGCATTCCATTCGCCATTACCCAGCCCCCTGCTATTTAGTGTCTAATTTGCTAGTTTTTTCCTTCGCAACACCGGAGTCTCATTCTTCATTTTCTGATCGGTATCGATTCTCCCTCAAGAACTCAAAAGGTGAGGTCATACCAGCCGATCCTTTACTCACCAATTAAGGCTCTTTGAGTTCCCTGATCATCCATCTGGCAATCGCTTAAGGCGTTGTCACCATTGCTTGCAAAAAGGGAGAAGGTAGTTCGCCAGAAAACATCTACAATACCGCTTCATGTTTTTCTACCTCCTCCCCTCCCCAAGACCAGACTTATTACCTCATGATATCAGTCGCCTGAATGGAAACAAGCAGGGATGCGAGAGTTATTATATCCATTGATGTGTCGAGGTCTCCCTTCCTTACTGGAACTTTTGGCAAGATAGGATTCCCATTGGTAACACCGTCTGAAAACCACATTATCATTCGCAGGACCATCTTTCGTGATCATGAACCCACCACATGCATATTCCAGAGCAAACCGGACACCGATTCCACGTGATTTCGGACACCGATTCCATTTGAATCCGGACAGTGATTCCAGACGAATCTGGACAGGAGTTTGTTAACGTACAGCGGCGCATAGAACTAATTGGTAGAGAA
>CAIUQR010000053.1 GCA_903901335.1 uncultured delta proteobacterium | reverse complement strand
GATTCATAGCGATAGCTAACTCCTGAGGATTATCCGTATTTTCTACAACGTTGAGGTATCTTTTCATCGCTGGGATGTAAGGCTTTAACACCCCTGCCGCTTCATCGTATTTGTCTGCTGAAAATCCATACCCAGGCAAAAGCCACAGAATCGAAAGTACAAGTAACGCTATGTTTTTTTTCATAAAAAAATATCAACAATAACTACTATTAGATGGGAATTGAATGCCAGTTAGACCTCGATTTCTAATTTATGCCATATATCCAATCCAAAATTCCGTTTACCGCAATTTCTTCTACCCCGAAATAACCATTTTGTGAAAGTGGCTCGCAAGGTCTCGATTGAGGCGTTTTTCCACCTTTCTATTTTAAATATCCTTTTTAGTTTTTGATTATTAAAGCATCACTTGGGCTTCACTGAAAATTCTGATGAATTTGGGTGAAAATTAGCTACTTCCTTTATCCACAGCCTTTTGCATTCGATATCCGGTTCCGTTGAGGCATTACCATTGGTAATAAGACAGTTCGCTGCTAATTTACTTAACTTTGCAAGATTAATTGTAGCGGCCTGCAATGATAAACGCCCGGACCCGCAATAATGATTAATCTGGGCCCACAATAAATGAGAATAAGAAACAGGCCGGACCCACATTAATCGATAATGGACCCACATTAAGTGACACTAGGCCCGCAATGATGACACCGGACCCACATTAATCGAGAATAAGGTTTTATCGGTTTTCCTTTTGTTACAGAGGGATTCCGGCAGCCAGCATTTCCTCTTGAATTTCCTGGCTTTGTCCAGGTGACAACTTCCCGCTTAGAAAAGAACGAATAACCTTTGGCTGAACATTAACAGTCATGGCCAGTGTTTTCACATTATATCCATGCCTGGTTAATTTTTGTTCGAGACCGTCAATATCCTTTGCCAAAATTGACTCAACCACTGTTTCCGTAACTGGAGACTCCCCACTCATATATGCAGCCTCAAAGGCAAGCGCAAGATGGTGTTCAATTTGTAAAGGGGTCAAAAGACGATCGGCCAGCAGATCAATTGCTTCTTCTGTGATAATGGAACCAATATCAGTGTCCGGCATTGTACATTCCCGAAGCAGCCATTCAATAAATTCACGCTTGCTGGCAGCTATTCCATCCAAATTGAAAACGGTTGTCCTTGAGCCAATTTCTTCAAGAGCTGACCGGTGGAGGTCATTTTTTAATTTTGGATGACCGGCTAGGACTACCGACATTATGCCGCCACAATCCTGCACCATCTCAATGAGGCGCTTTAATCCAATCAATGTGTTCCCGTGAAGATCGTGGGCCTCATCGATAAAAAGAGCTACTGGCATTTTTCTCTTTTTTATAAGTTCTTGAAGCTTCCTTTCCTTTTTCTCCGCCTGGGTTGGGATATTCAATTCCTTCTCAGTAGACAGATCATAGAAAAGGGCAACAATAAGAGTGTTGAGCGTGACCCTGTTTTTATCTACCGAGATGGATTTGGATACGACAATCTCTTTCTCTTTGGATAAAGTATCTCGTATTTTTCTCAAAGTAGTAGTTTTTCCGCTTCCTACGATTCCGGAAACAGCAATGAGTTTTCCTTGCCGAATGGCTGTCTTGAGTTCTTGGAAAATCTCTTTATGATGGGCTGTTTCAAAATATCCAACGTTACGAAACTCTTTCACCAGATGGAAATGCTTCATCACATCACTTAACATTTTTCACCCCTTTTCGTTGTTCCCGAAAATAGCATCTGACTTCATCTATTATTTCTTTCTTTAGAAGTGTACTGGCTAATATTGTATCTATCTTTTGCCTATCTTCTTCCGGCAGCTTGGTGAGAGGAATTCCGAGATAATTGGCTATTGCTATTTTTGCCTCCAGG
>CAIUQR010000052.1 GCA_903901335.1 uncultured delta proteobacterium | reverse complement strand
TCGCGTAATTTCAAATACTTACGTATAGCTGTTTTTCGTCAGCATCTTGCTGAATTTAAAGAATATTTTCCATGTCCGTGCGCGGGCGATCCCGCCTGACCCTCGACCAACGTTTTTAAAAAACGGTAAACTTCAGTAAATACAATAAACGCTATTTCAGTCGTCGCAGCAGACCCCTGAGCATGGCCTCCTCCTCCTTGCTCAGTTTTTGCAGAAACTCCTGATTGGCATTATCCACAAGAGTCCGGATATCAAAGGCAACCTTTTTTCCTGCTGCCGTCAGCGATATCATGATTGATCGCCCGTCGTCAGGGTTTGACTGACGCTTGGTATATCCCATGTTCTCCAAGCGATCGAGGATGCCGGTAAGTGTCGCGCTGTCAATGGTCGTACGCTCTCCAAGCTGCCTCGACGTGATCATGTCCTCTTCTGAAAGAAAACCGAGCACCATGGCCTGGACGGCGGTAACCCCCAGTGAGGACACCTTCTGTGCCCAAAATTTCACGCCGGTCTGGCTGCACTTGGTAAGCAGAAAGAAAATGCAGTCGTTGATATTCATACCGTCTTAATGCCATTAACTGGGGAGAAGGGTGGATAAAACCCGGAAAATAATTTGTATACGAGTAAATTTAGCGGAAAAATATACGCGTGTCAAGATAGGATCTTAAGACATCTCTTTCTTCAGGCATCCTAAAAAAGCCCTTTCCAACGAAGACCCATCTGATCCGATGCTATACTGATCCTGCTATAAAAGAGTGGACACTCAGTTAAGCCAATATTAAAGAAATTGGCAGGAGGGAAATATGAGTGTTCAACGACGAAAATACGATTCTGATAATCCAATCGACGATTATTCAGGCTTTGCGTGGTTGGACTATTCTCAAAAAAATCGTTATCCCTGCGACACAATTCTCCAGAATGTCCGTCATGTGAGATGTAAATGATGCACAATCAGAAAAAATGAAACATATCAAGGAGACCCTATGAAGAGAAATATCATGAAGACCATTATTGTATTTGGGATATTTATTTTTTCCTCACCTGTATTTGCAGAGGAACAAAGCCAGAATCTGATCCAGGCGGCCATTCTTTTGGATACAAGCAACAGCATGGATGGTCTGATCAATCAAACGAAGGCCCAGCTATGGAAAATCGTCAATGAATTGGCCTTGGCCCGTAAAGACGGCAAGGTTCCGCAATTGCAGATTGCCTTGTATGAATATGGAAATAACAGCCTTTCACCAAAAGACGGTTATATCAGGCAAGTTGTCGGCCTGTCCGGTGATCTGGATCGGATATCGGAGGAGCTGTTCCGCCTGAAAACCAACGGTGGAGAGGAATATTGCGGTCAAGTCATAGACCGGGCTGTACGTGAACTGCAGTGGAGCCTAGAAAAGGATGTTTTGAAGATAATTTTTATCGCCGGCAACGAGCCTTTTACCCAGGGGAGCTATGATTACAAAAAGTCCTGCCGGGATGCTATCACTAAGGGCATTATCGTCAATACGATCTTTTGTGGAAATCGCGATGAGGGTATTCGCAGTCAATGGAAGGACGGTGCGGATTTGGCGGATGGCCTGTACTCCAACATCGCTCAGGACCAGTCCATTGCCCATACGGCTGCCCCTCAAGATGCTGAAATCAGCAGATTAGGCCGGGAACTGAATGACACCTATGTGGCATTTGGCTCCAAAGGCAAAGAGGCAAAAGACTTGCAGGCAAAACAGGATGCCAATGCCCAATCCGTGGCCGCACCGGTTCTGGCCGAGCGTTCCGTGGCAAAAGCGTCAGCCCAGTACTCCAATTCGGGTTGGGACATGGTGGATGCCTCCGTTAAGGAGCCGGGCTTGATAGATAAAGTCGAAAAGGAACAGCTGCCGCAAGAGATGCGCAGTATGAATTCCCAGGAGCGTAAAAATTATATCGCTGCAAAGGCAGGCAAACGCAAAGAAATCCAGGCCGAGATTAATAAGCTCAACTCAGAACGGCAAAAATACATAGCGGAGCAGCAAAAGAAGACGGGTGACGCCACCTTGGATCAAGCTGTACTTGGTGCAATCCGCAAGCAAGCCCTGGAAAAAAACTATGTGTTTGAATGATTTGTAGCGGAAAGGCAAAACATGAGAACGAAGAAGGAATATACCATGAAAAAAAATCATTTAACACAAAATGGATGTAGGCTCATCCTCGGTCTTTGCTTGTTGCTGTTGAGCGTTTCTAGCGTCCAGGCTGACGGCTTTATCGTCGTCCCTCCACCGCATCCGCGTCCGCAGCTTCACTGGAATTCCTTCCCCTTGGAGGTTAAATACCACAAGGTGGAAGTGGATATCCATGACATGGCCGCAACAACATCTATCGACCAGGAATTTTACAATCCCACCGACCAGCATTTGGAAGGTTTTTACCTCTTTCCGATTCCGGCCGGGGCAGTGATCAATAAATTCAGCATGTTCATCAACGGCAAGGAGACGGAGGCGGAACTGCTGGACGCCAAAAAGGCGCGCAGTATGTATGAGGATATCGTGCGCCGAAACATCGACCCGGCTTTATTGGAATATTATCAGCAGGGACTGTTCAAGGTGCGGATATTTCCAATTGAGCCCCGTTCGACTAAACGGGTCAAAATCTCATACCATCAGATCTTAAATAGCGATAACGGCACGGCGGAGTACGTTTATCCGCTCAATACCGAGAAATTTTCCGCAAAAGAATTGCAGGATGTTGTCGTTAAAGTAAACATTTCCTCCCAATCCCCTCTGAAGAATATCTATTGTCCGACCCACGAAGTAGACATTGTGCACAAGTCCGCCGGTCAGGCCGTCGTCTCCTACGAGGCGCATCATGTGAAACCAGACAAGGATTTCAGCCTTTTTTTCAAGAGTGACAGCGGGAAAATCGGCCTGTCAGCCTTGACCTATCGTGAAGCAGGCGATCCCAAAGGTTTTTTCCTGCTGGATATTGCCCCAAACTTTGAGATCAAAGATCAGGACATCGAAGACAAGGACATTACCTTCGTACTGGACGTATCAGGCAGCATGGCCGGAGACAAACTGCATCAGGCCATGCAAGCGTTGCTTTTTTGCATCAACAACTTGAACAAGGGCGACCGCTTCGAGGTTATTCGTTTCTCCACCGAAGCAGAGGCCTTATTCAGTGGCCTGGTGGAAGCCAATCCAGAAAACCGCCAACGGGCAATCAAATTTGTGGAAAGTTTGAAGGCTGTGGGCGGAACCAATATCGAAGATGCCTTGAATCTGGCCTTGCAGCAAAAAGGCAATGGGCTGAGACCGCAAGCAGTGCTTTTCATCACCGACGGCAAACCGACCATTAATGAGACCGATGAAAACAAACTGGTAGACCTGGTCAAAAAACGGGCGCAAGGCAACGTGCGCATCTTCACCTTCGGCATAGGCCATGAAATCAATACCCATCTGCTGGACAGGATCACGGCCCAGACCCATGCCTCTCGTTCGTATATCGGTCCGAAGGAGGACATTGAGGTCAAAATATCCAATCTCTACACCAAGATCCAATCCCCGGTTTTGACTGGTCTCAAATTGACGACCGATTCCTCCCTCCGTCTCTCCCAGGTTTATCCGCAGGACTTGCCCGATCTTTTTAAGGGTGCTGCCATTACGATCATTGGCAGATTCGAGGGTACGGGCACGCGCGCCCTTTTCCTGGAAGGAAGGCTGAAAGGAAAAAACGTTCACTATGAATATCAATTGGACTTTTCAGACAGGGAAAGGAAAAATGAATTCATTGCCCCGCTTTGGGCCTCCCGTAAGGTGGGTTGGCTGCTGGACCAGATTCGCCTGAACGGTGAGAACAAGGAACTCGTGGATGAAGTAACTGAGTTGGCAAGGAAATACGGCATTATCACGCCGTATACAAGCTACTTGATTGTGGAAGATGAACAACGCCAGGTAGCGACTCGGCGCCTGCAACCGAATGAACTCAGTTTTTCACTGCCGGCCCCTGTGGCGCGTGAGGCAATGAAACGGTCCTATGCGGAAATGAAAGACAAAGAGGGGAGCGGCAGCGTGACTGCCAGCAAAAGTGTGCAGTCCTTGAACGATGCCCGCAATTTGGAACAGCCCCAACAATTGGACATAATTGCCGGCGACAATGGCCGAAAAAGCACACAGCAGGTGCGGAATATCCTCGGCCGCGCCATGTATCAAAACGGTAATGCCTGGATTGACCCGGCCATACAAAAGAAGGGTTATCGGAAAAATGTCCAAATCCAATACGGCAGTGAAGAGTATTTCAATCTTTTGAAGGAAAAACCCCTGACGGCACGCTTTCTTGCCTTGGGGCAGAATGTCAAATTTATACTGGAGGATACCTTGTACGAAGTGACTGAGTAAAATGCGACATCCGTTCTTAATGCAACCGAATTAAAGCGGGCTGGTGAGGATGACATTCTCCGGGCTCACAGCTAGAATCAGCATAAGTATATTAAACGGGATCCTCTCCTGTACGAATTGTCGGCATTAGCCGCGGGAGGCGTCATCATGGCAGCTGAAAAAGCGTATGACGGCCCCCCCTGCCTTTGCGGTGATACGGCCACCGGAACATCATGCATCGGCCGACTCATGCTGGGGTTTCTGCTACTTCAACAGTGTGGCCATCAGTCTGCTCGAGGGTGGCTATAACCGTATGGTGATCGGTTTGAATACGGATTCCTTCTGCGAAGGTTTTCCGTAGTCTATAGAGCCTCTTGCAAAAGTCTCTGGTAATTGATTGTAGAGGCCCAGCCGGTGTTCCGGAGATATTCGTATAAGTATATGAAATAGTTGAGCTTCACAAAGTTTTTTCTGTTATTATTTGTTTGCGAGACAATAAAACAGGAG
>CAIUQR010000051.1 GCA_903901335.1 uncultured delta proteobacterium | reverse complement strand
CAAAACCTGTTTTTTCATTTAATATTATAACGTTATCCTTTCTCTATTTTTGTTTGTTTTCCTCTTAAAGTCAAGTTTTTTCCACGAAGGGAGTTCCGCCCAGGGCCGGTTCCGAGAATGGGCCTCTCAAAATTGCCCGTCAGAGGAATCGGCACTGGGCGGAACGGGTCATTACCCATCGTTTGCCAAAGAGGTTCTTGCCTCTCTCTTCAGTATGTTATCCATCGCTTTATAGTAATCTCGCCGAGCTTTGTTGTTAGAAACCCGGCAATATCGCTGAGTTGTTGTTATCCTGCTGTGACCGAGCAGATCTTGAATGGTTACAAGATCTGCATCTGCATTGAGCAACTGGGTTGCCATAGTGTGCCGCAATTGATGACAAGAAACCGGAAATTCAGCCTTTTTTGAGTAATATTCTATCCTTTTCTGAATTCCTCTCACGGAAATCGGCTGTCCTCTACACGTTCCTTTCTCCACGAGAAAGATCCTCTGCTCACGGGTTGCGGGTCTTTTCCGTAAGTATGCGGCAAGAGCAGATGCCGCATCGTTGCTGATAAAAACAACCCTGTCCTTGTTGCCCTTGCCGCGTCTGACAAAAATCTGGCTCCTGTTATAATCGATGACTCCCAGAGTAAGATGGGCCACCTCCTCTACCCTGAGTCCGCAGCGCAGCATCAACATGAATATCGCTTTATCGCGAGGGGTCTTTACCTGTTGAAAAAAGCGGGTGACATCGGTGTCCTTTAAATGCCTTGGCAACAGGCTGGGAACCCGCAGTGCCATTCCCCTGTGAACCGGATTTTCAAGTCGGGCTCCTTCTTCGTCTTGGAGATACGTGTAAAATCGGCGGATTGCAACCAGGTGAGCATTTATGCTCTGGGTAACGAGTCCTTTCTCGATGAGGAAGTCAATATAGCTCTTTATATTTTCCTTGCCGACCGTCTCGATCGGAATGGCCACCCATACCACAAAAAGTTGTATTCTATGCAGGTAGTTTCTTATCGTATGAGCTGATAAGTTTTTTCTCCGTAAATACTGCCTGTAACTCGGAATTGATTCTATGAGGTTCATATGATCCTCCATTTTCTATAGTGGTCATGGCTTTGAAGTATTCGGTTTCTCTGGTTGTATCCGACATTCTTGCATAACGCCTTGTTATTTCAATTGATTGATGGCCAAGAAGTTGCTGGAGTACCTCCAGCCGCAGGCCGGCGTTGAGCATATCGGTTGCAAATGTATGGCGCAGACAATGAAGGCTGTAGCCCTTGTGGGACAAGCCTGCTGCATCAAGGGCGTTTCTCATAACACTCCAGGCGGCGACATAACTGATCGTCTTCCTTGATCGGCTGTAAAACAAGAAGGGCTGGGAGGTATCTCGTATTGCCAGCCATTTCTCCAATGCCTCTTTTGCGTCCTCATTGAAATAGACGACTCTTCCCTGATAGTTCTTTTCTCCCTGATAAAGTAAAATTTTTTGATCCGACAAGTGAATATCCGGTATCTTAACGCTGAGCAGTTCGCCGATCCTCATCCCGGTCCTGAGCAGGAGCAGTATTAAAGCCTGGTCTCGAATGGTTTTGATTACCGACAAAAGAGATTGAAGATCCTGGGAAGGGATGGCCTTAGGAAGTAATTCTTCGGGCTTTATACGGATTTTCTTATACAGAATCTCATAGGGTAAGACCTCTCGATCAACCAGGAAATGAATAAAGGCATAGATCGCCCTGAGCTTTGTTCTGATTGCACCCGTTTTAAGGCCATTGTCTTGATCTTGGTCGACATAGCCACTTATATCTTGTCTTGTCAGCTGATGAATGTCTGTTCCGGATTCTTCAAGGAGT
>CAIUQR010000050.1 GCA_903901335.1 uncultured delta proteobacterium | reverse complement strand
TTTATCGCGTAATTTCAAATACTTACGTATAGCTGTTTTTCGTCAGCATCTTGCTGAATTTAAAGAATATTTTCCATGTCCGTGCGCGGGCGATCCCGCCTGACCCTCGACCAACGTTTTTAAAAAACGGTAAACTTCAGGTTTCCACCCACCTGTACTTCAGCTTCAAACAGACCGACTCCAAAAAAAGCAGGACATTTCAGCTCCTGGTTGGAACTCTGCTTCTTTTTATTCTTGTGGCGTCTCTCCCGGAAGTTATGCTTTTTCTGATCTTTTCCGTTTATATCTCATCGGGGCCTGTTTTTGCACTCTATCGAAGGATTAAAAAAATTTTCAAAACACCTGCAATAAATCCCAACCATAACCCATCCAGTCCTTCAAAATAGAGGCAAACACAATACGGTTGGAAATCTGCTTTTTGAGAGCTTAAATAGCTTTTTTATAACCTTCTTCCCCATAAATTTTACACAAGGAAACAGCGGATTAAGGCAAAGTACGCCCTCTTTTTTGCCATTTGGTTGCCTCAAGTGATAAAATCTGTTATTTTCTCCTACTTGCCAATCGAATCACAGGAAGAATAATCGACGAATCGGTCCGATTTTTCGATGCCATATTTTAACATCGTAGTCATTATAAGGAAATCGAGATGAGAGGAAAGAAAGAAAAATATAATGTTGCAATAGCCGGTGCCACTGGCGCTGTGGGCGGGGCCATGCTTGATGTCCTTGAGCGCAGGAATTTCCCGGTAAATGAACTCAGGCTCCTGGCCTCCGAACGATCAGTTGGTAAAAAATTGATTTTTCGCGGTACCGAGATCGCCGTTCAACTCCTGACGAAAGACTCATTTACAGACATCGACATTGCCCTTTTTTCGGCAGGCGCCTCCAGGTCGCTTGAATTTGCACCCGCCGCTGCTGCCAGCGGTGCTGTGGTAGTTGATAATTCAAGTGCCTTCAGGATGGATCCCGAAATTCCTCTTATTATTCCGGAGGTAAATCCACACGCCATCGCCCAATATACCAAACGAGGCATAATCGCTAACCCGAACTGTTCGACCATCCAGATGCTGGTTGCTCTCAAGCCCGTGTATGATAAAGTCGGCATCAAACGTATAGTGGTCTCGACATATCAGGCAGTCTCCGGCACCGGAGCAAAAGCCATCGAGGAATTAAAGACCCAGATTCTGGACTATGCCGCCGGGAAAAAGATGGAAGCCAAGGTCTACCCTCATCAGATAGCCTTCAACTGTTTGCCTCAGATCGATAGCTTTCTTGCAAACGGCTATACCAAAGAAGAAATGAAAATGGTCAATGAAACCAGAAAGATCTTCGAGGATTCTACCATTGGGGTAACAGCCACTACCGTCAGGGTACCGGTCTACTTCGGCCATTCTGAGGCGATAAATATTGAGACTAACAAGAAAATAAGCGCTCAGGAAGTCAAAGCACTGCTGGCTGATGCTCCCGGAGTCAGACTTGTTGATGACCCTGAACGAGGTATCTATCCGCTGGCCACTGATTGCGCCGGCAAATTCGAAACCTTAGTAGGCCGTATTCGCGAGGATGAGTCCATCGACAGAGGCATCAACCTCTGGGTTGTCTCGGATAACATCCTGAAGGGGGCAGCCTTGAATGCGGTACAGATCGCCGAGTATTTGATCGCTCACTATATCTGATCAACAACGTTTATTAAAATTCGCATTTCATGTAGGCCAACCAGTCAATTGAGAATCATCAGCGGATACGCCAGGGGACTGAGATTGAAAAGCCCCCAAGGTCAGGCGATTCGTCCCACCTCGGACAGGGCCAGAGAGGCCCTGTTTAATATTATCGACCATCGCATTCAGGATGCGTTGGTCCTTGATCTTTTTGCCGGCACCGGCGCATTTGGAATTGAGGCACTTAGTCGCGGCGCCAGACAGAGCACCTTCGTTGACAACAGCCCGAATGCGATCATCTTGATCAAAAAAAACCTGCAGCTCTTTCAAAAAACTCTTCCGAACAGGATAGTATCACATTCACTCCCACAACCGGCATCAGTAATTAAATACGATCTCCGCAGGGAAAGTTTTTTCATCAATAATGCATGGAAAAGCACCACTCCTTTCTTTGACTTGATTTTTCTTGACCCGCCCTATGAAAAAGGATTATCTCTTCAAACACTTACATTTCTTGATAAGAGTGATTTTCTGACAGAGTCCGGTCTCCTGATAGCGGAGGAGCGCTCAGAGGTTGAATTACCTGACAGCTTAAGCACCTTGACAATGGTGGACAGGCGCAAATATGGAGACACCGGATTTTGGTTTTACAGAAAACATAACCATTAACCTTTACACGGACATACCATGACAGCCGAGAAAAAAAGCTCGATAGCCATTTATCCAGGCACATTCGATCCGATCACCATGGGCCACCTGGACATCATTGATCGTGCCCTTAATTTCTTTGATAAGATTATCATTGCAATTGCTATCAACCCGGGAAAGACACCCCTGTTTTCTCTGGAAGAACGTCAGATGATGATTAAAAAATGTTTTCCGGAAGATTATTCCCGTATTGAGGCCGATACTGTTTCCGGCCTTTTAGTTGATTATGCACTGCAGAGGGATGCAAAAGCAATAATTCGAGGGTTGCGTGCAGTTTCAGATTTTGATTATGAATTTCAGCTGGCGCTGATGAATCGCAAACTTGTCAGGGATGTCGATACCCTTTTTCTGATGCCGGGTTTCAGATGGATATATATCAGCTCTTCCATCATCAAGGATGCCGCCCGGCATGGTGGGGACGTCAGTGAACTCGTCCCTGAACATGTGGACAGGATGCTCAAACAAAAATTCTCTCTGTAATTTCAAAAAAAGGCGGTCACCCTGGATAAGGTTGACCGCCCATTATTACCAGACACGTAACTCGTGATCAGTTATTGACCGTTTCCATCAGATGGGCCCTTGTCGAGATGCTGACGGAGCAGATCTGCCATTTCGGTCCTGAAGGACTGACGCAATGTCTCCAACTCAACTCGTACGATCCGACTGATTTTCTCTGCATCCAATGCATCCGCTGAAGGCTCACTCTTCACGTCAGGTGCGCTTCCATGTTCACCCCTCTCCCCGTCTTCTTGAGAGACACCTTTACCCAGTCTGTCGTGTTCAAAGAAGAGGCCAGGTTTAAAATCGTCAATCTCCGTATCATCAGCAGCACCTTCGAAGACAGGAACCAATTCATCGCCCTGTTCAGCTGTTTTTCTTGAAATCATCTTCTGTTGCCAAAGAAGAATCTTTGATGTCTCAGAGAGAAGATCTTCCTGAACCTCCATAATTTCAACACCGGCAAGGCTCGAGATCTCTAATTTGTTGAAAACAGACATGAGTAGACTATGTGCCTCAGGACTCGCCTGGTGCCGATAATCATGAATATGCTCGGCCACAGTAGATAAAAGCTGGAGGAAAATTTTTTCAACCGGCTTTAAGGTCCAGAGTTTGTTCAGCTTGTTGATCTCATCGAAAAGACTTTCCAATGTGGCATCACTGATTTCCCGGCCAAGAGAAGCTACACAATTCCGTAGTGAAGAGAGTGGATCATCATCCTTCATGGAGCTCAATTCACTGCCGGTATAAAAGGCCTCTCCTTTCTCTGTTACAACTTCCTGGGACAGGCCTACATCCTCGGCAAACGAATCTGTAACTTCTTCGAAAACATATACTTCCTCGGCTTTAGGAGTCTCCGGAAAAACTTCCATCCGGATTTCTGACCCAATAAGACCTTGATTTTCGTCTAATCTTTCACCGAAGATATTTGGCGACCCAAAATATTCCTCATCAGGTTCTACTGTTTCGTCGCCTCGTTTATCACCGTCATGTTCAGTGAAATATTTATCGAGTTCTTCCTCAACTTCATCGAAGAAGACCTGCTCTTCACTCTCTCTTTCCGAGAGGCTTCCTTCATCGGCAGCCTCAAAAACCACCTCTTCCGTTTTACCAACAGGCTCAAAAACGGTCTCCGGAGTTTCCTCTTCGCTGTCAAACTCTACGCCTTCAATATACTCTATGAAATCCTCGTCTTCCTGCAGTACTGAAAAGGTTTCGACAGGTTCATCCTTCAGAGCTGTAAAAACCGGTTCCTCAGATGCAAAGAGGGCTTCTTCAGGCTCTTCCGTTTCTTCGGCTGCAAAGAGGGCTTCTTCCGGCTCTTCCGTTTCTTCCGCTGCAAAGAGGGCTTCTTCAGGCTCTTCCGTTTCTTCCGCTGCAAAGAGGGCTTCTTCCGGCTCTTCTGCTTCTTCCGCTGCAAAGAGGGCCTCTTCCGGCTCTTCCGTTTCTTCCGCTGCAAAGAGGGCTTCTTCTTCAGGCTCTTCTGCTTCTTCCGCTGCAAAGAGGGCTTCTTCAGGCTCTTCCGCTTCTTCCGCTGCAAAGAGGGCTTCTTCAGGCTCTTCTGCTTCTTCCGCTGCAAAGAGGGCTTCTTCAGGCTCTTCCGCTTCTTCCGCTGCAAAGAGGGCTTCTTCAGGCTCTTCTGCTTCTTCGGCTGCAAAGAGGGCTTTTTCCGGCTCTTCTTTTATTTCAAGTTCTTCAGCTCCGGTTTCAAAAAATTCCTTTAGATGGTCCTCAATGTCAGCAGGTATTTGATCTTCTAGAGACTCCTGTTCCTCCTCAAGGGTAACAACAAAGCTTCCTTCATCCCCGGAAAGAAGAGCCGCCTGTTCCGAACTCTGGAGAGCAGCGTGCTCGATTTCATCATCAAAATCCACAACAGCAGCCTCGACATCAAGGTCATCAGAAGCATCCTCAATAACTGGAGGGCCTGCAACCTGCTCTGTATCCTCTGCAAGAGATGCTTCTGAAAAATCAACCATCTCGGATTGTTTCTCTTCTTGGAGCACACCATGCTTGATTACATCCTCTTCCTCATCTTCTTCAACAGAAAACAGAGCTGGAGCGCCGTCTTCATCCAAAAGAAAATCTCCTGCAGGGACTTCTTCCTCATCCTCTGTCCCGATATTCACTCCCTGCAATGCGACCTGCTCATCAACTACAGGTAGAGGTTCATCACCAAAAAATTCTTCCAGACGCCCATCAATCGCAAACGCAGCCTCTTCCTGGAAAAGATCCTTCTCCGCTCCATCCTCCGTTTCATCATCAAGAGCAAACAAGGCTGGGGCCAGTTCTTCACCCTTAAGAGGCAACGGTTCCTCCTCGGAATCATCATCAGCCTCTGTTTCAACTTCAACTCCTTGCAGGACGTCCGAGATATCCTCAAAGGTTTGGGTCTCGCCGGAAGCATCCATCACACTGCCGGTAAACTGGGTAGCAATGTTGGAAGAGGATTCAGTCCCACCAGACTCAACAGCAATAGTTTTCTCTGCGAAACTGCTTTCTTCGAAAATTTCGGCCAAAGCCGGTGCCGGTTCATCTCCAAAACGCAGCAACTCTTCTTCACCGGTATCATCATCTGCTTCCGTCTCGACATCCACCCCCTGCAACGCAACCTCCTGGCTTGTTCCCCCAATCTGCGGCAGTGTTGAATCCTCCCCGAAAAATCCATCCAACCGTGATTCCATTTCATCAATCAGTGCGCTTTTCTTTCCTTCCACCGTTTTGACGTCGCCTGCATCCTCTTCCGCTAGCGTTATTTCAGAGTCAAAAAACCTGTCAATCTGGCCATCAACTTTCTGTTTTGCTTCATACCCCAGAGATTCCGCCTCTTCTTCTTCCTGGAATCCACGTATGTCTTCGGGCATATCAGCAAAGGCCGGCGAAATTTCATCATCGGCTGACGGGTAACCTAAAGAGAGATCTTCATCGTCGGCTTCACCTTCTGCAGCTATTGCCTCCGGCGAGATGGTGGCAGCAATGACCGATTTAAAGGCATTGAATTTTTCAACTTCCGGCATCAGAATTCTTTTTTCTTCCTCACCGGTTAAATTATGTCTGACAATATTTTCGAGACTCAGAAAAAAAGAATGCAGGAGTTTAAAGGCATCGACATGGGCATTGCTTCTTTTTAGATTGATATATGCACCAAGCGCACCAATGCCCTGCAGAAATATGAGCCTGGCTTTGCTATTGCTGAATCTTTTTTCAAGATTCCTGACTTCTTCTCCAAGATTAATCAGGTCGGCCTCGGTGATTTCCCAATCCATCCCAAAAACAATCGCCTTCAAATTCAATAAAGGATCATCATTTTCTTCTTCTGTCGGTAATGGATCATCCTGCTGGACGGTGGGTGTCGTTGTAAAAGATGCGCCGGCAGTTGTCTTTTTGGGTTCAGTGTCCCCGGGGGAACGGCTGATTTGTTTCTTGAATTTTTCAAATTTTTCCACATCTTCAATCAGAAGACGTTTCTTTTCCTCGTCCGGCATGGATTCGGTCGATACGATTTTTTCCAGGTTGGAATAAAATTGCAGGAGGAGTTTGATAGCATTCGGATTGGAGTTCGCCTTTTCTTTATATATATACTTACTTATCTTCTCAAGTGCTTGAATATAAACTAGATTTATTTTTTCATCGGCCCAGATGTCTTTCAGATCAAGAAGCTCCATGTTGAACTGACGAAGAATATCATCCGTTATCTCCCAATCAATAGATAATATTATTGTCTTGAGGCGAGTTATCGGCGATTCCTCATCACTTACAAATTCAAAGAGGTCGACGTTGCCGGTTTGGAATGAGTCATCATACTCGTCCATACCAACGGTTAGATCATCGTCATATTGACTTCCTGTATGCTGTTCCACCGTGCCTTCTCTCTAGAGTAGTTTTTTCTGAATAGAGACAACTGTTGATGAAATGATCTTCTTCAGCGTCGCTGCGACATTGTAACCCTTAACTGCACTTGCTTCGAAATAAGGAACTTTTAATCTACTGTTCAAATCTTTCTGGAGCACCGAGGTCGGCAGAATCGGAATACCATGCTCTTTTAAATCGATCTTGTTATACTGCATGACCAACGGAATATTAAAAATGCTTTCCTTATATGATTGAAGATTTTCATGCAGTTGATTCAGAGATCTGATATTTTTTTCCCTTTGTTTTTCCATGGCATCGGCAACAAAAACGATCCCATCGACACCTCTCAAAACAAGCTTCCTCGTGGCATTGTATTTTACCTGCCCAGGTACCGTATAAAGCTGTATTTTAATATCATATCCTTTGATCTGCCCCATATCAAAAGGAAGAAAATCAAAGAACAGGGTCCTGTCGCCATGAGTCTTCAGACTCACCATTTCCGAAATGATCTGTTTCCGATATGTGGTATTTATATACTCAAGATTCGTGGTCTTACCACCACGTCCAGGCCCATAATAAACTATTTTTACCTGGACAACTTTATCTTTCAAGTTGATGAAACTCAATTCACCACCCCCGTCATACTCGTGTTGTCAACTATTAATCGGGTCAGCACTCCTCTCCCTGCTCATCCATGAGGAAACGATAAAAGGTATTATCTTTTTCCCCATACCTGTCGAATCTTCTCGATAACATCAACAACATTTAACCGGAGAAACCCCAGTGAAATATCCCTGCCGAACATCGAGATAAGGAGAAGTTCGTCGTCAATTTTACTGAAATGGATGTTGGACTCCTGGCCTTTATGGAAGAGAAGCGAAAATTCCTGTTCCCCCACCAGTTTTGCCATCGCATCAACAGTTGCAAAGTTGCCGGCAGCCAGCGCAGCGAAGGAGTAGACATCATATTTGCTCGTTCCATTATCTTTGGCAGTAATAATATTCCCCGCCATGTCTATGATGATGACACAATCGACACCAAGTTTTATCAGTTTGTCGGTTAAAATTGTATCGATCCGTTCAAGCTGTTCCTGACTGACAATACCATAATTCATACTGCTTACCTCTTTTTAATTGTTAGCCCTTAAATCGGCCCCTGCTTCCGACTTTCATCCCATTTGAAAAAAATAGATTTTTTCATTTATTCAGATGACCTATACAAGAAAACATCAAACTCGCAGTATAAATGCCTATGAAGAAAGTCAACATCTGCAAAAATTCCGCCCCCCCCTCATTTTAGATCAATTTTTGGTTCTCTTGTTACCATATGCTCAGCATCATTTCACATTTTATTATAAATAAGAGGAAAAATATAGAACAGCATTAAATATACGACAGTTTCTTGCCAATATGAAGATGTTTTTTTAAAATTTTTAAAAAAATCATACTCATAAGCTATTGTATGAGGATTTCACTCAAAAACCCAAGCCCGAACGAAGAAAAATAATTCACATTTGAACAAAGTAACACTTTATTTTTATTAGAAAATGACAAATCAGAGCCAAAGACCGACCGGTCTAAATGTATCTACATCAATAAGCCCATAATCAGTTATCTTTAAATGGGGTATAACCGGTAAGGCTAGAAAGCTCATGAGCATGAACGCATTCTCTCCGTATCCTCCTAGTAATTGCGTGGCGGCAAGAAGTTCATCGAGCTTGTCGTTGAGCTCGCGCAGGGAACATGTAGACATAAGTCCCGCCACATCTAGCTGCAGTAATGACAAGACACGGTTTTCCGCAACAACCGCCAGGCCACCGCCAGCTAAGGCCACAGTTTTCGCCGCCAGTTCCATATCATTGTCAGACATGCCGACGACAATGATATTATGGGAATCATGAGCAATACTGCCTGCCAGGGCGCCATGTTTCAGTCCAAATCCCCTCACAAATCCAACCCCCATCCGCCCGGTTCCATGGTGTCTTTCGATGACTGCAATTTTCGCCAAATCCCGTTCGGGATCGGCAACCGCCTGTCCATCTTTGACTGTTGCCTCAATCTCCAGTGCCTCGGTAAGGATCTGGTCTTTAATCACTCCGATGACCCGCATCTTCTCCTTTCCGGCTGGAACCGTGAACCTGACCTTCTCCCATTGTATTTGTACGGACTGAAAGACTTCCCGATATTCCCGGTTAGCCTTCCGTGGTTTTTTTTCAATAATATTAAAATCCTCAACGGTCAGCCGGCCACCTGAAAAGACATGACATGGTTTTGGCTCCTGCAGATCCTCAAACAGGACCATATCCGCTCGGTATCCTGGTCCAATCGCACCTCTCCCCGAGAGTTGAAAATAGCGGGCCACATTGATCGTTACCATCTGGATCGCCATAAGAGGATCCATGCCTAACCCTATGGCCTTTCTAAGAACACGGTCAAGATGCCCTTTCCTCAGCTCATACGGATGACAATCATCTGTAACAAACAGACATCTATGCACATTTTTTTCAGTGACCACCGGTAACAACTCGACGAGATTTTTGGCGACAGTCCCCTCGCGAATGAACAAATGCATCCCTGACCGCAATTTTTCCAGCGCCTCTTCCTTGGTGGTACACTCGTGATCGGATCCGATCCCTACGGAAACATACGCCTGGAGAGCCTTCCCTGAGACCCCCGGAGCGTGCCCGTCGACAGGCAAATTCCGGTTCCGCGCATGGAGAATCTTATCAATAATCATTTCGTCCCCTGCCAGCACACCGGGAAAATTCATCATTTCGGCAAGCCCTATGACACGGGGATGTTTGAATAATTCTATTATACTTTTCTGGTCAAGAACGGCTCCTGACGTTTCCAGGTGAGTGGCGGGAACACAGGACGGCACCATAACAAAAACCGTCACCGGCATATCCTCTGTTTCATTCAGAATATAATTAATACCCGCAATACCGGCAACATTGGCTATTTCATGGGGGTCGCAGACAACCGTTGTGGTGCCAAAAGGCAGGACGGCATAAACGAAGTGCTCAGGACTGAGCATGGAACTCTCGATATGTATATGCCCTTCAATAAACCCGGGACTCACAAAATACCTGCAGCAATCAATCTCTCGCACACCGCTGTACTCTCCAACCCCTGCAATCCATTCATTACAGATCGCCACATCTGCCCTGATAAGCTCACGGGTGAACACATTTATGACCTGGCAGTTCTTAAGGACAAGGTCGGCGGGCTCCGAACCTTTCGCCTGTCTGATCAAGCGCTGTAAAATGCTATTCATCATTGCACCTGCTGTGGTAATCTGCTATGAAACACATGGAGGAATTTTCAGTGAAAAAAAGACAAGAAGCCCCTGTTCCGCTATCCGCCATATCCTTGGTCGACACCCACTGTCACCTTGATATGAATGCTTACGCACATGATCTTGATGTAGTTCTCCAGAATGCCTTTCAACATAATGTTCGTGCAGTTGTAAGTGTCGGTATCGACGTGCACAGTTCCAGGCGAGCCGTCGAACTCGCACGCCGGTACCCTATGATCTCTGCAACCGTTGGAATACATCCACATGATGTTGATAATATAACAGATAAGACATTACCTATTCTAGCAGATCTTGCCGAAAGAAACAAAGAACACATTGTCGGCTACGGCGAAATTGGCCTTGACTATGTAAAACAGTACTCGTCCCCCGAGAATCAACGCAGACAGTTCCGTAATCAGCTCTCTCTCGCCGATGAACTGGGCCTCCCCGTCATCATCCATGACCGGGAGGCCCACGAAGACGCCCTGACGATCCTGCAGGAGGGGCCACTGCACTATGGCGGTATTATGCACTGTTTTTCAGGTGATCTCGATTTTGCCAAAAAAATCCTTGATCGTGGACTGCATATTTCAATCCCCGGCACCGTTACCTTTAAAAATGCGACTCTTCTTCAGGAAGTCGCCAGAAAGATCCCTTTATCCTCTCTGCTCCTGGAGACGGATGGCCCCTTCCTGGCACCTCACCCATATCGCGGCAAAAGAAACGAACCCCTCTTCATGCTCTATACCGCTCAAGTGGTAGCCGGTTTACGTGATATTTCCATAGAAGAACTCGCCCGGCAGACAAGTCAGAATGCAGGAGCGCTCTTCGGACTCCATCACCTTAATTCTCCACAAAAATAATGATCGCCGACAACCTGCAATCCATTCGACGGAATATCACTGCCGTTGCACACCGATGTGGCCGTAATCCCGAAGGAATACGTCTACTGGCCGTCTCAAAGACATTTCCCGTCACAGACATGAAAGAAGCACGGGCCGCCGGCCAATTCCTTTTCGGGGAAAACTATATCCAGGAAGCCGAGAAAAAATACAACGAACTTGACGATCAGGTGCAGCTCCATTTCATAGGGCACCTGCAGAGCAACAAGGCCCATATCGCCGCCAGGATATTCCGGATGATCGAGACGGTTGACAGGATCAAACTAGCCGTCGCTCTCAATCGATATCTGATCCAATCCGGCAGGACCATGGATATCCTTATTCAGGTCAATATCGGCAGAGATGAAAAAAAATCCGGAATTGCCTCAGCAGACAGTGAAGATCTCCTGAAAAACATCTTGTCTTTGTCAAACTTACGCCCTCTGGGACTGATGACAATCCCCCCATTTTCCGAAGATCCGGAAAAATCACGCCCTTATTTTCGAGAGCTGCGTCAGTTAGCTGAGAATCTTCAGAGCAAGAATCTCTTTTTTGATAACAAATGTGTGGAGCTCTCCATGGGAATGTCCCATGATTATCCCATCGCAATTGAAGAAGGAGCGACTCTCATACGGGTAGGAACAGCCATTTTCGGAGACCGTTCATAAGAGAATACTTAGCGTTTCCTCAGAAAATCATCTTTGGTCTGGCAAATTCAGTGATTGTCAGACCAAACCATTCCAGTTGACAGAGTAGCCACAAGAACTGATCAGCAAAATAACGCGAGACAGTAGATTTCACATCTCCCATTTTCCGG
>CAIUQR010000049.1 GCA_903901335.1 uncultured delta proteobacterium | reverse complement strand
TGTCCGAAGATTGGTGGCAAAGGCGGCCTTAGACGATAATTTTTCGATACTTTGCCCAACTCCACGCAAATCGGTGGTTAATTCTCTCGTGACCGCGTTAATGCGGATGGCGGCATGAGATCTTTACGGTAAACTTCAGATCTGTTATAAACGCCACCTGGATTTTGGTTGAACACCGACCACTTGAACCATAAGTTTCTCCGAACAACAAATCAACCTGATGCCCCTGATTACCCTAAGCGTAAGAGCTCAACAAAGACTGGAGTTTTGCAGCCTGATACCAATAGAAAAAACTGCTGGGGGTCTGGGGGTATACGTTAAGGGCGTCTCTGTGCTTTCCAAAGATATTTTTCCTTATTGGTTCGTTATCTCAAGTTTATTGGCATCGATAGCCATCAAGGTAATCCTTTTCAAGAAACTCAAGCCTCTCCTGAGTGAGTTCTATTTGCATAACCAACCTCTATTGATAAAAATCTGTCCCAAGTTTTTGAAATAATACACGGGGCTGGGTAGAACCATTTCTCCTTTTGCATTCCATTCGCTTATGCGATGACTGTCCTGTGTTTTTCTGATCGCTAACTTATGGGTAAGCGGCGGTGGCCACTGACTGATTCATCCGTATTGTAGAGTCCATTGGCATGTTGAGCGCCCCATCCTTCTTGTCTTTGTATGGTGAAATATGCGTTTGCCCATGCTTCAGTTTCGTCTTTTCCGAGTCCAAGTAAGCACCGAGTTCGGACATTACGATCATCATAAGAACCTGCCATCGGAAGATGGAATATCCCAGATGCAAAAACAACCAGGGCTCTTGTTGGTCTCCATGGTTGCAGAAGGG
Source organism: uncultured delta proteobacterium (assembly GCA_903901335.1). GTDB lineage: Bacteria > Desulfobacterota > Desulfobulbia > Desulfobulbales > Desulfocapsaceae > CAIUQR01. The sequence goes on along the minus strand of CAIUQR010000049.1, from coordinate 26,318 downwards.
TATCGATCCAACACTTTTCTTTTCATTTTATACCCCCTTTTCAGGCGAGCGGTTGTTACACTTGACACATGTCCCTGTTTTACAGGCTTTTTTCAGAGAAGGTGCAAGCCTCGATATGTTGAGTACTTATGCCGATAAAGCCACCCTCGATAGGTATTGTTTTCTTCTGCCACTTTTCACTGCTACGTACAATCTGAACTACGTTCGCCTGTGTTATCGGAATATAGCGATGGTTGCTCTTGCTTTTGAAAAGGCCGTAGAACGCACCGGTGATATAGAAGAACGCACCCCCCCGAGTATGAGTAATAATATTCACCAGAGAAGTACTCTCTTTTGTTTTCAGCTTTAGGTGCGCTGCCCGTTTTTTTTCCATGCTGTCCCCTAAATTATCAAGTGAATCATGGAAAAAAAGTACGTCTGAAAGTTTAACCTGAAGCTTCCCGAAATTGCCCAGTGTGGTGTTACCTTCCAAAATGATTGTGGCATTATTTAAAAGTAAGGCATCGTCAAAACTTCTCTCGTTCGGATCCTTCCAATATATACTGGAGCTGTTGAAGATATCAATTGTTCGCAGTGATTGGTTCGCAATGTCAATATAGCCCATGTATACTTTATCCGGTGTGTAAAAAGTGATTTTTCTCTGGCTAATTTCCATACGCTCTCCGTTTGAGGTTCTTTTTGAACGCCATTCTTTTTCAGTAAACCGTTGTTAAGGGAGTAATATACAGAAAGGTAGCATCATTACATAGACCTTTCAGGAGGTTTTCGGTAGTCAATATCTTCCCACATATATGGACTTTGATAATGATTGGGTCGATGGGCAACGCTATGAAGTATCATTGCCCATCGACTACAAGTTTACATATTTTACCTACATCTCGAGGCGCACTCATTTCTGTTTGTGTTGCATTTGCTTAAACACCATTTATCATTTTTGCATTTACTGTAACACTTTGACATTGTTGTATCGCAAATCTTAACGCATTTGTCATAATTGGTAGTTGCAAAAGCAGCCCCATAACCAAACAAAATAATAATTACAGACAATATAAGTTTTTTCATGAACACCTCCTGTTTTTTAAAAGTTAGCAATATACTCTTCTTCACGTGGACGTCCTCTCGTCAAAAGTAAAGTTGAAGGGTTCCCTCCGGGTTGAACTTTCGTTATTGCTTAACCAACTCCACCCTTCGATTTTTTGCGCGGCCTTCATCGTTATCATTGCTGGCGACTGGGAGTAAAGGACCGGCGCCCTGGCCGTTAAGACGACCCGCAGCTATGCCGTGCTTAACTACCAGTGCTTGCGCGACAGCCTCGGCACGGGCCTTGGACAGCCTTATATTCAAATCGAGCGCGGCTACGTTGTCGGTGTGCCCAACTACATAAACTTTAAGTTGAGGATCAGCTTTGAGAAGTTTGGCGACTTCAGCAATGGCAGCCTCCGACTCGGGTTTTATCTCCGATTTTCCGGTATCGAAGAAGATACCCGGCACTTCAACATGGCCGGAAGTGTTCAGTCCTGATTTGAAAAGCTCTGCGCTGGCGACCACTTCCTGGGCCATGGCCTTTTTTTCGATAATCGTCAGCATGTACCCCTTGTTCCAGGCGGTATCAACCTGCGCCCAGATCTCCTTGTCATCTTTTACTACCTTCAGCCAGGTGTAACGCTGGTCTTCAAACAAGACGGTCCCGCCAATCTTCGCGATGGCGTCCTGGTGGTTGCGGATGATCGCAAGCGGGCCGGGATACTCCTTGCCTTCGTTCGTTTGGTATTTGATTTCGAAACGCTTTCCCTCCACGGCAGTTTCGCTCCCCTTACCGGTCTTGAATTTGAAACTATCAAATCCAACCGATTTACAGAATACGATGTGGGTGTTGAGCATGCGGGTAAAAAGAGGATGATCGGAACAACCTTTGGTATCCGAATTCGGATCCTGCGGTGCTGCATTGATCGAGAGTGAAGAGGCGATGAGGAGAACGGCTGCAACCAGGAGAACGACCGAATAGTGACGTTTCATGACAAACTCCTTTTGATTTCTTGGTGATCAAGATTGTTTGCTCTCCTGCGTCTTCAGCCAGGAGAAAGTAAAAACACCGTATTTCCACTATATCCTAACTAATCCCATTGAAATTGTTACCACAAAGTTCCCTATATTTTTTAGCAGCTTCAATATGTCATAAACACTAGCATTTCCAAAGTACTATTACAATTATTTTCAAAGTGTTTGCACGAATTGCCTCCGAAAATAGAATGCCAATTCCAGAATACGAAATACTGATAGCCAATACGTCCAGGGAGTATTATTTTTCGATTGAGGAGCGGTCAAAAGCCGGAGGCGAACACTAAAGTTTTATTTACGGATAAGCTCCTCATACCTATAGTATCAGGCAGCAGGAATGTCATGCTCCACAATAAAACCCACCTGGAGTCATTTCACATCGACCATGCCATCATTATCCGAACTTACTCCGCTCATTCAAGATATTCAGCATAATTGCGATATCTCAGATGCACGGGATCATGGTATTTATACGATGTGCACCATGGTCCTTAAACTCCGGAATCTCTATAAGTGGGAAAAGGGTCTGCAACCCTGGGAAGAACCTGAACCGGCAGATCTTCTCGACTGGATAGACGTAAAAGAGAACTCTTGGGCAACCATAGCAGGAGAGCCGTTTCGTCCCCTTACCGTCTCAGGAAAAACACTGGCCCCGCTCGATCTCGAAGAGGTCAATGCTGCCCTGAACGGCACCAGGCTGCTCTACGGCGCCGGATACGGGCGATCGATGAAGACCGTCTTTTTTCTGGCCGAGAAGATCGAGCAGCGCAGCATTGAGGGCTGTCCGCTAATTATTTTAGGCAAGGAGAGGGCAAAAGAAATGGCCAGCCCCTTTGCGATGGCTCAGGATGGCCTGATTATAATCCGCAAGGAATCACTCCGCTTCTTCTTCTGGGACCAGATCCAGGAGGTGCGTTCCTCCTGCCGGAGTTCCTTGCAACAGGCGTTGCAACCCTATGGAGTGTTCAAGGACGGGTCACTTGACCGGGAGCTGTTTGCATCCTCGCTCGACGCCATCGTTGCCCAGGAAATGAACCTGTTCATCTATCACGAGGTTGGGGAGATCCTGCAAACGACCTTTACCTCCGAGACACTACAGGCAATCATCGGCCATTTCCCAGGTTCGGTAATCGAATTTGTCGGCCGGGCAGTAAAAGATATCCTGGCCGATACGCACCCGCAGGGTCTTTTATCCTATGTTATCAGGGAGAAAAAGGACTCTTCTCTTGGGTTTTATCTGACCTTTCTCGATGGTCTCCGGCAAAAGCTCTTCCCGGAGATACTGAAGGCCCGGCAGCTCTTGCTGGCCGACAGGGACTGGGGTCATATCGAGCAGGCGCGTACCGCCTGCTGGGAGAGAAATCAACAGGTGGCGGAGCAGATACAGGAGATCTCCCGGATGATCGGCCGTGATGCGGACGAACTGCTTTTGAGCCGTTTCAACAGCCGGATTCTGGCGCCGTTGGGACTCGAAAAACCCGAAGAGGCTCAGCCCGCAGCCCATTAACTCTTTTGTGAAAATCAAATCCCGAGGTTTTCTTTAAAGATATCCTCCGGGACGGCATTGGATACCTTGGTCAGTATGCCATTTCGATAATAGCGGATATACGGAATCTGGTCATTACCGAACACGTCCTCTTTGAACGTCCGGAATATATCGGCATAATCGGTCCGGTCATATTCAAGGTAATAGACCTCGGAACCGGAAAAATCGGACAGAAGCACCTTCATGGCAAGCCACTGCGGACACCAGCTCTGCGTGAGGATCACCGCGACATTTTCCGCCGAGCAGATGATGTCGTCGCCAAATTCCTTGTGCGTAACACAGGCAAGAGCCTGGTTTTTAGAAATTTCGTTCATATTTATCACCCCATAACTGAAGATCACTTCCTTTATATCTGACAATCGATCATGAGAAAAATTGCCTTCGGATACTCAACTCGCTGCACTATCAGATGCGCTCATTGCGTGGCAGCCGGGGAAATCCCCGATACTCAAAAAATGGAGTTCGCCAGAGCGAAAGAAATCATCCGGGATCTGGCCGCAGCCGGCGTCACCGGCATCAGCTTTACCGCAGGTGAGCCGTTTATCTATTTTGACGACCTTCTGGATATGGTGAGCCTCTGCCGGGAAAAGAATATGTACACCAGGATCGTCACCAACAGCTCCTGGGCCAAGACCCCGGAAAAGACGGACCACCTGCTGGCGCTCCTCAAACATTGCGGACTCTCCCAGTTGCGCCTGAGCTACAGCCGATGGCACCAGGAAAACGTCCCTCGCCAAAATGTACTGAACGCAGCTCGCGGCTGCCTGGCCACAGGGCTTGATTACTTCATCTCCTTTGTGACTGATTTTTCGGAAGAAGATGACACCTATGAACACTATCTCCGGGACAATAACCTCAAATTCTTCCCGGAACCTCTCATCTATGCCGGGCGGGCCGATTCTCTGGATCGAAAGCCGATCTGCACGGATTATCAGGAAAACCGCTGCGCCATGAACCCCTACCTGGCTCCGGATCTGTCAATGTACGCCTGCTGCGATGCCGGCAGCCACTTTAACACCACCAATTTTTTTCTTCTCGGCAATCTGGATGACCATTCAATCCAGGAACTCTTTGTCAAAAGCGAAACCAACCCGCTGTACAACTGCATCCGATCCATGGGCATCACCGCCATCGCCTCGTTTGCCGGGATGAACGCACGAAGTATCGTCACCTACCGCAAGTGCGAACTGTGTAAAAAGCTGTTCGATTCACCGGAGACGCTCAAAGACCTCCAGGAAGCTGCAAGGTCGTCGGACTTGCAGAGATGGTCCAGATAATGCAGGCCGCAAGGGAACGATCCCTCATCGATCACCCGGTAACCGGAACCTTCCAGCCGGTATCGAAACCGAGCCTCTCCAGAATGGCTATCCCTGTTTCCATATTCACCCCGATAGAGTCGAGTCCATGGGAATCATCTCCCGGAACCACCGCAATGCCTAGTTCCAGTGCCTGCTTGAGAATCGACTCGCTGATATAGGGTTCCGGCGCCCCTTTTAAAAGAGCCCTGAGGTTGAAATCCATAATCAGATCCCGTTCCTTGATCAATTCAAGGTTCCGCCGGACGCGACGGGCGATATCGGGCTGCAAAAGCCTCTGCCGGTAATCGGGGTCGAACAGCCGGACCAGGTCGAAATGACCGACAACGGCAGGGCTTAACAGCTCGATCATCTCGTACTGCTGATCGAAATACCGGCAGTAGAGGGTGTCCAGTCCTCCGACCGCCTTCGCCGTTGCCTCATACTGCTCCCGTGAGTAATCAAAGCCCCTATCGTCGACGAAATGGACCGAGCCGACAAGATATTCAGGCCTGAACCGTTCAATAAGTAAAGGAACGAACTCCTGATACCCGCTGTATGTCTCGATCTCCATGGCCACAAAGACCCTGATTTCGGAGGCATACTTTTCCTTAAGTCTTCGGCATTCAAGGATATAGTCTGAAAAGGTGTTAAGCAGAATCGCAGGCGTCAGCCCCGCCTCCTTCTCGTCCGGATAGAGAAGATCGTCTCGTAATCCTGGAGCATGTTCGGTGATGCCCACCCAGGCAAACCCATGCCGGATATAGGAGAGGACAATCTCCTCCAGAGAGTCCGCCGCATGGTGGCAGAACTGACCGCTATGGCCGCCGTGCACGGACACAAGGTCCGGCTTGCGTTTCTCTTTTTGCACCTTCAGATCTTTGTCTATATTTGAAGACATTGTATTTATTTTCCTAGTTTGACGCCGAGAACAACGTAAACATCAACTGGTAATAGATCCCGGCTGCGGCAAAGATCTCTTCTTCACTTATGGATTCGTCGGGGACATGGGCCTTCGCCAGGCTTCCCGGACCCAGCAGAATGGGCTTGATCCCATGGGCCCAGAGCAGATTGGCATCCGAATGGCTGGGAAAGGCTGTCGGCTGCCAGAGCAGGGCGCGCTGATCATACACCTTTCGCAGTGTTTCGACCACAGCGCCCTTGCCGGGCAGGTCGTACCCATCCTGAATGGTGTGGAAGCACACTTCGGCCGGATTCGGGCTCTTGCCGGTCTGGCTGGCAGCCGCCACCTCTTCGAGTTCGGCACACAGGGCGCCGGTGGGGGTATGCGGCGGCAGGTGAAGATCCAGCCAGGCATGGCACCACTCCGGAACGGCAAAACCGGACTGTGAGGTGCGCAGATCGCGGATGTTGTACACGGCTTCCGGACGCCTGGTATCCATGTGCTGGGTCAAGGCCAGCAGGGTCTTGAGCAGGCTTTTCACCGGGTTGATGCGCCCTTTGGCCAGAGAGGCATGGCGGCGTTTTCCCCTGGTGGTCAGCTGCATCTCGATATAACCGTAATGGGCCAGGCAGGGTATCAGCCGGGTGGGTTCGGCAATGATGGCCCAGGGAAAGTGATACTCTTCCAGCAATCGTACGGCCCCGTCGCCATTTTCCTCCTCACCCACGACCAGAATGAGGGCAACCGGCCAATTCCCGCCGCCGGTTTCCCAGAGGCACAGGCAGGCCTCGATGATCGCCGCGCATCCACCTTTCATGTCGGCGGCGCCGAGACCGGAGATGATGCCATTCTCACGGGAAAACCCTTTTTCTTCCAGGTCGTAGGCGGCAACCGTATCTACATGGCCGATCAGCGCCAGTTCGATATCGACATCCGGCGCGGCCACAATCACATTGTAACGGCCGTCTTCCAGCATCTGCCGGCGAACCGGCAGATGCTGTTTCTTGAAAAAATTATAGAGGTAGGCGAGCAGCTCTTCTTCCTTGCCGGAGGGGCTGTAGATGTCGATCATCCGCTGAAGCAGACGGAGCAGGCGCTGGGGTTGAATCGGACCTTGAGGATGTGTGCTCATGAGTCTACTTTTTCACCTGGCCGTTGCCTTTTTTCTCTGGAGGCGCCTGCTGACGGCCGGAGAGGTTCATGGTCATGTAAATGTGCTCCTGCGGATTGGTGAACCCCATCTTGCGAAAAAACTGTAAGGCCGGCAGATTATCCGCCTCGGTGTCGACGATAAGCATGCGCACGCCCTCTTCAAGCATCGTCTCCAGAAAGTGCTTGGCCAGGCGATCGGCGATTCCCTGACGGGCGAAGGACGGAGCCACACCCATCCAGATTAAGTGGCCGTATTTCCAGGCCGATTTCGTCTTGCTGATCACTGTCCCCAGAATGAATCCGGCGAGGAGGTCTTCAATCTCCGCCACAAAGCAGAATTCAGCGTCGCTCTGATACAGGCCGACCACTTCAAATTCATCCCATGTGCGGTAGAGATTCGGCACCGTATTGGCCGTGAACAGTTTTTCGCCGAGATGGAAAACCGGTGCCAGGTCATCCACCTCCATGGAGCGTATTTTCAGGCCGATGGCCCTTTTTCTCGGTTCTAATCTGGGCATGACTGTTGAGTATCTCCAACCAGGATTTATAAGTACAGCGATTGGAGACAAACGTATGCCGGTTTCGAACCTTTTTCAACCCATATTCTTCCCTGTCGAGTCAGAGGCGGTTAAATTTTCTTCCGAAATCCCGCAAGAGCCGTAAGCCCAACTCCAAATAAAAGGACCGTAGATGGTTCCGGCACAGGAGTCTCTTGTACTGGAACATAGGGTTCTCCAAGGCTCATTCCAGTGATCACGCCATTAACTTTCGCGCTGGTCAGAGGCACAGGAGCGCCGCCGATTGCGTCTAGGAGCTTTATGTTCCAGGTTCCGCCCTGATCGTCGAAACGGTAGGGTTTATTGTCACTATACAGGAAGTCCGCATCAAAAAAGAACCCCCTGAATTTCCCGTTAAAGAATTGAATGGCGCCTGAGTTTTGAATCGCATCCGCCAGCGTGAAGGTAAGGGCTGGTGTTCCAAGATTAATGGTAAATGCGAGAGCGGCAGGAATATTAGCAATATCCGGAAAGCTTGAGAAAAATACATTTACAAACCCGGATGCGGAAGATGGAATCAAATTATTGTCAATAATAAAACTACCGGTTATTGGCCCCCCTTGAGAAATATCCGCGTTGAAAGGAGATTTAACATTTGTATTGCCCGGGCTGATATTTCCTGTAAATGTGGCCATATTGTAGGAGTCGGCAAAAGCGGGGGCAGTTGTAAAACTGATCAAAGCTGCTGTTGACACTGCGATAAGTAAGTTCTTCATTATGTCCTCCTTGCAATGAAAAAATTTTTTAACAGATCAGGTACATGCGGCATATGTAAGGAGACCCTAACTCTTTGTCAAGAACCACTCGTCAGACCTTCAGACAGCAATCAAGGCGATCCTCATCACTTGCGATAAAAGGCTTGCCAGGCAAGAGCCATTTGTTCTAGACTGAAAATCGTCACACTGAAAGGACTGGCGAAGGCAAGGCAGAACAACACAGAGGGGAACAATGCGGCTGGCGATTCTCTCCGATATTCACGGCAACCTTGAAGCATTCGAGGCTGTTTGTGCCGATATTAAACGGCAGCGGCTGGACGGGGTAATCTGTCTTGGCGATATGATCGGTTATGGCCCTGACCCTGAGGATGTCATCCGGGGTGTTAGGAATCTTCTATGCCGGACGGTTCTCGGCAATCATGAGGCGTCATTGCTCTCCGGAAAGGCCAGAAACTGGATGAATTTTCAGGCCCGGGAAAACAGCATCAGCACAGAGCAGCTGCTCTCCGGGGAAAGCCTGGCCTATTGCCGTACCCTGCCGCCATTCCTGCATATCGGCAATACCTGGTTCGTGCATGGCTACCCCCCCGATTCGATTTTTGCCTATCTCTTCAAGCAGTCCGATCGTAAAATTGAAGCGCTTTTCGCCGCCGCTGAGGCCGAACTGTATTTTGTGGGCCATACCCACGATCTTCAACTGGTGTCGCAGAGGCAGGGAAAAGTCTGTCGTTCTCCCTTAGTTGAAGGTCGGATAAGACTTGAAAAAGACAAAAAATATATCATCAACGCCGGCAGTGTCGGGCAACCCAGGGATGGAGACAGGCGGGCCAAGTACCTGATATGGGACGACGAAGCCTGGGACCTGGACATTCTGTTCATTCCCTATGATATCCAGAAAACGATCAAAAAAATCCACGCGCGCGGGTTTCCCGATATCTATGCCGAGCGGTTACGCTGACTATGAAAACGATGGGAAGATATGAGATCGTCGGTCGTCTCGGCAGGGGGGGAATGAGTACCGTCTACAAGGCGAAGGCGCCGGTTACCGGCAGGATCGTCGCCCTCAAGGTCCTTGATCCCCGGGATGAGCTTTTCGTACACCTGACAGGCGAAGAGCGTCTCCGGCAGATCTTTCTTGAAGAGGCAAGGATAATGGGAGAGATCTCCCACCCCCATGTTGCAAAAGTGCTGGACTGCGTTGAAGATAAAGGGCTTCCTTTTATTGTTCTGGAATACTTTGCCCATTCCCTCGGAGGATTCATCGGTGAGTCGTACCGGGTGGAACAGCCTTCCCGTGCCATCTCGGCGGCCAGGACCTGCTTCTATATTCTCCAGGCCCTGAAAGGGTTGGAGAGGCTCCATTTTTCCGGGATAATCCACAGGGATATCAAGCCGTTCAATCTGATGATCACCAATGATGACCGGATTAAGATCATCGATTTCGGCCTCTCACGGATTCGCGGCGAAGAGAAGATGAAGATCCCGGGCCTGCAGGTCGGGTCTCCTTTTTATGCGGCACCGGAGCAGGAAGCCCGGCCGGAGACGGCGGATGAACGGGCGGATATCTACAGTCTCGGGGTGCTGACCTACCGGATGCTGACCGGGCATCTTCCTGACCGGGTAACCGGTCGCCTGCAGCCGCCGAGCAGTTATCGGCCCGACCTGAACTGGGCCTGGGATGAGCTGATCATGAAGAGCATGGCGATGAAGCCCGCCGAGAGATTTTCCTCTGCCAGGCAGATGCGGCGAGTGTTTGAAGAGGTATATGCCGACTGGGCGAAGGAATCGACGACAGGATGCCTTTTCGAAGAAGCCCCCAGCGGACAGGAGAAGTTCTTATCGGTCAGAAGGGAACCGCAACGAATTATGTACAAGGACGCCCATCAGAGCTTGCTGCTTGATCACCTGATGCGCCCCGCAAGGTATCGCGAGCAACATCTGGAAGTGCTCGACTCCTCTCATGTCCGCGACCATACTACCGGTCTGATCTGGCAGACAAGGGGTTCGGAATATACCCTTGACTGGATACAGGCCGGTAACTATGTTGCCTCCCTGAACAGGCAGAGGTGGCTGGGCCGGCAGAACTGGCGGCTTCCAACCATCGAGGAGTTGCTGACGATCCTCCAGCCCCCGACCGTCACCAGAGATTTCTGCCTGCATTCCGCCTTTCCCCGTGATATTCACTGGCTCTGGAGCAGCGACTGGTGCACGAAAAAACAGGCCTGGATGGTTGATATCATCGAGTGTTTTGTCGAGAAGCTGGATAAAGACGGGGCGGCCTCCGTCTGTGCCGTCAGTTAGACATCTACGGAAGAAGAATAGTACTTCCCTTTGTCTTTCTTCCTTCAAGATCCTCATGGGCCCGGGCCACATCTTTCAGGGCATACTCCTGCATGATGTTGATCCTGACCGCCCCGGAAATAACCACATTAAAGAGGTCCCGGGCATGGGCCAAAAGGGCTTCTCGTGCCGCCGTGTAATGCATCAGACTGGGTCTGGTCAGAAAAAGGGATCCTTTGCCTCCCAGGAGGCTGATATCAAAGGGGGCGACGGGCCCGGATGACTGCCCGAAGGAGACCATGACGCCCATGGGACGCAGGCAGTCCAAGGATTTCAGAAAGGTTGCCTGGCCCACGGAATCATAAACGACATCCACCCCGTGCCCGTTTGTTATGCCTTTTACTGCGGTTGCAAAATCCTCCTGCTGATACAGGATGGTATGCGTACAACCATTCTTTCTAGCCAGGTCCGCCTTTTCGGGACTGCCGACGGTGCCGATGGTCGTTGCTCCAAGATGATTTGCCCACTGACAGAGGATTGATCCGACACCGCCGGAGGCCGCGTGAATGAGAAGGGTGGTTCCGAATGTAACATCGAAACAGCCTTTTAGAAGATAGCGGGCGGTCATCCCTTGAAGCATCATGCCCGCCGCATCATGGGTGGAGATTGCATCCGGCAGTTTGACCAGTCGGTGCGCCGGAATGCATCGGACCTCAGCGTACGCTCCGGGCGGAATGCCCGCATAGGCGACCCGGTCTCCCTTGACAAACTCCGTGACCCCCGCCCCCACCGATTCCACTCTCCCTGCCCCTTCAAGCCCCGGAACCACGGGGAGGGCCGGCAGCGGGTACAAACCGGTCCGGTGATACACGTCAATGAAATTGAGACCGATTGCCTCATGGATTATCCTGGCCTCTCCCGGTCCCGGTTTCCCTGGTTCATATTCTTCCCAGGACAGAACTTCCGGTCCGCCGGTTTTGTGGATCTTGATTGCATGTGTCATGGTTACACCTCCTGATTATTTTTGCACATACGAAAACCCCTTACGCGACAGGCAGGCGCCTGCTCACCATAATCGCGCCGTCCAGTGAAGAATGGGCTGGCCGCGGCCCCCTTCCACCTGAGATGCACATGGAATTCTGCCCCCTCTTTCGAAAAAATATACCAATTAAAAATTGACACCGCATATTTTATGCGGCCATACCGGGATCCGTCCCCTTTCTGTGAAATTGATATTTTACGGGATTGCCTCTGGTACCGCCAGCCCCAATTTCACCCTTGTACAGATGGCCTTCAACTGAAAAACTACGGGAAAACAGGGCAAACAATTCTACTTTGTGGTATACTTCGCTGTATGGAAATGAAATTATTTAAACCGTAAAGACAAGTAGTACTTGCTTTACTTGTGAAGGGTTCCGGCATGTTGAAACATTACCGGTTTATCAACTCAAGTCGGCATAGTTTGAGGTTGATTTAATGCCGAACTTGTGCTTATCTGCTCCGTGCATGATTTGCCACCACCAGGAATGTTTTTGCCTGTCAAATACAATGGAATTTTATCATGGAGAGAACAATGTTCAAGATCGTGCGACGTGAAGAAATGACTGGAGGGACCGTAATTCTCAATGAGATTGAGGCGCCACTCATCGCAAAGAAGGCTCGCCCCGGTCAGTTCGTAATTCTGAAAGCCAATGAAGACGGTGAACGGATTCCCTTGACCATGGCCGATACGGACCCGAAAAAGGGGACAATTACCATCATCTACATGGTAGTCGGCAAATCAACAGCCCTTTTCAAGACCTTGCAGGTCGGTGACAGCTACCAGGATGTTATCGGCCCTCTGGGAAAAGCCACCCATCTCGAAAAAGTAGGCAAGGTCATCTGTGTAGGCGGCGGTACGGGTGTAGCCGTACTGCATCCCATCACCAGAGGGCTGAAAGAGGTCGGCAACGACGTAACCTGTATTATCGGAGCCCGGAACAAGGACCTGCTGATTCTGGAAGACGAGATGAGAAAGGCCTCCCACGATCTGCGCATCTGCACCGATGACGGTTCCTACGGTCATCACGGTTTTGTCACCCAGGTCATGCAGCAGGCCCTTGACAAAGGTGACATTAAAATGGTGGTGGCCATCGGCCCGGTCCCAATGATGAAGGCAGTGAGCAAGATCACCAAGGAATATAATGTGCCGACGATGGTCAGCCTGAATCCGATCATGGTCGATGGTACCGGTATGTGCGGCGGCTGCCGGGTAACTGTTGGTGGTGAGACAAAATTTGCCTGTGTTGACGGCCCCGAATTTGACGGCCATAAGGTTGACTATGACGAACTGATCATGAGACTGCAGGCCTATCAGGAAGAAGAGAGGGAATGTCATAAAAAATTCTGCACAATTCGTGACGCAAAATAAATTTCCCGGCACACGAGGGAAAAAGACATACTTCGCAATGATAATCTCACTCGCTGATCCGAGTGTATCTATATGGAGGAAAAAATGGCCGATAATAAAGAGAAGGCGGAGAAAAAATCCAGAGTCCCGATGCCCGAGCAGGATCCCAAGATCAGAGCTCGGAATTTTCTCGAAGTTCCAACTGGCTACACCGTAAAAATGGCCCAGGAAGAGGCCGAACGATGTCTGCAGTGCAAGAAACCCGGCTGCGTCACTGGTTGTCCGGTCGGAGTTGATATTCCCGGTTTCATCGATCTCATTGCCCAGGGAGACATGTCCGGAGCAATCCGCAATCTATGGACCAAGAATGCCTTGCCGGCAGTCTGTGGCCGGGTCTGTCCGCAGGAGATCCAGTGCGAAGGCAAATGTATTGTCGGCAAAAAAGATGCACCTGTTGCCATCGGTAATCTCGAACGTTTCTGTGCCGACTACGAGCGAGAGCACGGTACCGGGGAACTTCCCCCCAAACAGCCGCCAACCGGGAAAAAAGTGGCAGTAGTCGGCTCAGGTCCTTCCGGCCTCACCGTTGCAGGTGACCTGATCACCAAAGGGCATGATGTCACGATCCTGGAGGCCTTTCATAAACCGGGCGGAGTATTGGTCTACGGCATCCCCGAGTTCCGTCTGCCCAAGGCGATCGTGGCCAATGAGGTGAATTTTCTGTCACGGCTGGGTGTAAAGGTCGAGTGCAATGCCGTAGTGGGCCGGACTGTTTCCCTCGATGAGCTGTTTAGAGAAGGTTATGATGCCATCTATGTCGGCGTCGGGGCCGGACTTCCCAAGTTCATGAACCTTCCAGGAGAAAATCTGGTCGGCATCCTCTCGGCCAACGAATACCTGACCCGGGCCAATCTGATGAAGGCTTACAAGTATCCGGAGGTCGATACACCGATCCCGATCGGAAAAAATGTTGTCGTTCTCGGGGCAGGAAACGTCGCTATGGATTCGGCCCGGACAGCCATGCGCCTCGGCGCTGAAAGTGTCAAGATTGTCTACCGGCGTTCGCGTGATGAGATGCCGGCCAGGGGGGCCGAGATCCATCATGCCCAGGAAGAGGGGATCGAGCTGTTCCTGCTGACCAACCCCACCCGCTACATCGGCAATGAGAAAGGCCGTCTGACGGGCATGGAGTGTCTGCGTATGGAGCTGGGAGAGCCTGATGACTCCGGCAGAAGACGTCCGGTTGCCGTCAAGGGGTCGGAATTCCAGATTGAATGCGACCTGTGCATAGTCGCTGTCGGATCCGGAGCAAATCCCCTTTTGACCAGCGAGACACCGGATATGAAGCTGAACAAATGGGGATATATCATTACCGACAATCAAGCGGGAAAGACCACCAAAAAAGGAGTCTGGGCCGGCGGTGATATCGTCACCGGTGCCGCCACGGTAATCCTGGCCATGGGTGCCGGTAGACAGGCAGCTGATTCTATACATAATTATCTCACTCTCGGCTGGTAAGAACCCCTCTTGGGGCCGGAAATGTAGTGTTTATTATGCAGAAAGCCTGCCGATATCTTGGCAGGCTTTTTTGTTTTCAGGCCGAGAAGAGGACGCCCTGCGCGTTAGATTTTTAAGGGCCATGCTATGAACTACACACGGATATTGACCATAGCCGGTTCCGACAGTGGTGGCGGGGCCGGGATCCAGGCCGATTTAAAGACCATCTCGGCCTGCGGGTGCTATGGGATGAGTGTGATCACAGCGGTGACTGCCCAGAATACTCAGGGCGTAACCGCAATCCATCCCGTACCGGTGGCGGTGATCGATGCCCAGATCCGGGCGGTCCTGGATGATATCGGCGCCGACGGGATTAAAATCGGCATGCTCTACTCGAAAGAGGCGGTGGAGCAGGTAGCGGCGGCTCTTCGTGAGTATAATTGCAGGTCGATCATCCTCGATCCGGTGATGATCGCCACCAGCGGTGATCCGCTCGTTCAGGGAGAGGTGACAGGGGCGATGAAGGACGGGCTTTTTCCGCTCATCCGTCTGTTGACCCCGAATGTCCCGGAGGCTGAAAGTTTTCTGGGCTCTTCCATCGGCGATGACCTGGCTGATGCAGCCCGTCAGATGGCCGGGGAATTTTCTCTGTCGATTCTGGTGAAGGCCGGCCATCTCAAAGGTGAAAAACTTGTCGATGTTCTTTATGATTTTGGCCCCGGGACCTTGACGATGTTTGAAAACAGGCGTATTCAAACTGTAAATACCCACGGAACCGGCTGTACCCTGTCGTCGGCTATCACCTCCTTTGTCGCAAAGGGGAGCACTCTCCCTGAAGCAGTGCGACGAGCCGAGGAATACCTCAACAGAGCAATCACAGCCGGTGATCGTTACAGGACGGGCCGGGGGCATGGGCCGGTCCACCATTTTCACGAATTTTGGCAGTAATTTTTTTAAAGCGGAGAATGATATGAATATTCTTGTTATCCTCGGAAGTCCCCGCAGAAACGGCAACAGCGAGACACTGGCCCGCACAGTCGTGCAGGAGCTGGAGCAGCAACAGACCAACTCCATCGAATATATCCATCTCAATAAACTGCAGATCCGGCCCTGTCAGAGTTGCGGCGGCTGCGAAAAGACCTCCGTCTGCGTGATCCGGGACGATATGGACGCACTGTATGAAAAAGTGGATGCCGCCGATCGGCTTTTTCTCGTTACCCCGATCTATTTCTATGGCCCGACGGCGCAGTGCAAGACCTTTATAGACCGATTTCAGGCCCGCTGGAGCCGGAAGTATCTCTTGGCAAAACCTTTCCGTCAAGGCGAAGACCGAAAAGGATACCTGCTGGCTACAGCGGCAACCAAAGGGGAGAAGGTCTTTGATGCCAGTCTGCTAATCGCGAAATGCTTCTTCGATGCGGTCAATATGGCCTTCGGGGGTTCACTGCTGGTCCGGAGCGTGGATAAGGCCGGAGTAATCCAGAACCGTCCGGAGGAAATGGCGCGGGCTGTTGCCTTTGGCCATGATATTGTCGAAGGCCGGGTCTGAAAAGATCCCGCAGTCAGATTATCTGTCCCGATGGCTCTTCCCTGGAAGCATCGGGGGGTCCCGCTCCTCCTCTATCCATCTTCATCCGTTTCGGGCTTTCTTCATACTTTTCTGCCGATGAAAGCGAGTATCACACCGTATTCACCCGGTTTTTCGAGAGGTCTGTAATCTCGGCAAGGAGAGTCTCATATTCGTCTTCGAGAGCGAGGAGATCCATCATAACAGGGGGCTTCACCGAATGGGCGGGGAGTCTCCTCTTCGTTTCCGCGATCTGTTTTTCCAACTGCTGTAACCTTTCCTTGAGATGTGTCAGTGTATGCATGCTCTTTTCCTGTTTAGAGATGAAGTGAGTCTCGTACTGTTCTCTTAAATGATCATAAACGAAAAAAAGGGAGCAATCTTTGACCCAGATCAAAAATCCTTCCCCCAGTTGTATTTAAAAAAAGGCGGATCGGATGGTTCCCGCCGCCCGAAGCAAATCGGCCAGGATCTCGACCACGAACCAGACATCTTCCTGCGATTCGTGCTGGATCAGGTTGTCCTGGATATGCATGACACAGGTCGGTTTTGATTTGGCCCTGTTTTTTTGTATAAACGAGCCTTACAGAAATTTGTAATTTCGAGGAATAAAGTATAGCTGGTTCCGTTTTTCAGGAATATTTCAGCCAATAATTCACGATACCGGAAAAGCTGCAAGGGTAACACGGGCTTACTTCGCTTGACAATAAGCATAGATATTTGATGATACATGCAATTATAAAAATAAGGATGTGTTTTTTCTTATGGCATGAAAATTGCTCTAGTATTTTGAACAATTGGAAATTGAATTGCTTCTCAAAAAGACGGAAAAATGAGCGTAACGGGGGTATGTACTGCAGAGTCAGTGTCGATGTCCTGAGATTTTTTAGAGAACATTGAAAAAAGCCCATGATGAGCCTTCATCTGAGAGTAACAACTCAACAAAAGTGCAACCAAACACCTTCAAAATGGATCTAATCATGAAAAGATTTCTTATTGCAGCTATTATTTTTATCAGTATGTCCGGAGTCGCGCATGCCTCAATTAATTATACCCCTGCCGGCAACCCAGATCTCAGCGATTTGACGCATGCTAACTATTACACCTGGGGCATCAATCTTGGTATTGACCTGAAAAAAGTATCCATAACCAGTGCATCGATAACCTTTGCAAACATTTATAACTTTGATAACAATAGTTATCAACTCTGGATCCATCTTCTTCAGAATAGTTTCACTGTTAATGTAGTAAGTACTTATAATGACTCAAATTCAAGCGGAGACGGAAAGACAGGCGATGCATTTGTTGGTAATGGGATCCTATTGCATGAGTATACCTCAGGAGATAACCCAAAAATGATCCCCGGTTACTCCGGGAGTGGAACCCCAATAACAGCAAATGTAACCTATATTTTCTCTATAAGGGATATTGCCACCCTCAACCAATATGCAAGTGCGTCCGCCGGCATCATCGGTCTTGGGTTTGATCCTGATTGTCACTTCTATAATGATGGTGTCACCTTCAGCATTACTACCGGACCTTCTGGTGGAGGTGGAACTGGGGCTGTTCCGGAGCCAGCCACCATGCTGCTGTTCGGTACCGGCCTGGCTGGACTAGCCGGTCTCAGGATGCGCAGGAAGAAGAACTAGGACACCGCGAAACGGAGAAAAGGCCGGAGGCTCACTGCTTCCGGCCTTTTTCGTTTGGAGAGGAACACAAACGTACTCGAAGGAACCTCAACCTTTTCAACGCCAACATAGTGCCTGAGTTCTCTTTTCCGGAAAGCTTGTGAGGAAGTACGGCTGTCTTCTCCCCTCTAACTCAACAGGTCTTCGCATCCCCTGCCGCCCAACACGTCAAACCCCAATCAATTCTTGCAAGGAAATACTCCGTATTGTAGACTTTCCATCAAGCATGTTCTCATTGAGGTGCACCGACAAGCCCTGTCATTTGTTTGCCAAACAAAAAATCCCCATGGGCACCAAGCGACGCACCCTCTATTTTCCACGAAGCATCAAACGAAACGGCGTGTTTACCCTGAGTAACGCCCATTTCCTTTTCTATTGAAGGGTTGGATATAATGAAGAATCTCTTTTATCTGCTGTTCATTGCCGTCATCAGCTGTACTCTTGTTGCATGTAATAAAAAAGAGGACGCCAGATCACATTACACAAAAGGCCTCCACTATATGGAGACGGATGATGTCGGATCAGCTGTCATTGAGTTCCAAAACACAATCGCCAAGGATCCCATGTTTGCCGATGCCCATTACCAGCTCTCTCTTGCCTACATGAAGAAACATAACGGCAGACAGGCCATGGGGGAAATGCTGCGCGCAACGTCACTCAACCCCGACAATATCGACGCCAATATCAGAATGGCAGGCATGCTTCTATTGGCGCGACAACTCGACGACAGTCAGCAATACGTGATGCGGGTATTGAGCAAAGATGCCAACCATCAAGAAGCCCTCACGATCAAGGCAACTATCGCGCTCTTTCAGGGACAACTTCAAGAAGCCGAACACCTCATCAATAAGGCCATACATCAAAAACCCGATGCCGGCCATCTCTATCGAATACGGGCTAACGTCTATCTGGCCAAGAACATGGAAAAGGAAGCAGTCGACGATCTTCTGTATTCTCTCAAGTTGAATCCCGATGACCGGGAAACGCACCTGGCTCTGGCAACGTATTATCTGGAAAGTCGGCAATATCCGCTTGCGGAAAACCATTTTCTCGAAATGAAACAGCGCTTTCCCGATTATACAGAGGCCTACGAAGGGCTCACAAAACTGTATCTGCAGACACGGCGATTTGACAAGGTAGAGCAGACCCTGAAAGAAGGACTGCAGATACAACCGAAAAAAACGACTTTCCACTTATTGCTGAGTGACTTTTATCGTAATACGGAAAGATACGCCGATGCTGAATCGGTGCTCCAAAACGCGATAAAGAGTGTTGGTTCGCCACTGGATATTGAAGCCTCTCTTGCTGATCTGCACCTCTCCGCCGGCAAGGTGGAAATGGCCCAACAGGAGCTGAATGCTCTCCTGGCGAAAAATGCCAAACATGCCAAGGCAAAACTTGTTAAGGCAAAATTGCTCTTGGGCAAAAACCAGTACAACGATGCCCTGGCTATTACCGATGAGCTTATCGCCGATGAACCGAAGTGGGGTGAAGCCTATTTTTTAAAGGCAGTAGCTCACCTCGAAAGGGGCGAAACCAAGCTTTCGCGCAACGCACTGGGCAGGGCTCTTGAGCTCAACCCGGCGCAACCACAGGCGCATATTCTCCTGGCCAGGCTTTATCTCCAGGATAACTCTCCGGAACTTGCCCGAAAAGAAGCAGAGGAGACTCTTCTGCTCAACCCTGGCAACCGGGATGCCGGAATTATTATCGGCCTGAGCTATTTGACGCAACGTGACGCCGATAAGGCCATCGAGAAATTTACAATTCTTTCCAAGCTCTTTCCAAAAGACCTTGAGATTATGCATTACATTGGGCTTGCCTATCTGGAAAAAAAGAGCGTCAACGATGCCAAGGCAACTTTTTTAGAGATTCTTGCAATTGATCCCGGATATTCTCCAGCTCTGAGCTCGCTTGTCGATCTCTCTCTCAAAGACAATGATATAAAAGGCGCCTATAAGTGGGTAAGCCGGCAACTTGAAATTACACCTGACAATCCCGAGCACTATCTTCTGCTGAGTAAGTTACTGATGCGGGAGGGGAAAAAGGAGGAAGCCATTAAAAAGCTTCTTTATGCGCAACAGCTTGCACCTGATAATATCAATGTCATCCAGGCCTTGGCCTCTACGTATATGACGACAAACCAAAGGGAAAAAGCAATTGCTGAATATCGCAATCTGCTGGCCAAAGCGCCGAATACCGTTTCCGCATATATGGAACTTGCCGATCTTCTGATTACATCCGGCGATAAAGCAGGAGCTGAGCAACTCTTTAGAACCCTGTTGGGTATACAACCATCAAACGGTCAGGCTGCAAACAATCTGGCCTGGCTCATAACCGAAAAAGATAACGGAGACCTCGACGAGGCGTTTCGATTTGCATTGCTTGCCTGTCAGACACAAACGGACAACCCCTTCCCCTTCGATACTCTTGGTTGGATCTACTTCAAACGCGCAGAACACGACAAAGCCCTCAAAGAGATCAACATGGCTGTGGCAATCAAAGCCGATGAGCCCGTCTTTTATTATCACCTGGCAAAAATCTATCAGGTCAAAGGTGAATTTTACAAGGCATTTGAATTGTTAAAAAAATCTCTGTCAATAAAGGCTGCCTTTGCCGAACGAAAGGAGGCAGAAGAACTTCTGCGGCAGTTGGAATAACAGTGTCGCAATGCAGATTGACAGCATACTCTGGTTCCTGTGTTAAAACACTGCTCGGTATCTTCCACAGAAAACATAAAACGTCTCTTCTCTATTCTCCTTGCCAAGGATCAACGATTCCTCTATGACCATGTACAGAGTCTCCATATGGTGTAACGAATGCACAATTGGTGCTCCACCTCAACAACAGGAGCCAAGCAATGAAGAAGATCGAACTGGATAATACAACGGAATTCACAAAAGATGGCATGAAACGGTTTTTCCTGGTGGAAGATTCGCCCTATTTCAAGATCATCAATTTCAACCTTGCCGCCGGGGCGACCTTTCCGGTCCATTCCCATGATCTGGATGGCGATGTTTCGATCCATGTGATCGAAGGGACTGGGGTTTTTCTTGGTTCCGGAAATACGGAAATCCCGGCCAAGGCGGGCGACATCCTGATCTCGGCCATCAGGGAACCTCATGGGGTGCGCGCTGCAAGTGATATGCGCCTGCTTGTGACCATTGCGCCGCCGATCTGATTCGCAGGGTGGCGTGGGTTTACAGGAGATTATGCTGCCTTTTCATCTCTTCGTAGACCAGTGTAGATACCTGGCGGATGATATTGCCGCGGCTGAGCATCCAGTCTCCATAGTCCGATGGTTTGGAACGCCGCTCGATGATGCCCACTACGGCATAGGGGTACGGTTGGCCATTCCGGGTATGCGCAACCAGGATGCCCATATCTCCACAGAGGTGGGCGGTCGTCCCTGTTTTGTTGTAGACCAGCGTGCCCTCGGGGATAGACGTGCCGTCATAGAGGCGGCCCCGCTTGGGCAGGGCCATGAGACGGCTTATTTCGGACCCATAGGGAAGCTTTTTAGCCCAGAGCGCATGCAGGAAACGGATGTAATCGGACGGCATGGCCATATTTCTGTATGTCCGCCCTCCGGCAGGGATATATTCCCGTATCGCAGTCCGCTTGAAGATATGGCCGTAGGAACCCTTCAGAATAGCCTCGCATTGGGCAGGGCCTCCGGCCTTTCGCATCAGCCAGTTGGTGGCAGCGTTGTTGCTTCTCTGGATACTTGCCTCCAGTTTCCTTCGGCTTTCAGGGGTATATTTCAACTTGCCTCTCTGGACCTGATGAAAAAAGGCCAGAGCGACAAAAGGCTTGATCATGCTTGCGGCCTGAAACACCTGGTCTGCATTGATTTCGACCAGGCTTTCATTGCGGGTCAGATCATAGACCATCCATCCTGTAATCTCGTCCCTTGCCAACCCGCCCTTCTCTCGCCGATTCTGGAGGAACCCAAGGATATTCCTCTGAAATCCGGTATTGGCCACGTAACCAGGGGCGGCTTCGCTCCTCGCCTCCTTCGTATCATGTTTCTTCATAGAAGGTGGTGCATCGGTTCTGGAGGCAACATCAGAGCGTTCAGCTCGTGCTGCGGTGCATTGAAGGAAGAGGAACATTATGAGGAGAAGCAAGGACTTAAATATGATGGATATAACACGTCGCATAACAAGAGAATACTCGGGATAAAAAGTTGATCCGTTTCTAATTCGGAAAGATATTCGGTGATCACTTACGGTAAAAAACGCCGGCTTGCTTCAATACGTCTATGCGTATAGACTTAAGGATCAGAATAGTCAGAATGTCCGCAGAACGAAAGCAAAAAAAGACCGTAATCATAAAAAATACCCCCGCCTTCTCCCTTTGATAACAGGTTACCGGTGTATCCGCTGCCGCTTTACATTTGCTGATGAGATCGTATACTTAGAGCGTATCCGTCCCTTGGCAATCATAAATTAGAGCCTCTTCAAGCCCTTGTTGATTGCGGCCATATCAAAATATTCAGGATCGAACCGGTCGTCTCCATACCATGCAGCTATTCTCTGGTGGTGTTGATGATGCGGATTATTGATGATGTTCAGAAACTCTTCATACCCCGGAATACCGCCGACATTCTCCGGAGGGCAGGCCTGCTCTCCATGCAGAAGAACAGGATGACTCCCGCCTTTCCCCGCAGGAAGACTCTCCTCAAGTTCGATCTCATGCTCCCAGCCATCCCCAAAATCATAGATATAGGTAAAACACCATTTCATATCGTTTTCCAGGGCGACGAGTGTATATTCCGACTCACAGCGCTCGCCGGTCTTTGCCCAGATGCCACTGTTCTCCGAGGGGGCGTAAAAAACCTTGCCGATCAAAAAACGATGGGTATGCAGATCGCTCCAGCCCATGCAGAGCTGGAGGATGACATGCAGCCGGGTAAGCGTGATGTCACCCGGTACCTGGATCCGTCTCCAGATCAGAGGATTGGAGAAGGCCAGGGATATCTTCAGTTGGTATACCGGGGCAGGCCTGACTTCGGATCCGGCCTGCCGATTTTTCTTCTGTCGGGTGAAATCCGCTTTTATAATTGTAGTCATAGGACAAGACCTTTGATTGAATATATCCAGGAACGAGGGCTGCCGGACAACCTGTGCGTTTTCAGCAGGATCATCCTCTCTTCTGCCTGAAGTCTGCTGAAAGAGGTTATTGAAGCATGAACTGATTGTATCAAGAAACGATCCGAAAAAACAGGGTGCGCCGGTGTAAAAAAAATTTCAGAAAAACAGACTTTCTTTAAAATCCGTAAGGGGTAAGTTTTTAACGATTTTGCCATAAGGCGGGTGTAACCAACAGGTCAGAACAATGAAAAATATCAGACAAATCAAAAGAATCTTTACGAGTCAGACGACTATCGAGGGAGCCGGAGTCCATTTGCAGCGAGCCTTTGGTTTTGCCGAGGTACCTCTCTTTGATCCCTTCCTCCTCCTGGATGATTTCAGATCCTGCAATCCTGACCATTATTTGAAAGGATTCCCCTGGCATCCGCATCGGGGGATAGAAACCATTACCTATGTCCTGCAGGGGGATGTCGAACATGGCGACAGCCTGGGGAATAAAGGAACTATCTCGTCCGGGGATATTCAGTGGATGACGGCAGGGAGCGGCATTATTCATCAGGAGATGCCGAAGGGTGACCAAAACCCATGTATGATGGGATTCCAGCTCTGGGCCAATCTGCCCGCGAGGGATAAAATGATGGCGCCTCGATATCGGGATATTACCGCTGCCGACATCCCTGAGATACACCTGGACAACGGCACGACAATAAAGATCATCTGTGGCAGGCTTGGAGAGGTTATCGGGCCGGTCCGGGATATAGTCATCGAGCCCGAGTACCTCGATATCACTGTCCCCCCCCGGACAACCTTTGAACATAAGACCCGGAGCGGTCACACGGTTTTTGCCTATGTGATCGAAGGACAGGGGTCTTTTTCCGATGATCGGCAGGCCGTCTTCGGAAATGAGACGGTGGTCCTTTTTGAGGAGGGGGAAAGCGTTTTGGTTACGACCGGGGAGGTCCGGGTCAGATTCCTGCTTATTGCCGGCAAACCGCTTGGTGAACCGGTCGCCTGGCGGGGACCGATTGTGATGAATACCGGGGAAGAACTGGATATTGCCTTTTCAGAGTATGCCCGAGGGACATTCATCCGATAGATGGTGTGCTTTATGAGTCGTTTGTTCAGTTCCTTCCTGATTTTCCTGGTTGGCCAGTCTTTGGGAAAAGTCGGGGCACCTTACCGGAGCCGACCGTACAATTTTCATAAAATGTAATTCTAATTCTCTATCGATTGCGGTACACTGCAAAAGTTAAAAACCATCATTTCTACCGACCGTCCAGCAAACGGAGTGCAAGGATAAATCCAACTGAAAAGATTGTCATTATTACAGATAGAGCGAGAAAAAATTTTCCAAAGGTTTCAACTGCGCCGAATGCTTTCTGGAAGCGGTCTTGGAGCACGTCGAAACCGGCCTTCCCAAAGAAGCCTTGAAACTGGCCACCGGTCGGGGGTGGTGTCGGACTCTTTGGCGACACCTGCGGGGCCACCGAAGCGGTACTAGCCGTCAGCACTGTATATGGCCGGAGCGAGCTCCCAGAGGACAAAAACCGGAAAACGGCTATACTGGCGGCCTCACGACAGCTCAATGTTGAAAAACTCAAGAACCCGCCTTCGAATTGCAATTCGAAGGGTTGAGCGAGAGTCCTCGGTTAGGAGTTGCCTGACTCCCGATTCTGTCGTTGCGCATTGTGGTGCCGTGGATATGGAGAAAGGCACCTAAAATATTCCGGGGACATACTCCTGATATCCACTTTCAAGGTAGAATAATCTGGAATATATCCCCGAAGTGGGTACAATTAAACTTCCTATCCGCTACAATTATCGATTACCGAAAATCGCCAGCCGATTTCTTCAAGCCCCAATGAACGGATCACTTCAAGCAGGCGCTCGGTCGGGCGGCGGCGCGGCAGGTCCTTGTAGGCGGCAATGATCAGTTCATTTTTCATCGAGTGTTCCCACCCCACAAGTTCGGTGACATTGACCTGATAACCATGCGCCTCCAGTTCCAGGCAGCGCAGCACATTAGTTATTAAACTGCCGAATTCGCGAGTGTGCAATGGATGTCGCCATATCTCGGTCAGACTGCTCTGGGCCAGCGCCTTGCCCTTGTTTTTTCTGAGTACCGCTGCTACCTCGGCCTGACAGCAGGGCACCAGCACGATAAACTTGGCCTGCTTCTTCAGGGCAAAACGAATGGCGTCGTCTGTCGCGGTATTGCAGGCATGCAGTGCGGTCACAATATCAACCCTTGCGGGCAAAGAATCAGAATCTATAGCCTCGGCCACGGACTGTTTCAGAAAGAACATGCCGGGAAACGCCAGCCGCTCCGCCAGGGCACGTGATTTCTCCACCAGTTCATCCCGTGTTTCTATGCCGAAGATCCGGGGGCCGCTCTCCTGCTGCTTGAAAAACAGGTCGTAGAGGATGAAACCAAGATACGACTTGCCCGCTCCGTGATCGACAAGGCAGAAATCGGGGTGCTCCTGCTGGACTTCCTGCAGAAGCGGTTCGATAAATTGATAGAGGTGGTAGACCTGTTTGAGTTTTCGCCTGCTATCCTGGTTCAGGCGCCCGTCGCGGGTTAGGATGTGCAATTCTTTCAGCAACTCAAGGGACTGGCCCGGTTTTATTTCATGTTTTTCAGGCATTGAAGGTATTCAAATAAGCATACGATAGTCAAAAAAGTCAAGGACCTGACAATCATCTCTGTTTTATGGCATACTACCGGCACAGGGTTTACTGCGCGCCGGTATAATCCAATAATTCTTTACGTAATTCAGGGCTTACTGGTTCTTTTCCCAGCCAGATCGACAAAAGAGCATCATTAAAATCCTTCCCTGGAACCACGCCTTTCACCTGGTTCCTAATACTCACCTGGGTGCCTTTTTCAGGGATATAATCAAGGACGATCTCCTCACCCTTCTTCACGCTATCAAACATTGCGTTGAACTGGGCGATCCGCACCTCGAGCAAGGCCAGTTGTTTCTGGTCAGTATTGGCATGAAAACCTTCATTCCAGGCCTCTACCAATTTTTCCTTCCCCAACTCTTCATAGATGAAATGCATGATCATTCTTTTCCGTCCTTCGTCACTGATAAGCTTGACCGTATCGGATGTCGGATGTTGCATATAGAGTTCAGCGATATAAATCTTAAAAAAGAGTTTAGAGCGAACACCTGCCCCATTCAGATGAAGTATCACTCCATCTTCAAAAGTTATTTTTTCCGGGACATTCACATCGGCAATCTCCCTGGCGTTTACAGATGATGCCAGCAAAATGAACAGGAAAAGAAAAGAAAATATCCGCATAACCGTGCCTCCTTTATAATTGGTCGGATCCTGAGCTATCATTATTTCTTTTCCTACACATTTTTTCACATCTCCTCAATTGCAGACTAACGTCAACCATCCTTTTTTTTACAGCTTGTATTGTTTTACTGAAGTTTACCGTTTTTTAAAAACGTTGGTCGAGGGTCAGGCGGGATCGCCCGCGCACGGACATGGAAAATATTCTTTAAATTCAGCAAGATGCTGACGAAAAACAGCTATACGTAAGTATTTGAAATTACGCGA
>CAIUQR010000048.1 GCA_903901335.1 uncultured delta proteobacterium | reverse complement strand
GCCAAAGCGATCTGACGAAGAAAACCCGCTCTTTTATGAAGACCCTGCAGAGAAGACCATATCATGTGAAAAGTTACTTCAGGCATCCGCTCATCAGATATGCTGCTTAATTTATATGTTTAGTCACCGGATCAATAACAAAGAGGCAAACAACTATGAAACTACTCAAAATAGTAGATAGGGTTTCAATAGGCCTTTCACTTGTTTTATTCTTGCTGGCTGGATTGAGTGACATTACTTCAGGAAAACCACTCATACATGATCTCGCCATAAAAGGGTATGACGCCGTCGCATATTTCACAATCGGCAAGGCACTCCAGGGTAATGAGGCATTCACCTTTTACTGGCATGACATGACTTGGAATTTTTCAAACAAGGAGAATATGGTTCTGTTTGCGACTAATCCGGAGAAATACGCGCCGCAATATGACGGTTATTGTGCTTGGGCCATGACGGAAGGTCAGAAAGCCGAAACCGATCCCGAAGTTTGGAAGATCGTTGACGGGAAGCTTTACCTGAGTTGCAGCAGTTCAGCCTACGAAAAATGGAGTAAGGATGTTCCCGGAAACATCAAAAGAGCCGATAAATATTGGTTGAAATTGCAAAATAAAGAATTTTAGTTCCGATAATATTCCTGTCCATCAATGCCCCCGACAGTTGGAAACTCCACACAATTCTCCATGCAGAGAGTTGCATCAATACCATTGAGTGACTATGGAGTTACATAGTTAGGGGACAGGCCCCAAAACCTGTTTTTCATGACTATCCAAAAGCGATCTCTATTCACCCTCACCTCAATGTAATTTTTGACAACACAAAGTATCAAAAAGGAGGTCATTATGAAAAAGGTATCAGTACTTATTGCCGCAATGGTTATTACGTTAGCAATATTGGCGACAATTGGATTCAGGCAGGCGCAAGCAGCTATTGTGGAAAAAAACGTCGAATACTCGGCTCAAGGTGTCGTTCTGAAGGGTTTTCTTGCCTATGACGACAAAATCCATGGAAAACGTCCGGGTATTTTGGTGGTCCACGAATGGTGGGGACTAAACGATTATGCCCGGATGCGCGTTCGAATGCTGGCCGGATTAGGGTACACGGCCTTGGCTGTAGATATGTACGGTGATGGGAAACAGGCAATGCACCCTGACGATGCAAGCAGGTTTTCCGGAGAAATTATGAAGAACTTTGACGTGGGCAAGGCGCGGTTTCTCGCAGCCGAGGAATTGCTCAAGAACCAGCCGACCGTTGATCCGAGCCGGATCGGAGCCATTGGCTATTGCTTCGGAGGTGGTGTTATCCTGAATATGGTCCGCCAAGGCACTGACATTGTAGCAGCGGCAAGCTTCCATGGGAATCTCAAGGCAGTGAAACCCGCCGAATCGGGTATGGTCAAGGCCAAAATCCGGGTGTACACCGGTGGGAGCGACAAGTTGGTTCCTCCTGAAGCCGTTGAAGCCTTCAAAAATGAGATGACTGAGGCCAAGGCTGATTATATGGTCAAGGTATATCCGGGAGCACTCCACAGCTTCACCAGTCCTGATGCGACCAAGCTGGGCAAGAAGTTTAACCTGCCGATGGCCTACGATAAAAAGGCGGACAAAGAATCTTGGCAGGATATGCGGAAGTTCTTTGATACGGCCTTTAAAAAATAGCGGCTTCCGGCAACCTCCGGCTCTGCCGTGACAAGTCCCGCAGCGAGCAAGGCCGGAACCGCAAATAAAATCGACAGGTATCGCTCACAAACGAAAGGATGAAATACTGCAGTCGGCCCGTTTGTCTTTAAAGTAGCAGCAGATTGATACGCAACCGGCTGTCCCGGAATAAGGAGATTAATTATGGCTACACTGCAACAGCAATGATCCTGGCCTCGTTCGCAGCGGATTCACTTGCTCTGGGGGCCCACTGGATCTACGATACCGACGAAAATTGATCGGCGGATTGGCCGGGTCAACAGGATGCGCAAGCCCCTGCCCGACACTTATCATCCTACAAAGGAAAAAGGCGGATTTACTCATTACTGTGAGCAGACCTTGATTCTGCTCGAATCCCTGGCCAGAAATAATGGATTTTCTCTGGCCGATTTCGCCATGACCTGGAAAACGCTTTTTACCGGTTATCACGGTTATATCGACAAAGCAACCGCCGCAACCATGGACAACATGGCCCGGCAAATGCCGTTGGACCAATGTGGCTCACACTCCTCGGAACTCGGGGGGCTGCTCGCATTGCCCCCCCTCTCTTTTCTTATCAGGACGACCAGGAAAAACTCTTTGCGGCTGTACAGCAGGATCAGACAGCCATGACTCAGTCTGGCAAAAGGTGATTATCTTGGAGACAGTCTGCGCACTGTCTATTGGCATGAGATGATTCTTAGCAATGTAAAGTGAATGCCCGACACGACAGTTGAAATGTTTCTGTGTATTAAAGCTCGCGGATAATGACAAGCGTTAATATCCATTTCTAAGGTATATTTATAATATAATTTCGAAAACTTAAGGTTTCTTATATATGGCTATGAACAATAATCAGCAAGATGCTTATATTCTTTAACAAGATCAGATCAATACACCAAATGAGGTCTTGTTATGAAAATGCCTGGGATAACGTTGCTTGAATGGCAAAAACGGTACGGTACAGAACAAGCGT
>CAIUQR010000047.1 GCA_903901335.1 uncultured delta proteobacterium | reverse complement strand
ACGCTTGTTCTGTACCGTACCGTTTTTGCCATTCAAGCAACGTTATCCCAGGCATTTTCATAACAAGACCTCATTTGGTGTATTGATCTGATCTTGTTAAAGAATATAAGCATCTTGCTGATTATTGTTCATAGCCATATTCTGCAAAGATTCCTCGCCTCGAATTAGCCTCTGCCGTTAAAGCATACATGAATGGAGAAGACTACAGAGATATCGATCCATATGTTCAACGTTTCGATTATACAGTGGACCTTAATGGCCCGCCTTCAACAAAAGATTTCTTAAATTATCCATTGGCTGAAATCGTATGGGATCTCCATAGCCATGATGCATTAGGAGGGCTTGATCGGTTTGCACACAAACTTAAGGAAACTTTTGCGGCTGACAGAGCATTGCACCCAAAACCGAGCCTTAAAAAGCATTTCACTACACTGATAGAAAGAAACCTAAAATTACACCGTGTTAATGGGCCAAATGGTAACATCAAGTCCTTTGCCAATTGGATTTATTCAAATCCTGCAAGATGTCCATCGCAAAGGTTGGGGTATGAAGTATGGCACATGATGATAAAAAATGTGCAGGATGAACCTACGCCATCAGACATGGAGGACTTTTGCCATTTAGATTGCTTGCCTTATGTTGATTTTATGACTCTTGACAATAGAATGCGAGGATATGCCTCCCAAGCATGTAAAGCGACGCGAACCAAATATTTTGAAAAGCTATCCAAAGATACAGCAGAGATCATAGGTAACTTGAAAAAATGAAAATGATCACATATCAAATCAATTCAGGCGACGGGAATGGGCGCGGGGGCGCTGACGCGGCAAGGTTTTTGGCCCGCGCCTGATTTCTGTCGTTAAAAATACAAAGTATTCAAAATGTATGAAGAATTTATAAACACAGAAAATACAATTATCGCTCCACCGGGATCGTATTACGTCTCTTCCTATGGCCGGTTTGGATATATAGTCAATTTTCTTTTAGGATTCGTGTTCAGTGGTTTTCTTTTCGTTCCTTTATTCTCTTCAGCCTCCAAGTAATTCGGGTCAGGCTTGACAAATGGGCATTCCTCGGTGTTTAAAATTTTGCTTGCAAGAAAGTTGCTCAAGGTGTCAGTTATAGAGATAAAGAAATGAAAAGGCAGGCTGACGTTGACCCTCAATTGTCTCAATTGCTCTCAATCATCACCCTAACAATAGCAGAAGGCAGCTAAGATGAGCGATATCTTCAGGGTTGTGATATTCCTCCTTTGGGTCAACAGTCTTCCTCCGATTGCCTCGGTGTTTGCCGATGAATGGTTAGGTTGTGCCGTGGACGGTGGAGTTTTATGGCGCGATGGACGGCCTCTTTTGGGCCGGCACAAAACCATTCGCGGTGTTGCGGTTGCCGTGGCAGGCGGTATTCTGGTTTTCCCCTGGCTGGGAGAGGCATGGTGGGTTGCCGGTATTGCCGCTCTTCTGGCCATGGCCGGTGACCTTGTCTCGAGTTTTATCAAGCGCAGGTCTTCGTTTCACAGCGGTAAAGAGGTGGTTGTTCTCGATCAGCTTTTTGAATCTCTCTTTCCTTTGCTTTTTTTGAACCGGTATCTGTTTCTGGACCTGAAACAGAACGTTTTTATCCTTCTTCTCTTCATTGCAACTTCCTTCTGGTGTTCTCGCCTCTGGCTTCATATTACCGGACGTCCTCTGCCGGAAAATTATCCGCGAATTGTCCGTTCAAGTATCCGGTTTCGTGAGTGGCGTGCCTGCCATGAACCCCTGGCCAGGTGGCATGCATGGTTCAATCTCACCAGTTTTTTGTCGGATCAGGTTTTTCTGACCTGGTTTTTTAAGCTGACCGGTCTCTATACTAGAGGCGAGAAGAGTGCCCTGGATCTTAGAATTGAGGAAAAATCCTTCTTTTTGAACGAGCTGCCTGAGTCATTCGACGGTTTTCGCATCATGTTCCTGGTTGATCTGCACCTTGATGGCCTTGATGGCCTGGAACAGCGGATAGCTGGGATGCTGCAGGGCATGGACGTCGATCTTTGCTGTATCGGCGGTGATATCCGGATGAAAACCTACGGCCGGAGTGATGAGTGTATCAGAAAATTGAAGAATCTGATGCAGTGTGTGCATGCCCGGTCCGGAATTCTCGGAGTGCTTGGGAATCACGACTGTATAGAGATGTTACCGGACTTTGAGGAGGCCGGCATCGTTATGCTGGTGAATGATTCGTGGCCTGTTGATAAAGATGGGGCCAGAATCTGGATCATGGGTGTTGACGATCCCCATTACTACAGGTTGGATGATGCCGGACAGGCTGCACAGGGGGTCCCTGAAGAGGCATTCTCCATTTTTCTTGCCCACTCGCCCGAGGCTTTTGAGGATGCCGCCGGGGTCAAGGCCAATCTCTATCTTTGCGGCCACACCCACGGCGGTCAGGTCTGCCTGTTGGAGGGTACTCCGATATTGACCAATAGCAGAGCCCCGCGCTTCACGGCTGCCGGAGAGTGGAAGTATCAGAATATGCAGGGATATACAAGCCGTGGAGTTGGACCGTCCAGTATTCCTGTCCGCTTTAACTGTCCCGGCGAGATATCGCTTATTACCCTGAGAAAAAATATCGGCGGAGCATTCAGCAAATAAAAGATTGCCTTCGGGGAGGCAGATCTACATTTTTTTGATAAATAACATAACAACTGTAGGTTGACAGAAAAGGCTTTCTTTCGGAGTTGCGTTATTCAACTCCAGCCACGAAATTTCTGTGGACGTCGCCGAATTTTCATGGTTTGTTTTGCTGTACCTGATCGTTATTAATCAAGGTTCGATGTAATTCGATCTTGAAAAAACGGCGGTTCTTACAGCGTTTATCTCACCGGGCGGGACTCTGTCGCCCGGATAACGATTTCTTATCGGTAACCCTTTCAAGAGGACGACAATGCGGAAAAGCTCGAATGTGGTGTTTGGATGCCTGCTCACTATCTTGATCTGCTCGATGGCCGTGGCCGCAGATCTTTCACCTCCTTCGGGATGGGGGCAGCCTGCCTCGCTGCCGCCTGCGAACGGTAAGGGGCAAGTGAGTTTCAAGCAGGGAGGAAAAGAGATCACTCTGCCGCTCAATAGCATCGAGATTGACGATAAGATTCCTGATATTTTTATTGTCTCGCTCGCATACGTCGATGCCAGGCAGGAGAACAAGCTGGAGCTGACATTCAGTTCAATGCCGAAGCTGGGCAAGAACGACCTGCCTCAAATCACCGGCTTCGTGGTCAGCACTAAGGATCTCGGCATATCCAAGAGTTCGGCCGGAAAAAGCCAGTGCGACATCACGATTCTGAATTTGACCACCCAGGAAGCGTCCGGAACGCTATCATGCAAGGGCATGACCGACCTCAGCGCTGAGAAAGCCATGCCGGACGTGACCGAGGTGAAATTCGAAGGGAAGGTCAGCAGGCAGTAAGTATCCGCTTGCCCAGTGAACATCTGCGGCGTGTAATCGGTACAGCCATACTGCATAGTTGACAGAGAGATAGAATGAATTCAAATAAAAAATAGGGGAAGGGAAATGACAAATAACGTTGTTATTACTGTGGTATGCGGCACCGACAATCCCAATCGCGCAACACGGGCTATTCATCTGGCAACCGTTGCTCACAAGGAAGGGAAAAACGTCACCCTGTTTCTTCTTGATGAAGCGGTTTATCTGGCGAAGAAGGGTCTTATAGATCATCTCCGGGCTGCAACCGGGGATGTGGCGGATGATCTGATGACCTATCTGCAGGCGAACGGGGTGCCCGTGCTTGCCTGTACGCCGTGTGCCAAGTCCCGAGGGATCGCCGAGAGCGATCTGATTGACGGCGCCAGGATGGGTACCGCCGTGGAATTGATACATCTTGCCTGCGACGCAACGGTTATCAGTCTGTAGTTCTTAAGACGACCGAATACGATACCTCGTTGAAAGTGGAGAAATAAACAAGGAGGCGACAAATGCCAATGAAAGTAGGTCTGCGTGGAAAAAACTTATTCAAAGACTGGGAAGGTCTGGTCACTCACGTGTATCTGGATTCGGGTGGCGCACCGACAATCGGTATCGGCCATTTGCTCACCCAATCGGAGCGGACATCTGGAAAGATCATTATTGGGGACCAGGTCTGTATCTACCGGGACGGGTTTACCGAACAGCAGTGTTGGGACTTGCTCGATCAGGATCTGGATGGCGCAGAAAGGGCTGTGAATGAGGCAGTAACAGTGCCGCTGAACCAGAATCAGTTCGATGCCCTGGTGTCCTTCACATTCAACGTGGGTACAGGCGCATTTCGTGGAAGCACGTTGCTGCGACTGCTCAACGCGGGGCAATATGAGGAAGTGCCTGCCCAGTTGAGGCGTTGGAACAAGGACAATGGTCACGTAGTTCAAGGACTTGTTAACCGGCGTGAAAAAGAGATTGCGCTTTGGATTACTCCAGCGTGAGAGCAAAAGAGCGAATATGTTTGTCAGGAAAGCAGCCTCAGGTATCTAACAGGAGATGCCGATGGAAAAGATAGACTACAGGAAGGAGCTTAAACACCTCTATAGTCCTTCCGCCAGGAAGGTCGACATCGTAGAGGTGCCGGCAATGAACTTCCTCATGGTTGACGGCGAGGGCGATCCAAACACCGCGCAATCATTTGCTGACGTGATCGAGGCTCTTTATTCGATTTCCTACACGCTGAAGTTCATGGTTAAAAAAGGAGAACTTGGTATCGACTACGGCGTCCTGCCGCTCGAAGCCCTCTGGTGGTCTGATGACATGTCCGCATTCAGTACAGGAAGCAAGGATGCCTGGAAATGGACATTGATGATCATGCAACCGGAATTCATTACGTTGAAAATGATCAATGAAGCATCGGAAGAGGTGGAAAGAAAGAAAAAAGCTGTTTCCTTACCTCTGGTCAGGTTTGAACCCTTTAAAGAGGGCAGGGCTGCACAGATACTTCATATCGGGCCGTTTTCAGAGGAAGGGCCGGCAATTGAGAAAGTCCATTTGTTCATTCAAGACAAAGACAGCCATCGGGTCGGCAAACACCATGAAATATATTTAAGCGATATACGACGAGCGGCACCGGAAAAATGGAAAACCATTGTCAGACAACCCATGTCGTGATGACAAAATACCTGAAAGCTGCCGGTTGGCCGCATTGACAAGCCCGGATTTTCTCCTTAGATTCTCCTGTAAGTTTACCCTTTTCATTTGGCAGGCTTCCATCCGGACGGCATGGTTCCTTGTCGAGGGTAAACAGGTGACTGGTTGCCGTCCCTCGAGCCGGTTGCAGGTGAACGGGCTTGCGAATTATCAACAAATATCAGGAGGAAAACTCATGTCGTATACATGTCAAAACTGCGGTATTGCAGCGGATGACTCCAAAAGCCTCTGTAATCCGATAAGTGAAGAGTTGAAAGGTACATTCTGCGGTCTGTCAGAAGCCCAGGTCTGCGAGGATAAACTCCAGGCAATGAAATTCTCGTGCGATTCCTGCGGCAGAGTATCGCCCGACTCGGAGCATCTTTGCAATCCCGTTGAAATTACATAGATTCCATCAAAGAAACGTTTGCAGACAGAAGCGAACAATCAACCCGCCGCTGGTCCGGAGGTCCTTAACACAGGTCATGGACCAGCG
The DNA here is from genome assembly GCA_903901335.1 of uncultured delta proteobacterium. Lineage (GTDB taxonomy): Bacteria > Desulfobacterota > Desulfobulbia > Desulfobulbales > Desulfocapsaceae > CAIUQR01. The sequence continues at coordinate 10,656 of CAIUQR010000047.1, read as the reverse complement.
GCGTTGAGAAAGGAGATTGTGAGATATGGCTACGTTAACGGGAACGCAATTGGCTGAAGGTATTCGGCAGAAGATAAAGGAACTGAAAGAGGCATGCGAAGAGGTCAACGAGAGCACAGCCGGTCGTGCCCCGGCAGAGCGATGGTCTCCCAAAGAGATCCTTTCCCACATCCTGGGGCCTAAAGAATCCAGCCATCTTCCCATTTTTCAGGCTTTTTTGGAAAAAGAGACACCTAGAATAGAGATCGATCCGGGAAATCCCTTCTATTCCGAAAAGCGGGCGCAGATGACCTTCGCTCAGCTCCTCTCGGAGGTCGAGAAGGAGTATGAACGTATGGCGATATTTGCGGCAGGTCTGTCCGGAGAGCAACTTGACAGAAATGCACATGTCCCCAAACTCAAGGAGTCGCCGCTGGGAGAGTATCCGACCCTGGAGCTTATGATCAAAGGCCTGGGGCAATACCATATTCAAATGCATATCGACCAGATGCAGGAGATCTTACAAGGCCTGCAGGGCTAATTACAAAAAAACGATACTTTCTTCCGGCGGAGCATACCATGAAGTGGATGCAATTTTTTACCCCTGTCACTTCCATTACCTGGGAAGAGGCAAATAAACTTGCTGCTGATAAGGCCGAAGGCGATGTCGTATTTCTGGATGTGCGCCAGCCCAAGGAATATGAAGGGGGACATCTCCCGGGGGCGAAGCTCCTGCCGCTCGGCGATCTGGATAAGCGTCTGGCCGAACTGGACGCTGAAAAACCCATAGTCGTTTACTGAGCCATCGGTGGACGCAGCCGGGTTGCTGCGCAGATGCTGGCGGGTAAAGGTTTCAGTAAGGTTTACAATCTATCCGGTGGTATAAAGGCCTGGGGGAAGGAGGTCGCCGTCGGTTCCGAGGATGTCGGCCTGCACCTTTTTTCCGGGGTGGCAAGTTCCGAGGAGGCCATTGTCACCGGTTTTGGTCTGGAAACCGGGCTCAGAGAGTTTTATCTTTCCATGCAGAAGCAGGTTTCGAGGGCAACGACGAGGTCACTTTTCAGCCTGCTGGCAGATATCGAAATCCTGCATCAGGAGCGATTGGTGAAACTCTATAATGCGATTAACGGAACGACCATTACAGTTGCCGACTTTGCCGAAAAAATTGCTGGGCCGGCGATGGAAGGCGGGCTGAGCACCGAAGAATATCTGCAGCTCTACAAAACCGATCTTGAGTCGGAACTTGAAGTACTGGGTCTGGCGCTGGCCATCGAGGCGCAGGCCCTCGATCTCTATGTGCGGGCGGCAGAAAGAGGTGGCGAATCGAGGAAGGTCCTCCTGCAGATTGCTGAGGAAGAGCGGGGCCATATGGCCAGATTAAGCCAGTATATCGATCAACAGCCGGATCTTGCATGAAAAAAAATCTCGTTCTCATTGGCGGCGGCCATGCCCATATGGTCACCCTGGCCAACCTGCATGCCTTTATCGAAAAAGGCTTCGGAGTCACCGTCATACAGCCCTCCGAATACCATTATTACAGCGGTATGGGACCGGGAATGCTGGGGGGGACCTATAAGCCGGACGATATTCGTTTTGCGACCCGCAGGCTTGTTGAGGCAAAAGGCGGTCGGTTTGTCCTCGGCCGTGCCTACAGGGTTGATCCCGGCAAACAGCTCGTCCATCTGGAAGGTACGAACAATGCGATTCCGTACGATATTCTCTCCTGCAATGCCGGTTCGTTCGTTCCCCGAGGGATGATCCAGGGAGAAAACCGGAATATTTTTACCGCTAAACCTATTGAGGAACTGCTGGTTGCCCAGGAGAGAATACTGGAACTTGCAGTAGCAGGCAGGATAACCGTTGCCGTCATCGGCTCCGGCCCTTCATCCATCGAGATTTCCGGTAATGTCCACCAGTTGTGCCGTGAGCGGAAGGTTGTCATGCCACGCATTCAGTTGTATGGCGGACGCAGGTTCCTGTCCGGCAGACCCGAGAGAGTTCGTCGTCTGGCCCGGACGATACTTGAGCATAAAGGGATCGAAATTCTTGAAACCGGGTATGTGCGGCAGATAGAAAGCGGCCGGATTATTCTGGAGAATGGGCAGGAATGTCAGGCAGATATTATTTTTCCGGCGGTGGGTGTCAAACCATCGCCGATTTTTGCCCGGTCAGGCCTGCCGACGGGACCCGACGGAGGATTGCGGGTTAACGAGTATCTGCAGTCCGTCGGCTACACAAACATCTTCGGCGGCGGGGATTGTATATATTTTGAAGCCGAACCACTCGACAAGGTGGGCGTCTATGCCGTGCGGCAGAATCCGGTGCTGTATAAAAACCTGATGGCAGGTCTTGAAGACAGACCTCTGGAAAAATTTCAGCCTGGAGGAACATACCTACTCATCTATAACCTGGGTGACGGCGACGGAATTTTGTCCAAATGGTCAATCACCTTTGCCGGAAAATTTGCCTTCCGAATCAAGGACCGTATCGATCGCAGGTTTATCAGGACGTTTCAGGAAATCTGAACGTTGAGAGTTACTAAAAAGCTTTTTTTATTCCCGGCTTCAGATAATTCAAGCTGAGAAACATCTTGACGAGGGTGACCAGAATCCCGTCCTTCACTGGAGTTGCCGTTTGTTTGTCCGTACCGGTTGCCGGTTTGCTTTGTTCCTTTTTCATGCTGTTTTCCGCTGTCTGAAGTTGTTGAGATCCACCGGTTTTTTGGAAACCATTAACCCGATTGACAGGGGCGGGTGGGTGCCGGTGTGTTGTTATGGATTTGCATTATGTTGTATGTAGCAGAATCGAGCGGTAATGAGAAGGGCAAAAAAACGGGATTCAAATATTATACCGTCAGAGTGCTGTCTTCTGCTGAAACAAAGGCCTTGTCGACCTGTCCGGACTTAAAAAACAGGATCTGCAGCAGCCGGAGATAGGCAAGGACAGCCAGGATGGCGACGAGCGGAAAGAAATAACCGAGCGGGCAGAGGATCAGCACAGTCAGCCAATGGAGGAATATGACCTTCTGAGAATGCAACCGGAGCGGAAAGTCCCGGCGGCGGATAATGACCACCAGGCCGCTCAGGTTCCATCCGTAGAGGGCGGTAAAGGCATGCAGACGCAGAAGCGGCAAGGCCCGGTGGGGATCATAATCGGCCGAAAAGGCAAGCAGGATATAGGCGATACCGGTAATTGAGGTGATCAGCAGGAATAAAATACCGGAGGTAAGAAAGGTCTTCTGTTGGAGACGGATTCCCTGATGCCAATACAAATAGAGAATAAGGCCCACGGTCCCGAAGAGAATGCTCGCGATGCCGACCTGCGGCAGAAACAGCCTGGCCAGGATAAGCAGGAAGAAGATAATCACCCCGAGGTTGATGATCCAGAAGGCGGCCTCCTGCAGAAGGGGTGTGAGCGGCGGCACATTCTGCTTCATCAGTGAAAAAATAACCGACATGCTGATCAGTGACAGAGGAAACGAAAAGCCGAGAAAAAAGGTGTCCAGTTTCAGCTTTTCGAAAGTCAGCCAGTGCATATAGACGTTGTTGAGTACAACAAAGGCTGACTGAAGCAGCCCGAGCGACAGACAGCACAAAGCGGCCTGGTGGAATTTACGGGAGACGGTTTCTTTTCCGGAGAACAGGTCCCAGGGGAGAAAGCTGCCGAAATGAGTCACCCGCACCCGCTCGACGATGATCGCGAGGAACAGCGGCAGAACCAGGGTCGGTCCATACCACTGCATGAAGGCGCAGACGGTGAAGGTCAGCGACAGGGCCAGAAAGAGGCAGGCCTGCCGGGACAGGAAAGGGCGATCCTCGGTGAAATAGATGAGCGTCGTGCCGCCGCTGCACAGGTTGAATAGGAAGATATGCAGCCGTTCAAAATTCATCACCTCAGGAGAGACGAGGTGATGCATGAAGCCTGACGCCAGTGCCGTTCCCATGATTAGCAGCAAAATGGCTTTGAGGTTCCGACTCACCTTTTCTCCTTCCTCTTGCTCCGATAGAAACAAACGTCTGTTATTCTCTGCTCAGCTGACGACGCAGCAATCCTGCAAGCGTTGAATGCCTGAAACAAAAACCCGAAGCCGTGAGTTTTGCCGTTGATACATCACAACCGGATAATAGTATTTCCGAGGCCATCTGTCCATAGATTGTCCGCAGGACCTGGGCCGGCAGGGGCGGGAGCAGGGGGCGGTGCAAAACCGTCGAAAGGGTCTGCATCAACTCGGTATTGGTTACGGGCGCAGGGGAGGCGATATTTACCGGACCGCGCAGATCCGAACAGGTCAGACAGTGCAGCATTGCACTTATTGTGTCGTCGATACCGATCCAGCTCACCACCTGCCGTCCGTGGCCGAAACGCCGGAAAAAGCCGCAGGGTGCGGTCCTGAGCAGCTGTTGCAGAGCTCCTCCCTTCGGGGTCAAAACCACCCCTATCCGCATCAGTACCGTCCGAATTCCCGCTGCCTCGGCAGGTGCTGCCGCCTTTTCCCAGAGGCGGCAGACGTCGGAGATAAAGTCCTCTCCGGCTGCTGTTTCCTCATCAAGACCATGTTTTGGACTGTCCCCGTAAAAGCCTACCGCAGAGGCACTTAAAAAGACTCGGGGCGGCACCGGCATTGCGGCAATTGTCCTGGCAAGAAGCGATGTGCCCAGGGTGCGGCTGTCGATGACCCGCTGCATTTTCTCTGCCGTCCAACGGTTCAGGCCGATGTATTCGCCGGCCAGATGGATCACTGCGTCCAGTTCGGGCAAGGCGCGGGCGTCAAGTGTTCCTGCCATCGGATCCCATTGAATTTCCAGTTTTTCAGGGTCAGGACGGCGGCGGACCAAAGTCCAGACCCGGTGTCCGCCGGTGGTCAGAAAGGGAACCAAGGCCCGGCCGAGGACACCGCTTGCCCCTGTCACCAGTATGCGCAGCGGGGTCCTGCTGCAGGACTGATGAAGGAGGATGTCCTCTCGGAGGGTGGCGTGGCGGTAGCGGAAGACCTTCTGCAGGATCTGCTGGACCCGGCGTTTCAGGAAGCCGGGGAGGAAATTGTGGGCAGGCAGGCTGAATTCTATCCGGTCTTCCAGCAGGGCGCCGCCTGCTGAATCGGTAAAAATATGAGAATGGGACCAGGAAGAAAAGGGGCCTTGCTTCTGGATATCGCGGAACATCAGGCCTGGGTTATCTTCCACATGATGGGCGATCCATCGATAAGGGATTGGACCCAGATGCATCTGCATCTCTACCCGACCGCCGGGGGCGATACCTCCCTGCCGTGATATAACGGAGGTCTTTTCCCAAGGCGGAATCAAGCGTTCCAGTGCTCCGGCCCTACTGTGCCAGGTATAGAGATCATGCGCCGAACAGGGGAAATGGGAGGTGATGACAAAGGTGTCGGTATTACCCACCGAGGATCTCCTGCAGGGCGGGCCTGAGTTCCGGATAAAGAAAGGAATAGCCGTGCTTCAACAGGGCCTTCGGTGGAACCCGCTGGCCTTGGAGCAAGGACCTTCCAAAGTCACCTAGGAACAGTTTCATAATCCAGGCCGGTGCAGGCATTACCGCCGGCCGGTGCAGGATCTCGGCCAATGTTTTGGCGAACTCTTTCTGTCGAACCAGGCCGGGGGCGGTAAAATTATAGATACCATGGACATCCTGTCCAAGCAGAAAGAAAAAGGCCCGGATCAGGTCTTCCAAGTGGATCCACGGAAACCACTGGCGTCCACTGCCGATGGGCCCGCCGAGACCCATCTCAAACGGCAGTTTCATTGTCGCGATGGCACCTCCGCCAGCCCCCAGGATAACACCGAATCGCATGATGGCGACCCTGGTCCCTTTGCGTTCCGCCTTCCGGGCCTCAGTCTCCCATTCCCGGCAGACCTCTGCCAGAAATCCGTTCCCGGATGGGTATGACTCATCTTTTTCCTGGTCGCCGCCGTCTCCATAATAACCGGCAGCTGAAGCGCTGATCAGCACTGCCCTGCTGTTTTCCGGCAGGGCCTCGACCAGATTCCTGGTCGTCAGGACCCGGCTGTTGCGGATCTGCTCTTTGTATGTTGCCGACCAGAGGTGGAAGATTGAGCGGCCGGCGAGATTGATCAGGACATCCTGCCCAGGCACCTTCTCCTGCCAGTCTCCCGGTCTGCTGGTATCGGCAGGCAGGTGCGTCAAACCCGCATGTTCCTGCCCGCCTGACCCGCCGCGGCTGCTGAGGATCATTACCTGATGGCCTTCGGCCAGCAGACGTCCGGTCAGGGCCGAGCCGACAAATCCGGTTCCACCCGTGATCAGGATCTTCATGGCGCCACGGTCCGGACCAGCCTGCCAAAGCCGCCCGGGATTGTTCCCGACGAATGGAAGGCCCGGCCATGTTTAAAATCCACGAACCAGTACCCGCCCGGTTTCCTTTGGGCAGCGATAAAGACAAAGGGCTGCTCCTTGGAAAAACACGGATGGAGATGAATACCTTTAGTGTTTTCAACAGGTTCAAGCAGAGACATGGCCTCCTCCAGGGTTGGCAGACGCCAATCGCTGAAACCGGCAAAATGCTGATTGTTCAACGCATCGATCCGCTGCTGCATCGTGCGGACCGAGGTGATATCAATCCCGCCTCGCTGCCACATCAGAGACGTCTTCGCATCGATCACAACCTGGGGATCGGCAGTCCTTTTGAAGACGTTAGCAAAACTGCCGCCCGGATTCAGAAAGGTATCGAAGAATCCCCATCTGATGATGATCTCTTCGGCCTGTTCCTCGCTGATGATGGCGGGTTCGGAGGGCAGGGAATATGCAGTTCCTGTAAAGGCCTCTTCTCCGTGCATGGGCAGGGGCAGTCCCATATCCTCGTTTATCTCCTCATCGACAACCGGGAGCACAAAGGAACTTTGTCCACCATCGAGGACGGTATCAATCAGCCATTGTTTCAGGGTCGCATCAATTGCATAACTTCGCTCGCGTCGGTCGCTACGTCCCTGGCCCTCGACACACCCCCTGACGATATCTGTCGGGGCATCTATTTCAGCCAGGATCTTCGCATGTTTGATCCCTCTTTCCATCAGACAGACCTTGGGCTTCTTGCCCCAGTCATCGACAAAAAAATAGTAGACACGCTCATCGTTGTTCCGGACCCGTTCACGCCCCCCCCAGGACTCGTATGTACCGAAACTTAAATCCGGGGTCATTTCCCAATCGATAGGGCTGATCATCCTGTCGCCAATTTTCAATTTCTGATACATGTCCATCTCCTTGCTTTCAGATTGCTGCATTTTTTTCTTCTAGGTTTGATAAACCTACGATACACTGTTGTTACAGGTTTGGATAGTCACCCATCAACCGTCTCCGTTTAATCTTCTAATTGATTGTAGTTATCATTATCAAATATGTCCAAAAAAATCACCCCGCTGATCAAAAAAAGAGGTCGTCCCTTTCCTCTGGGGCCGACCGTCGTGCCGGAAGGGATAAATTTTTCGCTGTTCTCCCGCCATGGGAAGGCGGTGACACTGGTGTTGGAACTGCCGGACGCAACCGGTTGCGCTGGAGAATGCCATCAGATTCCACTCTCTCCCGATACCAACAAGACCGGTGATATCTGGCATATTTCTATCCAGACAGACAGGACAGATCTAAGATATGGATATAAAATTGACGGCAGGACTGATCGGCAGGAGTCAGGTCTTATCTATGATCGCGAGACAATTCTCATTGATCCCTATGCCCATATGCTGACTCCAAGGAAATGGGGGGACAGTGCCGTCTACGGTAAGAGACCCTGTTGCCGGATCATCAGGCATGACTTCAATTGGCTGGATGACCATCCGCTTAAGACTCCGCTCACCGAGACCATCATCTATGAGCTGCACGTACGTGGTTTCACGAAGCATCAGACATCCAAGGTGAGATCACCAGGCACATACAGAGGGATCATTGAAAAGATCCCCTACCTGCAGGAACTGGGCGTGACGGCGGTTGAGCTGATGCCTGTGGCCGAATTTGACGAAAACGACAACATCTTCCGAGACCCGGCCACCGGCAGGCTGCTGAAGAACTTCTGGGGGTATAACCCGGTCTCGTTTTTCGCCCTGAAATCGGGTTATGCCTCTGACTGCGAAGACCATATCAACGAGTTCAAGACCATGGTCCTTGCCCTCCACCGGGCGGGCATCGAGGTCATTCTCGACATCGTCTATAATCATAGCGGCGAGGGCGGTTATGACGGAACAACCAGCAGCTTCCGCGGGATCGACAATCCCATCTACTACCTTCTCGATGAGGAACAGCGAGCCTATCTGAATTTTTCCGGCTGCGGCAACACCTTGAACTGTAATCACCCGGTGGTGCGGGAATTGATACGCAGCTCGCTTCGTTACTGGGTCATCGAAATGCATGTGGACGGCTTCCGTTTTGATCTCGCTTCAATCCTCGGCAGGGATAAAAAGGGCCGGGTGCTGCCGGACCCGCCGATGATCGAGATCATTGCCGAAGACCCGATCCTGCGTGAGACCAAGATCATTGCCGAGGCCTGGGATGCGGCGGGTTTATATCAGGTCGGGTCGTTCTCAAACGATGCCCGCTGGGGCGAATGGAATGGCAGGTTCAGAGATGATGTCCGGGGGTTCATGGCAGGTTCTGCAGGTTCAGTCACCAGCCTTGCCACCAGGATTGCCGGGAGTTCGGATCTGTACCAGTCGGGCGCCCGGGGGCCGTGCAACTCCATCAATTTCCTGACCAGCCATGATGGCTTTACCTTATACGATCTGGTCAGTTATAACGAGAAGCACAATCTGGCCAACGGCGAGGAAAACCGGGACGGGGATAATCAGAACAGCAGCTGGAACAGCGGCCGGGAAGGGAGCCCTGCCGGAAAAAAGATTACCGAGCTGCGGCTCCGGCGTATTCGCAGTATGGCCGTTATCCTGCTTCTTTCTCAAGGGGTGCCGATGCTTACAGCCGGTGACGAATTCGGGCGCAGTCAGAACGGCAACAATAATGCCTGGTGTCAGGACAACTCCACCAGCTGGCTGGATTGGTCACTTGCCGAAAAGAATGCCGACCTGCTGCGATTCTTTAAAAAATGCCTGCAACTGAGGAAAAATCACACAATCTTCCGCCGCGAAGACTTCTTCAGGGACGTCAATCTCTCCACAGGGGGCACCGATACCAAAGAAATACTCTGGCAATCCCTTGAGCCGGATCAACAGGATTGGTCTCCGGAATGCCATACCCTGGCCTTTCTGCTGGACGGCAGAGGTGCCAGAGGAGAGAGAGAGGATGATTTTTTTATCATGTTGAACGGTAATCGGGAGCATGATGTGACATTTCGTCTTCCTGGAGTACCTGTTCGTGATCAAAAACGGTTCTGGTGTAAAATAATCGATACTGCAGCCCCGGCTCCGGCCGATTTTCTCTCCATCGAAAAGGTTGGGAAAACGCGTTTGACAAACAGGATAAAGGTAAAGGCCATGGCGGCCGTCGTCCTGCAGTCAGCAAAGAGATGAGAACAGAGAAGAATCTGCAACGATCTTCTTTTAGAACATCCACTAATCGTTGCAATAATATGAATAAAAGGATAGGGTAACCGGGATTCTGCTTCGTCTTATTGTTTAATATCATTATCAACTAACGATACACGGAATTATGGCCCAAGGAACATTCCTTCTGATCGGAGATTCCCTGATCGCCGGTTATGACTGGCAGGCGCGGATGCCCTTTTTTAAGGTCTACAGTTATGGGGTGCCCGACGAGAAGATTCAGGATCTTCTCAATCGTCTCCCTGCCATTGAACAGGCCATTGAACCCCCCGATATCATCCTGATCATGAGCGGGATCAACAATGTTATCGCAGAAGATTACGTTTTTATTGACGTATTGCGCAAGATAGTTATCCGTCTGAGCAATACCTATCCGAATGCGGAGATTATTCTCAACAGCCTGCCGCATATCAGGATTTCCCTTCTTGTCGATGATGCAATCCGACACCTCAACAGCTATATCGAAACCGTCTCCCGGGAGTCAGGATGCTGTTATCTGGATAATTTTGTTAAATATTCTGACACAGATCCAGATATTTTCCTGAGTGACGGGATTCATTTGAACGACGAGGCCTATGATCGCTGGATCCGGGCCTTCCTTGAATTTGTATCCTTCCTGTTGGAAGATGCAAATTAAGCCGGAAGGCCGGGAAAATATCAGACAAAATGGACAGCCCCCATCACGCTTGGATTTCCGGGTTGTGATAACTGGTTACTTTAAAACTGGGCCGTCTTTTCGACGGTTTTACCTGCTTCGATGGTGATGCCTGGAAATGCCAATTCAGGCTTTGCCGCATCTTCGTGATTTCTGACTGTCACATCATAGATCCCCGGTGGAAGTTTCCAGGTTTTTCCTTCGATCCCGGTCCAGTCGCCAATGACCCTCTCTTTTTTCTTATCTCCATCTTGGACTGCTTTATAGACAGCCACCTCTGCCGAGAAAGGTTTGCCATTGCGCAAGGCGCTGAACTTCAGTCCGCCTCCAGAAAATTCAGCGGTTTTGTCGACAGTCTTCCCCGCCTCGACGGTGATGCCTGGAAAGGCCAATTCAGGTTTTCCAGCATCCTCGTGATTTCTGACGGTCACGTCATAGACTCCCGGCGGAAGCTTGAGTGTTTTTCCTTCAACCCCTGTCCAGTCGCCAATGACCCTCTCTTTT
>CAIUQR010000046.1 GCA_903901335.1 uncultured delta proteobacterium | reverse complement strand
TTGAGACGGATTTGATCGTGACGATTGAACAAAACCGCAAGCGTAGCAGCGCTGCGGTGAGGATTTTGCGATTGAGGAGCGATCAAAGGCGGCCAAAAGCCGGATGCGAGCACTAAAGTTTTATTTACAGATAAGCTCTTAATCACTTCTGACTGACAAGAACGTCATGACCGATAATAAGATTGTTGAATTAACCCCGTTCCGTGCCGATCTCATCCGTTCCCTGTCCCGCCGGGGCGAGCGAATTCTGGCCGCAACCGATTTGGCCGATGAAGTCGCAGCCCTCGAACCTTTGGAGGCATATTATATTGTTAGAGAACTCGGTCTGGATCAGGCCCTGCCCATCCTCCTCGATCTGAGTCAAGAACAACTGGAGGCCTGTATCGATCTGGATTGCTGGAATCGTCACGACTTTGCCGTTGACAGTCTTGATGAATGGCTGACGGCCTTTGCGCTGGCCGGTCCCGAAGCCCTGGCCAGGGCGTATTTCTCCCTGGACTATGTGGTGCAGCTCCTTTATCTGGCCCAGACCGTCACGGTGTATGATCCTGATACCGATCAGGTTCCTGAAGAGGGCGAAGAAAAAGACGCGCCCCGTGCCGCGACCCCGGACGGCTTTTATCTCCTTGATGTAAAGAATGAAGTGGCACTGAAGACCCATCCTTTTTCGTTGTTGGACGCCCTGTACCAATACGATCCTTCCGCATCCCATCGACTGCTGAGCGATATCCGTGTGGATTTGCCGATCCAGATCGAAGAAGAGGCCTTGCGCTTCCGTAACGGCCGTATGCAGGATATCGGCTTTGTGCCACCAGAGGAGGCCGCTGTCCTCTTCTCCCGGCCAGCCATTCGTCAGCCCTTGCCCCGTCCCCAAAAGCCGGCAGACAGCGCCCTCACCCGGCTGCCGTCCGTGTATGCCGGCCCTTTGATCGCAACCTCCCTGTTACAGCAGGCCCTGTCCCTGATTACTGATAAGGAACGGTTGTCAGGTCTGGAGCAGGAAATCGTTTGGACTATCAACAGCGCGATCATTGCCTATGGAGAAAATACTTGTGATATAAAAGACATAACAGATATTGCCGAGCGGGTGCGGGACACCATTTCTTTAGGGATGGAATCACTGTTGGTCCAAGAGGAAAACTGTCTGCCGGACGGCGCAGCCGCTAAGGCCTCCGGTCTGCTGGAAGTCTGGAGTATAACCGATCTGTTCCGGCACGGTTTTGGTGCGACCCTGGGGCTTCAGCAGGAGGCGCGGCAGTCCTTGGATAAACCCCGGTTTCGTGCCTGGTACGATCTGGCCGAGACAAGCCAGTCGGATGAGCCGGGTGATCGGCTGGAGCGCGCCTTTGTAAACGCGCTGCTCGGTCGTCACTCTTTATGCAGCGGTTTTAATCCGGCCCACGCTGAAGAGGTCAAGGCCTTTGCCTGTCTTGCCGATATCGATGCTGCCCATGTCCGTCTGAAAAAGCTTGTTGCCCGAATTTGTCGATAATCATGATCTTTGGCAACGGGCACAAATGACCATTAAAGGGAAGTGGTGCCGCTATTTGAGACAGGTGTAGAGGCAATGAACCAATATATTTATAGGAGAGGTTCACCCCCCCCAGCCCCAAAGAGATGTTCATTGGCAGTCTTTTATTGAAAACCGGGCATCCTCATTTATCTTCTTCCTGATATCCCCCTCCATGCCACCAACCACATTCCTGGGAACTCTATTTTTTTAAACGTCTTGGACAGACCTCAGGCTGCAATTCACTTTCAGAATGTATTGCCCCTTCCCGCCGGTGGGCGCTGATGACTGAAGCGCTGGTTACGGCCAAAAGAATGATTCCGCCGCCGATTAGCGTATGGACGCCCGGAGATTCACCAAGCGCGAAGAACACCCACACCGGGTTGAATACCGGTTCGATGACCGCAATCAGGTTTGCCTGTATTGCGGAAACACGTTTGATTGCAACGGAAAAGAGAACCGCAGAAAAACCCATCTGCACAATCCCCAGGACCGCAATAGCCATGAGCGACTTGAATGTTACCTGCGGCAGTGGAAGAAAAATCGAGATGATCAAGCAGATCCCGGCCGTCAGCCAATGGGAGAGAAGGATCGATTCCAAAGGGGAACCATCCTTCTGCATCCGCATGAAAACAAAATAAAAGCTAAAGGTTACCGCCGACAGAATCGCAATGGAGTTCCCAAGGAGTTTTCCCTCGCCGAGTTCATCAGAAAACATAATGATCATGCCGGCCGCAACGAGGGGCAAGGCCATGAAATGCTCCCATCGGGCGCGTTCCTTCAGGAAGGCAGAACCGATAAAAACGGTCAGGATAGGGGCAAAGTATTGCAGGAGAATGGCGTTGGCGGCAGTAGTGGTCTTATTGGCCGATACAAAAAGCAGCATGGTCCCGGCGTTGGCCACGGCTGCTAAAACTTGCGGCCAAGAGAGATGGATCTTGGGGTGCCGCAAATAGACAATGATGACAATCGAGGCGATGAGACTGCGCATACCGGCGATTGCGATAGGGTTCCAATCAATGACCTTGATAAACAATCCTGCAATGCTCCAGAGAAACGCTGTGGCTGCCATTGCAAGAACACCTGTGTTTTTATTTCTATTTTCCACTTAGAACTTTAAGTCAATCACTGGTGATAATAATGATTTTTCCTCAAGGTATAAATTACATAAACCCGGAGCCTGAAGGGGTTTGCTGTTTTTTTTCTTCCAATAAATATGAGTTTCATCCCCGGAATATCTAGCCTTTTTGTCTGCTCTGCGCTGATCCTCTAAGCCTGTACAGGCAGAACAGGATGACTAGACCGAGAATGATCAGAGAATACCCGGGAAGCCAACAGATTGCCCCTTCAAAGGCCTGATCAGCCAGATTGAGACCTGGGCTTTCCGGAATCCTTACCGCCGCCGTACCCTGTGTCCGCAGCCGCTGAACTAGCAGAGCAAAGAGCATCCCGATAAGGCCGTAGGCAAGATTGAAAGCCATCCCTTTGAAACTCAGTACGGTGGCGCGCTGATGCGAGAGTGTGATTCTATTCAAATAATGACTGGTGAAGAATGAGACCAGCATCATCAGAAAGAAAGTGAGGGCCACTGGCAAAAGTCCAACGTACGGAAAGAACCCGGTGAGACCCAGGAGAGCCAAAAAGGTCAGCCCGGTTAACCAGAGGACATTCTGGGCTGGAGAAAAGACAACGACCATCTTCTCTGCAATCCTTGGAGAAATGACTCCTATAACGGACAAGGCCGCACCGATCAGACCAAAGCTGGCCTCCGGCAGGTTGATAAGGCGGAAATACTGGCTGGTCAGGGTCACGACCATGCGGAGTATATGGTCATACGACATGCCGAGAAGGATGACGGCAAGGGCAAAGGGTGTCGCCAGGATCCAGCCGGCCGCTTCGATGGTCAATCTGGTTGTAGCCTTAAGGGTGTGGAACAGGGTGCCAGGAGTCCTCTTGAGATGGGCAGGTTTGGTCTCCTTCATCTGCAGAGAGACGAGACAGGCGCCGAAACCGAGCAGAAGGGTCAGGTAAATAGGGTAGCGCATTGTTATCTGCTGGTTGACCTGCAGGCTAGAGCCCATCCAGGCAAGAAGACGGTTGACCATGGCCGGGTCGTAGATGAGGGCCCCGATCGCCATCGAAACGATGGTAGCCAATGAGCGCAGGCGCATCTGCACGCTGAGGACCCGTGACCAGTCATCCGGGTGGCCATGGGTCACGAGAGAGTCAAAGGCAATGGCCTCATCGGCCCCGCTGGCCATGGCCTCGGCCAGACCGCTGAGTATCCGGTTGATGAAAAACGCCCAGAAAATCAGGTTGCTGTTTCCCAAGGGGACAAAACCGATAACCAGCATCTCTGCGACCATGAGCAGGGAGCTTGCCACAAGCAGTTGTTTTCTTCCGAGACTGTCTGCCAAAGCACCGGATGGAACTTCAACGAAAAAAATCGTGATGGCCCATACCGTATTGAGTAGAGAAAACTGCTCGATCGACAAACCGTAGTCGAGAAAGAGAATCGTGAAGACCGGATAATAAAATCGCGAGTTGAAAAACACCCTGAAAAGGATAAACAGACGGACATTTGCTATGGAAAAAGGCGACAGGAGCATCGGCATGGTTATTCCAATGGGTATGGGAATCAAAGATTATTTTTGCAATACCGGCTTTCAGCGTCCGAGCAAGTTCTGAAAAAGATTGCCGCCGCTCTGCTTCTGCGCCTGCCCTTTCTGCTGCCGGGTTTGCGGTTGCCCCAAGGCAGTGCGGCAGGGATCTTCATCGGCGGTAGCCTTGTCAACCAGTAATTCACCCAAAAGTGATAATCCGCCGGTCGCCGCCGCCGCGCCCACCGTGGCCGCTGTGCGCAACGTGCCTCCTTCATCGATGCCGATGGACGGATTGGAAAAGGTACCACGCAGCCGGGTCATGCCGGCCAGCGGACTTGATATCGACAATCCCACACCCTGCCGGGCCCGGGGCCGGATGCCGAGATCCAGGCTTTCCGTGCGCAGGTCGACAATGCCGGAGCCCACCACATCCACTTTGTCGGTCCGCACCGCAATACCCTTCTGGGTGGTCGCGATGCCGTCACGGACATTAAAACGGGCCACAGCGCAGGTCAACTGCGATGTGTCCTCGTGTTTCGCCAGCGGATTCATCGCGCCCAGCACTTGGTACATCAGGTCACCTGCCGCCCAATTCACGGCTTTGTTCTGCAACTTTCCCTGTCCCACACTCAGAACCATCTCGCCGGTCAGCGAGGCCATCAGGCTCCGCACAGAGTGTCCGCGTCCCTTCAGATCAATTTTCAAATCACTCTTGCCGCCGCTGATGGTTCCGCCGTGATTGAGCCTTCCCAGTTCCACTTGACGGGCGGTCAACCGCAGGCTTGCCGTGAAGTCCTTGTCTGCCGCCTCCAGATCGGCCTCCCCCTCAACGTTGCCGCCGGCCAGGCCAAAACGAAATGGTTTGAGCGATAGCAGTCCGTTGTTCAAGCGCGCATTCAGGGTCAGATCCGATAATTGGTACTCGTCAATCACCAGCTTACCCACCTGTAGGGCCAGATCCGCATCCACGAGACGGATATTCCGAACCGGCAAGGGCTGGTCGGGAAAAACACGGCCATCACCTCCTCGAGGCTTGCTCGGCGCAGATGCCGGTTTCGCACCCGGAGGTGTCGTCTTGGTGGAAAAATCATTCAGATTCAACATGTTGGCCGACAGTTTTCCGGAGAGATGCGGGTGATCGGCAATATCAACAGCCAGATCGCCCGCCAAGTCACTGCCGATCAGGATTGCCTTGATGCCGGACAGATTCCAACTCTTGCCGCTGCCGCGCAGCAGGCCGGAAATCATCACCGGCCCCTGGGCAGGAAGGACGGCGCCGGCCAGCTGCGACAGGCCCGCCAGATTGTCACTTTCAATGGTGATGGCCAGATCACAGCCTGCGGCTCCCCGCAGATCCTTGACGTTCCCCTTGGCATTGAACAGCAGCGTTTCGCGCCGGCCCACCACTGCATCCACGTCGGCAAGGGTCAGGGAGCCGCCGGCATCACTTAAGCGGGCAGAGAGGGTGAAAGGGCCCAAAGCGGGCACCGTTTCATGCTTCGCCGGCCCGGCGAGCCTGATAGCATCGCCCAGCTCTTTGCCCTGAGTGGAAAGCTTCAGGTCGATGCCGCGAAAGGCGGACAGCTCCTCAATTGTCCCATTTACCGAGAGCGCCAGCCCTTCGATGCCGGCCTTCAGGTTAAGCGGCCACGGCTTGCCCCTCATCGCGGCTTCCAAATCGCCTACCGTACCTGCGATCTCGACCATACGACCCCGCACCTTAGCCTCCAGCCGCACCGCCAGCAATTCGCCGGATGTACGATCGGGCTTTACGGAAAGTTCTTGAATCTCCACTGATTCGCTATGCTTCGTACCACGGTCATACCAGGTCACCATGCCATTATCGATCTTCACCTCGACCAGGCTGAGCCTGTAGGCAGGGCTGCTCTCCGCCGTGACAGGCTTCGGCACACCCTTCCCGGCAGACATATTGAAATCAAGGTTCCCCGCCCCTTTCGCCTCCGTCTCGATCAGGACATCCGGAGACGAGACGATCAGGCGCTGAACATGGATTTTGTGATGCAAAAGGGGCAGCAACGCCACTTCCAGTTCGAGGTTTTTGATCTTCACCATGTCGGGACGTGTGGAACCGGACGGATTGGACAGCGTCACCCCGCCCGCAACTAGACGCGGAACAAGGCCGGGATGCAGTTCAAAGGGGCCGGCGATGGTCAGGGTGCGGCCGGTTGCGGTCTGCACCTGCGCGGTCAGCAACTCTTTGATGTTATCCAGGTTCTGGAATTTGAGTGCTACCCTCAGGCCCACGGCCAGCAGAATCACCACCGCCGCCACCAAGACGGCAAGTTTCAGAAATAGGTTTTTACGCATAAAATGTCCTCCGATATCACAGATCCGGGTTGGCAAACTCTCGTTCACCTAAAAAGCAATTATAGCCGGGCAGAGTACTGTCGGCTTCACGACCTATCTTATCATGCTTTGGTATACTGGCAAAAAAAAATCGGAGCAGAAGTCATGATCTGAGGCGGCATGCCGATTTATCAACGACTCAGAGATATCTCGGCAAGGTGAATGCTTCTGAAGCCATCAGATGGCTCGAAACTCTCTACGGGTAGGTCGACCTGAATGGGCGGGGAGATTCCTCGTCCTTGACGGCATCAGTAGGCACCTCAACTTTAGGGAATTAACAGATCGACCAAGGTACAAATTGGCAATCCTAATGTTTCTTGGTGAGAAAAGATAAGACAATACTAAGCGCTTATCTATAAATAACCATAACCTTGTTTAAGATGATCATAGCCGCTGCCAAAGCGTTTAATGCATTATATGAGAGATCTGTTTTCTCGTATCGTGGTCCCAGCTTGCGAAACCGGTTAAACCAAGAATGGGCGAGCTCTACTATCCACCTGCGTGCTTTGAAAGTGGGATCTCTTTCGATCAATTTCTTTTCCTCTCCTCTGGGACGGATATGGGGTACAAATCCATTAGATGTAACCACATCTTCTTTTCCGACATATGCTGCGTCAAGACAAAGATTCGAAGGTGTACTCCCCTCTTCCGGTTCAAAAATCCGTCCTTTCAGCAACGGTTCCAAGGAAATACTGTCATGCCGGTTGGC
>CAIUQR010000045.1 GCA_903901335.1 uncultured delta proteobacterium | reverse complement strand
TGCAAGAAAAACTGGGGAAGCCCCTTGCCGAAATCATCGGCCGCGATTGCCTGAAGTGTAAAGATGCATTCCCCTGCCTGCACAAGGAACTGATGAAAGACAAAAAGCCGCGCAGATTCGAGATATATCACCAGGCTTTTGACACTAACTATTCAGTTGATATCATTCCTTATTATTCAAAAGACGACAAACTGATAGGTTCCATACATGTCTTTCGCGATATAACTGAACTAAAGAAGAGTTTCAAGGAAAAGGAAATACTGCAGGCACAGCTGCTCCAAGCCCATAAACTCGAATCTGTAGGCCAATTGGCCGCTGGTATTGCCCATGAGATCAACACGCCGACCCAGTTCATCAGCTCGAATGTAGGATTTATCAGTGATGCCTTCCTCGATGTCAAAAAAATTATCGATACCTTTGTCGGCGCGGCCGAAGAGAGCGCGCGCTCACCCACTCTGCTCTACGATGCCTTGCAGGAGGCGGACTGGCCCTACCTTGAGACTGAAATCCCCAAGGCCATCAAGCAATCGCAGGAAGGGCTAGCTAGGGTTACTGCGATTGTTCGAGCGATGAAGGAATTCTCTCATCCCGGTGGCAATTATGCCGAACCTACCGATATCAATCATATTATCGAAACGACTTTAACGGTTGCCAGAAATGAGTGGAAATATAGCTCCGAGGTTGTTCTGAATCTGGCCCCGGATCTTCCTGTTGTGGATTGTATTGCCGACAGTATCGGCCAGACCCTGCTGAATCTTCTGGTCAATGCCGCCCATAGCATCACCGAGAAACTGGGAAAAACTCCGGAAGGAGGAAAAGGCAAAATCACCATCGAGACCAGGGTAGAAGGATCATCGGTGCTGATTCATATTGCCGATACAGGCTGCGGTATTGCTAAATCCAACCATGCGAAGATCTTCGATCCGTTCTTTACGACCAAAGAGGTGGGCCGGGGAACAGGACAAGGGTTGGCCATCGCTTACGATGTCGTCGCCAGAAAGCATGGCGGCAGCCTTACCTTTACTACCGTACTGGGTGAAGGTACTACCTTTATCATCAGACTGCCGATCAAGAGGAGATTAAAGGAATGATGGCAACTGGACAGTAAAGTCAGATATTCGAATTTAATTATATGCTATCTCGTCATGTTACGAAAAATTAATGTTCTATACATAGCGATAAATATATCTGCGACAGAATAAGACGAAGGAATCTTCTTGTCGGAATCCAAATGATAACTTTAGAAAGTGTAAAATTGATTTGGACCAAAATGGTTTCCCTGGCCACATCGCCACACCTTTCGTATGTCTGAAATCAGCTACGAATTGTCTTTTTCGGTTGATCCCTTCCAAGAAAATGTTCTGTGGCGAGGTGTTGGCCCTTATCCCTTAAGGGCCAACAACGATTTCATAAATTTAGAAAAATCTGAAGGGGGTAAATAGAATTGAAAAATTTACCAAAGACATACAGGGGCTACAGCGTCAAAGAGTTGCTTCAGGTATTAGAAGAACTGCGAACGCCGACAGGGACAAAAGCGCCGAGAAAAAAAATATTGGCAATGAGCCAACTGGTCCGAGAATATCACCTGATTCCGGTGCATCAATTGCGGGGGAATATTGACTTTTTTGTGTGATAAGTTGTTGTAACAAATTCATATTTATGGTGTGAAGTTTGTTGCAGATGTCCTGAACGAGGCAGTGCGTTCTACTGATCTACTGGTAAGGATGGTCGTTTTCAGGTTGCCGTTAAATAATTTCTCTAATTTGGGCGTGGAACCGCTGCATTCAGATCAATATAAAAGGGGGCCGTTTCCCGGAGAAATCAGTAATGCGTCTTCCCGCATCTTAAAATATTACCCGCTCCGTTTGATTTCGATTTTTAAAATATCATAAACTTAATGCAGGAATGAAACATTCCAGAAATGCTGGTACCTATCGAAACAGGAGGGAATCATGCCCGAAGAAAAAAGAAGATTCAGCCGTATTGTTTTTAGGGTGGCGGCAGAGCTGACGATTAAGGATAGAACCTTTACTGCAGAACAAATCGAGAATCTTAGTGTCGGTGGTTGCCTTTTCCCGGCATCCGGGGATTTCCCCCTCGGCACCGCATGCAAAATGGTAATCTCCCTGGACGGGGCCTTGGGCAATCCGATGGTTTCGGTAACCGGGAAGATCGTGCGCTGCGATCCTGAAAGGGTCGGTGTCAGATTCACCGGAATTGATCCTGATAGCCTCTTTCATCTCCAAAATATCCTCCGCTTTAATGCCACAGATCCGGATCAGATTGAGCTGGAAATCGACGATCACCCCGGTCTGATCTGAATGGCATGAGGACCCTGCATATCCAGATAGACATGCACCTTGTGTACTTGACGAAGGAAAGTTCATTTCTGTAAATGATTAACGGCTCTACTGAACTTAGGTCAACGTAAAAAAGGCCACTTTTGTCTTCAGCGACTGCGACTGAAAGATATAGATGTTCATGATATTTCTCCTCGCTCACCCTCCATCGCTTTCGCCAGCGCCGCCTGTAGTGCCGACTTCTGATACGGCTTGTGCAGGAAGACCTGCGGACGTTCGGGGTGGTCGCCCAGCAGTGCCTGGGCCTCGTCGTAGCCGCTGGAAAGGATCACCGGGATACCAGGCGAAAGCCTGCGCAGGGCAGTCAGCGTCTGCCAGCCGTTCATGCGGGGCATAGTCAAATCGGAGACAACGCAGCGGATCTCCTCCTGGTGCTGAGTAAATATTTCCACCGCCTCAACGCCATCTTTTGCTGCAAGCACCGTATATCCGAGACGCGTAAGCATGGTTGCGGCCATATCGCGCAGTATCTCCTCGTCATCGACCAGCAGCACCGTGCCGCCCCCTTCTCTTGGCAAGGGTCGAATCGTTTTTTCCGGCTGTCGGGGGGCTTCTTCTGCTGATACCGGGAAAAATACTCGGAAGGAACTCCCTCGTCCCACGCCGCTCTCCACCGTGACAGCGCCGTTGTGTGTCTTTACAATCCCCAGAGCCACTGACAGGCCAAGGCCCCGGCCGGCAAACTTGCTGGAGAAAAACGGATCAAAGACCTTGTCGATGTCCTCTTCGGCGATCCCGCAGCCGGTGTCCGTTACCTCCAGGCAGGCATAGGTTACATTCTGTGGTTGCCAGTCGAAGGGGAAACGGTGTGCTGATGGGATATCCGCAGCAGAAACCATCTTGACTGTCAGATTGACCGTTCCCTGATTTTCGTCGATAGCCTCCCAGGCATTGGTGGTCAGATTCGTCAGGACCTGGAGTATCTGGTTCGCATTGGCGCTGATAGTCGGACCGGGGGACGGCAGGTCCGCCTGAAGGGTCATGCTTTTGGGGACTGTGGCCTGAAGCAGCGGCAGGCTCTGGCGGCAGGATTCAGACAGGTCGAGCGGTGTATGCATGCCGGTTGTCTGGCCGAGATAGATGAGCATCTGGCCGCTGACCTCCGCTGCCTTGCGGGCTGCCTGCCTGGCAGCGGTCAGGCTCTTGACGGTTGCCGCATCCCGTGGCAGGTCCTCAAGAGCCATCTCCAGGTTCCCCATCACCCCTCCGAGCAGGTTGTTAAAATGGTGGGCGATGGCCCCGGCCATCACGCCCAGGCTTTCGGACTTCTGGAGTTGCCGGTTCTGGGCTTCGAGCTTCGCTTTTTCTTTTTCATCCTGCTTGCGCTCGGTGATGTCCTGAACAGTACCGTGCAGTCCCTTTATCCGCCCCTGTGCATCATAAATTACGCGACCAAACGCATTCACCCATCGGATGCTCCCATCCGGACGAATAAGTTCCAGCTCAAGTTGATACGGCGCACCGGTTTCCAGTGCTTTTTGGGCCGACACTTTCAGACGAGCCCAGCTTTCTGGAGTATAAATATCGCGGTGTTCTGCATAGGTGGGTGCTGGAATCATCGGGTCGAGGGCTGCGATATGGTAAAGCTCCTCCGACCAAGTTACGGTGTCTGTGTCGGCAATCCAATTCCAGACACCTATCCGTGCCAGTTTATGAGCATCTCTTAGTTGTTTCTGGCTTTCCCTCAACACCTCTTCAGCCTGCTTGCGCTCAGTAATGTCACTTGCAAGTCCAGAGATAAGAGTCTCTCCCGCCTCGTTTGTAATACTCACCGATCGGTCATAGAACCAATGCCATTGTCCTTGAGCGTCGCGAATACGATACTCAGTTTCAATTCTCTGGCCGGTTGTGGAATTTTTGATCGCCTGATTGACTGCCGGCAAATCGTCAGGGTGGATGGAGTCATGCCAAAGACCCGGGTGATTTCTCAGGTAGTCATCGGTATAGCCAAGCACTGATTCAACCTGAGGAGAGTGGTAGATACCAGAACGCAGACTGGAATAGGTGTAGAGGATGTCGGGGATGTTTTCGAGCAGGTGTTTATACCGTGTCTCACTCGCTCTCAATTGTCTTTCTGTCTGCAAAACTTCCGCTGTTTTTCTGTACAGAGAATATTGATAGACTATAAAGACGGCAACAAGGAAGAACAACAGAAACGCAATGGCTGCGATCCCGAAAAAGCGTTTGTATTCCGAGTGGAATGTGTCATCCCAACTTCTCTCAACGATGACCGCCCATCCCATGCCTTCTATTGGTGAAATGGCAAGAAATCTTTTCCCTTGTCCCTTCTGCGGATCATTCAATTCGAGAAGGGTTTTTCCCTCCTTTACTGCTTGCTCAATGTCTTGAAATAATGGATGTCCAGTGACCTGTTCAAGAGTGGAAATCATATTGCTGTAAAGGATATTCCCTGCCTGATCGATCATGCTTATAGTCTTATCCGGGTTCGGAGGGAGTCTCTTAAATATATCGCTGATGAAACCGAGCCGATGAGAGTTTGCAAGTATTCCGACTACATCTCCTTTTTCATCAAGGACAGGAACACAAACCGCAACCGCCAGAGGCCTGCTGCCAACGATGAGCTTAAAGACAGTGGAAATATACGGCTGCCAATTGGAACTAATCCCTTTATACCAGTCACGATCCGACAGATCCCTGCCGATAGCTTCAGGAAACACCGGATAATTCGCCCAGAGAATTCCATTCCTATCAGTGAGAAACGTCAGATCCATCTCAGTGTTATTTCTTTTGAGATCAGCCAGATGCCATTGGACATCTGCAGCATCTTTTCTCTTTACACTGCTGACAAATAATGGCCTGGATGCATAGGATTGAAGGATGCCCAGGGTTGCTTTTGCATGTTCTTGAAGAACCATTGCTGTCATGTTTGCAACAGTGCTATCTAAAACTAACGCCTTGCCCAGGGTGGATTGAAACTGTTTATGGCCCAGGAAAATGGCTACTCCTGAGATCAAGACCAACCACCCGCTTATCATGAGTATGATCACAGAGCGTTTCGCCATCCAATCGCGGGCAAAAAGAGTTTTTTTCATGGTAGGCTCACTGTTCACATCTTATTCAAATCAGAAATATCTAAATCAACATGAGAGCAATATTCAGCTCCAAAGAAGATCATTCAAGCGGCACTTCACGTCGGGCCTCAAAGGCAAGGGACTGATACAATTGTGCTTTCTGATCATCATCAAGATCAACGAATTGAAAGGCGACCTGATCGCCCTGTACCCTAACTACTTTTGCAGTAATTGTAAAGGATGCAGGAGTATCCTGGTCCTGATGAAAAGGAATGGTAATGGATATTTCCTTATCAGCTGAGAGAGGTATCGAGGGTTCCTGAACTTTGCACCCACTTATTGAAATATCGATAAGATTCCCCTGCCCTTCTTCTTTATTTATCGAGTACGTAATCTGCTGGCTATTTATCCGGAAACGAAGACCATTGCGTTTTATAGAACCTGCCAGTTTCTCTTCGGCCTCTTCAAGAGTGGAAACATAAAAGGGCTTGTAACTTTGAAAGAGAGATGCAACTCTGAAAAGTTGTTTAAAAATAAGACTCGTTTTCCCCACGACTCGGACAACCTCAGCCGCCTTAGAGGTGACAAGATAGTCCGAAATTTTTCTCAGAACAGGGATACCATCAAGGTGCCCGATAGAACACCCCGTAAGGTCTGTGACGACATCAAAACCAGGCTCGAGATCCGCAACACAAAACCGAACATCGGTGTACACCATTTCCAATTCTTTTTTGCTGACATTACAGGGTATTGTGATATAGATCCTGTTTCTTTTTATATCAGCCCTCACCTTTGATCTCTGTCTGTCAGCCATTGTTCTCTACCAGAGTTGAATTCGAAATTCCGGGGACACTCATTTTACTTTCCAGCGCCTCCCGGACCTTGGCGGCCAGGTCTTTTTTGGAGAAAGGCTTCTGGATGAAACACACTCCTTCGACCAGCATGCCTTGTCTGGCGATGATATCGGCCGTATAGCCTGACATGAAGAGGCATTTCATCCCTGGCTGGCTCTCCTTAAGCTGTTCTGCCAGATCACGGCCGTTCATCTCGGGCATGATCACATCGGTTGCGAGCAGGTGGATCTGGTCTGTGAAATCAGCGGCCAGCCGGATAGCCTCGCCCGGGGTGCTGGCTGCAAGCACGGTGTAGCCCAGGCGTCGGAGCATCGTTGTTGTCATTTCCAGAATAGTCGGTTCGTCCTCCACCAGCAGGATGGTTTCATTGCCATGCGCAACAGGTTCCTCTGCACCTTCCTGCCGCATCTGCTCAGCTTCACCAATATACCGGGGCAGATAAATCGTGAAGGTCGTTCCCTGTCCCGGCTCGCTGTAGGCATTGATAAACCCATTGTTCTGTTTCACGGCACCGTACACCGTGGCAAGACCGAGGCCGGTTCCCTCGCCGACACCTTTGGTTGTAAAGAACGGCTCGAAGATATGGGCGAGCGTCTCCTTGTCCATGCCATGACCGTCGTCGCTCACGGATATGCTCACATACTCGCCCGCAACAACGTCTGCATGATCGTCACAATATTCCTCATTGAAGGTGCTGATGCCCGTCTCGACGGTCATTTTTCCGACGCCTGCGATAGCGTCCCGGGCATTGACGCAGAGGTTGGCCATGATCTGGTCGATCTGTGACGGATCTATCTTTACGGGCCATAGTCCAGCTCCGGGCAGCCAGGCGAGATTTATGTCCTCGCCGATCAAGCGCCGCAGCATCTTCAGCATCCCTTCCACGGTCTCGTTCAGGTCGAGCACCTTGGGCGCAACGGTCTGTTTTCTGGCAAAGGCCAGCAGTTGCCGGGTAATATCGGCCGAGCGATTGGCTGCCTTGTGAATTTCTTTCAGGTTTTTAAAGAGCGGTTGCGTCGGATCCAACTGATCGAGGGCCAACTCCGCATACCCAATGATCACCCCCAGCATGTTGTTGAAGTCATGGGCCACGCCGCCCGCCAACTGGCCCACCGATTCCATCTTCTGGACCTGGCTCAACTGCTCCCGGAGCTTTTCTTGTTCGGCCTCCGCCCGTTTACGTTCGGAGATTTCGTTGAACAGGACCGCGATCTTTCCCGGCGACATCTGAAAGACATGGACATCAAAAGCACCGGAGATTTTTCCGTCGGCGTAATTGATGAGCTCAGTGTTCCAACTTTCACCATGCTGGGCTGCACGACGATACCGAAACGGAATTTCTGTGTGCTTCAACGGCGGAAAGGCTTCTTCAAGAGTCTTGCCGATAAACTGGGAATTGTCCACCCCAACCAGCTTATCGGCGGCAGGATTGGCACCAATAAAGATCAGGCGGTCATCACTTTGCAGCTGATACAAATAGATGCCCATGGGGTTGGCCTGAACAATGTTGCAAAACGTTTCTTCGCTCTCCCGCAAAACCTCCGCCGCCCGCTTGCTTTCGGTGATGTCGGGGAAAGTAAGGTGGGCAGCAATAAGGTTGCCGTGGGTATTGTAGATGGAATTCCCGCTGACCAGTGCCCAATGGGTTGTCCCGTCTTTTGTCACAATTCTTCTTTCCTCATTTATGGTGCTTTGTTCCCGCAGAATAACCCGGGCTAAAGGCGCTTCGTCTAAGGGTGTCAGATGTCCGTCGGCATCATAATCCTGATAGGAAGGTTTAAAATCCACCAGCCGCTTACCGACTGGTGTCGGCTCATCCATAATCCCCAGGATCTCCCGACAGGCTGTATTGGCTATGCGCAGAATGGTGTCCGGCATACTTACCAGCACCATGGGGACAGGCGTTTGCTCAAAGGCAGCTTCGTACATTGTTCTGACGTTGGCCAATTCCGCCATCGAGAGCATCTCATTGGACCTTTTTGTGATGACCAACGACGAAAAAAAGATCGTAACCAGAGTGAAGAGCGCCAGCAGCGTTAGTGCTACGGCAACTTCTTTATGCCAGGGGGCAAGATAGTCGATAGCGGACCGACCAACAATGATATACAGGGGATAGGGGACGATCTTACGATACGATACGGTGCGTTCGATCGTGTCTTTGAGAGTTGCTGTATAGGTCCCGGATTGCGGATTGGCTCTGATAGGATCAGTGTCCGGTCCTGACAGGCAATTTTTTCCACTTGAACTTCCCGTCGCTTCGGTTTCCGGATAAGGGACGATGGATGCTAAACCCTCGTCGTGCATTTCGATAAGCCCGTGCGTACCGATATCAATGGAGGTAAACAACGTGGTGAAGTATTCGAGCGATATCACTCCATAGGCAGCACCTGCAAAGGAACCATCCGGGTTGTTAACGCGACGGGCAATAATTAACGACCATATGCCGCTGACGCGGCTTATTAGCGGTTTGGATATGACCAGTCCAGCATCAGGGTTTTCATACAAACTTCTGAAATACTCGCGGTCGGCGATGTTCACCGGGTTGCCGGCCGAAATGCCTGTGCCATACAGGATGTCTCCTGCATCATCGGTCATCCGCATTCCCTGGAGCTCCGGGAATCGGGAATGCTGTCGCGCGATGTAGGCGTTCAAGGACTTGCCGTTGATCCCGCCGTCGACCAGCTGCCATTCAGTTTCATTCACCATGGTAAACAGGGCGACATCGATCTTGTCGAGAATGCCTGAAACATTGATGGCAAGGGACTGCGCCAGATTCTGGGTCGAAAGCGCCATCTGCTTCTCATACTGCTGCCTGATCTGGTACAGCGCCAGACCAACCAACAGATAGACGAAGAGGTTGATGAAAATGACGCCTATTGCCAGCCGCACCACAAAGGAACGTGATGTTATCATGGCATTAAATTGATTTGATTTTTCATGGCTATTCTCTCTTTATTCCGTGTAATTCCGGCGACATAATACTACAATATACCCCTGCACTTTGCTGAGGTGTTTGGTTCAACTCTACCAGATCTCGCCCCGCTGGCTTCTCTCTCAGACGCACCGAAAACATCTGGGCGTTTAGACAAACAACACTAAAGTTGCATAGGTTTTCGCCAAACCCCTTAGCCTGCAAGGATTTCATCCGGTTTTTCATGCCCTCCAACATCGTGTTGCAAAGTGAGAATGGGTGGAGGCAGGCAGTGGAGGTGGCGAAGATGTCCATACAGC
The DNA here is from genome assembly GCA_903901335.1 of uncultured delta proteobacterium. Lineage (GTDB taxonomy): Bacteria > Desulfobacterota > Desulfobulbia > Desulfobulbales > Desulfocapsaceae > CAIUQR01. Next base: position 3,458 of record CAIUQR010000045.1, on the reverse strand, counting down.
TTTTTAAAAGCCGTCTGTTCAAGCTGGTAAATACTTCCCCGGGTAACTTGATATATTTCACTGATGGAAATTACCGACTGTTCCCTTCCCTGGTAAGGGGGGAGACCGAAGCGACGCTTGATGATATCGCCGCTTTTGTCAGAAAGAATCTGGTCGATGGTTTGGAGCAATATGTCCTGCAGTTGAGCGGCTTCAAATGCCCTGAACGGAGATGCCTCCGATGGCTCGGATAATGCCAATATCCGGTATTCCTCAGATATATCCCATCCCACTGTGGTCGAGTTTTCGATGATGGTTGAATATTTGCTGAAATTTTCCGAATCTTCTTCCTTTGCCGCTTTGCTATAGCCCTCCACGGTGTTGGTGGAGATACGTATGAGCCGGCCATCCAACGCCTGACGCTGGATTTCCCTGAAGACCCATTTAGCCGCAAAGGTCGAGAACCGAACTCCGCACGACTGGTGATAGCGATATGCGGCCCGGGCTATACCGACCCCACCGATCTGCACGGCATCTTCGTAGGTTACCGATTCCTTATAGATGGCATTTGTCTTTGCCGCCAGCTTCCTGACCAGCCCTCTGGTAAGCAACATGTAGATATTGCGGAGGGTGTTGAGTTTTTCCACGACATCATGCAGGGCCATAAACTGCCGGTCGTGAATCTCCAACTCCGCAGCAGACTGACTGATAATCCGGTTCCATACCCTGGCTATGATCAGGTGTTGGAAGGTTTTCACCAGCGGGAGTGTGGTCCTGCATGGGGTGGAACCGAAAAGGAGCAGCGCTTCCTGTCGCTCATTTTCGGCTAATGCCGTTGTGGTGCCAAAGAAAATTTTCCGGTCTTTAAACAGGTAGATGTTCTGGATTACCGTCAGGGCAGCTTGCCTGAATTTTGGTGAACCAAGCAGCTGTTCCGTGAATAGATGCCGATACCGGAGCACCTCTGTCGCCAGCTCTCTTTCATCATTCTGCGTTAATGCCGCACATCTTCCCAAAGAAGGGCCACCGGCAGGCAGGCTGTCCTGACGCAATATTTTCTCTTCCAGATCAGGACTTAGACCCAAGCCACGAACACGATCACCAAATGATTCGGTTAAAGGAGAGGTGGCGAGCAGATCGATTACTTCCGGAGAGGTACGAATTTTTCCCGGTAACGACGGTGTCTTTTTAGCTCTCATTTTTCTGTTTTATTGATATGTTATACACTTACTTCGAACCAGCATTTTCCCTGCTGTAAATAGATGCACCTTCCATGTCGTTTTGTTCTTTTTACAGCTACTACAAAAACTGGCACCACATCGAAAACATGATATAACATGAAGTATTCTGTCTCGTCGGGGGATGGTGCATATCATTGACAAGGCTGAAGGACATTTCCCTCCAGCCTCTTATCTGTCTTCATTTATCGAGCACCTCCCTGATCAATGTTGCAATACCCTTCTTAGTCAGGGGTTTCAGGGCGAAGCCTTGAATTCCGAAGGATCGGGCCTTTTCTTCCGAGACGAGGCTGCTGTACCCCGTGCAGAGAATGATCGGCATTCCGGGACGCAGCTGCAGCATTCGTCGGGCCAGATCGCTTCCCGTCATATCCGGCATGGTCTGATCGGTGATGACCAGGTCGAAATCTTCAGGCTGATTCTGAAAGGTGGCCAGGGCTTCCATGCTGTTTGTCCTGATGGTCACCCGATAACCGAGCCTTTCAAGCATGCTCTTGCTCATATCCGCGATAGTTTTCTCGTCGTCAATAAAGAGAATACGTTCATTGCCGAGCTGGATCTTATCTACCTGCGTTTTTTCGGATAAGGCCTCGTCTGCGATGACCGGCAGGTATACATGGAAAACAGCTCCTTCTCCTGGTTGACTGTCGCAGGAGACATGGCCGCCATAGCCCTTCACTATGCCATGGATAATAGCAAGGCCCATGCCGGTACCCCTTCCGATCTCCTTGGTTGTGAAATAGGGCTCGAAGATCTTCTCCCGTATCTCCGGAGCTATTCCGGAGCCGGTGTCGGCAACTGACAACCGGATAAAATCTCCCGGCTGCGGATTCCGTTCATTGGCTAAATCTTCTAAGGTGGGGTTTTTCTTTTTCAATGAAATGGAGAGGGTGCCACCGGTCTCTTCCATGGCGTGATAGGCATTGGTGCAGAGGTTCATCAGGATCTGATGGATCTGGGTCGGATCGGCCATGACGAAGCCTGATTCCGGATCAAGATCCAGCTTTATGCCGATGGTCGCAGGCAGGGAGGAACGCAGCATTTTACTTGCTTCCTTGATGATGAGCGAAGGTTGCAGGGGGATGCGTTCAGTTTCATCCTGGCGGCTGAAAGCGAGTATCTGCTTGACCAGCTCTTTGGCCCTGTGGCTGGCTTTGACCACCTGGGCAAGATCATTTGCCACCATCGATCCTGCCAGGGAGCTCTCCCGGGCCATTTCGGCATAACCGAGGATTGCCGTGAGGATATTGTTGAAGTCATGGGCGATGCCTCCGGCCAGGGTGCCGATGGTCTCCATTTTCTGGGCCTGCTGGAGCTGAGCCTGCATATTCTTTCGCTCTTCTTCGGCCTGTTTTCGATCGGTGATGTCAGTGAGCGTCCCGACCATCCGCAGGGCTTTACCATCCGCATCCTTTTCAACTGCCTTGCCGCGCGTGGAAACCCACTTCCATCCGCCTGATTTCAGCTTCATTCTGAGATCAAGAGCAAATCCTGCACCTAAGGCAAAACTCCGCCCTAAACCGAGTTCAACCCTCCCGATATCGTCCGGATGAACGAGATTCCGCCATGAATCATAAGAGGCAGGGAACTCTCCATTCCTGTAGTCAAGAATCCTGTAGTAAACCGCACTGAACGTTGCCTGCCCGCTCGGGATATGCCAGTCCCACAGTCCTGTTTCCAGGACGGAAAGCGTTGTGGCATACCGAGCCTCACTTTTCCGCAAGGACTCCTCGGCTCGTTTGCGCATCAGCGCCTCTCCGAGGTGTAAAGCGATTCCTTCCAGGAGTTCAATCGTATCGAGAGTGAAACAGTCCTTGCGTCTGTCATTGAGCTGGATCAGGCCGACAATTTTGTCCAGGTTGCGGATAGGTATCAGGGCTATGGAATTATAGCCCTGATGGATACAATGGTTGCGTGGATGAAATCGCGGATCTTCATTGGGCGGGACATCCAGCAGCGAAAGGGAATCGTTGGCCCAGAAGCTTCCCGCCGGTGTGAAAAGCTGGTTGGCCGGATCGGTCTTGCCCGATATCACCAGACCGCAGGCACACGCCAGCCGCATATTACCCTTTTTGTCCTGGCAAACTCCCCCCGCTGCAGTACAGTCATAGACCACCGGCAGAGCCGGTGGCTTGAAAGATCTGAACCGCTCAAAGCGGTTGAAAACCTGGAGCCACCATAAGGTGGCTGTTAAAATAGCTTCAGTTGCTCAAAACGTTTATCTTCTTTTTCCTGCCTTTG
>CAIUQR010000044.1 GCA_903901335.1 uncultured delta proteobacterium | reverse complement strand
TATATCTTCACTGGCAATGAAAGGAGAGATTGGAGCAAGGTGCTAATGTAAAGGAATTAAAAGGAAATGATGGTAGTTAATGAGGGGTGGTGTTTCTTATTCGGAGGCCGACACTCTATCCAGCTGAGCTACCCGCCCAAAACAAAACACCCTCACAAAAGGTTAGGGAAAGTCAATCGTTGCGCTATAATACCACAGACTTTTTTTTTCGCAAGATAAACCACAGATGAATCCTTTCGCCTTCTCATTTAGAATTCCCGTCGGCTACATACTCTTCCCATTCAAGCGGCATCATGCTTTTCTTTTTACTATTACAGGTCTTGCAGGATGGAACAAGGTTGTCCTTGGTGCTGCGCCCTCCCCTGGCCAGCGGCACGAGGTGATCCATGGTCAGTTCTTTGGGGGAGAGAACAGTGCCGCAATAATGACATGCGCCCGAGGCCGTCTTCTGCTGCCACCAGCGGGTCTTTCTGAGATCCCTGGCCCTTGCCTTTTCCCGTTTGATCCAGGCCTCGTCGACACCGTCAAAACCGAAAAAATCGATCATTCCGGAACCAGTTCGCCAACAAGACCGGTCCGGACGGCACCGATCAGATAGAGCGACCCGGCTACGACGATAATATCTCCGGGACCTGCCGCCTTTTCGGCCGTCAGGAGGGCCTGGGTTACATCGGCTACACACTCGGCCCTGGTCTGCAGACCGGCAGGCAGCCAGGCCAGTAACTGCGCCGGTTCCGCCGCCCGCTCCCCTGAAGGCCGGGTAAAGATAATCCGGTCGGCCATGGCCCCTATGGCCGGGATGGTTCTGGCCAGATCCTTATCGACCATGGCCCCCCAGACCACAATCAATCTCCGGTAGGTATACTCCTCCTTGAGGGTCAGGACCAGGCTGTCGACACCGGCAGGATTATGGGCACCGTCCAGGAGGTAATGGACGAGATTGTCATCACCCGGTTCCGGGTCGAAAATCTGTTTCCTGCTCTTCCTGTCCAGGACGATATACTCAAGCCGGCCCGGCCAGCGCACCTCCAGCAACCCGGCCCGGATATCCGCAGGTGAAGCCGCAACCCCCCTGTCTGCAAGCAAGGCAAGAGCCGCAAGAGACAGAGAGGCATTCCTGATCTGGTAGCTGCCCCGCATCGAACAGCGGAGCCCCGGCAGGTTCCTGCCCGCCAGAGGGCCGTTAAGGCCTCGCCATATCCAGGCACCATCCCCTGCCGTCTCCGTTGCAAAGGCCTCGCCGTGCTGATAAAGCTCTACCCCCAGCTCCCGGCATCTCTTTCGAATCACCCCGGTCGTCCGCTCTTCTTCAGTCCCGTTGACCACCGGCACTCCGGCCTTGATGATCCCCGCCTTTTCATAGGCAATCGACTCCAGGGTATCCCCGAGATAGGCCTCATGATCCATGCTGACATTGGTGATCACCGAAACGAGCGGCACAACCACGTTGGTCGCATCCAGCCGTCCGCCAAGCCCGGTTTCCAGGATCACCAGATCAAGATCGGACTCGGCAAACCAAAGAAAGGCAAGCGCCGTCGTAAATTCAAAATAGGTAATCTTCTCCTCCCCCAGCACCTCCCTGATGCGGGTCGCAATCCCGGCAAACTTTTCTTTACTGATATAAGAATCATTTATCCTGAGACGCTCCCGCACGGAACTGAGATGCGGGGAGGTGTACAGACCCACACGATTGCCAAGACGGGCCAGGATCGTCAGCAAGGTCATACTCACCGAACCCTTGCCATTGGTACCGGCGACATGGATAAATTTCAGTTTCAGCTCCGGGTGATGGACTTGTTTGAGAAAGGAGCGCATCGCATCGAGTCCGAGCTTGATCTTATGAAACTGAAGACTGTTCAGATAAGCCTCTGCTTCAAGGTAGTTCACTGGGGTATCCTGACAATAAGTTTATGGAATAATCTACTAAAGAAAAAGCCTTTTGCAACAACGGATTGGAAATCATTTCCGGATCACCTTCAGCTTTGCATAATCCAGATGCAAGGTTTTCAGGCCATGCTTGTCAAAAACGACATCAACCGAGCGCGGCTTGACCAGCCTCTTGACGACGCCGTCGCCGAAAAAGGGATGGGTAACCGCACATCCCTTGGCGAGGTCATCCAAAGAGACCTTCGCCGGTCTCTTTCCGGAAACAGGAAGGATCTTGGCTGAAGAGAAGGACGGTTCAAAGGACGGCCGGTCATTTTCAAGCCGGTCATAGAGGTCCGGCCGCAACTCCCGCAAAAACGGTGACATACCGACGCGCTGAAAGGTCCGGTCGGGCATCATCAAGTCCCGCGGATAGCACAGATACAACCGTTTTTTAGCCCTCGTTGCCGCCACATAGAGAAGGCGCCGCTCCTCTTCCCACTGTCCTCCCGGTTCAGCCGAGGGATGGGGAAAACGGCCCTCGGCCAGACCGATCACGAACACCACCTCCCATTCAAGCCCCTTGGCGGAATGGATGGTGGAGAGGACCAGCTTCCGTCTGTCTTCCGGAGCCAACCCGGCATCGGTATCGGGCGGGTCGAGCGCCGTATCGTCAATAAAGGTCTGCAGGCTCTCATAGCCGGCGATGATCCCCTTCAACTGCTCAAGATCCTTTTTTCTCTTCGGATAATCGTCGGCATAGATCTGCTGCAAGAGCGGTTCATAATACTGCATGACGATATCGAAGAGGACAGGCGGAGAATCATTATCGAGCAGTTTTACAAACAGATGCGTAAGTTCCGCCAGGCCTTTTTTCCAAGCGGCCCCGGCAGGGTAGCCGGCCAGGGTTGCAAACGGATCGTCGGAGAGGGCAATGGCGGTCGTAATCTTCTGGGCGGTCTTCGGACCGATCTTCTCCAGCTGGAGCAGGATCCTGTTCCACGACATGTTGTCCTTCGGATTAGCAAGGATTCGCAGAAAAGACAGCACATCTTTGATATGCGCCGATTCGGTCAGTTTCAGGCCGCCGCGTTTCTCAAAATCCATCCCGCCTGCGGCCAGCTCCATCTCCAGCTTGAACGAATGAAAGCCGGAGCGGAACAGGACGGCGATCTCATCAAGTGGTATCCCGTTTTCATGCAGCTGCCTGATCTTTCCGGTAACGAAGCGGGCTTCCTGGCGCTCGTCCGCTGCGGCAAAAAGTCTGGGTTTCAGGTCGCCTTCAATGCGGGTGAACAGGGTTTTTGTATATTTATCGGTCGCATTTCGGATAATATCGTTGGTCAGGGAAAGGATCGGCTGAGACGACCGGTAGTTCTCTTCCAGCTTGATAATCCGCGTGTCCGGAAAGATCTTCGGAAAACGCATGATATTGAAGAAATCGGCACCGCGGAAGGAGTAAATAGACTGCGAGTCGTCACCGACCGCCATCACGTTATCATGGGTATAGGCTGCCAGTCGGATGATATCTGCCTGGACCAGATTGGTATCCTGGTACTCGTCCACCATGATATGGGAAAACCTGGACGAGATTGCCGTGCGCGCCTCCGGGACCTCGGCCAGTAGTCTCTTCCAGTTGGTCAGCAGATCGTCATAGTCCATCAGACCATGATCCCGCTTAAAATCCAGATAATGGCTCTGCAGGTGCAGGATGTCGTCCAGATGCTCACTCAGATGGTTATACTGGTCATAGACAAGATCCTCCAGGGGCATGGATTTATTGACCGCCCCGCTGATCATATTGATGATGATTCGTTTGGATGGAAACTGTTTTCCTCTTCCCCCGACCCCCAGAGACGACTTCAGAAGGTTGACGATTCCCTCTGCATCCGCCCTGTCGATGATCGTAAAGGAAGAATCAAAGCCAAGATGCGAGCCATAGCGCCTGAGCAGCATATTGGCAATACCGTGAAATGTGCCGCCCACAACCCTGGTGCAGGAGTCATTCAACAGACGCCCGGCGCGCCAGAGCATCTCCTGAGACGCCTTTCTGGTAAAGGTCAGCAGCAAAATATTCTCCGGCGCCACCCCGTGGTCCATGAGATAGGCCACCCGGTAGACAAGTGTTCTGGTTTTGCCGCTGCCGGCCCCGGCGATGACCAGGACAGGGCCGTCGGTGGTGGTAACCGCCGCATACTGGGATTCGTTCAACTGCTCTAAATTAACACCAGCCGGGGTCGGTCGATCCAGGCTGGAATGGGTATCAGTAGGCATGGACGCTACTGTACCATAGTGCATCCATGACCGCAACGCCGGTTGACAAAGACAGCAAAAGGGCTATATTATGGTGATTATTAATAGACCAAATCCCGTTGATTCTCTATCAAAAACTTCTGAGAAGGACACAATGAACACAGACACTCTCAATGCCCTGTTCTCTGCCAGGAATCTGCAGGAGATCTTCCCAAAAGAGCGTGCTAATGACTTTTTTGAAGCCCTTTTCGGCGATGCCGAGGAGGGTGCCTACGATATCAAACTTGCCTATATCGGATCGGACGGCAGGACCATCTCCATGGAACTGCAGCTGTTTGAACGGCCGGGGCGCTGTCTGGCCTGCAATCTTACCCAAGGGCTGCCGACCGTCTTTTCCAGACACCCGGTCATCAATATCGCAGGGGTTGTACAGGACATCGACAAACTGCTCGCCGGCCAGGCCCGATGTGGCGACTGGTCGCTCGGGTATACAAAACAGAAAAGCAGAAGCGTCCATGCCATCCCGCTGACCATCACTCTGGACAAGAGCTGATTGTTGTTCGCTCTAAAGTCAAAAAGCCGACTCGGTTGAGTCGGCTTTTTTTATTGGAACAAAAGGAAGGGAAAAACAGGCGATTTATTTAACGGCAACCCGGGAACGGCCGTTGGCCTTGGCATGATAGAGGATATCATCCGCCCTCTCCAGCCACTGGCTCAGGGTTTCTGATTTCTGCAATTGGGCAAGACCGATGCTCACGCCCAGTTTCACCTTTTTATCCGCCCGGACATTCAGCCCGTCTATCGCCCGGCAGAGTCGTTCCGCCAGTACCTGGGCGTTTATCTTGTCGGTATTATCCAAAACCAGCAAAAACTCATCACCACCCATGCGTACCAGGAGATCGGTTGAACGCACGGCCTCGGTCAAGACCTTGGCCACTGATTTCAATACCTCATCTCCGGCCTGATGGCCATGCGTATCATTAATATCTTTAAAATGATCCAGATCCATGGACAGCATGGTCAGAGGGCGATTATAACGCCGTGCACTCTCCATCATCCCTTTAATCCGCTCATCAAAGACCCGGCGGTTGGACAAACCGGTCAGCACATCATGACTCGCGCGCTCAAAAAGGTCCTCATACTCGAGTCCGCGTTGCAGGGACTCACTCAAAATCTCCAGGGAATCGTTGATCAGGGAGACCTCTTCGTCTCCCAGCCCTCTTCCTTCCTTCAGGATCAAAAGGATCCCGGCATCATCCGAAGTTTCAAAGATCCATCTATGTGCATAATGGCCATCGTTGTCCGTGGAAACACCGCCGGTAGGGATTTTGCAGTCGATGAGTTGCTCTGCAAAGGCAATGGCACTGCGACGGTTGGGCCCATGCCCCGAGCAGAAGAGATATTTCTTCTTCCGGGCCGTGTTGTTATAGCCGATCAATTCATGGGCGACATGCGGCATCAACCATACCGAATAGGACTCGATCATTGAAGCCAGGCTGAGCATTCCCGCCATCCGTCCGTGAAGTTTATTCAACATATTCAGACGTTTTGAGTGTTGCTTCAAATGATTCAACTCAACCATTACCTGGTTGATTTCGTGCCATTCATTCCTTTGGGGCCGGATTGTCGGCATTCTTGTTGAGACATTCATCTGTTTGTTCCTTATGTAAATTATGTTCGCTTTTTTCTGGAGATAACTCTTTATCGACCATTTAACGAATATCTTTACATCTTTTTTGATTATTTGCTCTCATGCAACAAGAATGCCAGACAATATATGCAACCATCTTCCAAGTTCAGAGAATCGCCTGATCAACAGATAGGATCTTGATATATAACTACATTATTAACAACATCTATATTGCTATGCCTGTCAAAAAAAGACGGAAGCCTCTCCGATCTCGATTCTTCTCCGGGTACCCTTTGTCATAACTTTGACACCTCATTCGCCTGCCTAGGATCAAGACAAGGCGTGTCGTATTATTGACATACCCCATCAAGTGACAATCACTGGACCGGCATACGTGTTGTACTTTCCCGATAAACAGGGTACAAATATGATGCTTGTTTCCAGCAATCATTCATTTGATGATCAAGGTCGGCAGTGTTATCCCTTGACCGATTTTCCTCGTGCAGCCGAAGAAACAAAGAAGAACTTCATGCTCATGGATCTTGAAAAGAATATAGGACAGCTGTTTCTCCTCGGTTTTCACGGAGAAACAGTTGCGGAAAATCATCCTATTGTTGCCGATATACAGGAGAGGAACCTTGGCGGGGTTATTCTTTTTGAGCGATTGCTTGCCAAAAATCTTGGCTGTAACAATATCATCGCAGCATCCCAGGTCAAACACCTGACGACACTGCTGCATAGCCTGGCGGGGAGACAACTCCTGATAGGCGTGGATCAAGAAGGAGGCCGGGTCTGCAGATTCACAGCCGGAAGGGGTTTTCCGGTTTCGGCAGCTGCGGCCGAGCTTGGCCAACGAGACGATACCGTTCTCACCGGCATCCATTCCCTGGCTGCTGCAGATATGCTCCAACAGCTTGGAGTCGACCTCAACCTGGCTCCTGTTGTTGATCTAAACTGCTATCGTGACAATCCGATTATAGGCATACTGGGACGCAGTTTTTCAGACGATGCCGACAAGGTCATCAAACACGCCGAGGCCTGGATTACGGCTCACCGTTTACGAAATATTCTGACCTGCCTGAAACATTTCCCCGGCCATGGCAGTTCCCGCCATGACTCCCATCGCGGCTTTGTCGATATCTCGGAGACCTGGGGCGCAGAAGAGCTGAAACCCTTTGCAGAATTGATCAGACGTGGTCTTGCAGACACCATCATGACTGGCCATCTTTTTAATAGTCATCTGGACGCAGAGCATCCGGCCACCCTTTCCCGGCATACCATCACGGAAGTATTGCGGGGACAACTGCAATTCGAGGGAGTGGTCCTGACCGACGACCTGCAGATGAAGGCCATAACGGACCGGTACGGCTTGGAAGATGCTGTTTGTATGGCATTCGCCGCCGGAGTAGACATGGTGGTCATCGGCAATAATCTCGACTATGACCCCCAAGTTCTGCAAAAGGCCATCAGGGCAGTCATCCGAAACGTCGCCTCAGGCGTCCTGAAGGAAGAAATACTTACTGCCGCCTATGAACGTGTGCAGCGATTAAAAAAGAAACGTTCTTATTCCGATTTACAATCATTTTTCCCCTAAGACAATAAATGCAGTGGCATGCCTACGCCCGGATTGGGCGCAACGCCCGCATCCAGTGCCTTACGGACTATCCCTGCCATTTCTCTAAATGATATCGGCTTCATAAAGAATGCATCGACTCCTGCTTCCCTGGCGACAACGCTGGAAAATTCCTCCCGGTAGCCGGTAAACAGAATAATCGGAATATTCGGACGGATTTCCTTCATTTTTTTACAAAGTTCCAATCCGGTCAGATACGGCATAGTCAGGTCTGTAATAACCAGATCAAAATCATTGGAGGATTTCAAGAACAACAACAGCGATTCCCGGGCGGATACCTTTCCGGTCACCGTATACCCGAGACTTTCCAGCAGCTCACCGGTAACGGCGACGACCTGTTCTTCATCATCGACAAGAAGGATACGTTCACTTCCCCCGGCCATATCCTCCGTATTCACCACCTGATCAAAGGAGGTGGTCTCCTTCGAGACCGGCAGAAAGATCCGGAATGTGGTGCCGCGACCGACTTCGCTCTCCACTTCCAGCTCCCCTCCTTGTCGGCTGATGATACCGTGCACCATTGCCAGTCCCATTCCGGTTCCCTGTCCTTTCTGCTTGGTGGTGAAATAGGGTTCAAATATCCTGTCGCGGATCGTCGGATCTATGCCGCAACCGGTGTCGGTGACACTCAACTCCAGCCAGTCCCGATCATTATTCTGCCTGGTACTTTTTTCCAGCCGAATGGTAAGCACGCCGCTCGTTCCGGACATCGCAAAGGAAGCGTTGGTGCAGAGATTGATCAGGATCTGATGTATCTGTACCGGGTCAACTAAGACCATGCCGCAGTGCTCATCGATTTCCTGGCGGATCTCTATTGTCGAAGGAAGGGTCGTGCATATCAGTTTCATAACTTCTTTCACAATAGGATGGATATACTGCAGGCTTTCCTTTTGCTCACTGCTCCTCGAAAACGTCAGGATCTGTTCAACGAGACGCCTTGCCCTCCGGGCCGCCTTCAGAATACCGTCAATGTAGCCGATAATCTCTTTTCTGCCGTCACCTTCCTGTCGCATATGCAGCCGTATTATTTCGGAATACCCCATGATCGGCGTCAAAACATTATTGAAATCATGGGCAATTCCTCCCGCCAGGGTTCCAATGGCCTCCATCTTCATCGCGTGATGCAGCTGTTTTTCCAACTTCAGCCTTTCCGTCGCATCCCGGGCAATGACGACCACACTGTCGATTACTTTCGGTTTGATATTGACCGGAGTACCGATCATGTCATAGACCGTCTCGGGATCGACCGCTCCGGGAAGTTTAACCCGCTGCATCCAGGATTCGGCATTTCCAGACCTGAAACTCTTGGTCAGCCCGCAATCAGCACAATCACCGCTGTCTCCACAGAAAATCTCCCGGCAGTGCCGGCCGATCGGAGACGAACATATTTTTCTGACGCTGTTGTTCGCCCAGACAACCTTCATATTCTTATCAAAGAGAATAACGATATCAGGCAATCCGTCCAGAATCGCCTGTTTCTGCGCCTCGCTTTTCGCCAGAGCCTTACGGACATCCTTCAGTTCAGACAGATCATAGAGCATGGTGACAAGGCCGGTTGCCGTACCGTCAGTACCTTGAACTGCCGTCTTTCTATAAATAACCGGGCCCTCGATCATATTTTTATCGTTGGCATACCCTTCAAAGGACAGGCTTCCCCCGTCGGCAATGAGTCTTCTGTCAATTTCCTGATATTCCGAAGCAAACCGGGTCGCCAGTCGCTGGTAGACCCCTGCCTGAAATTCAGTGCGGCTGTCAAGGCCCAAAAAAACAAAAAAAGCCTTGTTGGCCCCAAGAAAACGGCCACTGGTATCGACAAAGAAGACAGGCACGGAAAGCGCGTTCAAAAGACCCTGCTCAACCCGGATCAGGTCCTCCAGATTTCCGGCATGTGTGTCGACAAGATTGTCCAGTAAATTCCCTTGCTTCATTGTGGTCTTCCTGAAAGGGGTCATCGCCTCACCTGCAGTATACAATGCCTGGAATTAGCAAACTATCCTGGCACTCCTTTTGAAAAAGGCCTTTCCTTCCATCCGAACGGGACAGGACCTTATTGAAAAAAACTACCGAAAACACTCTGAATAGAACGCATGCAAAGGCACATACTGCTGTATCATAACATTTTTCACCCCCATTTATACACTCAGTCATCGATAATGCACGAAAATTCTTTTCCATCAAAGGTGCTCCTTTGTCTTGACTCTTATGCCGACGGTCGTTAATAATCAGGCATCTGCGACCCGAAACCACGATTCTCTCTTGTTCCGGTAACACCATATGGATACTGATACCTCAGAAGAAAAACGCTCTTCCGCGTGCGACAGGAAGCCTGAAATCGCTTACCCCTGTCTCTGGTTTTATACGGTTATCGGCAAGGACCCGGAATTAATCCGCGAGGCAATCATTACTGCCTGCACCCCTTTTCCGGTGCAGATTTCCCCGTCCCGTTCAAGTTCCCGGGGAGCGTACTGGAGCTTTACTGCAGAACTTGAAGTCAAAGATGAGGCAATGCGTCTGGAAATTTACCAGTCGCTGGTCAGCCATCCAGCCGTTAAACTTGTACTCTGAAAAATCATGGATCCGGATACCCACAACAAATCTCAGCTACTCACGGTCCTGCATGAAGGCGTAGGACTCGTCCAGATGATTCTTTTCAAGGAACTGCGCACCCTGCTCGGGAAAAAGTTTACAGGAAAGGATATCGTTTATCTCTCCATGCTGGCAGGGGCTATTACCAATGAACTCTTCGGCTCCCAGAACCCGGAGGAAAAATTCCAGACCTTCCGACAGGAAAACGGTGCGCTGATAGAGCAGGAATTGCTCGGCCTGGCCGAGGATCTCCCCGCTCTCAGAGAGAACATTACCGATGCCCTTCGTATCCAGACCTTGTGCGACAGCCAGGCGGGACGCGACAGCTCCGCGAACCTGATCAGGGCGGCCGAACTGGGCCTCCTGGTCAATGACAGAGAAATCCCGCTCCCCTCCACCTTCATGACCATGATCCGGATGCTGGGTGAACAACATGGCCTGATCATCCCGCCGGTATTAATCACCCCCGAAGAAGACAAGACTGTTCTGCATTGACATATTTCAGTTTTCCGTAAGCCGGACCTGCACCACCCCGCGCACGGAATTACACAGGAAAAGGGCGTCGGCAGTTCTGATATCTTCGATGGTGATCGCCCTCTCCACAAGCGGCCTTTCCCGGTCCCGCAGGAGTCTGTCCCGCATCACTCCCGCCAGCAGTCCGGACTGGACTGCTGGGGTACAATAGGAACCATCCTTACAGAGGATGATATTGGTAATACACCCCTCCGTCACCTCACCGTCCCTGTTGCAAAAACAGATGTCAAAAAGGCCCTTTTCCCTCGCTCGGACCAATTCCCGGTCATAGAGCTCACGCTTCGTTGTTTTGTGATACAACCAGGACGACTGCGCATCCGTCCGTGTCCCGGAAAAGCTGATCCGCGGCAGCTCGACCATCTCTTCGGCAGGTTGATCGGGCAGCCAAAGATCCACAGGTTCATCACAGTTCACCGAGGAGATCGCAAGAGTGCCATCCTTGGCTAAAGTAACCCTCACCCGCATACAGTTCCCTGCAAAATTGCGGCTCTCAGCCAGCAGGTTTTCTCTGATCAGAGCGGGGTCACAGGAGAACAGAAAATAGGAGGCCGAGGCCTGCAGTCTCTGCAGATGCTCCTCCAAAAGGAAGTATCCCTGGTCCGGATGGTGCAGGAGCGTCTCAATGAGCTGGAATTCGGGCGCCGGGCTGGTTAAAAACCTGCCCTTCAGCAGGCATTCCTGCCACTCCTGTTCCGGATCCGAATCATACACGATCCCCGAACCGATGCCCATCTCGCCATGATTGCCATGAAGAACGACCGTACGGATAGGGACATTGAACATCGCCTCTCCGGCCGGGCTCAGATAGCCGATCGCCCCGGTGTAGATCCCACGCCTGTCCTTTTCCAGCTCATTGATAATCTGCATGGTCCGGATCTTCGGCGCCCCGGTCACCGATCCGCAGGGAAAGAGGGCCTTGAGAAAATCGACCAGTGAAATCCGGTTCAGAGACTCTGCTGCCGTTGTGGCCGTTATCGTCGAGGTCATCTGCAGCAGGGTCTCATAGACCTCCACATCAAACAATGACCTGACGCTGACATCTCCATTATCAGTGAAATGCATCAGCCGGCCAAGATCGTTTCGCAGCAGGTCGACGATCATCACGTTCTCACTGCGATTTTTGATGTCCGAGGAAAGAAACAGGCAATTTTTTTCATCCTCAGTAAGTGTCCTCCCTCTTTTCATGGTGCCTTTCATCGGCCGGACCATTACGGAATCATGCGTCTTTCTGAAGAAGAGTTCAGGAGAAAATGAGAGGACCTGCTCGTCGCCCCAACGCATATAGGCGCCGTAGGAAACAGATTGATTCCGGCGCAGATCCCTGTAGAGGTGTGCGGCCGAGCCGGAAAATTCAAAAAGGAGTTTCAACGTATAGTTGACCTGATATGTGTCGCCGGCACTGATATAGTCAAGGATTCTCCGGATGGCCCGCAGATATTCTTCGCGGCCTTGAGACAGGGTCACATTCGCAATACTGTAGGAAGAGGGAGAAGGACCATTCTCCTTCAGCTCCGGGAAATCCGAATCCCCGGATATGTGATCAAACGTATATCTTTTTTGAAAGACCCCGAGATCGGCAAGCAGTGCCCCTTTATCACCGGGACGGCAGAGGAGACCTTGGAGAACGCTCTCAAGCATGTAGCCGAATTCATAACTTATCCAACCGGCAAGGAAAAACCCGTCTTTCTGGAACAACGTAATTTTATCGAGAAATCCCTGTGTATCCTCACCCTGACGGCACTTCAACCTTTGGACCGGATTCAGAAAGAGCATCGAGGTTGTGTTTTCTACATCGGGTTTTGCCGTATCAAGAAAGACAAACTGCTCATATTCCGACAGAAAATGAAGAAATCGAGTCAAGGTATTATTCGTAATGGTTTTCATCAATATTTTTTTGGTTTTCGAAAAATATTTATATCGATCAAACAATTATCAGATTATACTAAAAAAAAATAAGTACACACATCCGACGCCCTAACCCTTCAGACTTCCGATCAATTTCAAAACTTGCACAGAGAAAGAGAATATTCTATAGTGACTGACTCTTCCCTTGAAATCAACATTATTTATTAACGAAGGGTTAACTGCTTTGCCAAGAGGTTCCAGAACGAGGTTGATCTTTCTTTTTTCCCCAAACAAAATATAGCCGAAATTATTCTTTCACGCATTGTCTGTTCAGCCAATAAGTTGCATAGAGATTTTGTATCGCATTATTAAATTGTTGGATATGATTTAGTCATGCCGGTCGGACATCTGTTGAAGATTTTTTCCTTGACAAATAAAAGGCCTTTGCATAAAACGGGAGGGATAACAATGTTCTTTTATATGGTATTTATTATTTCTTTCAAAATTTTTTATGTAATTTTTCCAGTGTATTATACTAGCATACAAGTAAAAACGGAGTTTTATTCTTTGACGGAAGGAGTTTCTTTTTATTGAGTCGGCAAGAATATAAGACTTCGTAACTATACGATTACTTTTGTATTGTCACTGATTGATTAATCTTAAAAAATTGACAGACAGTAACGGTGTTAATTTAGCGAAAATCACATCCTCTGCAATATCTGCCCGGTGATTCCTTCCTCTCTGGAGCAGAAAACGCAACAAACGCAGTATTAAAAAAGAAAAACTGAAATTACACTTACCTACCAAGGAGAAAACCATGTCGCGGAAAATGGTCACAATCGATGGAAACCAGGCCTGTACCCATGTCGCCTATGCCACCAGCGAGGTCATAACAATCTACCCGATCACACCGTCTTCGCCGATGGCCGCTGAGGCGGATTCAAAGGCAGCCGTTATGCAGAAAAACATCTGGGGGTCGGTTCCGGTTGTAACCCAGATGCAGTCAGAGGCAGGGGTTGCCGGCTCAATCCACGGATCGCTTGCCACGGGTGCACTCTGCACCACCTTTACCGCCTCCCAGGGACTCCTGCTGATGATACCCGACATGTATAAAATCGCCGGCGAGCTTACCCCGGCGGTCTTTCATGTGACGGCTCGCGCCATCGCCTGCCAGGGCCTCTCGATTTTCGGCGACCACAGTGACGTGTATGCAGCCCGACAGACAGGCTGGGGCATGCTCTGCTCCCAGAATGTTCAGGAATGTATGGACATGTCGCTGATCGCCACTCAGGCCTCCTTGCAGTCACGTATCCCCTTTGTCCACTTCTTTGACGGATTCCGGACCTCGCACGAGATCCAGAAGGTTGAGGAAGTCACCTTCGACGATATGCGCGAGATGATCGATGAAGACCTCGTCTTCGCCCACAGACAGAGGGCCATGACCCCGGACCGTCCGACCATCCGCGGCACAGCCCAGAACCCCGATGTCTATTTTACCGGTCGCGAGACCGTCAACAAGTATTATAACGTCGTTCCGGCGATCATCCAGGAAAACATGGACAAGTTCGCTTCCCTGACCGGTCGTCAATACCATCTGTTCGATTACCACGGCGCTCCGGATGCAACGGATGTTGTGGTTATGATGGCCTCAGGTTGCGAAGTGGTGGCGGCTACCATCGATTATCTGGCTGCCCAGGGCCAAAAAGTAGGTATGGTCATCGTCCGTCTCTACCGTCCGTTCGACTGCAAGGCCATGGTCAATGCGCTACCGACGACGGTTGAGCGAATCACGGTCCTTGACCGGACGAAAGAGCCGGGCGCACCCGGAGACCCACTCTACCTGGATGTCCGCGCTGCAGTCGGAGAGGCAATCGAAGCCAACAGCGCCGCCTACATGCCGATGATCCTGTCCGGGCGGTATGGGCTCGGCTCGGCCGAATTCACCCCGGCCATGGCCAAGGCCGTCTTTGACAACATGGCCGCCATGGCCCCGAAGAATAAATTCTGCGTCGGCCCCCATGACGATGTCACCTTCTCCAGCCTTACCTATGATCCAACCTTGAATATCGAAGGAAAGGACGTCTATCGGGCCATGTTCTTCGGTCTCGGTTCCGACGGTACCGTAGGCGCCAACAAAAACACCATCAAGATCATCGGCACGGAGACGGACAACTCCGCCCAAGGCTATTTTGTCTATGATTCGAAAAAATCCGGTTCCATCACCACCAGCCACCTGCGTTTCGGCAAGAACCCGGTAGTCGCTCCCTACCTGATCAACAAGGCCAACTTCATCGCCTGTCATAACTTCACCTTCGTGGATCAATATGACATGCTCTGCAACCTGGACAATGGCGGCACCTTCCTGCTCACCACCAATTTTGATGCCGACACCATCTGGAGCAAACTCCCTGACAGGGTGCAGCGGGATCTGATCAACAAGAATGCCAAATTCTATATCATTGACGCCGTTTCCCTGGGTCTGGCCCTCGGTCTCGGTGCCCGGATCAATATGATCATGCAGACCGCCTTTTTCATGATCTCCGGTATTCTGACCCAGGAGGAGGCGATTGCAGCCATCAAAAAGGCAATCAAAAAGACCTACGGGAAGAAGGGCGAGAAAGTTGTTAAGATGAATTACGACGCGGTCGATACGGCGATTAAAAATATCGTTCAGGTCAAACTCAGCGCTTCAACCGACGGCCATCAGATCCCCCCGACCGTCCCTGCGGATGCCCCGGACTTCGTCAAAGAGGTTACCGCCAAGATGATCGAAGGCAAAGGCGACCAGTTGAAGGTCTCCCAGATCCCCGCCGACGGGACTTGGCCGACAGGCACAACCCAGTATGAAAAACGCAATATCGCGGTCTCCGTTCCCCGCTGGATTAACGACAACTGTATCCAGTGCGGGCAGTGTTCACTGGTCTGCCCGCATGCCGCCATCCGGATCAAGATTGCCTCGGATCTATCCGGGGCGCCGGAGGCCTTCCTGTCAAAAGATGCAGTCGGGAAAGAATTCAAGGGATCGAAGTTTATCGTCCAGGTCTTCAGCGCCGACTGCTGCGGCTGTACCCTCTGCGTCAGGGTCTGCCCGGCCAAGACTAAAGCCCTGGAGATGATCCCGAATACCGAAGAACTCCGCACGGTTCAGGCCAAGAACGTCAACTTTTTCCTCGGTCTGCCGGAGATGGATCCGGGCAAGATCAACCCGGCCACCATCAAGGGAAGCCAGCTGATGCGCCCGCTGTTCGAGTTCTCCGGTGCCTGTTCCGGCTGCGGTGAAACCCCTTACGTCAAACTGATCTCCCAGCTCTTCGGCGACAGGATGCTGGCCGCCAATGCCACCGGCTGTTCTTCTATCTATGGCGGCAACCTGCCGACCACACCATACTGCAAACGGGCAGATGGACGCGGCCCCTCCTGGGCCAACTCGCTGTTCGAGGACAACGCCGAGTTCGGTCTCGGCATGCGCGCTTCAGTGGATAAACTGACCTCTCAAGCCGGAGAACTCCTTGATGTCGCAGTTGCCGAAAATATCATCACCGGTGATATGGCAGACGCAATCCTGAAGGCGTCGCAGAAGACCCAGTCCGAAATTGAAGTCCAGCGGGGCCGTGTTGCTGCCCTGAAGGAAAAACTGGCAGCTAACAACAGTGTCATCGCCAAACGTCTCTTTCATGTGGCCGATTATCTGGTGAAAAAATCGGTATGGATCCTGGGCGGTGACGGCTGGGCCTACGATATCGGTTACGGCGGGCTCGACCACGTTCTTGCCTCCGGCCAGAATGTCAACGTCATGGTTCTGGATACCGAGGTGTATTCCAATACCGGCGGCCAGATGTCCAAATCCACTCCGCGAGCAGCCACGGCCCAGTTTGCCGCCGGCGGCAAGAGAATGCCGAAGAAGGACATGGGCATGATCTTTGCCACCTATGGCAATGTCTATGTGGCCAAGATCGCCCTGGGTGCCAACCCTGCCCAGACCATCAAGGCCATCAACGAGGCTGAGGCCTATGACGGACCATCCCTGATCATTGCCTATGCCCACTGCATTAATCACGGCATCAATATGGAAAAAGGCTTCGAGCAGCAGACCAAAGCTGTTCAGTGCGGTCACTGGCCGTTGTACAGGTACAACCCCGATTTGGAAGAGCAGGGAAAAAACCCGTTGACCATCGACTCCAAGGAGCCTACCATCTCCTTTGACGAATACGCCATGGGCGAGAACCGTTATCGCTCGCTGAAGCTGGTCAACCCTGAACATGCCGATGAGCTGATGGCGCTCTCCCAGAAGGACGTCCTCAAGTCCTGGAAGTTCCTGAAAGGCCGTGCCCTGGCCCTGGAGCCGGAAAAAGAGTAAAACTCACCCCCTGCACGATGAAAGGCAGGGGGAACAGCAGGCAAAAAAAGAGGGGCCATGGGATACACCCACGGCCCCTCTTTTACTCGCTCTCTGTCGAGAAACAACAACCCTCTGCAGACTTGTTATTTCCCTTCTTTTTTCTGCCGTTCACGGTCCGCCATAAGTACTTCATATTCCTGAACGGACTTCTCGACCGATTCATCCTGGCGGATTTTAATTTCTTTGACCTTGGCCTGGATCTTCTCTTCTTTGATCTTGAACCCCTGCTGGGCCCCGAAAAGGGTGGCCGCAAGATATTTAAACGAGAAGAGCATCAATTCCACATCATCTTCTCTGATCTTGTCGATCGTCTCCTGATCAAGCTCATAGGTCTCCAGGAAAGAACTCTCGAAGATAAACCGCCTGAAATGAGCGAGATCCGTCGAGGCCATAAAGAACATGCGTTTGGCCTGGTCGGACAGGGTCGCCTGGTGCCCAAACGATTTCCGTCGCATGACAAGCCGCAGCCACTCTTTATTCATTTCATCCCGGACATCGACACCCTGATCCGCCCTCCATTCCCGGACGGTCCACTCTTTGTCCTCCAGAAACCCCTTGCAGTGGTCCTCCCTGACGATGAAAAAGAATTTATCCTCCGCAGCCGTACTCACCTCTTCACTGTCTCTGACTCCACCCTCATGGAAATCAGCCATACCGACAGGATAATACCTGCAGGCAGTAGGCCTGTCCGTGTAGATTGTGCAGCCGGCCGGGGTGACGAAGGGACATTTTTTATCGTCTTCGTTCAATTTAATCATAACCCCGGGCATATCCGTTTGTTCGAGATAGGTCGGATGGGTATAGGTATGCAGGAATTCATGAGCCGGAATCCCGAGCCGTTTGGTGAGCTGGAGGATATCGTACGGGGTCAGAATTATTTTAATTCCACCGCAACAGGCAGTAAAACAGGCAACGCCTGGATGGCAGCGAAACTTCAACCGGCTGTCCAGTGTCAACTTTTCCGGCACAATATTGGACGGATTTCTCTCTGGGCCAAAAAGTGTCTTTTCTTTGGCGGACATCTTGTTTTCACTCATTACTTCACCTGATATTGAGGTTACAACATTCCATCGGTTTTAACGGTATCAATTACAGGGCAATTGAGCCGCAGAATTTTATATATTAAACATCTACCGTTCAGGTGTCAAACCCATTTCCAGCCATTACCGGGGCAGACGTCATTGACTGAGCCCTTTTATCAAAACCACATTCACAGCCGGATTGACGGACCCCTCCTCAAGGGTATAATACCAAACGCAGATGATATCGCTTGCAGTTTGCCAATAAAAACCTTATATGTTTCCAGCAATGAGTCATGTGTTTTCCGGTATGCCGTATTTCCGGTTTCTGTTTTTCGAAAAAGGTCTGTCGAATGAAATTGTTTGCACCACCTATTGATTTAACCAGCGTCAACACCATCATTTATCATCTTCCCAACGGCCCTGCCCTGTCCTTACGCATCGATGGAATAGAAGAATATATTGATCTTGAATTAGAGATGGGACATTATTGCGACACCTCTGACATCGATGGTGTCCTCCATTTCTTTCCCCGGGGAAATGCCTGATTATTTCTGTCACCCGCTCCGCCCTTTTCTCCATTTCTTCCCTGACCGGCCTGACGGCCTGACGGGTTGAATTCCCTGGCCATGACTGAACTGCCTGTACGCATTGATCTCCATTACGACAATCATGTGCACACCTGCCTCTGTCATCATGCCGCAGGAACAATGGAGGAGTATGTCCTTGCGGCAATCAAAAAAGGCTTGCGCCGGCTGGTCTTTCTCGAACATATGGAAAGCGGCATTGACTATTTTGATACAACCTGGCTGTCCGAGAGGGATTTTGATGACTTTTTCAGGGAGGGAGATCGGTTACGGGAAAGCTATAGCGGCTCTCTGGAGATCGGCCTCGGGGTGGAAGTCGGGTTTAATCCAACATGCAGGGATGAACTGATCGAGCGGATTGGAAAGAGGACCTGGGATCAGATAGGCATATCCTATCATTACTGCAGGCATCCCGATTTTCCCTACCACCTAAACCTGGTCAGCAGAAAAGAATGGAACATCAAGGCCATCAATCAGGCCGGATGTGACCGGATATTGCATCAGTATTTCGACACACTCATCGAAGCGGTACATTGCCTGCCCGGGACACTTCTCTGTCATCTGGATGCAGGACTGCGTTATCTGCCGGATCTCTGCTTTTCCCAAGGCCATATCGACAAAGTTGCGGTCCTTCTCGACGCGGTGAAAGCAAAGGATATGAGCGTCGAAATCAACACTTCAGGCATCGCCATCCGGGGCGAACCATTCCCGGCGGCTCAGTTCGTGAAGATGGCAATCGACAGGGAAATCTCTCTCGTTGCAGGTTCAGATGCCCACAAGCCCGAGGATGTCGGTCGGTATTTCGACAGACTGCCGGATTTTCTGAGAGCCTATCCGTAATTAAGCTCTCAGTGCAGGAATTCATCCATAGCCGCCTTCAAGGATTTGGCGTTGAACGGTTTATTGATGATCTTGTTCACCCCGGCTTTGGTTGCCGCGTCGTTATCCTGGGCCTCGTTCTGGGTCGTCACCATGATGACCGGCAGCTGTTTCGGCGAATATTTCTTTCTCAACTGTTCTGTTAATTGTACGCCTGTGATATCAGGCATATTGAGATCAGTCAATACCATCACCGGTTTTTCTTTCTGCAGCCATTCTATCGCGGAGGCAGGGAATTCGAATAGCACCGGATCAAAGCCCAGCTCATGCAGGGTTGCCTTGTAAATATTTAAAATCATTCTTGAATCATCGACAGCAACGACTTTCGGCTTGGCACTCTCTTTTTCTTCTCCCCCCACCTTACCCGCAAAATCGGTGATGCCGTTCTCAAGGAGCAGACTGTGATAATGGTCTCTGATATCCTTGTGGGCATGCGGCAGATAGATGAGCGCCATCTCCTGAAAGACCTCTTCCCCGGCCAGACTTAAAAAAATTTTATCGACCTGGGCATTGACGATGATCTTGGCAATATGCCGGGCGTCATCATCCTTGTTACGCATCAGATTTCTAATACCTGCAGCTAGAATTTCAGAATAATTCTGATCTATTGCCCTGGCTGCAGCCACACAGACATGATCCTCCTTGTCCGTCAGACCGGCGGTCAGCGTATACGCGCCTTTTTTGAGCGGCAGAAGAGCCAGGGCCTCATAGGCGGCAAAGCGAACATTGGCATCTCTTGGTTCGTTGGCCAGCAGTTTACGGATCGGATTGGTTGCCGATTCATCTCCGATATCACCCAGGACATTCAGGGTATGGATCAGGAAATCAGGGTCGTCATGCAGAAGGTTCTGGATCAGGTTCGGCACAGCCTTAGGACCGATACTGACCAGTTCCTTTTTGGCATATGTCCGCATATGGGCGTAATGGGAACGAAGCGTATCGTTTAATTTATCAAGGGAGACCTGGTCCTGGACATCTGCAAAAATCGACAGGATCATGAAATCCAGTTCGTTGTCGGTCCCCATTCGCTCAGCCAGACGATGCATCGCGGTCGGCGTGCCCACCATCCCCAGGGACTGGACAGCAGCGGTGATCAGATCGCGGTTGGCTGCATAGAGGAAGTCCGTCAGCGTATTGATCGCCTGCGGGTCTCCGACCTGGCCCAGGGTCTCAATGATCTGCAGAATCTCCTTCTCATCACTTGATTCGGCAACGAGTTTGATCAGTATCGGCGTTGCCTCCTCCAGACGCAACTCGCCCACGACCTGAATCAGATAAGTCTTATGCTTGATGGTGGGCGAATCAAGGAACTTCAGCAGCATTTCGGGGTAGGCAAGCAGGTTCGAGAGCAGGGTTTCCCGGACAACAGGCATCGAGTCGGTGACATCCGAATGCTCCGTCAACAGAAACAGCAGCAGCGGCGAGGTAAACTCCATATCCCCGCGAAGCAGCACATAGATCAGTCGATTCTGTATGGTCTTATCAACCTGCCCGATATGAGAAAGAACGATCCGTGCCTTCATCGCATCCCGGGTTTTGATATTCTCCTGAATCTCTTCGACCATATGTGTGGCATTCAACTCAACCATAGCAACAAACCTCATCTTGTCAAAAAATTGATAACATGCACTATTACAACCCTGTCCGGACTGTAATATCCTATCACAGGGATTTGGGCTTTGTCTATATCGGAAAAGAGAATTTTTCAGGCAGGATGGCTTTTCCGCATCTTCCCCGGCCTATGGCAGCCAGCCCGCGCCGATCCGTTTGATAACATTGAATCCGCCGCTGAGCACGAGGTTGTTCTTCATTCCAACCGAATCCAGAAATACCTGGACCTCATAGGATCTGCTGCCGGCATTGCAGAAGATAATCAGATTCTTATCCTGCGGGAGCTCCCTGTACCGGGTGCGGATCTGGTCATCGGGGATGGTAAGCCACAGTTCCTTACCGAATTTCTCGACAAACGGGGACGCCTGCTGCGGATGCCTGACATCAAGAACAACCCAATCAGGACGGCTGCCGAGCTCCTCCATCCACGCATAGAACACCTCCATGCTGATCGCACGCAGCCGTCTGTCACAGATGTTTCCGGCCACATAGGCAGCGGCGTTGATCGTGTCGATGGCAGCCGAAAATGGCGGTGCGTATGCCATTTCAAGGTTGGCAAAATCATCGATATCGGCACCTTTACTGAGGTAGGCAGCGGCAGCATCGATCCGGGCGGAGATGGAGTCGTTCATTGGACCGACAGCCTGCAGGCCAAGGACCTTCCTGGTCCTGCGGTCGAAGACCATCATACAGCAGACAATCCCCTGAGTCGGGAAGAAATGGGCACGGTCTGCCGGTGCGGTGAGTGAGATATCGGCATCGAAGCCCTCGGCCAGGGCCACATCCAGGCTGAGCCCGGTTGCGGCGATACAGATATCAAAGGCCTTCATAATAAAACTGCCGACACCACCGGGAAAAGTGGTCGGAATTCCGGCCATATTATCGCCTGCCACCCGGCCCTCCCTGTTGGCAAGCGAACCCAGAGGGGCATAAAAGCTTTTCCCGGTCAGCAGATGCGGAATCTCGACACAGTCTCCCGCCGCATAAATGGCGGGGTCTGAGGTCTGCATCCGTCTGTTGACCATGATCGCTCCCGACTTCGAGACCTGCAGACCCGCCTGGAGGGCCAATTCCGAACGAGGTCTTACCCCTGTGGCCATGATGACCAGATCGGCCTCCAGGGTGCGTTTATCGGTGCAAACACCGGTGACCTTGCCGTCCTGTCCCAAAATCTCGATGGCACCCTCCTGCAGAAAGACGGTCACATTCTTGTCGCGCAGATGTTTACAGAGCACCGCTGCCATCGGCCAGTCGACGATCTTCGGCAAAAGCTGCCGTTGAAACTCGATCAGCGTCGTATCGACCCCCCAGAGATCGGTAAAGGCCTCGGCCATCTCGATGCCTATCGCTCCACCGCCGATCACGACCGCCTTCGACACCTGTCCTTTGGCTATCCGGTCTTTTATCGCAATAGCCTTATGCAGATTGCTGACGGCAAACACGCCATCAAGATCGACACCGGGAATCGGCAGGGTATTCGGTGTACTGCCCGTTGCCAGCATCAGGGTATCATAGGGAATGGTTTGTTGTATGCCCGTCAGCCCGTTCCTGACCTCAATCGTTTTTTTATTGCGGTCTATGGCAAGAACCTCTGTCGAGGTGAGTGTTTTTATACCTTTGAAATTTTCAAAATAATATTCATCTCGAACCACATGAAAGCTGGTCGACCGCAGGGCCGACTCGTCGGCTACATCGCCTGAGACATAATACGGGATCCCGCATCCCCCGTAGGAGATCAGATTATCCTGATCGATCAGGGTTACTTCGGCATCTGGCAGCAATCGCTTGACTCTGCACGCCGCCTTCGGACCGGCGGCCACACCTCCTACAACAACAATTCTAATTCTTTTTCCCATAACGCTCTCCAATTTATAGTGAAAATGACTTTATAGTTATTAACATATGTACATTATACGCAGGATTTTCAAGCACAAAGTGCCGAGAAAGATCATCTTCTCAAAATCAGCTGGTCAAGACAGAGTCGATGCCGACTGTCAAAGAGGTGACGACTGGTCATCCAGATGGAACAGATGACCCCAAAGCCTGTTCCGGCAGCGATCAGAAACATGATCAGGATCTGGTACTTGACTGCCTCAACCGGCGGAGTACCCCCAAGTATCTGACCGGTCATCATGCCGGGCAGGCTGACGATCCCCGCCGCGGCCATAGAGTTGATAATCGGCACCATCCCGGTGCGCATACAGTCCTTTCTGATATCGCTGCTTGCCTCCCGCCAGGTCTGCCCCAGCAGAAGACGCTGCTCCACCATGCCACGCTGCTCATAGAGCTGGGTTGTCAGACGGTCGGAGGCAAGGGCGACCCCGGTCATAGTATTGCCGAGAACCATACCGAGAAGCGGGATGGCATATTGCGGTGTGTACCAGGGATGAACCTGGATCATTACAGTCAGCGCCAGGAAGGTGATGGAAAAGGAGGAAACGAACATCGAAACCGTGCCGATCCAATAACCTGAAAATCCACGAAGCTGGCGTTTCTGTCTGACGCTGACCTCGCGCGCTGCCACAGACAGCATCACCAGCGACATACAGGCAATCAACAAGGGGTTGGTGTTGGCAAAAAGAAAACGGAGGACCTGACCAATGAGGAGCAGCTGGAGGATCATCCGTATCCCCCCCAGAAGCATCCTTTTCTCCAGCCCCAGATTCATCAGCAGACTGGCCACAGAGAGCAGGATCAAAAGAGATGCGGCGACAGACAGATCAAAGACACTGAGCGAAATCACATCCATATTGGTATGCAGCCTCCTTTTGTGCTCACCCGAGCCTTCAACACGGCTCACAATCCTGCAGACCATTTTTTTCGACAAGATACGCCTGCCCTGCCACCCGTTGCAGTTGCTCCCGGTCATGGGTCACCCAGATGAAGGCGCTGCCCCGTGGCTGTTGATATTCTAGCAGTATCTTTTCGAACCGGGCAGTGTAGAACGGATCGAGCCCGGATGTCGGTTCATCCAGAAGAAGGACCCGCGGCTCATTGACTAAAGAGCGGAGAAGGGCCAGCCGCTGTCGTTCACCGGTGGAAAGACGGCTGACCTGCCAGAAGATGACATCCGGAGGAAAGCCAAGCTGTTCAAGCCAGCCGCAGGAAAGGAAGAGGTGCCGCAGGTCGGGAAAATGCTGTTGCACTGTGTCATACCACCAGTACGATTCCGCCGGAACCAGCGCCACTTGTTTTCTCCACTGCGGGGCAGGTATGTCAGAGCAGGCAATACCATCGAGGTACACCTCCCCTGCATGCGGTATCAGATCCACAATCGCTTTCAGCAGCTGGCTCTTGCCTACTCCGGACTGGCCGGACAGACCGATACATTCGCCTGCCCCGACAGAAAACGAATAGGGGCCGTTTTCCAGGAAAGAAAGTGCATCCACAACCAGACAGGATGCGGATTTTCCCTCAGGGCAGGAGGATTCGGAAGGTTGTGCCTTCATTTTCCTTACTCACTACTGTTATCTGTCCGTCATGGTTATCGATGATATTCTTCGTGATCGCAAGCCCCAGCCCCGTCCCCTTATGCTTGTCGGTAAAAAACGGTTTAAAGATGTGTTCCATCTTCCTCTCCGACATCCCGACACCAGTGTCGCCGATACGTATTTCCACACCGGTTCCAGCGCCTGACCTCCGGGTCTGTACGGTCAGCACTCCACCTGCGCTCATCGCCTGCAGACCATTGACCAGGATGTTCAGCAGGGCCCGGTAAAGATGCTCCGGATCGACGTCAACCTGGCCGGGATCAGCACAGAGGTCGGATGCAAGTCTGATCTCCTGCTCGGCCATCTTCGGCCCGATAAAGGTCAGGGCCTCATTGACAATCTCATTAATATTCGCCTTCACCTTCTTGATCTTCTGCGGCCTTGCGAAATCGAGAAATTCCATCACGATCCCGTTCAGGCGTATGGTCTCATCGACAATTATCCTGGCCAGATGCTCGTTTCCGGGGGCAACCTTGGCGATCCGCTTTTCAAGGATCTCGGCCGTGCTCCTGACAATTCCGAGTGGGCTTTTTATCTCATGGGAAACGGTTGCAACCATAGACCCCAGATGGGCCAGCCTTTCCGACTGGTTCAGCTTCTCTT
This sequence comes from uncultured delta proteobacterium, assembly GCA_903901335.1. Classification (GTDB taxonomy): domain Bacteria; phylum Desulfobacterota; class Desulfobulbia; order Desulfobulbales; family Desulfocapsaceae; genus CAIUQR01. The sequence continues at coordinate 47,975 of CAIUQR010000044.1, read as the reverse complement.
CAAGGCGCAGGCGCTCCAGGGTTCTCTTCTCCATGATCTCGCTGCCCCGGGAAACAATGGTCCGCAGGACCAGGAAGAGAACTGCCATGACCATACCTGAGACAATAATAATCCGGCTCTGCAGGTGGATAATGGTGGCATAGTCCTTCGAAAGATCCTTCTCAATCTCGATCACCCCCATGATCACATCACCCGGTTCACCGTTCTCCCGGACCTGCCTGAACGGTATATAAGTCCTCAATATACAGTTTATCGGGCTGGTACCGGGCATGAAGCTGGCAATCGATCCACTGGAGACGAGTCTGGAATTTGCCACTCCGGCTAGAGATTTCCGGTATTCCGCACCTCCGATGTCCGTTTTTCCGACAAGGTCCTCCTCTGTCGAATAGGAGATGACATTGACCTTCGAATCGTAGATCGTCACCGATTTAATATTCAGGCCCTGGGTAAACCCCTTGATGATCCGGTCGAGGATTTCGAACTGTTCGGGATTAGAGAGCGCAATACGCCCGTAGCGCACCACCGCCGGGATGACAAATCTCCGGAACACCTGCTGATTCAAATTTTCCGCCAGGAGCAGAGAGTAGTCTTCACTCTGTTCCAGCATGATCTTCCGGGCATTATCGGAGATCAGCCAGGATAAAAACAAGGTAAAGATCAGAAAAACTCCGAGACTGGAAAAAGAAAAATACTTCACGAGCTTGAAGGGTTGGAGACCGGACTGGATCTTCTGCTGCCGTATCGAATCCAGGACCTTCTGAGACTCGTTTTCATCTGTCATGACATACCCCACAAAGACGGCAGCTGTCCGGTTCGCATGATTTAGTCGCCTCCGCCCGGAAGGACTTCAGATACTCCTGCCAGAGAAACCGGTGTTTAATCCCATGGTCAATGATATACCACGGGAAAACATCATCCCTTCCATGGCCGCAGACGGCGAACGGTTCAGACCGGAGGTGGTTGTTCTTCATCGCCTGATTCCAAGGAATTCCCTGTTCGGCCATATCGAGAAGAACCGGGGCTATCCTGCGATCACCACGGGCCAGGACGGCCTGGAACAAAACCTTGTCGGGACTGTCGCAATGAAAATGGACATTGGTCTCAGCAGCCAGTCCCTTACGCAGGAAGATATTTTTTTTCTTCAATTGCTGCAAGGCCTCAGTTACGGGCCTTGTTTCCCCCGGTGCCAGTTGTTCACTGATGCCGAAGGGATGAAATTGAAAAGGTGTCCATGGCTTCGGGGTAAAACAGTTCACCGATAAGGTGATCTCGCAAAGCCGGCCCCGGTCGCGGCCGATATCCATGATCCGCTCTTTCAACCTGCCGATAAAAATAAGCATCTCCTGCAGGTCTTCAAGCGTCTCTGTGGGCAGACCGATCATCAGGTAGAGCTTGAGTTTAGAAAGACCCGCCCCGACAAGACGTTCGGCTGCCTGCAGCAGGTTCTCTTCGGTCAGCCCCTTGTTGATGACCCGCCGCAGCCTCTCCGATGCCCCGTCAGGGGCAATGGCGACACTTTTCAGCTTGCTCCCGGCCAGCAGGTCCAGCAAGGGCTCGGAAATTCTGTCGGCCCGAAGAGAGGAAAAGGAGAGTGAACACCCGCTTTCGCGCAGATGCCTTGAGATATCCGCCAGGGAATCCCGGCCTGCCATCTCCATGCCGAGCAGACCGATACGCTTGATCGACGGCGGCCGTTCAGCCAGACCGCTGATCACCGCCTCACTGTCCCACAACCTCGGAGGGCGGTAGACATAGCCTGCAGCACAGAACCTACACCCCCTGGAGCAGCCTCGGCCAAGCTCGGTCAGATAGAGGTCGGAAAACTCGGCCTGCGGAGTCAAGAGCTGGGAATGGGCCGCCTTGCCGCTGTAGGGAGCTATCACTTTTTTAATGCGCTCCGGCACACCCGGCTCAACCATATTCCCCTGGAACTTCCCGTTCGTATCATATTCGGGGGTATAAAATAAAGGGGCATAACAACCGGAAAGATTTTGCACGACTTCAAGTAAAAGCGCCCGGCGTTCCACTCTGTCGATGCTGGATGCGAGCAGGCCGAGCAGATCCTTCAAGACTGCTTCGGCTTCACCAACCACGAAGAGATCCACAAAAGGCGCGATGGGCTCGGGATTCATGAAGGTCGCGACCCCGCCGCAGACAACGAGCGGATGCCCGGGAGTTATCCAGTGCTGCCGCTCGGCGGCAAGAGGGGTGATGGAAGCAGCGAGGAGCAGGCGGACAAGATGCAGATAATCATGTTCGAAGCTGATCGAAAAGAAGACTAAAGGGAAATCCGTAAGCCTGCGCCCCGATTCAATGGAACGCACCGGCTCACCCGGAGCAGGCAGAAAGAAACGCTCGCAGACCAGGGACTCCTCTTCGTTGATCAGGGCGTACACCAACTGAAAGCCGAGACTGGACATCCCGACCTCATAGGAGTTGGGATAGACCAAGGCAACCGGCAGCCGCCCCGTCCACTTTTTCAGATAACTGCCTTTTTCCTGGTCAAGCAGAGTGTGACGGCCGGGTCGATCACCACCGGATTTTCTCTTCTGCCTTGTGATTCCTCTCTCCTGATAAGGGGGTAGTATGCAATATGCCCCTTCAAGCAATATCTAAGACGTCAATGTGATTGCAAATCCCAATACGTTAATTGGCTTTTCTCCTGAGATAGGTCGGAGTCTCCAACAGATCCTCGTTCCAACTCGTCCGTTCCATTCCGTTGCGGATCGAATCGATACCGCCGGTGGTCCCAAGGCTCTCGAACGAATCGAAATTTGAGCCCGGCAACGGAGTAACCCTGGGTTTGGGGTTGATCCGGGCAGGCGTGAGGGCCTGGCCCCCGGCCTCAATCTCATCCTTCAGCTGTTTCGGCAGATCACCCACCTGAGCAATGGTCTTGTTTTTTGTGGCGACATCGCCGACACCGGTGGCAATGACGGTTACATGCAGTTCATCACCGAGGGTTTCATCATAGAGCGCGCCAATCACAACCTTGGCATCATCGTCAACCTTGCTTTGGATCAACGCAGAGGCTTCCATGAACTCAGCCATGGTGAAGCTCTCTTCGGTCGCCGAGATATTGATGAGCAGACCGCGGGCACCATCAATGCCGATGTCCTCAAGCAACTGGTTATCAATAGCCCGTCTTGCTGCCTCGGTCGCCCTGTTCTCACCAACGGCAACCCCTGACCCCATGATGGCCGGCCCGACCTCTTTCATGACCGTGCGCAGATCGGCAAAGTCCGCATTGATCAAGCCTGGCACGTTGATCAGATCGGTAATCCCCTTTACCGCCTGTAAAAGAACATTGTCCGCCATAGACAGCATATCGGAGAGCCGGCTGTTCTTCTGCATCAGGGAGAGGAGTCGGTCGTTGGGCACAGTGATGATGGTATCGGCATATTTCTGCAATTCATTCCAGCCGTTTTCCGCATTGCGCATCCGATACTTCCCTTCAAAGCTGAACGGTTTAGTCACTACGGCAACGGTTAAAGCGCCCAGTTCCTTGCTCAGCTTGGCCACCACGGGCGCGGCCCCCGTCCCGGTACCGCCGCCAAGACCGGCAGTGACGAAGACCATATCGCTGCCCTTCAGTATCTTCTTCAATTCCTCGATCGATTCCTGGGCCGCCTGGGCCCCGATATCAGGGTCGGCGCCGGCCCCCAGACCTTTGGTAATACCGGGACCGATCTGCAGGCAGATATCGGCTTTTGACTGTTCAAGGGCCTGTTTATCGGTATTCGCCACGATAAATTCAACACCCTGGAGCCTGCTGGCAACCATGGTGTTGATAGCATTACCGCCACCGCCGCCTACGCCTATGACCTTGACCTTTGCAACGCTTTCCGACTCTGCCATTCTGAACGGCATATAGACCCCCTGAATAGTGCTGAGATGTAACCAACAGGTTCATTTCCCTGCCCGTCAAACGAATGAAACTATATCACCTGCCGGGCCACACATAAACAAAAAAACTCTTTAATCACATGATTTTTTTCAACCATCCCTTAACTCTTTTGAACACCGACATATCTTGATATTTTCTGTCAAACTGGTTTTTCTGCCCATAGAGAACCAGGCCGACTGCGGTGGTGCAGCGGGGGGTGTTCACCTCTTCGATTGCCCCTCCGATTCCATTGGGATAACCGATCCTGACCGGCAGATCGAAGATCTGTTCAGCCAGGTCCACCAGATTGGCCAGGAGTGCCGTCCCGCCGGTGATGACAACTCCGCCGTTTATCCTGTTTTTCAGACCTGAGATCAACAGTTCTTTATTCACCATCTCCAGAATCTCGACTATCCTTGCCTGGAGTATATCACCCAGGACCTTCTGGGTGATCTTACGCGGCTCCCGGTCGCCGACTGTCGGCACATCGACCACATGGTTAGGTTTGATCACGGAGGCAATGGCACTCCCGTAATCCTCCTTCAGACGTTCCGCCTCCTGCAAAGGCGTACGCAAGCCTACCGACAGGTCGTTGGTCAGATTATGCCCGCCAAGTCCCAGTTCACAGGTGTGCCGGATGGTCCCGTCGCAGAAGACCGCCAGATCCGTTGTGCCCCCGCCGATATCTAAAAGAACCACACCAAGCTCCATTTCGTCAGGACTCAGAACCGCGCTGGCAGAAGCAATGGACTCGAGGACCATATCGGCCACCTCCAGACCGGCCTTGTTACAGCAGGTGACCAGATTATGCACAGCCCCGTTATCGGCCGTGACGATATGGACATTGGTGACCAGCCGCACCCCCGTCATCCCTAGAGGATTCTGAATTCCGGTATGGTCATCCACCATATACTCCTGCGGCATCACATGGATAATCTGCTGATTTTCTGAAATCTTCACCGTTCTGGCAGCAGTGATCACCTCGTTGATATCCGCCTGTTTGATCTCTCGACCATTGATGGCGAGAATACCCGGACTGTTGAACCCCTTGATATGGTTACCGGCTATGCCGACATGCACATAATGGAGATTGCATCCGGCCTTGTCCTCTGCGATCTTAACTGCCTGCTGGATCGAATTAACGGTACTCTCAATATTAACGACCACTCCCTTTTTCAAACCGAGAGATGGAGCGATGCCGACACCGATTATATCAATCCCGTCACTGAAGGCCTCTCCTACCACACAGCAGATCTTGGTTGTGCCGATGTCGAGTCCGACAATAAGTTCTCCCGCTTCTTTATCCTTCCGGGTCTCCTCAACCATCGGCTCCAATGCGTTTTTCTCATCCATTCCGTTCAACCCGATCCGCTTTGTGCTACGAGCACTTTATTTGTCAAATATTCCATCCGTATATATTCCACCTGGGAAATCTGCGTTCCTTCTTTCCGTTGTTTATACAAGACTCCGAGTACATCGTGCAACTGTTTGTATTTCTTTCCAACACCTCCTGTGCCAAAAAAAATCGGAAAGGGATATTCGACAAGATACACAACCATTCCTTCGGTTTTATCAAGGTGAATTTCAGAAATCGACTGGGCCGGCAGATTCGGATTATTTGTTTTCACAAGTTTCAGAAAGTGCATGACATCGCCGAGAATTTCCTTCTTTTTATCAGCGCCCTGGATGTCTCCTATACCTGTTATTACCGGGAAGTCAAGGTCCTGCCCCGGTTTAACCGCGACAAAGGCGACACCCTTTGTATCCATATAGTAGAGCTGCTCCTTACCGGAATCCCCTTGCAGAATAAGGGCTTCGGGGACATGCTCGACAACCCGGATCAGCAGTCTGTTCGGCCAGGTCCGGTGGATGTTCACCTCGCCCACCCAAGGATGTTTAACAAGTATCGCCTCCAGTTTCCCGAGATTGATACTGAAGAGATTGGTATGGTATCTGAGCTCACCCAGTTCGCGGATTTCGGCAGGCGTCGTCACCCGGCAACCTTCAATCACCACATTGTCCTGGACCTCGAAATATTCCACCCCTGACACAAGGCCTGTCACCCAGCCGCCGCCGAAATACAACAGTGCGCCAAGTCCAACTGCAACCAGACTTACCGTGAAAAAGGCAAGGCGCCGATCATTTTTGCGAGGTGGGCTTCCGACAGCATTTGTTCTCTGTAAGCCCGTAACGAGCGAGGATATTTTTTTTAGTCCGGTCTTAAAAATCGATGGGGTTTGTGAAGATTTCTGCGAGAAGGGGGCAAAGGTCTTCTTCGTAAATGTTGTGGCTCGAAAGGCGTGTTTGCTCTTTCTTCTCCAGAAAAACAAGCCACTCGATTGAATTTTTTTAAGTACCATTTTGAAAAAGCTCATAAGAAATGCACCTCCGGATCAAGCAGTATACCGCTATCCTGCCACACCCTTTCCTGCACCCTCTTCATAAGTTCCTTGACTTCCGCAGCAGTTGCACCACCCCCATTGACGAAAAAATTGGCATGCACTGGTGAAACCATCGCGCCGCCGATCCGCATTCCTTTACACCCGCTCTTCTCAATCAGGCGACCAGCGCTGTCTCCTTGCGGATTTTTAAAAAATGAACCGGCATTGGGTTGCCCCTTCGGTTGTCGTTCACGGCGCTTTTGTATCAGCTCGGCGCATCGCCGGCGCACAGCATCCGGCTTGGCCAGGACAAGTCTCATCTCCACCTCGGTCACAATCCGCCCTTTTCCCTCACCACCATGATCCTGCCAGCAGCGGTAAGAAAAATGCATCTGCTCCCTTTCAATCTTTTCAGGTCCGGCTGCAGTCATCACTGTCACAGCAGTAAGGATATTGGCCAGTTCATCCCCCCAGGCGCCAGCATTCATGACCACTGCCCCGCCGACAGTGCCGGGAATACCGCACGCAAATTCCAATCCGGCAAGTCCCCTTTTTATACACCAGCCGGAGATTCTCGTCAGTCTGCAACCAGCCCCGGCCCGTACTGAAACAGACCTGCCGTTCTGATCATCCCTGAGACTGATCCCCTTGAACCCCTCTCCCAGCAGTATGATCACACCGTCAAAGCCGGAATCCGGAACCAGGAGGTTCGTCCCCTTGCCGATCACCCGCCATTGCAGGCGGCTCTCCTGGAAAAAAGAGAGAAGGACCTGCAGTTCCCGGCTATCTTCTACAGTAATCAAAGCCTCGGCCGGACCGCCGATGGCAAACGAGGTATAGCCACTCAACGGACAGTCCCATTGAATCGGATGTGCCACAAGCCGGCTCAATGTATTTTTGAAGAGCGTATCCATCCTTTTGCGGTCCGTATCTTCCGTCCGAAGAATCAGTCGCCTCGCAACAGGTCCAGCAGTTGCTCACCGACCCCCACGATATTTCCAGCCCCCAGAGTAAGAACCAGATCGCCTTGTTCCAGGAGGGGCAAAACATCCTCGGCCATCTCTTTTACCTCGCCGACAAAATGGGTGTGACGCTGGCCATGGAGTTTAATCTCTTTCAACAGACCCTCCCCGCTGACACCTTCGATGGGCTGCTCGCTTGCTGCATAGATCTCTGTCAGCACTAGAAAATCCGCCTGGTGGAAGGCCGTCAGAAATTCTTTGAACAAGCCCCTGGTCCGGGTATAGCGATGGGGCTGGAACAGCACGACCAGCCGCCTGTCCGGCCACGCCTGTTTCAATGCCTCCAAGGTTGCCTTAATCTCGGTGGGATGGTGTCCGTAATCATCGACTACCATGATTCCACGGATCTCTCCCTTCTCCTGCAGGCGCCGCTGGACACCGGCAAAGGTCTCCAGGGATTCCTTGATCACCGGAAATGGGATCTCGAGTTCCCGGCCGACACAGATCACGGCCAGCGAGTTATAGACATTATGCCTGCCGGGCCGGGTGATCCGGACTTCGCCGAGCGTTTGACCTTCGCTTTTGACCGTGAAGTGGACCCGGCCCTGCTCAAAACCGATCTGCTCTCCATACACATCCGCCTGACTGGTCAGACCATAGGTAATAATCCTTTTTCGTATCTGGGGAAGAATATCGGTGATGTTTTCATCGTCGAGACAGAGGATAGCCGCACCGTAAAAGGGCACCTTGTCAATAAATTCCAGAAACGTTGATTTGATCTGTTCAAGATCACGATAGTAATCAAGGTGTTCCAGGTCGATATTGGTGACTACCTCGAGAACCGGCGACAATTTCAGAAAAGACCCGTCACTTTCATCGGCCTCGGCCACCAGAAATTCACCCATCCCGAGCCTCGCATTCCCACCGAGACTGTCAACCTTACCGCCGACGACAATGGTCGGGTCCAGCCCCGCCCTGGACAGCATCCAGCTGACCATCGAGGTTGTCGAGGTCTTGCCATGGCTGCCGGCCACAGCAATGCCGAATTTTTTCATCCGCATCAGCTCCGCCAGCATTTCAGCCCGCTGAATCACCGGAATGTTATGTTCCCTGGCAGCAAGCACCTCGGGATTATCAGGAGCGATCGCGGACGAGGTGACGACAACCTCGGCGCCTTCGATCCAATCGCCTTTGTGTCCGGTGTAGATTTTCCCGCCCAGAGAGGCAAGATTGGCGGTTATGGCCGATGCGTAGAGATCGGAACCGGAGACCTTGTAGCCCAGATTGAGCAGGAGCTCGGCAATCCCGCTCATTCCAATCCCGCCGATGCCGACAAAATGGATGTGTTTGTTTTTCTTATACATTATCAAGACGCCTTACGTGTTCAAAATATCCCACTCAAACCGGTCAACGATCAGCCAGCAGCTGCAGACAGACATTGACGATCTCTTCAGCCGCCCGTGGGTAGGCAAGTTCTCTCATCTTCCCGGCTATCCCCCGCCTCCTGGCAGGATCCCCGGCCAGCTGCTCAACTGCATCCGCCAGCTTCACATCAGTCAAGTCCCTTTCCGGAAGCATCACCGCTCCACCACCCTTGACATAATGCCGGCCATTCTTCTCCTGGTGATTATCGGCAGCAGAGGGATACGGGATTAAAATCGCCGGCTTCCCAAGAATTGCCAGTTCCGCCAAAGTGGTGGCCCCGGCCCGGGAGATCAGCAGATCGGCCTGCGCGTAGAGCGTTGCCATATCCGTGAAGAACGGGGCCACCTGTGCCTCAATCCCGAAAGCCGCATACCGGCTCCGGACCATATCCTCGTCGGCTACTCCTGTCTGGTGGATCACCTTCAGATCCCGGGGGGCACTCTTTTTATACCTGATAAGGGCCTCGACGGCCAGTTCATTTACCCGATGGGCTCCCTGGCTGCCGCCCAGGACCATAATTGTCAGATCAGTTCGTTCCCTCGATTCCTGCAGTCCTTGAGCAAGTTCAAGGATCTGTCTGCGGACCGGGTTTCCGGTCAGGACCACCTTTCCGGCCGGAAAATACTCCTCACTGCCCGGCAGGGAACAACAGATCCTGTCGACCAGCCTGCCCAGTTTTCTATTCGCCAGTCCGGGCACGGAGTTCTGTTCATGGATCACCGTCGGTTTTCCCAGGATCCTGGCCATGGCCACCACCGGTCCGGTCACATACCCGCCGACCCCCAGGACTAGATCCGGCCGGAAGCGGAGAATATGGCAGGCCGCCTCAAAAAAAGACAGCGGCAATACAGCAAGGGCCTGGAGCAGGGAGAGAATACTTTTTCCCTTTATCCCCAGACAATGGATCGAGCGGGTTGCAAACCCATACCCGGAAAGGCTGGTTTGGTCCATCTTCCGGCGGGTCCCGATAAACATGATCTCACTGCCCGGCAGACGTCTGCAGAGCGCCTCTGCCGCTGCAATCCCCGGAAACAGATGTCCGCCCGTTCCGCCACCGGTCAGCAGCATCCGTATCGGTTTCTGTTGTGCATTCATCGAGGCGATTCACCAGAGGTCTTGAGGGTCTTCAGTTTCTCAACAGCTGCCACAAAGGCCTTTCCTCTCTGGCCGTAATTATCAAACATATCAAAGCTGGAACAGCTGGGGGAAAGCAGCACCGTATCACCGGGGCCAGCCACCCTGTATGCCAACTGCACCGCCTCCTCCATGGAAACGGCGTGTTCAATCTCCACCGCACCATGCAGCGAGGCTGCGATCTTGTCTGCGGCCTCGCCGATCAGCACCAATTTTCTTACCTTCTCACCAACGGCCTCACGCAAGAGCCCGTAATCGTCACCCTTGTCCCTGCCTCCGGCAATCAGGATCACATTTCCGGCAAACTGCCTCAGGGCACTGAGGACTGCCCCGGTATTGGTGGCCTTTGAGTCATCATAGAAGGCAACCCCGGCGATTTCACCGACCTTTGCCAACCGGTGCGGGCCGGGAATGAACTGCGCCAGCCCCTTCCAGATATCCTCGGGAGTGCAACCGACAGACCGGACGGCAAGGATCGCCGCCGCACTGTTCAACGAGCCGGTGGTGCCCGCCAGGGCGGTACCCGTAAGGTTATAGGTCTCCACGTCCCCATCCAGGTCGACCACAACACTGTCCGGACAGACCCTGGCCTGACAATCATCCTGATGCCCGAACAAGAGTACTTTCCTGTCCTTGAGGTCGTCTGCCATCTCCCGGCAGAGAGGATCATCTCCTCCCAGGATAGCGATGTCACTTGAGCGCTGATTTACAAATATTCGTTTCTTGGCAGCAGCATAGCCTGCCAGATCGCCATGGCGGTCCAGATGATCAGGGGTCACATTCAGGAGCAGGGCCACATCAGGCCTGAAGTCACCGGCTGTTTCCAGCTGAAAACTCGAGACCTCCAGAACCACCACATCAACAGGGACCGGCTCGCACAGATAGTCGAAAAGAGGGATGCCGATGTTGCCGCCGACGAAGACCTTTTTCCTGGAACATCGCAGCAGTTCGCCGATAAGCGAGGTTACCGTGGTCTTGCCGTTGGTGCCGGTAATGGCGATGACCGGCTTATTAATGGCCGGACCGGCTATGGCAAGCTCCCCCACCACCGGTATCCCGCGTTCTCCTGCCTCTACGAGAACCGGAAGATCAAAGGGTATCCCCGGACTCACCATGATCATATCAGCCTGGTGCAGAAAGGCCGCAGTATGTCCGCCGCACTCAACCATCACCCCAGAAGCACAGAGAAAATCAAGTTCTTCCTGCTTCATCTGAAAGGCGCTGCGGGCATCGGAGACAGCAACCCGCGCCCCGCAGCCAAGCAGATAGCGGACCGCGGACCGGCCCGAAATCCCGAGTCCCATCACTACCACCCGCATTCCTTTTTGTATTCCGGCGTTTTTCGTCATCAGCGTAATTTCAAAGTTGCCAGCGCAAACAGACCCAGAATGATCGATACTATCCAGAACCGGACTACGACCTTTGATTCGTGCCAGCCTTTTTTCTCAAAATGATGATGGAAGGGGGCCATCAGAAAGATACGTTTGCCCTTGGTCATCTTGAAATAGCCGACTTGCATGATCACCGATATTGCCTCCATCACGAAGATACCGCCAACAATCGCCAGCAGTATCTCCTGTTTGATGATGATCGCCACAGCACCCAGCGCTCCACCCAGGGCCAGCGATCCGACATCCCCCATGAAGACCTGGGCCGGGTAGGCGTTAAACCAGAGAAAGCCCAGACAGCCGCCGACGATAGTCCCGCAGAAAACCGCCAGCTCTCCGCTGCCGGCCACATAGGATATCTGCAGATACTCGGACATGACCACGTTGCCTGCAAGGTACGAAAAGACCAGATAGATAGCTGCCGTGATCACCGTGGGACCTGCGGCAAGACCGTCCAGCCCATCGGTCAGATTCACCGCATTTGAGGCACCTATGATCACCAGAATCGCAAAGAGTATGTATCCCCAGCCCAGATCCGGGTTCATATGCTTTAAAAACGGGATGCTCAGATGCCCGTTGAATCCGGGATGAATGAACAGGTACAGTCCAACCACCCCGGCCCCGATGATCTGCAGAACGATCTTCCCCCTGGCGCTTAACCCCTTGCTGTTTTGTTTCTTGATCTTCCGGTAATCATCATAGGCACCCACCAGCCCGTAAAAGACAATGATGAACAGGGCCAGCCAGACCAGGGAATTATTGAGACGAGCCCAGAGAAGGGTCGACAGGGTGACGGCGAAGATGATCAGGAGTCCGCCCATGGTCGGAACGCCCTGCTTTTTAAGATGGCTCTGGGGCCCGTCATCCCGGACCACCTGGCCGATCTGAAAACGCTGCATGGCACGGATGAACATGGGTCCGAAGACCAGCATCGCCAAAAAAGCGGTTACCGCCCCGCCTATACTCCGAAAGGTGATATATCGAAAGACATTAAAGCCGATAAACACCGAATGGAGCGGATAAAGAAGATGATACAACATAAGACACAACCATAAGCCGTCGGCAAGCTGCGTTCAGCTTTTCGTTAATGGGTCGGCATTCGCCTGCCCTGCGTGCTGCCCGGGCCAGCCGCATAATACCCTGATATTCTGCTTTCATTATTCATACCAACATACTCACATCACAAGGGAAATTGCCAAATCCCCCTTTTCAGACCGCACTTTGATATTTCCGGATGCGGTTTATTACCGGTTCGGCACCAAATTCTCAAGAGCTAACTGTCAACTGCTGCACAATAGTTTCAAACCGCATCCCACGGGAGGCCTTGATCAAAATCCAGTCGCCCTTTTTCAGCTCTCCCTTCCCCTTGAGTTCCTGGACCCAGGCGGCTATCATATCTTTTTCATCGAAAACTCGAACCCTCTTGGGATCCATTCCGGCAGCCACTGCTCCGTCCTTCGTGTCACCAGCAAATTGTCCAAAGAGGGCCAGAAAGGTGACACCCTGCTCAACGGCAATACGTCCGATGCTGCTATGGGACATTCGGCTCGCCGAACCAAGTTCCAGCATATCTCCAAGGATCGCCATGCTTGTCCCCGAGGCCAGCTGATGCAAGGTTACCAGGCCGGCTGCCATGGAACCCGGATTGGCATTATAGGTATCATTGATCAGCGAGAACCCGGCCGCAGATTCCATCATAACCATCCTTTTATCGCCTGGTCGGAAATCTTCGAGCCCGGCTGCGATTGTCTCGATCCTACATCCGACGGCAGAGGCTATCGCCGCAGCCGCCAGACTGTTGCCGACATTGTGAGCCCCCGGGATATGCAGGGTCACCGGGGTCTGATCTTCTCCGACATGAAGAATGTAGGAGACGGTGCCGGACCGGGAGAGGTTGATGTCCGAGGCCCAGAGATCCGGGTGTAAGGCCCGGCCCTCATCCGTGGCGCTGTAGGTGATTTTTTTCTGCCGGTATCTCCCGGCCATGGCCCGGATATGCTCATCATCAAGATTGATCGCAAGGATTCCCTTTTCGCCTGTCCCGGCAAACAGCTCCTCTTTTGCTGCGGCGACTCCCGCAATGGAGTGCAGTCCTTCCAGATGGGCAGCATGGATACTGACAATGCAGCTGATGTCCGGGTCCGCAATCCGGGTCAGTTGAGCAATCTCGCCGGGGTGGTTCATCCCCATCTCCAGGATCGCCGCCGTATGTTTCACCCCCAGGGGCAACAATGAGAGGGGCAGGCCGATCAGATTATTAAAATTTCCTTGAGTCTTGATCACCCTCCCTGCCGGGGCCTCAGGTCCGTCCGGCCATTGCCTCTGCAGGATCGCCGCGGTCATCTCCTTCACCGTAGTCTTGCCGCAGCTGCCGGTGATCCCGATGATCAGGGGCTTGCTTATCGACCGCAGCAGACGGCGGCGAAACCCGGCCAGATCACCGAGTGCACCCTGGGTATCCTTGACCAGGAACCTTGGAATTTCAGTATATTTTTCAAAATCAGCCACCTTTGAAATAACCAGACAGCCAGCACCTGCAGCCAGCACCTGGGGGAGAAAATCATGCCCGTCGAAGGTGTCACCCTTCAATGCAACAAAGATGTCGCCGTGGCCGACAGATCGGCTGTCGGTCGAGACCGCCCGAAAAGACGGGCCGGCAAGAGTTCCGGCAGAGATCCCGCCGACAGCCCTGCCGATACTCGCACAATTCCAGGCGATAAGGGCCTCCTGCGCCTCCAGACAGTCGTCGAAAAATCGTCTCCCCTCAGGACCGATCTGGTATTTTTCATGGCCCTTGCCGGCGATCAGAACGATATCCTCAGCCACGGCAGCATTGACCGCAGCGGCAATGGCCTCCTCACGCCCCGGCAGGAGAAGATAGCCCTGCTGGGTGCTGTCCCGCTGTCGCAGCCAGGCAGAGTTCCTTTCCTGCAAGCCTGAGGCCTTTAGCCCCGGCAGGATATCCTCGATGATCCGGTCTGAGGATTCACTGCGGGGGTTGTCGTCGGTCACAACCACGACTTCGCTCATCGAAGCTGCGATACCCCCCATGACCGGCCTTTTTCCCGTATCCCGGTCACCGCCGCAGCCAAAGACGCAAAAAAGATTCCGGTGCGGCAGTGCAGCCAGGGTCATCAAAACCTTGTGCAGGGCATCCGGCGTGTGGGCATAATCGACAAAGACCATCGGCCGGGACGGATCGTCCCCCGCCGTAACTCGCTGTAGACGGCCGGGGGCGCCGGGGGCCGAGGCCAGAGAATGTCCGGCTCTTTGCAGGTCCAGCCCCATGGCCAGGCAGATCCCGATTGTGGTGAGAATGTTCTCGACGTTGAATCTCCCGACCAGGGGGGAGTCAATCCTGCAATCACCAGCAGCAGTTGCAAGCTGGAGTGTGGTCCCGTCACGGCGGCTGTCTGCGTGAACAAGCCGCACCTCGGCATCTTCATCCACACCGGTCCGGACGGATGCAATCCCCCTTGCGGTGCACAACTCAGTCAGTCGCCTCTGCCAGTTCTCACCCTCTGCGGCTTCACTGCAGGTAATAACCCCCCTGCCGTCCTTTTTCAGGTAGTCGGTGAACAGACGTGTCTTGGCAGCAAAGTACTCCTCCATGTCGGCATGGTAATCGAGATGGTCATGTGAGAGATTGGTAAAGGCCGCCACATCGCACTGAATATCTCCGAGACGATGCTGAAAAAGGGCGTGGGAAGAGGCCTCCATCAGCACATACCGGACCCCGGCCTTGGCCATCGTCCGTAATAGAGCCTGGAGGATGAGCGGTTCCGGGGTCGTAAAGGATGCGGCAACCTCCGTTTTTCCTGAAGGGGAGGAGTACCGGTAATTGACGGTTCCGATCACACCGACCGGCAGGCCGAACTGTTCGAAGATGTGCTCCAGCAGATAGGTGATCGTGGTCTTGCCGTTGGTGCCGGTAATGCCGATAAAGGTCATTTCCCGGGCGGGATGGTCATAAAAATTAGCGGCAATTGCCGCATAGGCCTGACGGCTGTCATTCACTGCGACAATACAGAGGGAGGCATCTGCAAGCTCCGCCATATCGATTTTCCCCTCTTCGATAACGATTGCCGTACACCCTTGACCAAGAGCCGAGCTCAGGAATCGATGCCCGTCGGTCTTCGTTCCGACCAGCGCAACAAATAGGGATGACGCCTGAGCCTGCCGTGAATCCGCAGTCACGGAAGCGATAGTGACCTGTTCAGGCTGCAGCGCCGACAGCGTCGTATAGCTCAGGCCGTCGAGTAATCCGGCAAGGGTTTTGACCTCAGTAAATCGATCAGAGTCCGGATCACCGGTTATGTTATTTCCTGGTCTCATTACCTTTTCCAGCCTCAGATTTTTTCACAACTTTCAATACTTCTCTGCCCGGCAGGCTCTTGTTGACTTTGGGCTGCAAGGTAATACTGCATTCCTTCACATCCTTGAGAACAGTGCCGGCCGGGGGAGTCTGGGCGACTATCCTGCCGGTGCCGTATACCCGGATTTCCAGAGGTGTCCCTTTCAGCAGACGCAGACTTTTCCTGAGACTCAAACCCTGCAGGTCGGGCATCCTGGCCTGACCTTTACTCTCCTCATGCAGGTCCGCTGCCTTTTGAGAGCCGTTTTTCGAGGACTGAGGACCCTGATAATTCATCTTTTCCTTTTCCTCAGCCGTCATCATATCGGAGAGATGTGTCAATACCTGCTGCAAGGTAACAATCGGATAAATCATTTTCATCCCCGGCGAGATCAGATCGGGCGATCCTGATTTTCCGGATCCGGCCGGATCGAAACCTGCTGAGTTTACAACAACAAAGACAACCAGCTCCGATTCTTTGGCCGGGATTAGCGTCAACATCATCTGACTCCTGAGATAATCATCGACATTCCCAGTTGTCAGGAACATAAGTCCTTCTCCGGCAAGCGCTCCTGAAGAAAGCGGTCCTCCTTGAGTCAAGGAGGCAAAAAGGTTCTGGGCCTCGGCGGAAACCTCCTTCCTGAGAACAATGTCATCCCTGTCATTTTCCGATATGACCGCGCGAGGGTTTTTTTCAGGATCCACCACATGGGGTGTGATTTTCAGCCCTCCATTCAGGACACGGGTCACGGCCGTCAAGATCTGAATCGGAGACGCAATCAAGGGAACAGTATTTTCGTTTTTGCCGGATCGATTGTCCTGAGTCGACAGCTTCAGCCTTTGAGGTTTATCCTTTTCGGCCACAAAATCGAGATGAGGGGTATCATTCAGTCCCAGCCTTTCCCAGAGGCGAAGATCACTGCCGACATTAGCTCTGCCGGACCTGACACTCCAAGGCAGAATCTCGCCATCTTTTTCATTTTCGGACTGTAATACACTGACATCCTGTAGGAATGATCTGATAGTTTTCGGAACTGCAACCGGCTCGACCAGGATATTGTTCAGGATTGCCTTTTTGTATTCCCGAAAATGATTCGGATCGTAGGAGGGGAAATTTACACAGCCGATCACATTACCCGACCGTGTCTCCATCACCACCGCCCCCAGACGTATGCCTTCCCTGGAGGCGCCGATATCGGCTATATATTTTTCCAGGATCTCCTGAATCTTGAGATCAATGGTAAGAACCAGGCTGTGACTTTCCTGTCTCTTCTCGCTGTCTCCTGCAGGCCCTGCCGATTCCCGCCCGCCGGAAAGAGAGGCGCCATATTTGTTCAGCCACAGGTTATAGGTGTATTCAACCCCGGTCAGGCCCATCTGGTTTTCAGCAAAACCCAGGAAATGAGAAGCTTTTTCCTTCTGGGGATAATACCGAACCTTTTCTTTGTGAAGAAAGATCCCCTTCAGGTTCAAACGACGGACAGCGTCTTCCTCCTCCTGGCTGATATTTTCAGCTATCCATACCTGGAGGGAACTTCCCTTCAATTTTTCAAGCAGACTGTCTTCACTTCTTTTCAGGGCCGGAGCAAGCCGCATGGCTGTTTCTTTCAGTGATTCCAGCTCTCGAACGGTGGCATAGACGGAGACCCTATCCATCGAAACCGCCAATTCCTTGAGATTCCGATCATAGATTATCCCTCGTATTAAGGCTTCATTGCCGGATACATTCCGGCCGGTCTGCAGAAGAGTGTGGAAATATTGCCGTATCCGGATTTCGTTCTTAAAAATCCAGTACCCTGAAATAACAAGAGAAAAAAAGAGTGCGGCCAGAACCAGTCTACGTCCTTTGCTCTTCTGTGTACGCAGACGGGATCTCTTGGCCATGGCCGCCCTTACTTAAAAGAGCTTAACTTGCTCTTTTTCCGGAATATGGAGTGCAAATTTTTCAGCAGCAATCAGCTGAATCTGCTCGGGAGAGAACAATTGTGCCCGCTGGGCTCGCAGCCTGATCTGTTTATCCATGAGTTCGTGACGGGCGTTTTCAACTGCCTGAACGGAAACCTCGAGGTTCCTGAACGAAGCGGCAAGCCAGAAATTCACGACCAGTACCAATGGAAAGAGAACAAGCAGAATCTTGCCAATCGACAGCCACAACAACCTGTTGCCAGACCAGGAAAGGGTCTTCTGTCTGCGGAACTGCTGCCTGAAGCGCGTGTTCACCATCGGCCGAAAAAATGATTGAGCAGGGTTATGAACGTTCATTTCTCTCCTCCTGGATAATTGCCAAGTTTTATTGCCATATTTTTTCTGCAACCCTCAAACGGGCACTGCGGGATCGGGGATTTTCTGCAATTTCATCTGCAGCGGGTGTGACAGGTTTGGAAGTAACGACATTCAAGTATTCGTTTTTATTAAATTTTCTCTTAACAACCCGGTCTTCCAGGGAGTGAAAGGAGATTACACAAAACCGGGCTCCGGGTTTTAATAACGGCACCGCTTCATCGAGAATTGTCGACAGATTTTCCAGTTCCGTATTCACAGCAATTCTGAGGGCCTGAAAGACCTTGGTCGCCATATGAATCCTTTTGGGATGAAAACGTCTCGGTACCGACTGGACGACGAGGGCCGCTAACCGGGCGGAGGTTCGTATTTCATCTTCTTTCCGGGCCTTCACAATATGCGCAGCTATCGGCCTGGCCTGGTGTTCGTCACCAAAGTAGTAAAAAATATCGGCAAGCTCCTGCTCGGTTGAGGTTGCCAGAATTGATGCCGCCGTGACTTCCTTCCTGTTGTCCATCCGCATATCGAGAGGCTCGTCATGCTGAAAACTGAACCCTCGCCCGCCCTTGTCGAGCTGAAGCGACGAGAGGCCGATATCGATCAGGATGCCATCAACCTGATCCACCCCGATCTCCTGCAAACCCGCTGCAATCTCGGCGAAATTACGTCTGATTATGGTCAATCGTCCCGCATATTCCTGTAACCTTATTCTACTGAGGGCGATGGCACGCTCATCCCACTCGAAGGCAATCAGCCGTCCGTCCGGTGCTGTTCTCTGCAGGATCGCCTGACTGTGACCGCCAAGCCCCATAGTGCCGTCCACATAGACACCTCCCGGACGCGGAGAGAGAAAATGCATGGTTTCCTTAAGGAGAACAGAACGATGCAGGTGTTCCTGCGGTGTCTCCATCAGATGATACCCATCTTCCGGATGCTCTTCGCATGCTCCCCAAAATGTTCACGGGTGGCCTTGTGTTCGTCATTCCATACATCTTTATCCCAGATCTCAACCCAGTGAACCATGCCGTTCAGGACAATGTCCTTCTTCAGGCCAAGATCGCATCTGAGGGCGGGCGGGAGCAGGATCCGTCCTTGTTTGTCGAGAGCACATTCGATGATTCCAGCCTGGACATACCTGATAATCCTACCCAGGTCGTCTGGCTGCTCTCTGCCTTCGGACTCCATTTTATCCTCGATGGCAGCCCACTCCGATTCCGGATAGGCACGCAGATGATTGTTCCATGGAGTCACAATGAGGACATCGGACTCATACTGGCGCAGCACGTCTCTGAAACGGCTGGGAAAGCTCAACCGTCCCTTCTCGTCAATCGTATGATCGTATTTGCTGCGGAACCTGCTGCTGACCATAACACCCCCCACACCATCCCATTATGTCCCACTTGCACCCATACCTCTCCCTTTATCTTAAAAAGGGCCAACATGTCAAGAAAAAACAGATGTAACATCAAGGAAATAAACAAAATCTTTCCGGCCGCAAGAAACACTACAGATTGTATAAAAAAAATGGAAGCACTACTATATTATGTATCTGAAGAACCAGGGAGGCAAAAAGCAACCCAACAACTACAGGCCGCTATATCCTGGCAAGATATTGAAATTAAAGGAACTGAGAAAAAACAAGACCACTATCGGATTATTAATTTTTCAATGGGTGGGGGAAGGTGGGAGAAAAAAAAGAAACAAAGGCAAAAATCCCCACCTTTCTTGAGAAAATCTTCACTATTTTTCTTTTTCTTAAACAATACGAGATTTAATCAAATTAAGACTTATTGTATCAAAAAAGTTTAAGAACCGATTTTATTGGAGGCGACAATTATGGCAATATTATGTGAAGGTGAAAACGTTAGACATAACAAGAAAGCGGAATGGGGTATCGGAAAAATAGTTGCAGTAGACAGATGCGGGACAATTAGAGTAGTTTTTGAAGGAACGAAGGAAGTATCAATTGCTAAGGGATTGAAATATCTCACCAAAGTTGACGCAGACGGAATCAAATAATCCGCTCCCGACAATCAAGAAAATCAAGGATATTTACCCCGGAGGCATGATTGACGATCCAATCTTCCGGTAGGTAAGCTGTTGCTTATTATTGGTTTTTGATCCTCCGGGGAGGGCTCTCTCTTTTTTACGTCGAGCATTTATAGTTGAAACGTATTGAGAGCAAGCCACAAAACCACCAATACATCAGTTACTGAAAAGAGTGAAAGAACCTTTGGAGTTAGTCTGGCGACATTCCTTCTTAAGAGTGACGCTGCCTAACAAAATAAAACAGGAATGAATGTTAAGTTAGAGGTGATTTTTTGCAAACAGTAGTCAAGAAATGGTTCCGCGATAAGGACTCCGGGTTTCTCGATAATAGCGGTGGACCAGACATAATGGTATGCAAGGCCGACCTTGTTGACTGTCAGTTTTTAAAGGTTGGTTCAACCGTTGAATTTGAATGTCACCAAGACAAACAGGGATTAATCGCTAAAAAGGTCACGCTTTCGAATCAGAAAAAATCAGGCGGTCAAAATAACAGAAACCAGAGCACTAAGAAATCTCCTTTTGGTGTAATGACTTAAATTGGGGTCGCTGCGGAATTGGACTATAGCTCTCTCGTTAGCCTGGAATTCGGCAGATAGTGTGCCCCCATTGACTAAACGCCTGCCATAGCGCCATTCCTTTTCCCTGATTGCTTCATGCGTCTTTCACTATCGCCTGCAGATCGACCTGTGCCGAAAAACTATGGGCCGCATCGGGAAAGCTTCCGTCGCGGACCTCACGATTGTACCGGGCAATACTTTCTTTGATAATCGGGGCAAGGTTGGTATAGGTCTTCACAAAACTCGGGGTGAACTTCTCAAACATTCCCAGCAGATCATTGGTAACGAGCACCTGGCCGTCACACTGAGGGCCGGCACCGATGCCGATGGTTGGGACACTGACGGATCCGGAGATCATTTCCGCCAGCTGCGCCGGAACACACTCTAAAACCATGGAGAAAGCCCCTGCTTCTGTCAGCCCTTTTGCCTCATGCAGAAGTCGTCGTGCCGATGCCGTATCCCTGCCTTGGACCTTATAGCCGCCAAGTTGCATTGCGGTCTGCGGGGTGAGACCTATATGCCCCATCACCGAGATCCCGGCCCGCACCATCGCGCTCACCGTCTCACAGACCTCAAGACCGCCCTCCAGTTTCACCGCATCACAGCCGGCCTCTTTTAAAAACCGTCCGGCGTTGAGAATCGCATCCCGCGGCCCGCTCTGGTACGAACCAAAGGGCATGTCGCCGACCACAAAGGCCTCAGGGGCACCTCGCCTGACCGCCGAGGAATGATGGATCATCTGGTCCATGGTCACCGGCACCGTAGAGTCGTACCCGAGCACAACCATGCCAAGAGAATCGCCGACAAGAAGGATATCAACATCACAGGCATGCAGCAGCCTGGCAATGGAGGCGTCATAGGCGGTGAGGACGGTGATCTTTTCACCAGCCTTTTTCATCGCTATAAAATCCTGTATGTTCTTTCGCTTGTGCATATTTCTCCCCTTGTCGAATGAAGTATGTTTGTTAGTCAAGATCATCGAAAAGCGATGGCTGTCTTTCCGGTCTGGAGATGATCGTACGGCCAAAATGCTCATAGCCCCGGACCGTGGCGACTCGCCCGCGCGGGGTCCGGCTTAAAAATCCCGATTGGATCAGAAAGGGCTCGTAGACATCTTCCAGGGTGTTTTTCTCTTCGCAGACCACGGTAGCCAGCGTCTCCAGACCGATCGGGCCGCCGTTAAACTTGTCGATGATGGTCAGCATGATCCGCCGGTCCATCTCATCCAGGCCGAAGCGGTCGACCCCGAGCATGTTCAGGGCGGCATCAGCCACATTTTGATCAACCACCAGGTGTCCGCCAACCTGGGCAAAATCCCGGACCCGGCGCAAGAGGCGGTTGGCAATCCTCGGAGTGCCGCGCGAGCGCCTGCCCAGCTCCAAGGCCCCCGACACGTCAATGGGCATACCGAGAATCGCTGCTGAACGCTGGACGATGGTCACCAGTTCCTCTGGGGAATAGAATTCCAGGCGCAGGATTACGCCAAACCGGTCCCGGAGCGGCGGGGTCAAAAGCCCTGTCCGTGTTGTGGCCCCAACCAAGGTAAAACGGGGTAAATCCATCTTCACCGAGCGGGCCCCCGGCCCCTGGCCGATGATCAGATCCAGCTGAAAATCCTCCATGGCCGGGTAGAGGATCTCTTCGACGACATGATTCAGGCGGTGGATCTCATCGATAAAAAGGACATCTCCCTCCTGCAGGCTGGTCAGGATGGCCGCCAGGTCTCCCTGGCGTTCGATGACCGGTCCGGAGGTGACTTTAATCCCGGCCCCCATCTCGTTGGCGATGATATAGGAAAGCGTCGTCTTGCCAAGCCCTGGAAATCCATGGAAAAGAACATGATCCAATGGCTCGCCGCGCCCTCGTGCCGCCTTGATGAAGATTTCCAGGCTCTTGCGTACCTGCTCCTGACCGATATACTCGGCAAGCCTTTTCGGCCTGAGGGCATAATCGGCGGCCTTCTCACGGGCCACAGGTTCCGGGTCGACCAGGCGATCCTCGGCGCCGATTTCCTCTTCTCGTATCATGCCAGTGCCCGCAGTCCTTCTTTAATCATTTCTTCCAGGGTCAATTCTGCAAACCGCTCGTCGCCGATGCGCCGTTTTACGGCGGTCAGTGCCTGCCGGGCCAGGGGATCCGGATAGCCAAGATTGGTCAGGACAGACAGGACATCTGAGACAATTGATCCGGCCGCAGCGTTCACCCCCATGGCAGGCCGAACGCCCTTATCCTCACCTGTCCCCAGATGCCCGACCTTCTCCTTGAGCTCCACGCAGAGACGCTCGGCGGTCCGTTTCCCGACCCCCGGCAAGCCCATCAGCCGTTTCACATCCTGGGTAACAATGGCTGTGCCCAGCTCACCTACCCGTATCCCGGACAGGATTGCCAATGCCAGCTTCGGCCCGATCCCGGAGACCGTTTTCAGGATCAGGAACATCTCCTTTTCCTCTTCTTCGAGGAAGCCGTAGAGGAGAAAGGCATCCTCACGGACATAGGTATGAATATGCAGAAAGGCGTCTTCGTTTTTATCTGGCAGCCGGGAGATCCCGTCACTGGACAGGAAGACTTCATAGCCAACCCCGCCGACATCGACAACAACCCTGTCCGTCCCTTTAATCAGGACCTTTCCTGAAAGTGTGGCAATCATATTATCATATCCGCAAGGTGTTGGCGTGACAGATGGCCACCGCCAGTGCATCCGCCGCATCGGCGCTGGGCGCAGCAGACAGACCCAGCAGAATCCTGACCATATGCTGCACCTGAATCTTTTCGGCCTGGCCGTAGCCGACCACGGCCTGTTTAATCATCCTGGCACTGTAATCCCGGACGGCCAGGCCGTTCTGCATCGCGGCGACGATCACCGCCCCCCTTGCCTGGCCAAGTTTCAGGGCCGAACGGGGATTGTTAGAGAGGAACACATCCTCCACCGCCGCAACCTCCGGACCATGAACCTGAATCACCTCGTTGATCCCGTCGAAGATCTCATTCAGCCGGTGAGAAAACGGGGAGCGCGGGGTTGTTTTTATCACCCCGCAGGAGACGAATCGCAACTGCCCCCGGGTGGCTTCAATTACCCCATACCCGGTTATCCTGGAACCGGGATCTATGCCCAGAATACGCTCCATTATAAGGACAAGGAATCAGTTGCGACACACACCGATAGTCCCACCTTACTGAAGTTTCTCCATCAGTTCATCATCGATGTCGAAATTGGCATGCACACTCTGCACGTCATCGTGATCCTCCAGACTTTCCAGTAACTTCAGGAGTGCTCTAGCCGGTTTCTCCTCGGTCACCTCGATGGTGTTTTGCGGGATCCTCGACACCGAGGCCTCCAGCGTCTTCACTCCGGCCTTCTCCAAGGCGTTCTGAACATCGTCGAAACTCTCCGGTGTTGTGTAGACATGGAACTCATTCTCTTCTTCGAGGACATCCTCGGCCCCGGCATCCAGGGCTAGTTCCATCAGCTCGTCTTCGGATATGCTTTTTTTGTCAACCTGAATCAGGCCCTTTTTATCGAACATCCAGGCCACACAACCGGATTCTCCCAGGTTGCCGTTGCTCTTGGCGAAATAATGGCGGATATCGGCGACGGTCCTGTTGCGGTTGTCGGTCATACATTCTACCAGCACCGCCACGCCACCCGGCCCATACCCTTCGTAGAGGATCTCTTCATAGACCTCGCCTGCGATCTCGCCGGTCCCCTTTTTGATGGCCCGGGTGATATTATCCTTGGGCATATTTTCTTTCTTGGCGGTCAGAATGGCGGAGCGCAGGCGCGGATTGCCGTCAGGGTCGCCGCCGCCGCTCCTTGCCGCCACGGTGATCTCCTTGATCAGCCGTGTAAACATCTTTCCCCGCGTGGCATCAATCGCACCTTTTTTCCTCTTGATTGTTGACCATTTCGAATGTCCTGACATATCCTCTACCTATTGAAATTGTATAATATAAGTGTTCCGTTCTTGGTTTCTTTTCAATCAATTCCGACGCCCTGCCGGCACCGGAAAGTCAGTTACGTCTGCTCTATCGGCTATACTGTGTCCATGGGTTTTCTGTACCCCATACCCAGCACGAAGACCTCCCGGCTCTCGGTCCGCGAACTCTTCGGTTTAACGACCTTGACCGTCTCGAAACGGTCCTTGACCTCCTGGACAAAGTCCGGAAAATCCTCTCCCTGAAAGATCTTGCAGATGTAATGTCCATGATCATACAGCAGGATTTCGGCAAGCGCCAGGGTCCGCCTGACCAGCTGCAGAGACTGCTGATGATCGGCCCAGCGGCTGCCGGTGGTCTTCGGGGCCAGATCCGAGATCAGCACCTTGAAGGCCGGCCTGAATTTCCGGACTCTAATGATCAGCTCGGGTTCCATGATATCCTGGCAGAGCCAGTGGATCTCGGCGCCTTCCGGCCGTGCTGTCCCGGTCGTCTCCTGCAGATCGACTCCGACCACTATACCCTTTTTCCCGACGACCTCAGAGGCATAGAGCGACCAGCTGCCGGGATGGCACCCCAGATCGAGGATACTGTCACCCGGATGCAGGAAGTGATACTTTTGCTGGACCTCCTCAAGCTTATAGATCGAGCGAGCCGGGTATTTATCCTTTTTTGCCTTCTTGAAATAGTAATCTTTTACTTTGCGCAAAGTTTTAGTCCATTTATTTTTCTTTGACAAGACGAAAACGGAAAGACCCCCGCCGATCAGGGTCTCTCTTCCCGTATCTCTTCATTCTGCAAGTATTGCCCGACCCAGTCAAGCGCTTCTTTCCGGGTGTGAACCCGGCCCTCAACCATGGCCAGCTCCAGTCTGGTAAGGATGGTTGAAAAGACCGGACCGGGCGACAGGTTGAACAACTCGATCAGATCCGTACCCGTCAACAGCTTCGGCCCTGAAAACACCGGCCGGATGGCCCGGTCGATAGTCTTCTGCAACTCGCTATATAATGCCGCCAGTTCATCTTCCATGCCCTCCGGTTTTTTTTCCCCCTGACAGGCCAGGCTGTCCGCCATGGCCAGCAGAAAAAGACCGGGCAGATTAGGTCCCGCCTTTTTCCAGATCTTCAGACAGGCCCGGCTGCTGAGAGGCGAATGACGCCGGACATTACAGAGATGAAACGGATGCATATGCAGTTCAATAAGACTTCCTATTATGTTCTTTGCCTCATTGCTCCACTTCAGCCGCCCTGCAAATCGAAGAAAGACATCCTTGCCGATCCGGTCATGGTTATAAAACGTTATCCGTCCTTCCGGGCGCACCTCCATCGCATCCGGCTTCCCCAGGTCATGCAGCAGAGCCGACCACTTGAGTCGTTTTCTCATCCCCTTTCTGCCTGCGTATGCGCCAAAAACCGAGCCCCATCCGGGGTAGAACCTCTCCGGCTGCCGGAGAATCTCTTCCATGCAGCCAAGGGCTGTAAGACTATGGTGAAAGACATCCAGATGATGAAAGCACGGCTGCTCAACCTTGAGCCCACTCTGCAATTCAGGAACAATATGCCAGAGGAGCCCCGCCTCCGCCATGGCCTCGATTACTGCCCGGGCCTGATCCGATTCCATGATCAGATCCAGCTCGTAGCTGATACGTTCGACCGCCACATCAGTAATTAAATGGCCGCAGGCATCCATTGCCGTCCGGGTGGATGCACTGACCGAAAAGCCGAGTACCGCACTTAACCGGTAGCCGCGCAGCATCCGGAGCGGATCATCGGTGAAGGCGTGGCCACATGCCTGCAGCACCCCTCTCTCCAGATCCTGACGTCCTCCCAGCGGATCTATCAGGGTAGGATCAGCCGCATTATCGACAAGATCAACAAGACGGACAGCCATCGCATCGATCGTAAAATCGCGCAGCCGGAGATCATCTTCAATACTCTGCGAACCTCCGCGAAAACCGGTAATGTCGATTGTCAGCCCGTTCCAGACCACGCGGGCCGCATCATCTTTTCTCTCACCGAGGGGCACCAGAGCGCCTTTTCCTAACGTCTGCAGCAGAAGGCGACAACAGGCCACCGCCCCGGACTCGACCACGAGATCCAGATCTGCGGAGGGCCGTCCCAGCAGCCAGTCCCGCACTGTTCCACCGGTCAGGTACAACCGGCCGCAACTCCGCTCCAGCCCCAAAAGGGCACTGATCAGTCTTTCCGGGTACTGTTGCAGTTGACTCCGGAAAGATTTCAACCCATCAGCGCCGACCCTTTTCTTTTTCATCCAACTCGATTATAGTTTTTGTTTTTTTGCTCTCCGAATGAACTGTTAGTGTAACATAGCATATCATCATAATTATGGGTACTTCTTCTCACATGACACTAAACGCACAGAGGCCGGTGACACATCCCGTATTGCGGCACTTCCACCTACGGGTTACCCGATGACCCCCGCTCATCTCGAACAACCTTTCCTGTACCTGGCCCCGATACAAGGTGTCACCGACGCGCTCTTCAGAAATATTTTTCATCATCATTTCGGTGGCTTCGATGCAGCAATAACGCCTTTTATCAACCCGCAGCGGCATTCGACTGGAAAGGAAAAGTGGCTTGCAGACGTGCTTCCGGAGAACAACCCCGCTCTGCCGATCATCCCCCAACTGCTCAATACAGACGCCCTGGACTTCATCGCTATCGCCGACCGCTTGCAGGATCTGGGGTATACCCATATCAACTGGAATCTAGGCTGCCCGGCCCCGATGGTAGCAAAAAAAAAACGGGGTTCCGGCCTCTTACCCTACCCAGAGACGATAGTAGCCCTGCTGGAAAAAATAGTGCCGAGGCTTGGCGTAGAACTCTCCATTAAAACACGGCTGGGTTATCAGCACAGCCGGGAGATCCTGACCCTCCTGCCGCTGCTCGACGCCTTTCCCTTAAAAGAAATCATCATCCACGCCCGTCTGGGAAAGCAGCTCTACAAAGGGGGAGTGGACCTGGAGGGTTTTGCGCTCTGCCGCGAGCAGAGTAGACACGCCCTCGTCTATAACGGCGATATCATAGATAGTATATCATTTAAAACACTGACTGAACGGTTCCCCTGGGTGCACCGCTGGATGATCGGCCGCGGCGTACTGGCAGACCCCTTCCTGGCCCTCTCTCTTAAAGGGAAAAACGTCTCCGCACAGGACCGGTTGAAGAGACTGCAGGAATTTCATACGGACCTCTATCAAGGGTATAGCCAAAGACTTTCCGGTCCGGGTCATCTGCTCGGCCGAATGAAACAACTCTGGCTCTATCTGATCGCCTCCTTTCCGCATAAACAGAAGATCCTGAAAAAAATTAAAAGGGCGACTACGGAACAGCTCTACCTGCACGCTATTGATGAACTTTTCCATGATTAATCGGCGAAGGGAACACACCTCTTTCTCCGACAGAAGCGTTCCCGATTGACTCAGGCGCAGGTTGTATTCCCGATCATTGCAGGATATAATAGAACCAGAGTGAGTGGAATAAACCATCAAAACAGCTCATATAATCTCAATATTTCAAAGATTTATTTCGATTTTCAGATTCTTTTCTGAAATCGGCTCCAAAGAACACCCTGATAACTGCCTGGAAAATCCACATGGTCAACACCTCAGAAAGCTGTTCTCGTGACAATTACTGCGGCAGGCTCCTGCTGGAAGACTGCAGTGATCCGTTGAAAAATAAGATCCGAGAACAGATTGCCGCCTGTTTTTCCTTTGACCAGATCGATATCCCGATCATGCCGTACATCTCCGCCTGGCGACTTGACCAGCCGGGGATCTGGTATGAGTATGTCAGCAGACAATTCCTCGCCCTCTTCAACTGCGGTCCGGACTCCATTGCCCGGACCTTCTGCAGTGCCATTCTCGACCGGCGGGAATACAGAAGCAACGGGGATACCCCGATGATCAGAGAGATGCTGCTGCCCGGACGGGAGCTCGACAGTCAACGGCCTATCCTCCGGGGAAAGACCAGCAGGACCGGGACCATGGAGGCCGTCTACAAGGTGCAGCTGCCCGATATGCGGACTATGTGGCTGAAAGACTGGGCCTCGATCACCACCTTCGAACAGGACGGAATCTGCCTGTCACCTGGCTACCTGACCGATGTCAGTATGGAAATGCTGCAAAAGGACCAGCTCAGCGAACTAAATGCCGTTGTCAACCGAGACAAGGAACTGCTGGTTGAGGCGGAACGGTACGCAGCCCTGGGTCAGATATCCGCCCAAGTTTATCATGAAATCCGCAATCCGGTCCTGTCTATCGGAGGTCTGGCCAAAAGGCTGTTGAAAAAACCGACCACCGACCCGCAACTCTTTCTGCAGGTAATTGCCAAGGAGGCGGAACGGCTGGAAAAGATCCTCCACCATTTGTTCGACTTCACCCGGCGTATCGATCTCGCCCCAAAATTCTCCGATCCTGTTCAACTGGTCGAACGGGTAACAACCCTTCTGCAATCTGATTTCGACCACTTTGGCGTCAAAGCGACTCTCACGGTTGAAGGTCCGATATCCGAGATCTATATCGACCAGGAGCAGATCTACCTGGCCCTGGTGCATATCATCAAAAACGGGATCGAGGCTATGATCGACGGTGGAAGCCTGGCTATTACGATCAAACAATCCGAGACGGATGTGGTGATTTCAATCAGGGATTCTGGAGAGGGTATTCATAAAGTGCATAAAAAACGGGTCACCGAGCCGTTTTTTACCACCAAGGTCTACGGCACCGGCCTGGGACTGAGCCTTGCCCAGAAGGCGATCCTTCTCCACCGGGGCGAGTTGGTGATCAGCCCGATTGCCACAGGCGGAACCGAAGTGACCTTCCACCTCCCCCTGAAGGCCAGCCAGATGGTATTAGATCCTGATATTTAACGTCATTTCATCAGCTAACGGCTCGGCGACCAGGACGTTTTTCCCGGCTCTCGAATAAACATCCACCTCCGCTGCCCGGGGACCGGTCAGCATCTTCTTTCCATAGCGAACGACCAGAGACGCGGCTACCTGCAGATCTTCCGCCAGTTTGCCTGCTGGAAGAGATGTGGCCCGCCTGAGGATTGCGGTCGGCCCGGGACGATTTTCCATCGAGAGCAACATGTCGCTTTCCTGGCACAAACCCTTAAGTTTCTGATTTTCGTGTTCATCGCGGCCAAGGATCAACCAGCCACCGCCCGGCAGAAGAAACTGCCTGCCTACCAACAACAGCAGGATATCGACGCGGGTGATTTCCTCGGGCCGTAGAACACCATCCCCGGCATACATCCGCGCCACCCGGCGGCTCAGGATTGGATCGGCAAGGATGCACCCCCCGGCCGGTGCCGGAAAATCGGTGATCCCGAACTCTCTGGCCAGGGCTATCTGCCGGGAACGGCCGCGACCGCTGAAGTCGAGAAGCCTGTCCCGATCGATCAACCCTCTTCGTTCCGCCTCCGTCTCCTTCATCAGTTTTGCAGAAAGCGGCCGTAACAGGATGGAGCGGTTGCCGGAATCGCGCTCTATCACATTCAGGGTATCGCGACGCTGAGACATCGGACGCTGCCCGAGGACCTCGCCGGTGATCAGGAAGGAGGCGCCCAGCCCGGTCATCATCTCTCTTGCCCGGCTGAGCATGAAAATCTTACAGTCGATACAGGGATTGAAATTTTTTCCAAACCCATGGGCAGGATTGTGCAAAAGTTGAAGATAGGGGAAACTTATATCCTCAATGAGAACATCGATACCGTATCTGTGCAGCATCTCCTGCCGGTATTTTTCCGGATCCTGCAGGATGTCATGGCCGAAAAACGGAGAGACGAATTTGATGGCCTGAACTTCGATCCCCTGGGCGGCAACAACCCGACAGGCCAGAATCGAATCAAGCCCTCCGGAAAAAAGAGCCAGGGCCCGCACCTTGGTCATGGTCTTGCCGTCCCTTTTTCAAGCAGTTCTCTTGCCCAGGCATGGGTCTTGGTGGAGACGGAATCACCGGCGAGCATCCTTGCCAGCTCCCCTACCCGCTCCTCTTCCGACAAAAGAGTAAACGACGATTGGGTCCGTCCGTCTTTGACGCTCTTCATAACCAGAAAGTGATCGGTGCCCCGGGCAGCTATCTGCGGCAGGTGGGTGATACAGAAGACCTGATGATGTCCGGCCAACTCCTGGATCTTTCGGGCAACCGCCTCTGCCGCCTCCCCTCCGATGCCGGCATCGACTTCGTCAAAGATAACCGTCTCGACCATATCCCTCCTGGCTAAGAGGCATTTGAGGGCCAGCATCAGCCGGGATAGCTCGCCGCCCGATGCGACCTTGACCAGCGGCCGAGCCGGTTCGCCGGGGTTTGCGGAAAAGAAAAATTCGACCCGGTCCGAGCCATGCGGCCGGATATGCGAAACATCGTGCTCGATATCCTGCCAATGGACACTGAAGACCGCCTGATTGAAGGCAAGAGAAGCAAGCTCACGCCCCATCGCCTCTTCCAGGTTGCGGGCAGCCTGCCGGCGTTTTTCGGTAAGAGACCTGGCCATGGCCACCATTTTTTCTGAAAGTTCGGCCACCTCTTTCTCTAGTCCGTCCATTCGGATCTCCAGATTTTCGAGAGCTTCCAACTCACGCTCAGCATTATCAGCAAATTCGAGGACGGAGGCGATGGTGTCGCCATATTTCCGTTGCAACTGTCGGATACAATCGATCCGGGCAACGACCTGCTCCAAGCGAACAGGATCGTTTTCCAGGGAATCGCAATAACGTCTGAGCTCCACGACCAGATCTTCGAACTGATACGAATACCCAGCCAGATCTTCTGCCAGTTTCTCCGCCGCCGGATCAAGCGTGGCGGCCTGCTCCATATTCTTTCGACTCTCAACCAGCCCTTCGATCAAGCTCATGGAAAGGAATTCGTAACTTCCACGGCTCAACGTAATCAGCTGATCCACGTTCTTTAGGCGCTTTTTTTCAGCATTCAGGAGTTCGTCCTCGCTGACCTCGAGTGCCGCATCCCTGATCTCCCTTACCTGAAATCGAAGCAATTCCTTCCTTTTTTCCTTATCCTTTTCCTGCCCGCGAAGGTCTTCCAATTCCTCTTTCTTTAGCTGCCAGAAGGTATATACCCGGGAAAACGCCTTCCGGTCCTCCCAAAGTTCTCCCAGACTATCAAGAAAATCGAGATGCAGGGCCGGCTGCAGAAGTTGCTGATGGTCATGCTGACTGGCAATATTCAATAAATTGTCGGCAAGATCAGAGACCATTTTGGCAGTGGCCAGAGAGCCATTGACGTAGATGCGGCTGCGTCCGTTGTTCTGCAAGACCCGTTTTACGATCACCGTCGTATCATCGCCCAGGTCGGCTCCTTTAAGAATCTCGAGCAGGGCGGTATGCTCCGGGCGGATCTCAAACAGGGCCTCCACCGTACAGTTTTCTGCCCCGGCACGTATCCAGTCCGCCGATGTCCGTGCGCCGGTGAGGAGGTGAATCGCCCGCAGGATGATGGATTTGCCGGCACCTGTCTCTCCGGTCATCACAACGAGACCCGAGGCGTTGTCGTGGCTATCGAAATTCAGCTGTAACGACTCAATCAAGGCCAGATTTTCAACTTTCAGTTCACAGAGCATGTGTTTTTCTTCAATGAGACCATATTCCCCTTTCCTGACTTGACTCGTTTGCAAAAGGGTTTTATCATAGGCAGCACAATTTAAGGCAAAAAGGCCTTATAAACCATTCTTCAGCACTTCTCTCATCCATACGGTTTCCCCTCGAACACTACCATGATCAAAAGAGCCAAACTCAGTGCCAGCCTGGAAGACTATATAGAAGCAATTCACCATATTGTTGAGGACAAGCTCGTTGCCAGAAGTAAGGATATCGCTTTGCGACTCGGGGTCAGCCGTGCCTCTGTAACAGAGGCATTACGGGCGCTTTCTCAAAAAGAACTTATCAATTACGCCCCTTACGAAGCAATTACAATGACGGAGAAGGGCAAGAAAACAGCCGAAGACGTTATCTTCCGCCATAATGCTCTGAAACGTTTTTTCATCGAGATCCTTTCTATCGACAATGACACCGCAGAAGAAGGGGCATGCCGGATCGAACATGCAGCTCCCCCGGAAATCATCTCCAGAATGATCAACTTCATCCAGTTTCTGCAGGTCTGCCCCCGGGGCGGAGACGATCTTATCGAGGGCTTTGCCAGCTTCCATCGTTTGGGTAAAACCAAGCTAAATTGCGATGAATGTGTGGCTCAATGTCAGATAAAAGGAGTAGAAATCAAATAAGCGTCCCTGGGCTCTTCAGCTTATTCCGAATGAGATCAAGAATTTCACCATCTCGCGGAAAACGTTTCAATTCTGCTTTTGAAAAGATTTTTTCTCCGCTCACTGCCACTTCATACACCCCGCCGGAGGAGGGAAGCAACTCTACCTCCGCAGCGAATTCTCTTTTCAACTCCTCTTCCAAACTGGAAGCCCGGGGTTGATAGTTTCATCGTGTGCAATATTCGACGGTTATCTTCATAGTTGTAACCTTTCCATAACAACAGACATTTTCTCTTACCGGAATCCGGCAACACGGCCGAGCATTCAAAAACAAAGGCATTATACACACTTTGAGATGATTTTCCAGCAGGCAAAAAATGTTTTAGAAAAAATCACGAGAGGGGGAGGGGGGAATGAGGACCGGTGTCAGGTCGTAACCTTTGACATTGTCTTACAAAAATCCAAATGTTACGACCTGACACCAGATTTGATTAATTACCCTGACCGGCAAGGTCATCGTCATACAGGCGTTCGAAGGTGAGTTTGTGCTTGGCCTCTTCCTGGGCCAGGAGTTTGAAGAGTTTCACGAATTCATCATCTACCGAACCCATGGCGAGATTGGTATAGAGTTTGACGGCCATCTCTTCACGTTTCATGGCCAGGACAAGAATGTCCTGCATCGGCATCCCCTCAGTATATTCCGTCTCCACCAGGTAGTCACTGATTTTCAGGTCAGTGACCTTTTTCAGTTCATAGGAATCGATACCTTTTTGATTTTTTGAAATATTCGTCAGCAACTTAACGTGCTTTGCTTCCTCCTGGGCCAATTCTTTGAATGTCTTGACAAGGGCGGCAATCGACTCTTTTTTGCTGAGTTCATTATAAAACGTCACCGCCTCTTTTTCCTTATCTATTGCAAAATCGAGTACTTCATCGATAGATTTAAAATTCATTCCATATACCTCCTGAGGTGATGAGAAACGAAAGATATGGCGCCAGGC
This sequence comes from uncultured delta proteobacterium, assembly GCA_903901335.1. GTDB lineage: Bacteria > Desulfobacterota > Desulfobulbia > Desulfobulbales > Desulfocapsaceae > CAIUQR01. The sequence continues at coordinate 14,388 of CAIUQR010000044.1, read as the reverse complement.
CAAGACCTGACACCATATTCACACCATAATTACACTACCTGCGCAGACTCAGTCAGGATCTAAATACGGCTGAGAACGGAATCCCTGGAAACATTGCATATCGAGGCAACCTGTTTCGGATCGAACCCCAGACAGAGCGCAAGCAGCTGGTTGTAGTCAAAAACAGGGATTTTATATCGCTCTTCTCCGACCCGCTTGTTCAACGTATTCTGCACATTTTCCATATGCATCAAACAGGTGATACAGGAAACAGCGATAAAATCGGCTTTAGTTTCATCCAGTATCGCATCGAACTTGGTCTTGGCAAATTCAATGGCCTGCTCTGGGGTACTTTTCATAAAACCGCCGGCCCCGCCGCAGCACTGCAATTCACGACTGTAGCTGTCCACCGTCGCCCCGAGGGCCTCGACCAGCTGACGCATGCCCTTTGGCGCCCGTGCTGACTCTTCGAACCCGACGACCTCACTGGGAAACAGTGTATGGCAGGGGTACTGGACAATGCCATGAAGACCCTTTAGACTCTTTTTAACCTGCCCTGCGATCGTTTCCGGTCCAATTTCCTTATAGAGAACCTCGGACACGTGGCGAACCTTCGATTTCCCGGTGACCGTTCGCCCGGTCGGCTCCAGCAGCTCATTGACGCGGGCCATTTTATCGGCATGATGCATCATATGCTCCCGCCCCATGCGTAGCGAGCTGTAACATGAGCCGCACTGGACCACAAAATCACATCCCTTCTCCTCGGCAATCGACAGATTCCAGCCGCTTGTCGCCAGCCAGGAATCAATATCGGTTGACGGGAAGGCGCCGAATGCCGGACAGCAGACATAATTGTCGGAATCCACCAGATCAATACCCAGAACAGGCATTGTCGCCCTTATCGCCCGCTCAACATCCGGTCGGATGGCAGGTGTATTACAACCCAGAAAAAGACATAATTCCATTTCTCATCCCTCATGTATATGAAAATGATCGCTTAAAGCGAACCGCCTTACCGATCATTTTCACAATTCACTTCTGACAGTGAAGTAAAACAACCAGGTTCAGCTGTGAATCGCTTCTTTTCATCCACCGAACATGTAGTCATTGGCACTGACTACCGGTGTCTTCATAAGCATCTCACGAAAAAACTGCAGTTGTTCAGGATTGTTGGTAATTGTCTTTAATTCAGGCAACCCCAACTTATCGCGCAAATCCGTATTCACGCCAACGGCCTGCGTATAACCCCGTTTGTAAATCTCGACAATCGACGGCGGCACCCGGGTCTCATCGTTGGCGCTCTGCCATTGCCGGATGGCCAGAATCATCTCGAACGGTTTGACATCCATCGGACACATCTCCTCACACTTTGAACAGGAGACACAGGCCCAGGGTGTATCATCATTGAGAAGCTCTTCCTCGAGGCCCAGAATCACCTTCCGGGCCAGGTTTCGAACCAGCAGCGGCGGATCTCCATGGGAGGCAGGACATCCGGAAAGGCATGTACTGCAGTTGAAACAGTGATGGAGATCACCCGTATTATAAATAGCCTTCCATAAGTCCTTAATCGATCCTTGTTGTAAATCCATTATCACCACCTCTTATTCCGCAGTTGACATCAGGAGATCGTCCATGAGCTTTGCATCGATTGCAGCCATCAGCTGTTTGTCACTCCACCCTGTCACCTCCGCCGCATTGTTCTGGCACTCGACAGCACACGCACCACAGGCCTGGCATTCAGCAGGGTCGACGACGATGCATTTTTCCACCTCATCATAAGAGCGTGCCCCATATGGACAGATGTTGATACATCTCTGACAGCGGATACAGAGGGCATCCTTCACCTTCGAAATAACGCCGGCCGTATGCACTTCACGTCCTGAAAGATAGGTATAAGCCTTCTGTGCCGCCGCCTCCGCCTGCATGATCACACTCTTCAGAGGCATCGGCGAATGGGCGGTACCGGCCAGATACAATCCGACCTTCTGGAATTCAATCGGACGCCATTTCGAATCGGCCTCCGCCAAGAACCTGTCTTCAGTAAGCGTTACACCGAAGGCATCGGCGAGTCTCTGGTTTGACTCTTCCGGATCCACACCGGTGGAGAGGACCAGCATATCGGCCGGCAACTCTATCTCGGTGTTCAGGACGGTGTCCATGAATTTGACGACTGGGTTCCCCTCGACCATCTCCACCTGGGGTTTGTTCTCCAGGCTGTAATTCATGAAGATAATTCCGGCAGTCCTGGCCTTCGTATAATACTGCTCGAAAAAGCCGTAGGTCATCACATCACGGTACAGGATAAAAACCCGGGCTTCGGGATTCACTTCCTTGATCTTCAAGGCGTTGGCAATGGCCCACATGCAGCAGATGCGGCTGCAGTAATGGCGCCCTTCCTTCTGCCTTGATCCGACGCACTGGATCATCACAACGTTTTCAAGACCACCGGCATCGATATTGCCACTCGCCATGCCTTTCTTGAGTTCCGCCTGGGTCAGCACCTTGTCGGAGGTGCCATACCCATATTCGGTAGTCGCCCCTTCATGTCCGCCCGTCACCATAATCACTGCACCGTGGTGCAGGTAGGTGTTTTCATTGGTATCTTTGAAGTGCAGCTTGGACTCGAAGGAGCCAAGGGTTCCGACGGTCTTCTCCACCTCACAGTTCAAATGGACCGTGATATTCTTGTTTTCGAACACCTTCAGCTTCATGTCAGATGCCATAGCCACAGGGGCAAGCCCATCAATCGTATGTTCAACCTGATTTCCGAGGTACCCGCCCAGATGTGCTTCCTTTTCAACAAGATGGACCGGCACACCCCGAGTGGCAAGTGACAGGGCAGCCTGCATCCCGCCGATTCCGCCACCGACGACAAGTGCGGTCTGATTGATCGGCAGCGTACTCACGTGCAGGGCAGGTTTATACTTCAGCCTCTCGATATCCGACTTAACCTCCCTTGCTGCCCGCAGTGTCCAATCTCCTACCGACGGCTCGACCATGCCTCTTCTGGCAATGCCGAAGAGATCAAAAATCTCGACCATCGACGAGTTGAATCCCGCCTTTCTCGCCACATTCTTCAGTTTCCGGCGATACATGAACGGTTGACATGCCCCGACCAAAAGCCTGTTGCATTTGGTCTTGCCGAGGATATCGTTCGTGGTGGTTTCCCCTTCCGCCTTACAGATGGAATCGATGACATTGACCTCACCAACCCCGCGGTAGCGCAGCAATTCGGCACTGAGAAGTTCATAATCAATCCCATCAGCGCCTACCTTCTCCCCACATTTACAGAGAGCAACCGAGACCAGAGAATTTTCCCGTTCATGGGCAGTCGGCTCAGCAATCTCTTCCTCTTTTAGAATATCCACACCAAGTGTGGTCAGGAAGTTGGTTGCCTCTCCGGCTGCGGCGATACCACTGGACATGGCCTCACTGACATCCGTGAGTCCCATCAGCGATCCGCAGATAAAAAGGCCGGGCTTACCTGCTATTTTGATTTTGCTGTACTGCTCGGTGGCCAGAAGACCGCGTTCATCAAGCGGTGCATTCAGCAGATCGGCCCATTTCTTATGGGTCTCAAAGGGGATCTGACCCGTTGACATGACGACCAGATCGTAATCCTTGACAAAAAACTCGTTGGTCTCGGGATCGAAATACCGCATCTCCAAACTGCCGTCAGGCTTGAGCATAACACCCTGCACCCGGCAGCGGATAAGCTTCACTCCGTGCTCGTCCACGGCCTTATCCCGGTACTGTTGAAAGCCCTTGCCAAAGGTCCGCATGTCCATATAAAAAATCGTGGTATCGACCTCCGGACCGCCCTTTTCCTTGGCCAGCACCGCCTCTTTCAACGCAAACATACAGCAGATGGAGGAACAGTAATCCCTCTTCTGTCGTCTGTTCCGTGAGCCCATGCACTGGATCCAGGCAATATTCTTTGCCGGTTTGCCGTCGGAGGGACGTTTGATCACCCCGCCTTCATAGGTGCCGGAACTGCTCATCATCCGCTCAAAGGCCAGCGACGTGACGACATCCGGGGAGACCGCGTAGGACTTGGCATCCTCAAACTCGCGAGTATTGTAGAGCTTCACGCCCGAGGCCAGGACAATGGAATGGACCTCCCTGGTCTCCACCTCATCCTGAGCATCCAGGTTGATGGCATTGGTCGTACAGACCTTGACGCACTCACCGCACTTGGTACAGGCCTCTCTATCGATGAGCAGCATTTTCGGGGTATTGTGCGGGATAGCCTGATAGATGGCCTTCCGCTTCGTTAATCCGTGGTTGAATTCATCAGGGACTTCAACCGGGCAGACGTCGATACATTCCCCCATTTCGTTACAGACGGCAGGATCGACAAGTCTGGCCTTTTTCAGCAGCTCGACTTTATAATTCCCCCCGTCACCCTGGACCGAGGTGATCTCGGTGAAAGGCAGGATCTCTATATTTTCATGAAACAGGCTCTTTCGCATACAGTACTGCGAGCCATACTCGCGGCCCACCATGGGCAGCATTCTGCACATGCCGCAATGATCTGTCGGAAACTGGTAATCAAGTTTGGCCAGGATACCGCCAATCTGGGTAGAAGCATCGGTCAGCAGAACCTTATACCCGCCTTCGGCGAGCTCGATGGCCGCCTTGATTCCAGAAATGCCGGCACCAGCCACAAGGACCGTGCCTGTCGGCTTTTTTTCTGCCATAATATTGCTCCTATTTGACTTGACCAGTCACTTCAACCAGCTCATCGGATTTGAATCCAGCCATCGGCTGTTCTTCATCGACTGATCGTCCTGCCTGATAGTTGAACCGGGCCTGCGTTTTATCGGCTGATGTCCTGAACAACGGCATCAGATCTATATCGTTCGGACACGCACTCGTGCACTGACCGCAACCGACACAGAAAAGACTCATATGGGTAATGCGGGTCAGATGATAGAAAATCGTATCATTCGGCATCTTCAGCATACCGCCTTTATCCGCCCACATCATGAACTGGTCGCCGTTGTGCCGGAAGGTATCCGTCACAAACACACACTCCTTGCAATAACAGACAGGACACGCCACCCGGCAGTTATAGCAGTTGATGCAGGCGGACAGTTTGTCTGCCAAGGCCTCGAAGGTATTGGTCTCCGCCCGGTACTCAGTAAATTTCTTGTCCCTGGCATCAGTTCGCACCGCCACCAGTTTTTTTACCGCCTCATCACGACCGGCAGGCGACTCACCCGACTTTATTCCTGATTTATCCAGGGCTTCCTCACCTTTTTTTGTCACTGCCTCAATGAAGACCGTACCATTTCCTGCACCTATCGCGCACAGCCTCATATCTACATTATCAGCAGTCGGAAACTCACAGATCTTGCAGGCGCCGATAATATCGAAATCAGCCATGGCGGTTTTCCCGGCCTGGGCATTTTCCAGAAAGGACTCAGATGTTCCCCCTTGTTCCTGGAATTTGGCAAAATCGGTGTTCTCATAGCGACCGAGACAGTCCATCCCGATCAGCAGGACATCGTCAAGATTTACCTGTTTCAATTTGACCAGTTCAACCACGGCCCGGATCTCGCAGGGTCGAAGGACCATCGCCACCTTGCGGCCAGAGGGCCGGGCGGTAAGCGATGATGCTATCTTGGCTCCACTTACCGCGGCTACCGGTGCAAAGGGATCAACCTGTGCCGTATGGGCAGCCGAGGTCACAAGCGACAGCCTGACCCCTTTTTTAGGCTGAGCCATCGGAGCAAGGACAGCGTTGACCGCACCATTTTCAAGCATGCCTTTGAAAAATCCAGACAGTTCTTTATTGAGTTCGTCTTTCTTAAAAGACAATTTTGCGAATTTAGTCATTTTCAGTCATCTCCGTGTCTTCAACCTACCATTTGGCCCATATTCTGCAGGGGGCTTGGTCCAAGTTGTTTCAGTTTTACCGTCATTTCATCTGCCACTTCCTTCAGCATGTTTCCTTCACTGGCAGCGATCCACCGGAGCCAGAAACGCTCTTCACCGATTCCATACTGTTTCAAAAGCTCGGTTAAAAGGGCCACCCGGCGACGCGCCTTGAAATTGCCATTGATATAATGACAATCCCCAGGCCAGCATCCGCCAATCAAGACGCCATCAGCGCCGTTCAGGAAGGCCTTGAGGACGAATTTCGGATCAACCATACCACTGCACATTACCCGAATGATTTTGAGATTGGGCGGGTACGACAGACGGGAAGTACCGGCCAGATCCGCTGCGGTAAATGTGCACCAGTTACAAAAGAAAGCTACAATTTTGGGTTCAAAATCGCTCATCACATAACTCCTTAGTTAAGTAAAATCCCATCAATTTCCGCAAAGATCTGTTTATCGGTAAAATGCCTCACCTTGGCGGCACCACTCGGACAAGCGCCGGCGCAACTTCCGCACCCTTTACAGATAGCACTGTTAACCTCACTGATGCCTGCGTAACTATTAAATTCAATTGCCGAATAAGCACAGAGCCCGATACAGAGCTGACAACCGACACAGATATCGGGATCAATGCTCGATATCATGGGCGGGACTTCAACCTGACCGGCAGAGCTCAGCGCCAGACACTCCCCGGCAGCGCCCTTCGCCTGGGCAACCGTGTCCGGGATATCCTTCGGTCCCTGACAGGCCCCGGCCAGAAAGACACCGCTCGTAGGAGTCGATACAGGCGCCAGTTTCGGATGCTCTTCCTGGAAAAAGCCGTCGGAGCCGATACCGATACCAAACTTCCGCATAACATCGGGTGCATCCGGCCTAGCCTCCATCGCCGTGCAGAGGATAACCATCTCCACTTTAATCTCGATCAGGCGGTTGGAAAGGGTATCTTCCCCCTTCACGGTCAGCATGCCGTCTGCATCCTCACTGATGGAACCCGCCTTGCCGCGGATCATCTTGACACCTTCGGACTGGACCTTCTTATAGAATTCTTCGTATCCCTTGCCGAAACAGCGCATGTCAATATAGAAGTTGTAGATCTCCGTATCATGCCCGCATTTATCCTTCAACAGATGCGCATACTTAAGGGCATACATGCAACAGGTCCGGGAACAGTATTCATGATGATTTATATCACGGCTGCCGATGCAATGCAGAATGGCCACGCTCTTTGGCGCATCGGTGAACTTCAGTGGATCCTTCATGTCGCGCTTTCGAAGTTTTCCGGAGGTCGGCCCGGTGGCATTGGAGAGACGCTCGAATTCGATATTGGTAAAAACGTTCCGGTACTTGCCGTAGCCATACTGGGTCATCTTCGACGGATTCATCGGATCAAAGCCGGTGGCGATGATGATGGAACCGACATCAATGGTCTCCTTCTTATCAGTCATGTCATGGTCGATGGCACCCGCTTTGCACTCGTTGAGGCAGAGCTTGCACTCGCAGCAACCACCGCAATCAACGCAACGTGCGGCCTCTGCTCTGGCCTGTTCCTCACTGAATCCAAGCTCGATTTCCTTGTAATTTTTAACACGCTCACCAACCGGTAGAGCGGGCATCGTGGCACGAGGGAAAGACTCGACCTTTTTCGGAATCGCCTTCCAGTCACTGCCGGTTGGTTTGGCAGGCCTGTTTTCGGCAAGTTCCTCGCCCATGAGATATTTTTCTATCGAAACCGAGGCCTCGTTTCCAGCAGCCACCGCTTCAACAGCAATGGATGGACCGGTAAACATGTCACCACCGGCAAAAATCCCTGGATAACTGGTCTGATAAGTGACCGCATCAGCGGCAACGGTCCCCCATCGGGTCAACTCGACACCTTTCGTACCTTCCAGGAAACTGGTATTGACCTGCTGGCCGATGGCCGGAATCATCATGTCGCATTCGATATCAAACTCGGAGCCTTCAACCGGGACCGGCCTCCTCCTGCCGGATTCATCCGGTTCCCCGAGGGCCATTTTGATACAACGGAGCCCGGTAACCTTACCGCCCGCAGTCAGGACCGCGATCGGATTAACCAGCAGCTCGATCTTGATGCCTTCTTCCTCGGCAGACTGGATCTCATGCTTGACCGCCGGCATCTCATCCCTGCTCCGTCTATAGACCATCTTCACCTCGGAGGCACCCTGCCTGAGGGCCTCGCGGGCTGCGTCGATGGCCACATCACCACCGCCGACGACCACTACCTTCTTGCCGGTCTTGACCGGTTGTTTCAGATTCAGAAGTCCGAGATAATCGATACCGTGCATGACGCCTTCGGCATCCTCGTTCTCGATGTTCATCTTCCGGCTTTTCTGCGCGCCGGTTGCCAGATAGACAGCCTTGAATCCCTCATTGAAGAGGCTGGCCACCGGACGTTCCTTGCCGATGTTTGCATTCAGCTGAATATCCACACCCAGCTTCTTAATATAGTTGATCTCCTGTTCAAGGATTGCTGGAGGCAACCGGTAGTCGGGAATACCGAATCGGAGCATACCGCCGGCAAAAGGAGCCTTTTCGAAAATCGTCGGATGATAGCCTTTTTTAGCCAGGAAATAGGCGGCGGAAAGCCCCGCCGGACCGGCGCCGATAATGGCCACCTTCTCGCTTTCATCCTTTATCTCGATTGTAGGCACCGGCAGCGCATTCCAATTAACCTGGTCGGCGGCGAACCGTTTCAACTGGCAGATCGCCAGGGGTGAATCGACCTCCTGCCTGCGGCACTGGGTCTCACAGGGGGCGGGGCAAATACGGCCAAGCGTACCGGGAAGCGGCATCTTTTCCATTATCAGGTTCAGCGCTTCCTGATACTTGCCGACCTTTATCAACGCAACGAAGCCCTGGATATTGATACCGGCTGGACAGGTCTGAACACAAGGGCCGCGATCCTTTTTGTCAATAGCGTAGCGGACCGGTACGGCCTGCGGGAAGGAGATATAGATGGCTTTACGCATCTTGGTCTGGACATCCCATTCGTTCGGTGCATCGACCGGACAGACCTTGGTACAATCACTGCAACCGGTACAATTCGTCTTCACATAACGGGAGCGCTGATTGACGTTGACCTTGAAGTTGCCGATAAAACCACTGACATTCTCCACCTCGGTATTCGTCATCAGTATAACGTTTTTCTCCTGGCCGACGGCCACCATCTTCGGTGTACCGATACAGGCTGCGCAGTCCAGAGTTGGGAAGGTCTTATCATACTGAAGCATATGGCCGCCGACGGTGGGCTGCCTTTCCACCAGATAGGCCTTATTACCGGAGCTTGCGATATCAAGAGCCGCCTGCATGCCGGCGATACCGCCGCCAACCACCAGAGTGTTCGGATTAACCGAAAACCGGCTCGGGGTCAGCGCACTTTGATTCGTTACCCGCATCAGACCGGCCCTGACGATGACGATTGCCTTCGCCGTGGCCTCATCCTCATTCTCCGTCACCCAGGATCCATGTTCGCGGACACTGACCATATGGAAGGCCCGGTAAGGATTCAAGCCGGCCCGCTGGCAGGCTGCCCGGAAGGTCTTCTCATGCATACGGGGTGAACAGGAGGCCACAACCACACGGGTCAGATCGAGATTTTTAATCTCCTTTTCGATGAGATCCTGTCCCGGATCCGAACACATGAATAGATAATCTTTGGAAACTACGACTCCCGGGAAGGTGGCCGCATATTCCGCCACCTCCTTCACTCTGACCCGATAGGCGATATTGATCCCGCAGTGGCAGATGAAAAACCCGATTCGCTCAGACATGACGGTCCTCCTGAGAAATGCTCATATTGTTATTTCCAGTTTTGCCCGATGTATCCGACAAATCAACCGACTGCAGCAGCAGTTCCGTTATATCCTGGACTTTTATCTTATTTCCAACACCAAGTTTAGTGATGGAATCATTCAGCATACGGATACAGTACGGGCACGAGGTCGCGATCACTTCGGCGCCGGTCGCCATCGCCTCTTTGACCCGAACCTCCCCCAGACTTTCTTTCGTTGTGCTGTCCTTCCATGACCCGCCGCCACCACCGCCACAGCAGAAGCTCCGATCTCTGTTATTCTGCATCTCTATCAGCGTAAGGCCTGGTATCGATTCAAGAATCCTCCTTGGCTCATCATAAACGGCGGAATGTCTGCCAAGATAGCAGGGATCATGGTAGGTCACTTTAATATCAAGCCTGGAGACAGGTTTGAGGCTGCCCTCCTGGATACATTTATCAAGGAGTTCAGTCGAGTGAACATTGGCCACTTTCTTCAATCCTTCATAATTCTTGCTGAAGGAATTCAGGCAGTGGGGAGAAACGGTGAGGATTTTGGAAACACCGGCCTCCAGGAACATCTCGGTGTTTTTCCTGGTCAGATCGGCGACAACATCAGCAGCGCCGATCTTATCGACCATATCGCCGCAACAGCTCTCTTTTGTCCCCAGAGTTCCATAAGAGACACCGGCATGATCAAGCAGCTGCAGAAATGCAAGACCTGCCTTCTGGCTGCCTTTGCCGGTGCTTGTGTCATAGGCCGTGGTACAGCAGGTGAACAGACAGTATTCATGCTCTTTGGTATAGACCGGCAGCTTCGCTCCCTTGGCCCAATCCAGTCGATTTTCCTTCTTGCCCCCCCACGGGTTGCCGATTTTCTTCAGACTCTTCACCGGAGTATCAAAATATCCGGGCAGAAGTCCTGCATCAACGACCTGGCGACGCACTGATTTGATCAGATCAAGGATACCGATGCCGCGAGGACAGTGCTCGACACAGCTGTTACAGGTGGCGCAGGCCCACGAGGCCTCATCGACGGAGACATTGGAGGTCCGGCCCAGACCGATATTCCGGACAATCATGCGCGGACTGTATTGCGATATCTCACCTACGGGACAACTCCCGGTACAGGTACCACACTGCATGCAGGTCTTGAAGGTCTCTCCGGCATCCTTCTGAATCGCAGCCAGATCAGCCTTCGAATCATGTTGGGCCTTTGCTTTCAAGGTCGTCAGGAAGATGGCCAGCGGCCTGTACATCAGATGCGAGAGCTTGCCAAAGGGCAGCATCAGAACGAGCATGCCGACACAGATGCCGACATGGATCACATAGATGGTGTAGGTCATGATCGGCAGCCCGGCAAGCCGGAAAATATGGACCGTGATGCCGGTCACAGCGATGGCTATGATCAACACCAGGAAGAACAAGTCGGTAAAATCCGAATAACGATGCAGATTCTGCTCTTTTTTGAACCATCGGCTATACAGCATGGTAGTTGAGCCGAACATCAGGGCAATGGTGGCATAGTAGCCGAACAACCTGGTCGGATGCCAAAACGAATGGATGACATCAGTCTGAAACGCGCTAAGCGTTATCATTACCAGGACTTCCATCGTCACCCATCCTGAAAACAGGAAGAAATGCCGCCACCAGGCGCTGCCGGGGCCGGTTCCACACTTTCGCCATCGTTTCTGCGTGAAGTAGTTGATGATGAAGACCGGTGCCTGGGTAAGGTAGAGATGAAGCGGTATCCTCGTCCCCTGCATGATGCCGAAATACATTTTGGCCGCATTGGCGAACAATAAGGCGAACACGATAAAAATCATGATCTGATCACCGATATGCACCCAATGTACCGGCGCAAAGGTGTTCAGCTCGACACGATCCGTGACCACCGGTCCATGGAAGATCACAAAGAGCGAAATAACGAAGAGTGCTATGGCCATAAAGGCCCCCACCTCCGCTTTCGGCGAGGTATAGAACTTGCTGGCAAGCCCGGTCCAGTCATACTGGGTTATCAGCCAGCGGCGGGCCGCCATCATGGTCTCGGCAGGCTCCGCACCCCGCGGACAGTCGGTATTACAGTCACCGCAGTAATAACAGAGCCACGGTTCGGGTGATTCCAACAGCTTATCTCTCAGGCCGAGCTGGAGATAGCGATAAATTTTTCGGGGAAACGTATTTTCCCCAGTCGACAAAGGACATGCAGATGCGCAGTTTCCACATTGCATACAGGCTTCCATATCCTTGGCCCCAAGCCTCTTGACTTCGCTGTACAAATCCGGGTTGATACTGTTTTTCTTCACAACCTTCCCCTTGAAAGACCACAAAAAACGTGGGCGATAGGAAATCGCTCTCCAGACTGTCTGAAAAGCATGTTATCAATACTCACGTAAAAGTCCGACACACTGTATCACCTGCCCAGCATCACACTACGACAGTGTGGTATTTTTAGCTTATGCACACAATCAAGGCATGCTACTGCCATTTTCACCATAACACCACAACGTATCACCTCTATTGTGGTTCTATTGCTACAATGTGGTATTTTTGGCGTATACACATAATCAGGACACGCCAAAATCAACTCTCACAAATCACCACAATGTATCACGCACATATTTTTCTATTACCACAATGTGGTATTTCTAGCTTATGCACATAATCTCGGTACGACAATGCCTTGATAACCGCATCACCACAAAGTATCACGTACATATTTTTCTATTACCACAATGTGGTATTTCTAGCTTATGCACATAATAAGGCCAAGCACGCCCAATGCAGACTATTACCACAATGTGTCACAAGGCTTACATCGAGTTACTACAACGTAGTATTTCTAACGTATGCACATAAGTACTATTTAAATTAAGTTGCAGGAAATAGCAAGGGTAAATCAAAAAATAATGCCGAAAAAAAGAAAATAGAACTGGTCAGCTGTAGCACCAATTTAGTTTTTCCGACCAACCACCAAGGGAGATGCGAGGACAGATTTTTTTCATCATTCCCCTTCCTGCTCTGGATATTCTTCCCTGATCATTTGTATTTACTTAAAAAAACCAGTATTCGCAACGAGAAACAATATCCCATAATCCTGATAAACGGGACTTTTTTCAGTGTCTCCTGAAAGGAAGCAAGTCCCTTAGAAAAATCCTCCCCAAAAAACATGTGCATATTTTTCAAGGGCCTAAAGAATGGGTAACATCGATTCAGATCAAATGCATCAAGGATTATTACCAACAGCAATTTAATAAGAAGAATCGGATTTAAAAAAAGTTCACTTTAACCCCTGCGGATGCATTTTTCTCCCGAATAAAGTACATTGCGTTTTTTCAACGAACATTTGCATCTGCAACTTTTCTTTTTTCATCAATAAAACGATTTCATGTCAGTACCAGACATTCATTCATCACTTTTTACGCATCTCGACACCTTGAACGGCGATGAAGAAAAACGGCTTTCGCCTTCAGCTACAGCAAGCACCGAGGCCCTGCGGCGGACCAAGGAAGACAGACAGGGTTACCGTCAGAATTTTGCCCTCGACGCCGACCGGATTCTCCACTCCAGGGCCTACACCCGATATATCGACAAGACCCAGGTATTCTGCCTGGTGGCCAACGACCACATCACCCATCGGGGGTTGCATGTTCAGCTGGTCTCCCGTATTGCCAGAACCATCGGCCGTTTTCTTCGTCTGAATGAGGATCTGATCGAGGCAATCGCTCTCGGTCACGATATCGGCCATCCCCCATTCGGCCACGACGGAGAAGCCTTCCTCTCGGACCTCTGCGTACAGCACGGGTTGCCGCCATTCCAGCATAATATCCAGTCTGTCCGTTTTCTTGACCTTCTGGAAAAAAAAGGGAAAGGCTGGAATCTGTCCTTGCAGACTCTGGACGGCATCCTCTGTCATGACGGGGAAAGCCATACCCGCTTCCTCGCACCCCAACCGGGGAGAGATTTCAAAGATCTGGATGAAAAAATCATGGCCAAGGAGAAGGAGCCTTCCCTTGACCTGAGACCGATGACTCTCGAAGGGTGTGTAGTCAGACTTGCCGACACGGTTGCCTACATCGGCAGGGATATTGAAGACGCGATCATCCTCGGACTTATTCAGCGCTCCGATATCCCTGTGGACTGCCGCTCCCTGCTTGGTGACACCAATGGCACCATTGTTTACACCCTGGTCACGGACCTGATAGTGAACAGCAGGGTTACCTCACCGGGTGGCCAAATCCGGTCCGGTGCGGATTTTATCGGTTTCAGCAAGGAGATTGCTGCCGGACTGGGGAAATTAAAAGAGTTCAATTATCAGCGTATTTACCTGAATCCTCTGACAAAGAGGTCAACCCCACGGATCCAAGACTGCTATGAAAAGCTCTTTCTCTTCTATGTGCGCCACCTGCGTGAGAATACCAATAGATTTTCATCGCAGATCGATATGATGGCCGATAGAGGTGAAACGTATCACACTATCCAACCCCCTGAGGCCATGGTGCGCGACTTTATCGCCGGTATGACCGATGATTTTTTCCTTAAACAGGCAGCCGGAATCGGTTGTACGATCCCTCAGAAACAATGAAAAAAACACGCACATTCATCTCCGGAGAAAATACCAAAACGAGAAGCTCTTAGTCGTTGACCTGAAGTGCCGGACATGGTATCCAAGGAGGCATCAAACGCACCCGTAGCTCAGCTGGATAGAGCACCGGACTTCGAATCCGGGTGTCG
>CAIUQR010000043.1 GCA_903901335.1 uncultured delta proteobacterium | reverse complement strand
CTATGCCTACCTGCGATATATATTCGAAAAACTACCCACTGCCACAACTTTGGAGGATTACGAGGCGTTGCTCCCTTGGAATGTGAAAAAGAGCTTGCTGGCGTTGCGGCCGGCTATGGACGCGGTTTAATTGGCGCTTACAACTTAAAAAAGAAACGGCAGCGAAACTTTGCAAGCGTGATGGTACGGGAAGATTGCCTGAAGTAATACAAGACTGTGTAACGGTGATGGGAATTAAGTCTACGCTCAACTATGTCCATTTGAGTGACGACTACATTTATGATTTGCCGATGATAGGCGGGGAGATTTTGTACGTAAAGTATAAATTGGATCAATTGACTGGCGGATCCTCTAAAAAACTTAGAAGCTCGGTCGGTACTTATGTTGAGGTGCCGGAAGGAGAATTATATCAACTCCAAGAATATGCAGAAGATCCGTATCCTCAGAGATTAATCCGCACCATGTTATTAGTTTATGATGAACTCCCCGAGTTATTAACTGATGATGGACTCCTTTACTTATATACTGAGCTCCCTGGCATATTTCTGCGAACTTTTCAGCAAAAGTTTAACTACAATCTTTATATTTTGTGTCCGGCGGGTTGCTTGCCCGAAGATAGCGAACTGGTAGTTCGCGCAAGCGCATTACTTGAACTAGAGAAGTGGCTTGACGACGAAGAAAAGACAGAACAGCACTCTTCCGAAGAGTCAGGAAAGGTAGAACTACCGAGCAAAAACGAAGAGAAAACAGATTTGGCCGGAGAGAAGATAGAGCATTTAGCTGAATCAAAAACCGGCGGAGAAGAAAATACCCCGAAATTATCCTTCAAAACTTATGCGCAAATATTTCCAGATTTAAAAGGGCATGTACTAAGAGAAGAACGTGACACTCTAAGAATTATTGGAGCCCTAAAAATATTCTTAACAGAAAAGCATGAAAACGTAGAGCTACCATCTATATCAAAGAAAGTTTTGATGAACGACGTTGCTGATTTAATGACAACCCTTAACATTGAAAACCCAACGTCAATAGAAGGGCTGAGTATTTCATCACAAGAGGACCGTTATCCTACGAAAGGGATGATTGAGCGTCAAGTTCCTCGATTCCCCAAAAGTGCTGACAATTGTATCATTTACGCGCAATACGTACTCATTAGGGGAAAGCTTCCTGATTATGTCTTACCATTTGAGACTGATGATGCCCTAATTTTAACTCTTTTTAAACTCGTGAAAAATATATTTGAGATGGATAAGCAAACATTGACTAAGCGAATTAAAACAGCAGAGAGGGAAATCGAGTCTGCACTCGACCGCTCCGGAACAAAAGGACCATAAATAAAAGTGGACCTTCTCCTTCTCTAGCGCCACCTTCTCTACGTCTCTTCTTTACCGCCTCAAACTGACCCCACCGCCATTAAAGTAATCTTTTTACCTTCTCTAGTCGTATATAGCCGTATACATGGGTTTTATTCCGTATCTAAGATGCGTGGAAAATAGCATTCTGTATATTAGAATTTAATCGCTAAGGAGATTTTAGGAGATTCACCTTAGCTTGAAACCAACCGTAATGTACAGAGGTAAGAACATGAGTAATCAAGCATCATCTCGGAAAACACCACAAACCCCCAAGTCTCCACGTCGGCAAGAACCAAGCCCCACCGTTCCGCCAACACCTGACCATGCAATGCAATCGCTGGCATTTTACAGAATCTGGCAAATTCTCGGAAATAAAAAATCCAAGCCGCCAGTAGAGCCACTACTTCCCATCTCTCGTAGTCAATTTTACCAAGGAATACGTGATAATATCTACCCGGCTCCTGTGAAATTCGGGAGGATTAGCCTATGGCGTTCGGAAGACATTCGGGAGTTACTGAAGAAATTCAATCAGTAATACAAGGCCACCCTTGGGAAACCGCGGTCGGCGCGGTTTCCCAAGGGTGGCGCGAAAAAAACCAACATATAATTAATAATCAAATATTCAAGATGTTGAGTCAAGCTCAAACAATTCAACATCTGAGGAGAGTTCAATATGGACGATTTTGAGAGATCAAACCTCAGTAATGCTGCTAAGCGGTGGATAAATGCTCAGGACATCAGTCTAACAAGTAAGCAGCGCAGAGTTCTTCTGTGGATAGCCAATGAGTTACAAGGGAAAAAACAAACCATTGTGTGTTTTTATAGTAGGATTTCGGGCGATCTCGGAATAACCAGAAAATCTGTAATATCAGCTATCATCGCACTTAAAAAGAAGAATGTGTTGTTTGATTTAGGCATCGCCTGCAGCCCTAAGAACCCCCGCCAAGTAATTGGTAAACGCTTTGTAATTCCACAAGAAATTTACACCATTATTGAATTTCAACTTCAAGATCATCGTATGTGAGGAGGGGGTATGTCAAGATCTTCAATAAAAGATAAAATGAATGATAGTTGGCAGACACTTTGCCAAGAAACTGCCGACTATATAGAATCTATAGATTTCGGCAAGCCGGAGGAAAGCGATGCACCGGATTCTCATAAACAGACATGCCTCAATGATATTGAAATGAAGCGGGAGGCCGAGGAAGCGGGTGTTCAATCCGAAAGTCGGACGTCGTGCAATGATACTTTCTCGAATGCAACTGATGCGGACCCGGACCATGAGCAAGGCTCTGAAGCGGATAAGGCTTGCAGCATGACGGAGACCACAGAGAGGCCAACCACCAACAATACTAATGATTTTTTACTGGTCGACGAGGGACGTGGCCCAAAGCTGGTTCAACAGTCTCTCGCAGCCGCTATTCTTTGCAAACGGATCAGGTCGAAATACCGTTATGATTGGAAGGCGCTTACCTGGCATGAATGGACCGACAGTTGTTACTGGAAACAATGTGAGTCTGTTGAAGTCGACGCTGCCGTAACCGAGATGATTCAACAGGGGGCCGGTGCCATAGGCTTCAACATCAGCTACACAAAAGGCGTATTTGAAATACTGAGGAAACTCAGATCTATAAGGTTACCCAAACACAAGCGGGATAAGATCCCGTTTCAAAATGGATTGCTCGATATTTCTACGATGCGGCTCCATCCGATCAACCAAGAAAACGCTACAACATGGGTCTTGCCTTATGACTATACGAAGAGTTCCGATTGTCCCCAATTCCTTTTCTGGTTGAGTAAAGCTGTCGATGGTGATGAAGAGACTGTCCAACTCCTGCGTGCATTTATCAACGCTGTCTTAGTAGGCCGGCCAGAACTTCAAAAATTTCTGCATATCATTGGCCCGGCTGGAACTGGGAAGAGTACATTCGGGAGAATACTCTTCCGAATTGTCGGGGACGAGAATGCCACAACCACCACGCTGAGGCAATTGCAGGGTAATCAATTCGAAGCTGCCCACATTTACGGAAAAAGGCTCGTTGCAATTGAAGAGGCAGACAAATATGGCGGGTCTGTGTCTTTCCTAAAATCGATGACTGGCCAGGACCCTTTAAGGCTTGAGCGCAAGCACCAGCAGCAGTCAGGATCATACATCTTCTGGGGGCAAGTTTTTATGATGAGCAACGAGAGATTTGTCACAAGCGATCACACATCAGGAATAGAGCGGAGGCGAATGACTGTCTGGTTCCTGCGCCGTTTCTCCATAGAAGAAAGAGCATCATGGCAGGAGAGAGGTGGCGAGGAAGAAATCCTATACCCTGAGATCCCCGGAATAATAAATTGGGCTCTGGAATTGAACGACATGGAGGTCAGGACTCTTTTTAACAAGACACCTGAAAGGGTCAGGCAGGCAAATCTTGATGCAGCCAGGGATAATAATCCTGTGCTCGATTGGATGCTGGAAAGTCTCATTCCAGAAACAAATTCATCTGTCCAGATTGGCAATAACGAACGGGAACATGGCGGAGGTGAATCTAAATTTAAACATGCTGAAACCCGGCTCTATCCCCATTATTGTACTTGGTGCCATCGTAATGCCAAGCAGACATGGTCTCTGCAGAAGTTCGGTGCCGTGATGATCGAACAAGCTGCAACCTATGGTGTGGCCCTCAAACACGATCGAAAAAAGGATGGTACGAAAATTTTTGGGATTAGACTCCGACAGGTTTCAGAACCTTCCTGGCTGGACAGCGTTTAAGGTCTTCATTTGGTGAAGACCATGGTGAAGGGTAACCTATTGAAAATGAATAAGATGAAGGAGATGGAGGACTTTTAACAACCTTCGATAAAATAAATAGAGATTGAGATCAGCCCCTCATTCTTGTGCCTCCCTAATCGGATCGATTGCCCAGTGGACGGCATGACACACCCATCCACTGGGCCAGACCCTAGTCGTAACGGCCCCGGCTGCGGCCAGCCCGGAATTGAATTGGCGATTCATGAATGGCTGCAGGAACGATCCTGCCTTGGGGAGTTGATTGATTTTAATTTTTATACGCTCAAGCTTGTATTGACTGTATCAGGTTTCCGATCAATTGCTAAAGAAAAAAGCGGCCAACGAGAAGCATTTATACGAAAAGGAGGGTGGTCTTTTTGGGTTACGGGAGACCATCACCCTGTATGATCTGACCAATGCCTTTTTTGAGGGTGCAAGCAATGCTAATGCTCTTGGGGCCAATGGTCATTCCAAGGAGAAACGATACGAACCGAAGACTAAGGCGGAGATGCTCCAGGATCTTGAAGACGGGGGTGGCAAGCCGATCACAAGTATCGGTCCAACGGGTAATGCTCTTTACTAAAGGTTAAAGTGCTCTTTTCATGGTGTTGCTCCCTGTTTCATTCTTGGGGTATCACTCCACAAGTAATTTCTCTTGGCTGGTGATGCCATACCCGTTTTCGCATTACAACAATTAATGATTCCTCCGGACGTTCAGGCAAAAAATGAGCTGGATTGATCTATTGGTTTCTGTGGTTTCTGAGTTATCGTATGAGTGTCATCATCAAGGTGACATTGCAAATGGGCACCCGGAATCTGCCGGGTATGAAAGAGAAGGAGAAAAACTATGAATGTATTTGGTTACGCATCACAGTCCGCCAAAGAAGTCCTGGCTCCCTATCGCTTCGAGCGTCGTGAGCCGCGTCCTGATGATGTGGTCGTCGAAATCCTCTACTGTGGCGTCTGTCACTCGGACCTGCATCATGTCAGAAATGATTGGGGCCGTGGTGTGTATCCGATGGTGCCGGGCCACGAAATTATCGGCCGTGTTATGAAGGTCGGAGGGGATGTCACTCGATTCAAGCCAGGTGATCATGTTGGTGTGGGCTGCATGGTCGACTCCTGCAGGCATTGTACCGCCTGCGACCAGGGACTGGAGCAGTATTGCCAAGAGGTCCCGACATACACCTACAATTCAGTTGATCGTCATGATCATATGCCCACTTACGGCGGATATTCCGAGAGGATCGTCGTTTCGGATGCATTCGTCCTTAAGGTCCCCGAGGGACTGGATCTTAAGGGAGCGGCACCTCTGCTCTGTGCCGGAATTACCACCTGGTCTCCGCTGCGTCACTGGAAGGTGAAAAAAGGCAGCAAGGTTGCTGTTGTCGGGCTCGGCGGCCTCGGCCATATGGCGCTAAAACTTTCCAAGGCGCTGGGCGCTGATGTCACACTCATTACCAGATCGCCGGGAAAAGAGCAGGACGCCCGACGTCTTGGCGCCGGCAACGTTGTGCTGTCCACCGACGAAGGGCAGATGGCGGCCGTAAAGGGCCAGTTCGAGCTGATCATCGACACCGTTCCCTATGTCCATGATCTAAACCCCTATATACCGTTGCTGTCACTGAACGGCACGCTGGTGTTGGTTGGATTTCTGGGCGGATTGGAGCCGATGCTGAATACCGTTCCCTTGATTATGGGACGTAAATCGGTGGCCGGTTCCGTCATCGGCGGCATTCCCGAAACCCAGGAGCTCCTTGACTTCTGCGGTAAGCACGGCATCACCTCCGATATCGAGGTGATCAATATCCAGGATATCAATGAAGCGTACGAACGTATGCTGAAAAGCGATGTCAAATACCGATTCGTTATTGATATGGCCTCGCTGAAGACCTGACAGCAAAGGAGATACCAAAATGGAAATCAAGAGAAACGGCACACAAGCCTCAGGAAAAGGACCGGCAGAGTATTTCACCGGCACCGTCCGCATTGACCCACTGCTCCAGGCACCCGACCCAGCACGCGTAACCGGCGCAAGTGTCACCTTCGAGCCGGGTGCCCGGACGGCATGGCACACCCATCCACTGGGCCAGACCCTGGTTGTGACGGCCGGCTGCGGCCGGGTGCAGCGTTGGGACGGCCCGATCGAGGAAATCCGACCGGGTGATGTGGTCTGGATTCCACCGGGTGAAAAACATTGGCATGGCGCCTCGGCAACAACAGCCATGACCCACATCGCCATTCAGGAACGGCTTGATGGCAAAGCAGTCGATTGGATGGAGAAGGTCGGCGACGAACAATACTGTTCCGGAGTGTCGAAAGCGACATCCAGGTAAATGGAAAGAGAAAGGAAATGCGGAAACTTAAACTCGGGCTAGGTCCGGACAGACCCCATGTCCTGAGTTAAGGCAGACCCCATGTCCTGAGTTAAGGCAGACCCCATGTCCTGGGTTAGGGCAGACCCCATGTCCTGGGTTAGGGCAGACCCCATGTCCTGGGTTAGGGCAGACCCCATGTCCTGGGTTAGGGCAGACCCAATACTTGACCAACTGCTGTGGATTTGCTCCTGCTTAAGAAAATGAGGCGGCTGACCAGAATGCAGCCTGCATCGGCCTTGCATTCAATTCGCAGGTCAGTCCTGCCAGATTAATATTGGGTATGAGGTAGTGAATAAAACCGGTGGCGTAAGGCTTGTAGGATGACGGAGACCACAGCGAGGCCAACCGCCAATAATACTATTGATTTTTCTCATGCAAACGTGAAAATTCCTTCATCTCCTTCATTATCAGGAAGTTATCCTTCACCATGGCCTTCATCAGGTCTTCACCAAGACCAGGATTTTTTGCTGGATGAAGAGGGGAAAAGCCCAAAGCTCGTTCAACAGTCACTCGCAGCCGCCATTCTTTGCAAACGGATCATGCTGTCGACGTCTTGTACGAAGAATGTAATCGCCACGGCACGCCTGAGATCGTCAACTCCGATCAGGTGGAGCCAATTCACCGCCGAAGAATTTCTACCAGCGGTGAAGGTCCGGGGATGCAGGCTCAGCATGAATTGTCGGGGATATCCTTTCCTTTCTGCCCAGGCTGCTGTACGATATCCACCATGCTTGTGATGTCTGACAGTTTTGCTAAATAACCAAGAGCAAACCGATTAAACCGATGTAACCGATTGCTCAGGTCAGAAATTACACCCCGCTTCACCTTTACGTACTCTGATCATTCAGACCACGCCGTATACATGAACAGTAATAGAAAAATCGTTCATATCGACATGGACGCGTTCTTTGCCTCCGTCGAACAGAGTGATAATCCCGATCTCCGAGGCAAGTCGGTTATCGTTGGTGGTCGGCCAGACAGCCGTGGTGTGGTGGCAGCCTGCTCTTATGAAGCCCGCAGGTTCGGCATCCACTCCGCTATGCCCAGTGCCCGGGCTGTAAAGCTTTGTCCCCGGGCGGTTTTCATTCCACCGCGAATCAGTCGCTATAAAGAAATTTCAAACCAGATAATGGCCATTTTCCATGAACACACCGACCTAGTGGAACCGCTTTCTTTGGACGAGGCCTTTCTCGATCTTACCGAAAACCATTTTCAGGAACCATTGGCTTCACTCCTGGCTCAGCGGATCCGTAAGCAGATATTCGATACCACCGGTTTAACAGCTTCCGCCGGCGTTTCCTGCAACAAATTCCTGGCCAAGGTAGCCTCTGCTATGAACAAGCCGGATGGCATCACGATCATCCGTCCCTCGGAGGCGCTTTGTTTTCTGGCTACCCTGCCGATCGGTAAATTTTACGGAGTTGGTAAAGTGACAGAGGCAAAAATGGAGAGGATCGGCGTGAAAAGGGGAGAGGACCTTCTGCGCTTTTCCCGGGAAGAACTTACCTTTCACTTCGGCAAATCCGGAGAATATTTTTACAACATCTGCCGAGGCATTGACCCCAGGCCGGTCATAAGTAGCAGGGTCCGCAAGTCGATAGGCAGCGAAACAACAATGGAAGAAGACATCCTTGAATTAGAGCAGATTTACGATATCCTCGGTCACTTAGCCGAATCTGTGGCAGCCAGTCTTGGAAAACATAATTTCGGCGGTTACACATTGACGCTCAAGGTGCGTTACCAGGACTTTCTGACCATTACTCGCTCTGCTACTTTTAAAACACCGCTGTTTACCACCGGGGATATCCTTTCCTTTCTACCCAGGCTGCTGCACGATTCCGAGGCTGGCCGACGTAAGGTGCGGCTGCTGGGAGTTACCGTTTCAGGCCTGATCACCAGGAGCGGGACCCCCTATCAGCTGCGGCTGCCATTCTGGCTTGGCAGAGACAACCGTATTTCGTCAACAGGTCTATGAGTCCATAAGAAGGGGCATTTGTAAGGGTAGCTGTATAGGAATATTAGGGGCCGCCTAAAAGGCCTTTCTTGAGTCTTTTTATTGCCGCTCCAGAAGAACTGCCTGTCGTGTTTTTCTGTACCTTCACATCTGGAAATATTTTTAACGGAGACCATTCAGGAATATATCGGATCAGACCTTCCTCAGGAGTATACGTAACAAAAATCGAGCCGATTATATGATATAATTTGGTCATCAAAGCCTTGTTTTTTCTACAAAAGGAAAAGGAGGAACTTATGACCATCCCGTTGTGTTCACTTAATAATTACTACCCGTATGACTGGGACAATGGAGCTCAACAAGAACGCTGGCCTGTAACCCACAGACCATCAGAGCGACTTGAAGCAAGTAAAAATCCATCCCACCCTGAACTGAATTTCTCACCTCTGCTCGGTATCATGGAGATTTGGCGCCCGAGCAAGAGGCGGGCCGCCGTTGATCGTTTCTGTGACCGATTGAAGGCAAGCCAATACACCGGTGCAGATCTGGCAATCGAGTATTTGCGGGAAAAATACAGCCATAACATGGCGGTATCCACAATCACACAGGCCGGTGGAGTAATCCTCTCTTTTCTTGCACTCCTTGAAGAATCCGGAACAGACATTCATCAGCTGACAAGACAAGATATAAGTGGCTATGTCGACCAAGATCAAGACAATGGCCTTAAAACGGGTGCAATCAGAACAAAGCTCAGGGCGATCTATGCCTTTATTCATTT
>CAIUQR010000042.1 GCA_903901335.1 uncultured delta proteobacterium | reverse complement strand
TCGCGTAATTTCAAATACTTACGTATAGCTGTTTTTCGTCAGCATCTTGCTGAATTTAAAGAATATTTTCCATGTCCGTGCGCGGGCGATCCCGCCTGACCCTCGACCAACGTTTTTAAAAAACGGTAAACTTCAGTAAAGACAATATTCTGTCATTTATGTAATGCTGAAGCAGAGCCAGGGGCTGCAGGCTATGATGTAGTAACAATGCCTGAATAAAAAGCGCAGGATATCAGCACAGGAGTTTGCCATGGAAGAACTTTCAAAATCACAAAAGGCCCGGATTGCCATACGGACATTTAAGACGTTGGCTGATGCGTTGACCCTGAGTGGTAACTACAGACCCTCCGGAAAAACCGGGCAGAAGCTTGCTGAGGCATTGAAATTATTCAATCCTGAGATCTATGGATCGATGAGTGATCCACGCATTATAGAATTAAAGGGGTTGGAGTATGTAATTGATCGGATGCCCAGGGGTATCGAAAAATGCAATCGAATCATCCTGACAGCCCAGGAGGATTTTCATAATACATCCTTTGAGGAGGTCATCCCACTAAAACGGCGGCGGATTTCCTATGTCGTTTCTGAAAAGGAGATCTGCTTTGTTATCACCAGAGGGTTGACGGAGATTTATGATATCCTGACCCATATCACGTTTCTCCATATTGAATCACAGAAAATTTTCGAGCAGATCAGCTATAAGGAGGGATGTGTTTCTGAGGAATGGCACGATCTGGAAGAGATAGTCAAAGGTGGGGAACATGATCTGGAAGGAGCAGCCCTGGACCAGGCAATCTGGAATCTCTCTATAATTCTCGGTAGAACATACAAGGAGACAAGAGAAACCTATGAGTATCTTGAAGAGCATCGCAAAGCAGGTAATTTTAACGATGGATTATTCCAGATAATTTATTCGCTGGGACAACGAGGCTTGAGCGAGAAGTTGTCTGAAGCCGATCATCTGACCATTTACTTCACCCCATCGCTGCATGAGATGATCGGACACCATAAATATGCCTCGATCTGGGCAAAATCCATTAAAGAAAAACTTTTGGAAATGGGTTGTCAAAGCCGGGCGATCCATATCATCAGCGCCAACATGCATTCCGTTAAAAACATCCTCTACGGTTCAGGCGCGCTTCTGGCTAGCGGAGAAGATGTCCCTGAAGATCTCTACGAGATGATCCAGCTTGTTCGTAATCAGGAAGAAAAAATAAATAGGTATGCTGAAAAACATGGTTATATCTTTTTACCGGATCACTCGGGGTCGACTATTGACGTGATGATAATCGATACAGCTCTGGTTGATATGGGAACATTGCATCCTCGAATAAATATTACTATCGGCCAGCATTCTAAACAAATGCCTGTCCTTGTGATCATTGATTATGCATTTGGAACCCAGGCCTTCGAGGTAATGGATGAAATATTGAGTCCATATATTTTGAAAGATAAAACTCTCTCTTTTCATATCGAATCAATATCAATTATGGGCAAGGCAGGGATTCTTCCGGGAAAAAAGGGGGATATAATGTTGGCCACAGCCCATGTTATGGAAGGGACCCCTCATAATTATATCGTTAATAATGATCTGGTGGTCAGTGATTTTGACGACAGCGTCGATGTGTATTGCGGCCCTATGGTCACTGTTCTTGGAACATCGCTGCAAAACCGTGATGTTCTGATAAGATTTTCAACATCTTCCTGGAAGGCCATCGGACTGGAAATGGAAGGAGGGCACTATCAACGTGCCATCAGCGCGGCGATTATCCAGGGGCATATTCCGACCGGAATGAAGACGCGTTATGCCTATTATGCCTCGGACAATCCACTGATCAGCGGTCAGACCCTGGCTTCAGGTCCGATGGGACACGAAGGAGTTATCCCAACCTATATGATCACTAAGGTTATTCTAGAAAAGATATTGAATTCATTGGATGAATAGCGCTATATATTCATGAAACGACAACGATTGGCGGAAGTATCTCCATGGCTCTTTGCGGCTGCCTGCGCCCTTCTGGCCCTTATAATCGGGGCTTTTGCGGTAAACAATTATCAGCGCGAAAAAAAACTGATGACGGAAGCGCTGCTGCAGAAGGGGATTACAATCATCCGGTTTGTGATTTCGAATTCCAGGGCCTCCTTGCGAGGCGAGGCCAGGGATATCCATGTGGCCATGTGGAGATGGACGGATCATGTACAGCAGGCCATCGATTACACATCGGGGCAACCTGGAGTAAATTTTCTTGGCCTATTGGACTCAGACGGCCTCATCCTGGCAAGCTCGAATCGTGAATCCATCGGAACGACTGTTGGAAATTCGACGCTGTTATTTGTCGAGTCTCTGGAAGATAACCGGAATTTAGACGGGAAATTCAGAATCAGCAACGATCACACCGATGCTTCGGTTGTATTCCAGGTTGCAGCCGTTTTTTCACCATTCGGCATACGGTTTTATACACCGGCCCCTAATGGCCAGAAGTTTGACGCAACCTTGCTGGAGAAATTTATCCATCGCCATCCGGAGTATCAAAAATGGCGGGAACAGCTGGAGAGCTTAAGCACCAAAAAATTTACTATCGTGGTTGAGCTTGATCTTGCCGAGTTCCACAAGGCGGTAAAAAGACAACTCCTGCAGATCATTTTTCTCTCCGTTGTCTTATTGCTTGTCGGTATTGGCGGGTGGCTTTCCTTACTGACCTTGCAGGGACTTAAAGGATCTCAAAGCCGCCTGCAGCGAATACGGGCATTTACCGATATGCTTATCTCTTCTCTGCCGGTGGGACTCATCGCGACCGATAGTCTCGGAAATATTAGGATCTGTAATCAATCTGCAGAAGATATTATCGGGGTTTCTGAAGAAGAGGCCATTGGCCATCTACCTGAAAAAGTGTTGCCTGCTTCGCTTGCCGACACATTGAGACAATCCGGTTCCGGCTGTGATGCCGTGCAACAGAAAGAGATTCTGCTCACTGATGGGAGCATGAGAAAACGCTCACTTCTCCTGGCCGGATTGTCTGTTGTCGACAGTGAGGATCGTTTTGCCGGGAGTATGCTGCTTATTCAGGATCTCAGTCAGGTCAAGGAACTGGAAGAAGAACTGCGCAGGAATGAAAAACTTGCCGCCCTTGGCAAAATGGCCGCAGGCGTGGCCCATGAACTCAGAAATCCGCTAAGTTCAATCAAAGGACTCGCTGTTTTGCTGAAATCGAGGTTCAAAGAGAACAGCAGTGATCAGGAAACAGCCGATACCCTGGTTCAGGAGGTTGAACGTCTGAATCGCAGTATCGGGGAATTATTGGATTATGCGAGACCCCACAAATTACAGACCATGCAAATCTCTTTGGTTGCGGTTGCACAAAAGGCGATGAGTCTGGTCCGTATGGATGCAGAGGCCATGGGGATAACAATGGAAACGGAATTTGCAGACTTTCTGCCATTGGTTGAAGCCGATCAGGATAAGTTAATTCAGGTTTTCCTGAATCTTTTCCTGAATTCAATCCAGGCAATCGAGAACGGCGGGGTTCTCAGAATAAAGATCAGTGTTGAAAATGCCCGTGTTATCTGCACCATCGCAGATACTGGTTGTGGAATCGATCCCCAATATATATCGAGGGTTTTCGATCCTTATTTTACTACCAAGAACGATGGGACGGGGCTGGGACTTGCCATGTCTGCAAAGATCATCGAAGAGCATGGCGGCACCATAGAATTTGAAAGTACCGCCGGCAAAGGGACGATCGTCAAAGTAGGACTTCCGGTTTATTGAACCGATATTTCCGGCGGTGGGTTTTTGTCCGGTTCCCGTGGCGGCTTTTTCCCTTGAAAAAAGCTCTTCAAGGTCGAGAAGAGTTTTTTGATTCCGACCCAAAGTTTTGGCAGGAACCAGATGCAGAACAGTATAAAAAGAACGAAAAATCCTAAGAAAATAAAGGGATGGTAAAGAGCCGCGTACATTCCGGTGAAGACGGCGATATCTTCAACGATTGAGGCGAGCCAATTGCTGAAGGGTTCCGGAGAAGTATTGATCAAAACCCTGGAACCTGCCTTGAGGGTGTGACTTGTCGCTGTGACCGTCCCACCAAGGATACCGGCAGCGATGGCCACGGCCGGATTCACGTTTCCAACAGCACCGGCAGCAAGCATGACTCCGGCCGGGATACGGATAAAGGTATGGATCGCGTCCCATCCCGAATCAACCCCTGGCGTTTTATCAACAAAAAATTCAACAAAATACATCAGACATGCGGCGCCAATTACCAGAGGCTCCTGCAGGATATGCAGCTGTTCGGGAAGAACAATGTTGCCGGTAATCCCGAGAATCCCGAGAGTTGCGATCGTTGCATACAGATTTATGCCGCTGGCCCAGGCCGTACCCATGGTCAGGGCGATTGTCGAAATCAATTGCTGATAGGCGACCATTGTTTTATCTTCCTCTTGAAAATTGGGGGAAACAGAACCATCGCGTCGATATTGCCGATACTCCCGTGCAATTAAAGACCGATTTTATTCCTATTCAAAATGTTTGTTCAGAAATTCACATTCCTTAGGCGAGAGATCGAATCTGGTCTCGACCTCATGCAGGAGGTCCCGCCGGCTTTTTTCCGGGTGTTTTTCGAGGAGCTCGGAAAATGTCTTGAGGGCTTTTTTCAGTTTGTCTCCAGAGCGCTGGGTTGGGGTAGTCATGTTATTGTAGGTTCGGTAGAGGTTGATGCCAATAGTGTATCATGAGCAGGGTTTTAACAGTACACCTGCAAGAGGCGGAATTGTCAAGGTTGTATGGAATTTTGCCTGGGCATGTGGCTCCGGAATGGAGAGATAGGTTGCCTTGTCGCTGTTATTGGAGCCGCCGTAAATTGGATCATCCGAACAGAATATTTCCCGATACCGTGAACCGCTTGGAAGTCCTATCTTGTAGAAGTAGTGTGTCTGCGGGGTGAAATTGAGAATACAGACTACATGGTCGTCTCTGTTTTTTGCATACCTGACAAAGGAGATGATTGAATTGTCCCGGTCTTCCAGATCAAGCCATTGAAATCCCTCATAGGTGAAATCCTGTTCCCACAGGGCCGGGTTTTTTCGATAAAGCCAGTTTAGGTCCGCCACGAAGGAAACCAGTTTTGCGTGCAATTCATTTGTTTCGAGCAGATGCCAATCAAGGCTGGTTTTGCAATACCATTCAGACCATTGGCCGAACTCTCCTCCCATAAAGAGCAATTTTTTGCCGGGATGCATCCACAGGGTCATGAAAAGCAAGCGGAGATTGGCGAATTTTTGCCAGATATCCCCCGGCATCTTGTCAATGAGTGAGCGTTTACCGTGGACCACCTCGTCGTGGGAAAGCGGCAGGATAAAATTTTCGGAGAATGCGTACATTATGGAGAAGGTCAGGGCGTTATGATGGAACTTTCTAAAAAGAGGATCTTTGGAAAAATAACTGAGGATATCGTTCATCCAGCCCATATTCCACTTGAACCCAAAACCAAGTCCTCCGGCCTCAGAAGGTTTTGAGACACCGAAAAAACTGGTGGACTCTTCGGCAACCATCAGGGTATGCGGGTGGTACTGATACACCACCGCATTCATATGGCGGATGAACTCTATGGCCTCCAGATTTTCATGTCCTCCATAGCAATTCGGGATCCATTCCCCATCTTTTCTCGAATAATCGAGATAAAGCATCGAGGCGACCGCATCGACTCGCAGACCGTCAATATGATACTTGTCCAGATAGAAAAGGGCGTTGGCGATGAGAAAATTGCTGACTTCTTTGCGGCCGTAATTGTAGATGAGAGTGCCCCATTCCGGGTGGGCGCCTTTCCTCGGATCTTCGTGTTCATACAGGGCCGTTCCGTCAAATCTTCCCAGGCTGTAACTGTCCTTAGGAAAATGAGCAGGAACCCAATCCAGGATCACTCCAATGGAGTTCTGGTGGCACTCGTCAACGAAGTACATGAAATCTTCAGGGATTCCATAACGACTGGTAAAACTGAATGGCCCCGTGACCTGATACCCCCAGGATTCATCCAATGGATGTTCCATGACCGGCATCAATTCAATATGCGTGAAGCCCAGTTTTTTTACATAGGGGATCATCGTGACGGCGAGCTCTCTAAAAGTCAGGAAGCGTTCCGGATCGTTCGGATCTCTTTTCCATGATCCTGGATGTATTTCATAGATAGAAATCGGCTTGTTGTAAGGTGGTGTTTCCCGTTTGGAGTTTTGCCAGTCGCCATCTCCCCAGGTGTAGCCCTCCAGGTTACGAACGATCGAGGCGGTGTTCGGACGGAGTTCCCCGAAAAACTGGAAAGGATCGGATTTTGCCAGGATCTCGTTGTGCTGGGTTTTAATCTCGAATCTGTACAACTCATTCTGGTCGATACCGGGGAGAAATAATTCCCATATACCTGAGTTTTCCAGGGAGCGCATCGGATGGACGCGTCCATCCCAGCCGTTGAAGTTGCCGAGGACGGAAACGCGTTTTGCGGCGGGTGCCCAGACTCGGAAAATAGTCCCCTGAATATTGTCACAGGTGATTACATGCGCCCCCATATGGTTATAGAGACTGTAATGCGTTCCGGAATTGAAGAGGTATTTGTCCACGTCGCCAAGTTGCGGCAGGAAGCGATAGGGATCATTGGTGATATGGGTATTGCCATCAAAATACGTGATTTGAAATCGATAACTGAAGGGGTGGAAGTCGGGGTCTGTGCAGGATAACCGGCTGATCTCAATCTCGAACATCCCTTTGTCATGAATGCTGTTCATCCTCTTGGTCTCAGTGCCGATGAGCACATCGACAAATTTGGCGTGGGGCTGGAAGGTCCGAATGACGGCCATGTCGTCCCCAGAGAAATGAACACCAAGGACCTGAAACGGGTCATGGTGTTCCGAGTTGATGATTTTATCAATTATGTCGTTGGGTAACATGTGCAAATGTCGGGGGGCAGAGGTTTTAAAAACTGTAATATTGGAAATTCAATTCACCTGCTAATTATAGTAACTATAGTATTTGATAATCATTTATTTGTCATGGGCAATTTAAGATTTCTGCTTATGTTCTGAGATGGAGGGCCACGCAGTGAGTACCTTAACGTGACTGACCTCAAGGCTCTCTCTTCGTACGGAAGCTTGACTTACAAACAAATATTTTGATACAGTTGAATGCAGAGAGGGAGTTGTTACCTCCGGAGACGAAGTCTCTTTTATTTTCTTTTTATTAAAGGATTTTTGCGATGACTAAAAAAAATCCACCTATTATTGATACCCTGACCGGTTCGTTTCTGATCTCAACCCAGAAGATGCCTGATCCTCGTTTCGAGGAGCAGGTCATTTATATCTGTGCCCATAGTCATGATGGAGCAATGGGAGTGGCAATCAATAAACCCAATCCTCTGTTTTCTTTGGCTGAAATTCTGCGCGGTGCCAATCTGCCGGTCCCCGAAAATCCTTTACCTCCAATTTATATCGGCGGTCCTGTTGAGTTGGAGTCGGCATTTATTCTTTACAGATCTGATTATCGTACGGATTATCAGCTGGAGATCAGCCCGACTATCTCGTTGTCCCGGGAGACAAGGGTGCTTGAGGACATCGCCAGATGCAAGGGGCCTGAAAAGTATCTTTTCATCCTTGGTTACGCAGGCTGGGGACCGGGACAGCTGGAACAGGAACTTGTCGAAGACGGGTGGTTGATGGTGCCTGCGGATGATCATGTCATTTTTGATATTCCCGATGAAGAAAAATGGCGGACTGCGGCGATGCTGTACGGGATTGATATTTCTGTCTTCGGAGACGTTGTCGGTAACGCCTGAGAATTCTACAAGCTGCTGATTTACCTGAACGCATGACAAACGGATTGGTTATGCGTTTTTTTATTATCAATTCCCGACAGGTAATGTACAGTATGCAGCCATAAAAATGTGTCGAAAAATTATCTCCAAAGGATACCAAAACGAGTGAAGTCCTCTGATATATTCACCTGTAAACGATGCGGATACTGCTGCCATGGAGAAACGACGGTTTCTCTGGATGAAGATGATCGATCCAGAATGGCGGAATATCTGGGACTGACCGAAGAGGAAACCTCGGCAAGATATTGGCGGGTCAAGGATGGTTGCGTCCAGATGAAGATCGTCGACGGGCACTGTGTATTCTATAAGGACGGTTGCAGTGTTCATCAGGGGCGGCCGTGGAGGTGCGCCCAGTGGCCGTTACATCCTTCGATTTTAATTGACCCGGTCAATCTCGAAACCATACAGGAGTCGTGTCCCGGCATTGATCGAAATATATCATATCAAGAATTCTGTCGTATATTCGAATAAATAGAAAATACTGTTAATGTAAAAGAAGAGAATTCTGAAGGATGAAACTAGAGTTGCTGTTTCTCGGGAAAACGAAGGATTCCTTTTTGTCGGAAGGAATCGATGAGTATTATTCGCGTCTTCTGCATTATGTATCCGTTTCGGTGAAAACCCTGAAGGTAAAGAGCAAGGTGCAGTGGAATGATACAATCACCAGGCAGCAGGAAGGAAAACTCCTGTTGGCCCATGTTCCTGCTGCAGCCTTCAAGGTAGTTCTCGATTCCCGGGGGAGACAATTCACCTCTGAAAAAATGGCGGATCTCTTTGACCGCTGGGAGCAGCAGGGAATAAAACAGATCAGTTTTTTAATTGGCGGGGCCTTGGGGTTGTCAGGCGAAGTGGTACAGGAAGCCGACCTGTTGTTTTCCCTTTCCAAAATGACCTTCACCCATGATATGACAAGGCTTATTTTAATGGAACAGCTTTATCGAGCTTTCACGATCAAGGCTGGCGAGAAATACCATAAATAAATAATGGAACTGAATGTGAAGGACTAAACAAAGGGAGCTTCCTGCTTATTATTTAGCCATGTTCTTGATGTGCATGGTCCTGTCCTGCGAGGTTGGTGAGATAGACGTCAAAACGGTTGTTTTTCATCAGGATCTTATGGGAAGGTGAAAGTCCTGCAAGTGGCGGTGCCTCTATCGGACGTTTTACCACGACCCTGTTTTCCGCCGATTTCAGGGCAGATTCCAATAATAATGAACTATCCTGATCGTCTCCAATAAGGGTGCGGATTATTCGCATCTCTTTTTTACCCAGAGCGGATTTCGTCCGTTTTGGGTACATCGGATCGAGATATATTGTATACGGTCCGGGAACAAGAGTCTCCAGAACGGTTCTGGTATCGGCGACAATCAGTGTGATCCTGTCTTTGATGATTTCACCGACTATCCTGTCCTGTAAAGCCCGCTGCAGACCGTCATTGAGGAGCGCTGCCATGACCGGGGAACGTTCGATCATGGTTACGGTACAGCCGAGGCAGGCAAGGACGAATCCATCCTGTCCAAGGCCTGTTGTACCATCAACAATCGATGGCCTGAAACCCTGCTTGATCCCGACCGCGCGCGCCAGAGGCTGCCTGATGGTAGAGTTATGTAAGCGGCGATAGCCGCTGCTCCCGGAGAGAAAGTCTACAAAAAGGGGACCCTGACTGGTCCTTCCTGTAGTATTATTCTGACGTAATTCCAGATGATTATCGGTGTAAATCAAGGTCATGCCGGGAACGGCGGCAGGATGTTCACGAAAGGGAAGGTGCAACAGTTCCGCAAGCTTCATCGCCTGCTCTAAACGGGACCCGGAAAGGAGGGTGCAAGATACGGAGAGGGAAATATGATTATTGGATTGCAAATTTTATGTGCATAGAGTCAAAGATATTTGATAGAATAGCAATATTGATAAATAAAATATACTAGCAATGAGGAAAATGCAAAACAGTAAAAGAGATGTAGTGGCGATTATTCCAGCCCGGTATCAGTCCAATCGTTTCGCAGGGAAACCTTTAGCCCTGATTGCCGGCAAACCGATGATCCAGCATGTAGTCGAGCGAGCCCAAAAAGTAGCGCTTCTCTCACGGGTGGTGGTGGCAACCGATGATATACGGATAGGAGAATGCGTGCAATCATTCGGCGGTGAATATGTCCTCACCAGAAGTGATCATGTTTCGGGTTCCGACCGGCTTGCCGAAGCGGCCGGGATATTGGACATATCGGAACACGATATCGTTGTAAATATCCAGGGAGACCAGCCATTGTTTTCGGAGGAGGTCGTAGAACAGGTAGCCAGGCCTCTTCTCGATGATCCGTCACTGTCCATGTCCACATTGATCTACAGGATTGTCCGCCCTGAAGAGATCAATGATCCCAATCACGTAAAGACTGTTTTCACCCACGAAAACTACGCCCTTTATTTTTCCAGGTCGCCGATACCTTTTCAACGCAATCCTGAAGAAGGTATTTCTCCCACCTATTACAAACACCTGGGATTTTACGCCTATAGAAAGGGCTTTCTCCTCTCATTTGTGGCGCTGCCGGAAGGAGAATGGGAACGTTTTGAAAAACTTGAGCAGCTGAGGGCGCTTGAATACGGCTACAGGATCAAGGTGGTATTGACGGAACATGACTCCATTGAGGTTGATACCCCGGAGGACCTGTTGCGCGTCGAAGAATATCTTGCCGGTTCTGTGAGATAGATAGTTGTCGATATTTATCAGGAAATTTTGAATGCAGGAGAATAATCGCGTACAGGAAAGCTTGCAGCAATTGCTGGCGAGACAGTTGTCGCCGCTGGACCTTTTGCCTCATACCGATCTGCGCGAAAAATTTATTGATCTTGTCCTGAATGGAGAACCGGCAAATATCGATCATGAGACCACGGCGCTCTTTCATGAA
Source organism: uncultured delta proteobacterium (assembly GCA_903901335.1). Lineage (GTDB taxonomy): Bacteria > Desulfobacterota > Desulfobulbia > Desulfobulbales > Desulfocapsaceae > CAIUQR01. Next base: position 19,440 of record CAIUQR010000042.1, on the reverse strand, counting down.
TTACGCCGGAAACTAACGGAAAAAAGAGTTGAAGATGTCCGGGTTGTGGTCTTCGGCGGCGGCACGGGCCTATCGAATATCATCGGGGGAGACAGTCGCAGAAAGGGCTGGCAGCAGGCGCCGTTTTCCGGACTCAAAGAGATATTCCCAAGGACCAGGTCTGTCGTGTGCGTCACCGATGACGGTGGTTCAACCGGAGAGCTGTTAAAAGATATCCCGCTTGTAGCGATTGGAGACATACGCCATGTTCTCCTCTCGTCGATTCAACTGGAAAAACTTCAGAAACATTACAGCCTTTCAGTGGTTGAGGCAACAGCAGTGGCTGGCACCATATCGGCTCTTTTTAATTACAGATTTGACAAGAAACCCGACAATCCTGAACAGATACTGGAGAACTGCAGGGCTGATCTGGGCATGCTTCCCTCTTTTCTCCAAGAAAATATCAATTCCCTGTTACGTCAAATCTTCGATGATCCTCGTATTTCCCCAGCCCTTAAGCGTCCGCACTGTCTTGGTAATCTGCTTGTCGTAGCCGCGGTTTTCAGGCAGATTGCCAGGTCTCTGACCATTGAAATCCTGGAAACCTCTCCTGAGATACTGCATCAAGCCCTTTTTGAAGGATTGATATTTCTGGCTGACATGCTCGGTGCTGAGGAGAGGGCTGTTCTTCCTTGTACCCCGACGCCGGCCCGGTTGCGAGTTCTGTATACCAATGGTGTCCAGATAACGGGAGAAAACAAATCGAGTACCGCCCTGCGTGGTTTCCCCGTCGAGCGGGTCTATGTCGACTTCACAGGCCCTGTTCGTGTCTATCCGGAAATATTTGAGGATATCAGAAATGCCGATATTCTGATTATGGCTCCGGGCAGCCTCTACAGTTCAATAATTCCGATTTTCCATGTTCCCGGACTGGCAGAGGCAGTGCGGGAAAACAACCATGCCTTGAAATTATTGATTTCCAATCTCTGGGTGCAGGCAGGGGAGACAGATAGAAGTATTGAGGATCCGGAACGGAAATTTCATGTTTCTGATATGTTGAGGGCCTATGAAAGAAATATACCCGGTGGTACAGAAGGCCTCTTTCATGAGGTGCTCTGTCTCTCCCTGAAAGATGTGCCTGCCTCGATTTTGCAGCAATATGAGGTTGAGGGGAAGATCCCGATATATCTCGACAGGAATATTGTCTGTGAGCAGGGTTTCATACCTATTGAATGCGGGATTTATTCCAAGGCCGCTCTGGCTGAACGAGGTGTCATTCAACATGACCCGGAGATTGTCGCCCAGGCGATCAAGACAATATTTATCGGCTCTGTTTGTTATCCTGGAAAGCCACCAGAGAGACAAAAGAAAAATCGTCCAGTATCTATCCCAGACGCAGAAAAGTTTACTAACACGGTCTTACTGCCTTCGCTGAAATTCAAAAAAATTATTAACCGTTTTAAAAAGATATCAATTGAGTTTGACAGGCGTAAAAACGCAGCCTTCGATAGTGAAAAAATTCGCGCTACAATCTGTGATATCGTCTGGAAACATCAGGATATACCACTTAACCATCTGGACTATTTTACTGCGATCAGGTGTGTCCCCGACAGTCAATGGCGGCGGGATCAAAAATGGGACAATGTCTTTTCTTTTTTCGATCCCGGGGATTGTTCGATCAAAATTCGACATGACCAGATTGCGGATGAGCGGCGACTCGAAACCGCATTTCTGATTGCTCTTGGTGAGTCGTTGCTGGGCAATTATGCGGCAGGCAAGGAGATGAAAGGCATTGATGCGGATGGTATTCCGCTGGGGAAAGTCTATCACCTTTTTCTTCTGCCGGAGGACAAAAGGACATGTTTTCTGAAGGCGGATGACCTTCATGAGTATCTGGTTTTGGCCCGGATGCTTCCCGTCGAGGTTGACGATCTCCATTATACGCGACTCATTAACGGGGATGAAGGTTTTACGCCTCCTGGGCTTCTGATGGGCCTGATCTACGCCTGGTATCTGGAAAACCGGCTGGCAAGCCATATTGAATATAAGATGTCCCTGATGCAGATAAATCAAACTGATCTGATTCCCGAACAGTTGAAAATGTTGAAGCGAAGGGAGAGGGTAATAAGCTTTCTCAGGAATGTGGTGTTTTGTCCATAAAAAAGGGAAGAAACAACTGAAGCGGTTGATGAGTTTGAAAAAGAATAATCGAGATATGGAAGAGAAGGATGAAGATACTGATTGTTGATGACGATGAACAGATACGTGAAATTCTGCGAATGTGGTTCGAGAAGGTCGGTTTTGAGGTGTTTGAAGCAGCGGATGGCAAAAAGGGAGTGGAGGTTCATCGACAATCACCTGTAGATATGCTGATCTGTGATCTCATCATGCCGGGGCAAGAAGGTATTGAAACTATAACGCAATTTAAGAATCAATTTCCGAAAGTAGGTATCATAGCCATTTCGGGTGGTGGTCAGATCGGCCCGGATTCCTATCTTCCCATGGCCACAAGTCTTGGGGCCTGGAAGGTATATAAAAAACCGTTGGGTATTGCAATGATGATTGAGGATATTAAGGCATGGCAGAAGGAAAATAATATTTGACCCTATCAGCTGACAGGATTTCAAATGGCCATTAAAACACTTGTTGTGGATAATAACCCGGTTCTTCTAAGAGCCGTTTCTGCACTCCTGGAGCAGGAGAACTGCCAGGTAAAGACTGCCTGTAATGGGCTTGAAGCAATTGAAATATTGCAAGAATACCATCCAGATATAGTCTTTACAGATATGATCATGCCCTTAGTGGGTGGAGATAAACTCTGTAAGATTATCCGTAAGTCAACAAAGCTGAAAGATATATTTCTTGTTGTCTTGTCGGCAGTTATCATCGAGGACCGTGAAAGAATCCTGGCTGAGCTTGATTATGACCTTTGTATTGTCAAAGGGAACCTCAAGGAGTTGAGAAATCATCTGCAAGAGGCCCTGTCAATGTTTACCCATAAGGTTCGCACGTCAAACAGGATACTTGGTGATAATAAGGGTGATACGGAAAGCCAGACCACCAGTGTCTTGGGGGAGCTTTTATCCGAGAAATATCATCTCAAAGAGATACTCGAGAATCTGCAGGAAGGGATCATCGAACTCAGCCAGCTGGGGAAGATTGTTTCCCTGAATCCGGCGGCGGTAAGAATTCTCAATTGTGACATGGAGGAATTGATCGGTGTACCCTTTGCTTCACTCCCTTGGAGTGAGCATGCTGAAAAGGTGAATACCTGGTTACGCAATGCATTACTGGAAAAGGGTGGCAGCATCCTGGAAGTAACAGAGTCCGATCCCATCAGAATGCATGACAAAATCGTATCTGCTTCCTTCCTGCCCGTACGGGAGGGTGACAATGTCTTTGCAGTCTGTATACTCAGGGATATTACCAGACAATTCTGCGCCGAAAAACAGAAATACGAGTTTGACAACGCCATCCGTCTGGTAAAAAAGATGGATGCCATGAGCTGTATGGCCGGTGGAGTAGCGCATGATTTCAACAACTTGTTAACCGTGATCTGCGGCAATCTCGATATGATAAACTTGACAGGTAAAAATACCAACATCGATGAAAACGGGATCCTGCTTGAGAGCGCCAAAAGAGCCGCATATTTTACTGTCGATCTTGTTCGAAAGATCTCATGTTTCTCACCATTCGGGATAATCAGCCGGGAAAATGTGGTTATTGAAGATCTCGTTACGGCAACTATGGCAGAATTTTTCCGGAGGACTCCCGGCAGCTATGTGTGTCAGGTCGGAAAGGATAAACATGTTGTCAATGTTGATGCCGAGCAGATTGGAACAGCCATACATAATATATTACAGAATGCTCTCGAGGCGGGCGCAACAGGCGATATTGAAGTGGCGGTTGTTAACGAGGTCTTTGAAACTCCTTCGATTCGGTCGGGCCAGTATATTCCGGAAGGGAATTTTATCAGAGTATCAATACGGGATAACGGCAAAGGTATCGAGACTGAGAATCTCTTAAAGATCTTCGATCCGTATTATTCGACCAAACAACGCGGCACAATTAAAGGGATGGGGTTGGGCTTGACCATTGTCTATTCGACATTGCGTAATCATGGTGGCTATGTCGTTGTTGAATCCGAGTTTGGTAAGGGCACGGAGGTATCATTATTTTTCCCGATATATAGATCACTTACAGATATGGAGGATGCGGCTCGGAAGGGTGATCTGCCTAAACGGCAGATCCTTTTAGTTGAACGTAACGAACAGCTGAGAACCATGGGAAAAATCATGCTGGAATATCTTGGATATGAAACTCCGACCGCCACAACCAAGGAAGAGGTCCTGACGGCAGTGAAGAGAGGGCTGGAAGATGGCACTCCTTTGGATATGGCCATTTTGAATCTCTCCGGCTCAGGGGGAAGCGATGGGGTTGAGATATGCCGCGCTCTTCATGATATTGATCCAGTCCTGAAGGTTGTTGTTTCGAGTGGAGCCCTGATGGAACCGGCCATGCGAAACTACAAAGAATATGGCTTCGTCAATATTCTGCTCAAGCCATATACTCTGGATGATCTGAAACGGGTTACCTCAATCCTGTAAGCCCCTGTTTCGATTGAGTCGCATTGCCGGGTATTCTTTACGGTCTTTTACTCTTCGTTTGTTTTCTAGCAGAGATTGCAGATAGTCTGCCAGTGTCCTGAGAGTTTTTTTTCTGAGACGGGGATTTTGGTTCGGATCTCGGGGGAAAAGAGTGAAATTCTGAATTCATTAATCATCACGCTGTACTCTTGCATGAGTACAACACATTCTTCGGTCAGAGCCGCTTCTCTTTTTTTCAACAGAGAATAGTTGTGCAGGTGCGGAGTCAGCTTCTCTCTTTTTCCCTGTTCCTTGGCATAATCAGCATGCGCCCGTTCGATCCGAAGAGACAGACTGCGCAGATATCGGTCACAGTCAAATAGCGATTCCAGACTCAGTGTTTCCAGAAAATTCGAGGGGAGAATTTCGTCCAGAAGCTGGTGATATTCCAGATTTCTCTCTTCGGAAAATGACCGCGATTTTCTGGCCAGTTCGCCAAAGCGCTGTATCTGATCCTTCACCTCCCGGCGTCTTCGGAGGATTGCCATGACTGTCTCACAGATCTCCAGTCCCGATTGAAAGAGTCCGTTTGAGCGTATCCAGGCGATGGTCTGTGAAAACGCCTCTTTGCTGTGAATTTTTCCATTTCCGGTTTTGAACAGCTCCCGCAGAATAAAATCAAGAAGCAGATCGGTGACTTGTCTGGTATTTCCGAGTCCTTCGGTTAGCCAGAGGGACGAAGGGCCTGATAATTTTGTGGCGCAGGTTCGTTTCAGTGCCTTGAATTGATCAGGAAACTGCAGCCGATAAAGACATGACATGCCGGTGATATTGATATGGCGGGCCCTGTCGAGAGTGTTTTCGAAACGAACGACAACTCCGCCCTGCTCAGGAAGAGGATGTATGGCGGGATAGAGATATCCGGCTACCTCCTGTTCTTGAGTTACCAGGGGAATGTGTGCAGGGAGACCTGCAAAATCCCACTGTTTGATCAGCCTGTCTTGCCAGAAAGCGTAGAGAGTCTGATCGTGGACAACGGCCTGACTTGTTTCTCTTCCGTCTCCGGATGTTTCCATCCGGGACACCAGATCAGACAGGTTGCGTCCGGTAGCGACGATTTCCCCCGAGCCGTCAAAGAGGGCAAAGCGCATCTGCAGGTGAACCGGCAGGGTCTCCGGCCAGTCAACGCGGCGAACGGTTTTTTTGAAGAGCTTGAATAAAGTCCGTTCCAGGCTCTGATAGTAGGAGCCATGCCCCATCTGGATGGTATCCAGGATGATATCCGCAGTGTTTGTAAGCGGGATCAGATGCTTGCGAATGCTTTTCGGCAGACCTTTCAACAAAAAGAGCGTTTTTTCCTGGAGCAGTCCCGGAACCAGCCACTCAAATATCTCGGGTTTCAAGGTCGGGGCAATGGCCGCCGGGATTCTGACGGTAACACCGTCGTGCTCGGTACCGGGCTCAAAGTGGTATTCCAGTTTCAACTGCAAGGAACCAACGGACAGGAGAGGCGGGAAACTCGCGAGTTCATGGCCGTGGGGTTTCCTCTGGAGGATATCTGCTTCGGTCATCATCAGACAGAGTTGGTTCTCCTTTTTTAGAAAACGATTCAGGGTAAATCGGTCATAGATATCCTCACCAAGTTTCTGGTCATAGAAGGTGAAGAGTGTCAGGTCATCAACCAGGATGTCGCGTTTCCGCAGCCTGCGTTCGGTATCCTGCCAGTTCGTAAGCAGGTTGAGATTATGTTGCAGAAAAGGGTAGGTGCCGCTTAGGTCTCCTGTCAGCAGCGCCGATTCGATGAATATTTTCCGGGCCTCCTGTCTGTTGCCCGGATCGCGTCTGCCGAAATTGATCTTTCGGGCAGTAATAATGGGAAGACCAAAAAGAGTGACCTTTTCGTCGGCGATGACCTGACCGGTTTTTTTCTCCCAGCGAGGATGGGACCAGGAATATTTACAGAACTGCCTGCCGATTGTCTCCAGCCATTCAGGCTCGATGGCAGCCACCGTGAGGGCGTAGAGCCTGGATGTCTCGATAAATGAAGCGGCGATGATCCATTGACCGCTCTTTAAAAATTGGTGCGATCCGGGGAAGATCATCAGTTCCCGTCCTGCGGCTCCCTGATAGGTCTTATCCTTTTTTTTGGTGGCGATATTTCTCAAGAAACCTGTAGCCAAAGCGGTATGGACGGCCTGATAGGTGCTATCGCTGGTGTTTTCGACAAGCTCCGGATATCGCTCCAGGATTCTGCCCATCTGTTCGTAGAGATCCAGCCACTCCCGCATGCGCTGGAAGGAGAGAAAATGGCTTTTGCAGAATTTTTTCAGACGGGACCACGATTTCACCTGATCCTGAACCTCGTGGAACCGGTTCCAGATATTAAGGAGGGCAAGAAAATCGGATTGGGGGTGGGCGAACGTTTTATGGGCTTCATCGGCTTGTTTTTCCATGTCGGCAGGCCTGATACGCGGATCCTGGATGGCAATGGCCGAGGAGATGATTCTGATCTCACGCAGGCTCCCGTTTTTGCCGGCCTCGATGATGATCCGGGCGATGCAGGGATCGATGGGGAGGGTGGCCATGATCCTGCCATAGTGGGTCAGATCGCCACGTTGATCTATGGCCCCCAGTTCGGTGAGGAGCCTGTAGCCATCCCGGACGGCATTCGGGTGCGGCCTGTCGATAAACGGAAAGGTGAGCGGGTCGCCAAGATTGAGGGAGATCATCTGCAGGATGACCTCGGCCAGGTTGGAGCGCTGGATCTCCGGCAGGGTATATTCATCCCTGTCGTGATAATCCTCCTCCGAATAGAGTCGAACACAGATGCCCGGGCCGATGCGGCCGCAGCGGCCCTTCCTCTGGTCGCAGCTGGCCCGGGAGATCCTGGTCACCGGCAGACTGGTCGTCTTAGAGCGGACATTATAATAGGAGATCCTGGCCAGTCCCGAGTCAACAACGTAGCGGATACCCGGAACGGTGATTGAGGTTTCGGCCACATTGGTTGCGACGACGATTTTAGTCTCTTTAAATTGTTTGAAGATCCGTTTCTGGTCGGAGGCCTGCAATCTGCCGAACATCGGCAGGACGATAACATCGTGCAGTTGTTCGGCCAGAAGATCGCAGCAGGACCGGATGTCACGCTCAGTCGGCAGAAATGCAAGAATATCTCCTGGCGGCTCGGTCATATACAGGTCGACTATCGTCTGCACGCAATGATCGATGTAGCTGTCCTTGGCGTCGAACTGATCATCAGGAACGGGCATATGCCGCACCTCGACCGGGTAGGTTCGACCTTCGATCCGGACTATCGGGGCAGCAGAGAAGTGGATGGAAAAAGCAGACGTGTCAATCGTGGCCGAGGTGACGATGAGCTTCAGTTCGGGCCGTTTAGGAAGGATGTTTTTCAGGAGGCCCAAGAGAAAATCGATATTCAGACTCCGTTCATGGGCCTCATCCAGAATAATCACTCCATATCTTTTTAGGAGAGGATCGTGTATTGTTTCGGCCAGCAGGATACCATCGGTCATGAACTTGATTCTGGTATCAGCGGTCGTCTGATCGTGAAAACGTATTTTATAGCCGACAATATTTCCAAGTGCCCCGAGTTCGTCACTGACCCGGCTGGATACAGAGGTTGCTGCCACCCGGCGGGGTTGTGTGCAGCCGATGAGAGAAGTGCTGTCAGGGAAGGCCTCAAGACAGAACTTCGGGATCTGGGTGGTTTTTCCGGAACCGGTGTCGCCGGCAACGATAATGACTTGTTCTGTTATTAAAAGACGAATGATTTCGTCTCGATGGGACATGACCGGCAGGTCTTCCGGATAGGAAATATGCATGAAAGAAAGTGAAGTTCAGAATTTTTTATGGTATGTTTTGATCAGTAAAATCGTTGTTATTAACACACTAATACTTTTTCTGTCATTGAAAAAGAGGAGACACCCATGAAGGTACGAAAGGCTGTTATTCCTGTCGCAGGCCTCGGCACACGATTTCTGCCGGCCACCAAAGCCATTCCGAAAGAGATGCTGACCATCGTTGACCGTCCGACTATTCAATATATCGTAGAAGAGCTGGTTGCGTCGGGTATTGAACAGATAATATTTATTACCAGTGAAGGAAAGTCGGCGATCGAAAACCACTTCGACTATAACTTTCATCTGGATGCTGTGCTTCGAGAGAAGAAAAAGATCATACTTGGAGAGGAGCTGAACATGATCTCCAACCTGATCGATATCGTCTCTATTCGCCAGAAAAAACCCCTGGGGCTTGGCCACGCAATCTGGACTGCCCGGCATGTCATCGGTGACGAGCCGTTCATGGTGGCTCTCGGGGATGACCTGGTGCTGAGCAAAGTTCCATGTGCAAAACAGATGCTCGATCTCTATGAAGAGGTGAACGAATCCATTATCGCGGTACAAAGGGTACCCCAGAATCAGACCTATCAATATGGAATCGTTGAAGGTGAAGATTGCGAGAGGGAACGGACGCATAAAGTGACCAGGATGGTGGAAAAACCGGCCCCAGGCACCACCGATTCCGATATGGCCATTATCGGCCGGTATATCCTGATGCCGGAAATATTTGAAATTCTCAGCACGACCACACCCGGCCATGGCGGTGAAATCCAACTCACCGATGCACTCCTCGCCCTGACCAAAAGGCGTTGCATGTACGCCTATGAGTTTGATGGGATTCGATTTGATGCAGGTGACAAGCTTGGATACTTGAAAGCGAACGTTGCCTACGGTATCCGGCATACGGAACTGGGGAAAGAGTTCAAAGAACACTTAAAAGAGATCGTTGCCGGTCTATGATCCGTCTTGAGGTGGCGGTTTCAGCTCCAGTCGAGCAGACGCTATCTTATCTCTACTCATCTGAAACACACCTGCTTCCCGATGATGATCTTGTCGGGAAAAGGGTGCTTGTCCCTCTTGGAAGACGTCGGGTCACCGGCTATGTTCTGGGAACACAGCCTGACGAAAATGTGGATTACGTCCTGAAACATGTCATAGAGGTGCTGGATAGAGAGCCACTCTTTCATGCCAACAGTATCCCGTTTTTTCGTTGGATTGCCGGATACTACCATTTCCCGATCGGCGAGGTTATAAAAACAGCGCTGCCAGGCGGATTGACATCAGGAAGTGAAAAAAAAATCCTTCTTACCGCCACGGGTCGCGATCAACTGATAAGCGGGTTTGATCCACCAACCCCTGAACCTGTCTGGTTGCCGGAGTTGCTGGCAAAGGGCTATCTGACCGCCGACGCGAGCAAAAAACTCTTACGCGATAAAGATCAAAAAAAGATTCTGAAGAAGTTACTGAAACTTGACTATGTCTCTCTTGCAGAGCAGATCCGGACAGACAGCATACGGGAGAAGGAAGAAGTCTGCTATACACTTGCCTCCAAGATCGAATTCCCTTTAGATATTACCCTGTATGATCCGCAGATGTTCACCGCCTACTGTGCTTCTTTACAAGAGAAAATTCCGTTCGAAATAAAAAGGACAGAGGCCAAGGCAATTTATTTTCTCGGAATTCTTGGAAACACCTCCGGAAACACGCTGATTCCCGAAAAAGAGCTGATGAAAAATTATCCGGGGGCTTCCAGGGTAATTCAGGAATTGATAACGAATCAGTTGATCTTGCGCACTGTTACCAGGGTTTACAGGAATCCTTTCGGGAGTCAGCTTGCCCATTTTCCTCGTCCGGAAACGCTGACTGACGAACAGGAGCAGGTCCTTGAAAAAATCTCTGCGGCACTCGAATCGGAGCAATTTCATTCCTTTCTGCTCCATGGAGTTACCGGCTCCGGAAAGACGGAGGTCTATCTCCGGGCAGCCGAAAAAACCCTGGAGGCCGGTAAAGATGTCCTGGTATTAGTTCCGGAGATCGCCCTGGCTACCCAGCTCGAGTCCCATTTCGTGTCTCGTTTCGGTGATCAGGTTGTTTTGTTGCATTCGGGGCTTTCGACCGGTGAGCGGTATGACCAATGGTCTCTGGCCGCTTCAGGGAAGGCCAGAATCGTCATCGGTGCCAGGTCAGCGATCTTTGCACCACTTCGGAATCCTGGATTAATTGTCGTCGACGAAGAACACGATTCGGGATATAAACAGGACGATTCCTTGCGCTACCAAGGGCGTGATCTGGCCGTTTTAAGGGGGAGCTACCATAATGCGGTTGTGGTTCTTGGCTCAGCGACTCCTTCCGTCACCAGCTATTACCATGCCATGACGGGAAAATATACGCTGCTGAAAATGACCAGGCGGGTGGAAGGGCGCCCTATGCCAGTGGTTACCGTTATTGATTTGCGGAAAAAATCTGCGTCGGACAAAAAGGGAGTTTTCCATAAGGAACTTCGGGAGGCCCTGGCAGAAAATCTCGTCCGGCAGGAACAGAGCATGCTTTTGATGAACCGGAGGGGTTTTTCCTCCACTGTATTCTGCCAGGAATGCGGAACTCCTGTTACCTGTATTCATTGTCATGTCTCCCTTGTATTTCATAAAAAACAGCAACGGCTGATCTGTCATTACTGCGGGTATAATCTGACCCACAGGCTGATTTGTTCAACCTGCGGGTCAGATGCCCTTGTCCCGATGGGTTTCGGCACGGAGAGGATTGAGGAAGAGGTCCGATCCCTTTTTCCGGATGCACGGGTGGCGCGCCTGGATTCCGACACGTCGGGGGACAGAAAGAAATTTCTTCAGGTCCTGAAGGCGATGTATAACAGGGATATCGATATCCTGGTCGGCACCCAGATGATTGCCAAGGGACACCATTTCCCCTATGTTACCCTCGTGGGTGTGGCCTGGGCCGATGGTGGTCTGAATATGCCTGATTTCCGGGCGGCTGAGAGGACATTTCAGCTCATTTCCCAGGTGACCGGGAGGGCCGGCAGGGGCGAAAATCCGGGCAGGGTGATTGTCCAGACCATGCAGCCTGATCATTATTCGATTGTTTTTTCAAAAAACCATCAGTTCGAGGAACTGTACGAGCGAGAACTGGGGATAAGAAAGATGCCTCTTTTTCCACCCTTTGTCAGATTGATAGCGTTTCTGATCCATGGTGAGGGGGAGCCGGAGGTCAGAAAGACAGCCGCGAATGTGGCGACATGCTGCCGGGAGATTATCAACAGCATTCGCCAATCTGCTGGTAGCCAGCCGCAATCCGTTCTGGAGGTCCTGGGGCCGGCACCGGCTCCACTTGACAGGCTGTGTGATCGATACCGCTGGCAGGTGTTAGTTAAAGGAAGGCGAGTTGATGAACTTCATAGAGTCTGCAGAGGGATTGTGAACATGGCCAGGGGATTGGCTGCCGGAGACACGCGCATATCCGTCGATGTGGATCCCGAGAACATGATGTGACCAGTTCTTAGGGGGCACTCTATTCTTCATCCTCCGAAAAGAAGATGCTCCGGAGAGAACGCAGATCATCATCGATTTCCATGTTGAGAATTTGCGCCAGGGCGTTCAGGATAACGATCGCATTCCGGTCGGCATCCAGCTTTGAGGCATGTCTGATCCTGTTTAAAATGCCTTTATTGACATTTTCAATTTCCTGGTAGTAAAATTTGACATTTTTTAGAAAGAAATCGCTGGAGCCGCCTTTCTGATAGGTGAAATACTGACGCAGCAGATAGACGGAGATTGAACGGAACATGGCCTCGTCAACCGTCGCAAACGGCAGATGAAATCTGGCCATCGGCTTCAGGATATCCATGGTTGGACAGCCGCTGGTTGCCATGATAATTCCAATAATGGAGCTGAGGCCGTCCTGGACAAGGGTGTTTTTCGTCACGGTCCTTTCAGCTGTGATGCAGGAAACATTACATGATTCATGAGATACTATATCCTTGAAAGAGGTGACCAGTTCCGAAATATTGACAGCAATCGGGCAGTACGTCACGGTATTTTTATCGAGAGTACAACAGGTACATTGGTGATCGGCCAGATAGGTCCAGTCCGGGCGACTATGAATAGTTGATTTAAAAAGGAGCGTTTTTGAATCCAGCTGAATCAGAAATCGTTTCTTCGTCCCATTTGGAAAATCGAAACAATATTTGTAAGTGATATCGGTAGTATTCATTTTAAATCGTCATGATTGTCGTTGGAATGGAAAATTCTGTCCGCTCAAATTTTAATTATGAAGAGAGTAGTTGATTTTGCTAGAACTTAAACCATTTCTTCTTGGGTGTAAAGAGTACTACCTGGTTACGGCCCCGATTTTTTGCATCATACAAGGCAGTATCCGCCATATTTATGAAATTACTTTTCGAAAAATGGTCCTCAATTGCCGGTCGACTGCTGGCAAGACCAAAGCTTGCCGTAACGTGATAGGTTTGATGGTTCTCTTCAAAGGTGGCCTTCTCAATTGCCTCTCTCAGCTTTTCCCCTGCCGCAAGTCCACTGTCGCTGTCCGTCTCAGGGAGAATGATCACAAATTCTTCGCCGCCATATCGAGCCAGGGTATCGTATTGCCGCAGGTTGGTTTTCAGAATTCGAGCAAATTCTTTCAGAACAAAATCCCCAACCTGGTGGCCATGTGTGTCGTTGAAAATCTTGAAGTGATCTATATCAATCAGTAGAAGCGAAATGTATCCCTCATTGCGATTTGATCGGTTGATTTCCTGATCCAGGGCATTTTGAAAGAACCTGTGGTTATATACCTCGGTGAGACCGTCGACATTGGCGAGATTATCAAGAATTTTATTCTTATTTTCGAGTTCTTTGGCGAGATTTTCCAGAGCGATCTTGGCCTCAATGAGCTGTTTATTCATCTGGGAATAATCGAGGTTCAAGAGGCTGAGGCGAATATTTGCCTCCTGGAGGATATCCTGGACCGATTTTGTGTGCTGGATCTGGAGTCCGAAATATTTGCCGGCTTGATCTACCCTTGAATGGATATCATTCAGAATTGCATCGACCTGATCATTTCGAAGCCCAAGAAGCTTCTTTGCCTCCTTTTTAAACTGTTTATGATACTCTTCCGGTTTTTTTGAGAAAATGATATTGATGAGCAGATCGGAAAGATAAACTGCCTTGGTGGTCAGCAGTATTTTTTGATTGTCACCCTGGTAGGATAAGGGGTCGTGGTGGTGGAGAATCGGCAGAAGCAGAACGGGTGGAAAGCCCCAGTGTTTGGCAACTTCATGGCCGATATAACAATGATCGGCGCCGAAAATGGATATCTCTGAGCCGATGCGGTCATGCTGGTCTTCTTCAATAACAGCCAGAACCTTGTCATATTTTTCCGGAAAGGTTCTGGCAAATATCAATTCTCCCAGATTCTGCAAGAGGCCTGAAATAAATATCTCTTCCGTGTTGGCGTCATTCACCTTCTCCAGAATCAGCCTGGAGGCAACCGCTGAAGCCAGCGATTGTTCCCAGAATTTCTCGAAATTAAACTGGCTGCTTTTCTTTCCGGCCTTGATGGTCAGAAATGAAAACGAGAGAACCAGGCTTCGAACAGCATTAGTACCCAGGATAGAGACCGCCTGTTGGATCGAACCGACCTGTTGAGGAAAGCTGTAAAAGGCCGAATTGGAAACCTTGAGGATCTTGGCGGAAAGAGAAATGTCCTGAGACACAAGATCGGCAATATCCGACAAGGTTGTATCTTCTTTGGACGTGAGCGAGATAAGTCTGGAGGCAACTGTCGGCAGGGTCGGAAGTTCATCGGAGCTGAGAACGGCTTTCAAAAGTTCGTCTTTTTGCATGGCGTCTGACCTGGCTTTTCTGAAAAATAAATATTATTGATTCTATGTAACTCTTCAGCTATGTCTTTACCTCCTGACTGGGATACAAAGAGCCAGGTTGAGTGTTTTCCCGTCTGAATTATACAGTTTTCGCACTTCGAGTTGCAAGTCTGACGAAAAATAATGATCCGTAACATTTCGAAAAGGTAAAAGTCAGAATGCCTCTCCTGCTTCCGGATATGTGCAGACTTCACCGCAATAGCTGTTGAAAACCAGGTTTTCTCCCCGTGCGAGGATAAAATCCGGGGAGAGTGGTATTTTTCCTTTGCCGCCGGGGGCGTCGAGGGCAAAGGTCGGAATAGCCATCCCCGAGATCTTTCCGATCAGGTGGCGAATGATGGTGATCCCCCTGTCGGTGGGGGTTCGAAAATGGTTTGTGCCACGGGTCAAATCGGCCTGAAAGAGATAATATGGTTTGACGCGTATCCGTAAAAGGGCACGCATTAAGTCAAGTATTATGGATGGGTTGTCATTAACACCCTTTAAAAGAACCGTCTGACAGCCGAGTGGGATGCCGCCATCTGCAAGAAGGGCGCAGGCGATGGCCGCCTCAGGTGTGATTTCATCGGGATGGTTGAAATGGGTGTTGATGAAGAGCGGGTGAAATTTCTTCAGGATGTCAACGAGTCTTTTCGTGATGCGCATGGGCAAGGTGCAGGGCACCCTGGTGCCGATGCGGATGATCTCAATGGTGGGGATACTGCGCAGAGTGAGGAGCAGGTTTTCGAGGACTTCATCTTCGAGCAGCAACGGGTCTCCGCCGGAGATCAGAACATCCTTGATTTCCGGAGTCTTTCTCAGATAATCAAAACCGGCCCGGATGGTATCGTCGGAGATATGCATCCTTTCTGTCCCGACCTTGCGTTTGCGGGTGCAGAACCTGCAGTACATCGCGCATTGATTTGTGACCAGAAACAAGGCCCTGTCCGGATATCGATGTACGAGATTGGGAACAGGGCTGAGATTCTCTTCTCCAAGAGGGTCTTCAATGCAGATGCTATCCTCCAATTCGGCGGAGTCCGGAACGGCCTGCTTCCAGAGAGGATCATCGGGTGTTTTGATAAGATTCAAAAAATATGGATTAATACGCATCGGAAAGTTTGCTATTACCTCCTTCAATGCTGTATTATTGCAATCCAAATGCTTTTGCAGGGCCGAATAGGTGGTAATACTTTCCTGTAGTATGTCTTTCCAGTGCGTCATGGAAAACCATTATGGAGCAAAGTGATCTGATTGTCAATCCGACAAACAGTCAAAATAGAACTGAAGAATATTTTATAGGAAATAAACCATGGCAGAGAACCAATACAGATTCAAATATGATGAGTACGGAAATACTCAAGAAATTCTGGTTTTTGCAAGCGGAGCTTCCATTCATTCCATAAGTTTTTTGAATAAGGGGACGGCTTTTAACCTTGCCGAAAGGCGGCAACTCGGCCTGGAGGCGGCATTGCCGCCTGCTGTTCGTGATCTCGAGCACCAGGTGGAAGCGACTGTCAGCAAGATTGACAAGCGACAGGATGATGTGCAGAAATTCGTTTTTATCCGTTCGTTATTTGATCGGAACGTGACCCTGGCGCATGCCCTGATCAAAAGTAATATTGAAAAATACATCGGTATAATCTATACCCCGACCATCGAACTTGCGGTAAAACAATATTCATCCATGTTCAGACAGGCAAATGGCCTGCATTTTTATCCAGGGAATATTGATAATGCGGAAAACATCCTGCGCCAATTTCTGCACCGGGATATCCGGATTGCCGTCGTTACCGACAATCAGGGCATACTGGGCCTCGGGGATCAAGGCGCCGGGGGAATTGCCATCTGCCTTGGAAAATTAATGCTCTACACCCAAGGGGCAGGAATCGCGCCCTGGCATTGTCTGCCGATTTCCCTTGATGTAGGGACGAACAACAAGGCTCTGCTTACAGATAATGAATACCTGGGCTGGCGTCATGAACGGCTGCAGGGAGAAGAGTATCTGCGGTTCATCGGTCAGTTTGCCAGGGCCTTCAGGAATGTTTTCCCTAATGCGATATGTCAGTGGGAAGATTTTTCCAAACAGAACGCCTACAGTATTCGCGATGCATTTGCCGATGATTTAATATCGTTCAACGAAGATATCCAAGGCACTGGTGCTATCACCCTGGCCGCGATCTTCACGGCCATGAGGATTAAAAAAGAGCATATCAGGGATCAGGTTTTCCTGATTCATGGCGCAGGTACATGCGGTGTCGGCATAGCCGAGCAGATTGAAATCGCATTGAAAGAAGAGGGACTTTCCGAACGGCAGGCAAAAGACCGCATCTTCACGTTTGATTCAAAGGGAATTGTCAGGACTGATCAGGATAACGAATTCTATAAGATGAAATTTGCAAAAGATCCTGAATATTTTCCGTGGGTGAGGAAGGAAGATCTTTGTTTGGATGATGTTGTCAAACATGCCGGTATTACAGTGCTTATAGGAACATCCGGCCAGGGGGGCTGTGTGGGATGCTTTACTCAGGAGGTGATTCAAGAGGTGGCAAAAAATACAGAGCGGCCCGTGATTCTGCCGCTTTCAAACCCGATACCAGTCATCGAAGCCCTGCCATCCGATATCTATGATTGGACCAATGGCAGTGCCCTTGTCGCTACGGGAAGTCCATTTGAACCACATAGTTACAAGGGGAAAACATTCAGGACCGGCCACTGCAGCAATGCCCTTGTTTTTCCAGGCGTGGGTTTAGGAATTCTTGCCTCCGGCGCCAGAGAGGTTTTGCCGAATTTCTTTACTGCTGCAGCCCATGCAGTATCGGATTTTGTATCGAGAGAGGGTATGGAAGAAGGCCGTCTTGTGCCTCCGGTCAGAATGTTGACTGAGGTAGGCCGTAAGGTGGCTCTGGCTGTTGCGATGTGCGCGGTCAGAGAGGGGGTCAGCAGGCCGTGTGTCTATTCTCACTTCAAGCATGAAAATGACGAGGCCAAGATGAAGGAATTGATAACAAAAATGTGCTGGGAACCCGATTACTTGCCGTTGATAGCTATGTGATTGTCCGGCCTAGTCAGGCGAAACTCCATGTTGCATGCAAAAGACTTCATTTGAATGCAACATGGATTGAGGCCTTACGGTATTATTACATCAGGAATTCTGCATTTCACAGGCCATGATGGTCTGTTTGCAGAGAACCCAGGTGGTAACCGACCCCACCCCTGCAGGAACCGGGGAAATTTTCAGAACCACGGGCTCCACCTCGGCAAAATCGACATCGCCGCAGTATTTCCCGGGATTTTGAGGATCAGGATTGATCCCCACATCGATGACGATCTGCCCGGGTTTCACGAAATTACCTTTGATCATCTTGGCCTTTCCCACGGCAGCGATCAGGATGTCCGCGTTTTGGCAGACTTCCGGCAGGTTCTCGGTTCTGGAATGGCAGATGGTTACGGTGCCGTGCTCTCTCAGAAGCAGCATAGCCAGGGGTTTTCCAACCACCAGGGACCGGCCGACTACAACGCATTTCTTGCCCTTGATCGGGATATCGAAATGATGAAGCATGTCCATGCAGGCCGTGGGTGTGCAGGGTGGAAAACCGGTCGGATCATCGGTAAAGACTTTGGCCGCACCACCGGTAGACAGACAATCCACATCTTTTTCCACCGGAATTAAAGTCCGTATTTTCTTTTCATTCAGGTGCTTGGGCAAGGGGGAAAACATGAGAATTCCGTGGACACCTTTCATCTTTCCCACTTTAATCACGGCGTCTTCAAAAGCCGCCTGCTCAATATTTTCCGGATATTCGAAAACCTCTGCCTCCATGCCGAGAGCAGCGGCGGTCTTTTTTGCGCCCCCTTCGTAAAACAGGTCATCCGGGCGCGCGCCCACCCTAATGATGCCGAGCTTCGGCGCCAGCCCTTTTGCCTTCAGGCCTTCCACTTTTGTAATCAACGCTGCCTTCATGGCATCGGCCACGGGTTTCCCTTTCAACAGTTCAGCCATCGGTAAGTCTCCTTATTTCTTCAATTTTGATAAAACAAGAGCCAAAGTCTCATCCGCCATTTTTGATCCGGTACTGAGGAGTTCGTCCATTTCCTTTTGAGTGGCGGAGCAGAAGGCCTGATCCTTGATGGTATTGAGATTGATGATCACATTCAGGCTTCCTGAGATAAGCGCGCTTTTTAAAAACACAACGCCGCACCCAACGTCGGAGATAGCGATCATGGTACCAATCTGACCCATTCTGGCATGAATTTTGATACCCTCAAAGGCTGCCCGCATAATTTCCATGGGAACCCCGCAGGCCGTTATGCAGCATTTTTCCATGGTTTCTTCCTTGAACTTCACCTCTTCAGGAGTAGTTTTCGGAAGCCCGTAGGCCTTGGACAGGGGTTCAAACACCTCAGCGTCCTTGTCCACCAGCCTCTTAAGTTTGACAATGACAGCCTCTCCTTTGGCTACGAGTTCTTTCACCTCTCCTTCCACATCCGCATATTTCTTTTTCCCGACGGTGAGATTTCCCACCATATTGGAAAGAGCCATGCCTATGGCGCCTCCCATGGCAGCCGCGCCGCCGCCGCCTGGAACAGGTGCTTTTGATGCCAGTACTTCAATGAATGCCGAACAGGTCTGATCTACCATTGCCATTTTCGTTCTCCTTTCTGATTAATAGTCGCATGGAGGTCATTCTTTGAAATGTGACTGTTCTCTTTCGCATTTCAAGGTTTGACCCTTTTCACAAAAGGCTGTCCAATATCTCACAAACAATCAAAACGATTTTAATTCAATGACATTTTCCCTTATCGTATTCTGAAAAATTCTCTCTGTCTTGCCTCGTCCCGGCCATGCAAAATAAAAACATTTTCACGATGAGGACGATTCTCTAAGACCTGCCTAGGCCGCAATATGTCAGGATTTCTTTTAAACCTTTCTTATAACAGCCCGTCAGAATTACGGCAATATTTTCTATGCTCTTCTCTCTATTCTTTTTTCTAGATGTAGAACTTGCGTTTGCGGCCAGTAGGCATAAAAATGCTCTATTTCGCTACAGCGTCAAAAATATTATTTGTGAAAACAACATAGTGCGAGACATGAGTGTTAGGATGCGATTGAAATATGTAGGCACACACATTGCAAATTATT
>CAIUQR010000041.1 GCA_903901335.1 uncultured delta proteobacterium | reverse complement strand
CTGATAGCCCTGTTGCAGAAGCTGATAGGCGGCGGTGACTCCTGATGGACCGG
The DNA here is from genome assembly GCA_903901335.1 of uncultured delta proteobacterium. Classification (GTDB taxonomy): domain Bacteria; phylum Desulfobacterota; class Desulfobulbia; order Desulfobulbales; family Desulfocapsaceae; genus CAIUQR01. The sequence continues at coordinate 9,256 of CAIUQR010000041.1, read as the reverse complement.
AGCCGATGATGGCCACCTTTTCCGTCCGTTTTTCAATCAGGATCTCCGGGACGAAGTATTCGCCTTTACTTTTTTCATAATCGGCCAGAAACCTGTGCAGCTCCCGGATGGCAAGCGGCTGATCAACATCTTTCCGGGTACACTCTCCCTCGCAGGGATGATGGCAGACACGGCCGCAGATACCGGGAAAGGGGTGTTCCTGTTTGAAGAGTTTCAAGGCCTGGTCATACCTGCCGTCATTGATCAACGCGATATAGCCCTGGATGCTGACATGCGCCGGGCAGGTGGCCTTGCAGGGGGCGGTGCCGCGCTTGTCGATTCCGTAGGCTCCTGGAATTGCTTGGGGATATTGTTTAAAAGCGGCTCTACGGAAATCTAGCTTTTCGTTGTATTCGTTAGGAACGGAAACAGGACAGACCTTAGCGCACTCGCCACAGCTTGTGCATTTCAAAAGGTCAATAAAACGAGCATCTTGATGTATTTTTGCGGTAAAATTTCCGGGCTCACCTTCGAGTCCGAGAAGTTCAGTGTTCGTTAATAACTCTATATTCAGGTGACGGCCGACCTCGACCAGTTTTGGTGAGATTACTCACATCGCACAGTCGTTGGTCGGAAAGGTCTTGTCGAGTTGTGACATGACCCCACCGATTGCAGCGGATTTTTCAACGAGGTAGACGTAATATCCGGACTCAGCCAAGTCAAGCGAAGCTTGCATGCCTGCAATACCGGCTCCCACAACCATAACCGACCCACTCTTTTTGTTCATGTCAGATCCCATGATGACTCCTTGAAAATGTGCTGATAGATTAGTGATTCGCATGCCTTCTCGAAAAAATATTTCGGCTGCGAGCTAGTATGAGTAAAGGTTGAAATATTGACTCACATAAAATGTCACCGTACTAAAAATACAAGATATTTTCCTCAAAATAAGAAACCGAATGAGATGCTTAACACAATCAATAATAAAGTTCAAGATCAATGGTACAACAGAGAAGACGAGAGTCATTCCGGTACATCGGACTTTGTGAAAATTACAAGAATAATCATTCCTGTATACTCTCCATTACGATTTGAAAATTATGAGATATGCCGGTTCCAGATACTATCCTGTGCTAATGTTGGAAATGAACGGGACAGGAGAAGAGAGGGGAAACGAAAAACAGGGGGCTGCTCGACGGGTGTCGAGTAGCCCTAATGAGAGTTTGAATGGCAGATAAAACAGGTGCTGCTGGAAGAATCGATTGATTCTTCCAGCAGCGAGGTCGCGGCCAACACAAAAGTGTTATGATTGTTAAATATGGAGTATTGGCTTGGAGATATTCAGTTCCATGTCAACAGAAATCGAGATCGGTTTAGTGCTGAAGACTGTGGAGGGCTGCTGAATAATCGGGCTCCTGGGCGATCTCGGGGACCAGCTCTTTATAAGTCACCATCCCCTTGCCATCAATGATGACGACAGCCCTGGCCAGAAGCCCGGCAAGGGGGCCGTCTGTGATCGTTACGCCGTAATCCGTACCAAAACGTTGTGAGCGGAAGGTTGAAAGCGGGATAACGTTTTTCAATCCTTCTCCTTCGCAAAAGCGCTTGTGGGCGAACGGCAAATCTGCGGAAATACAAAGGACAACGGTGTTATCGAGACTGCTGGCGGCCTCGTTGAATCGACGTACTGATGTAGCGCAGACGGGCGTGTCGATACTTGGAAAAATATTCAAAACAACCTTTTTTCCTTTGAAATCATTAAGGGTACATTCAGCCAGATCTGATCTGGTCAATAAAAATTCAGGTGCGGAAAAATTGACAATCGGCAGGTCGCCAACGGTCGAAAAGGGGTTCCCTTTTAAGGTAATCAGGGCCATAGTTTTTCTCCAGAGATTGGTTTTTAACTGCAAATGACACGGGTGGATCCAAGGTGCCTATTCCAAAACACTTTCAAGATGAAACACTTGTGCAGGGACGCGGTACATTGCCCCCCTGCATGCATTGTCTTTGCTGTCAACTTGAGAGCAATTCAGAATTAATATCTCATATCCTAATCATTCTTAAAAAGAAAACGAGTTGGTAATTTTAACCGTATATCATGAGGAAAATGGTTGGTGATCTGCAGCCAGCCGTTGATACTATGAAAAAAATAGTTACTAAAGTCACTCTAGTCATCGCTTTGAATAACTTTTTTCCTGGAGCTTTTTTGCTTGACGCGATAGAGTGAAATTGGTAAATACCTTTCCACTATTGATTGGGGGCGGGTAGCTCAGCTGGGAGAGCATCGGCCTTACAAGCCGAGGGTCACAGGTTCGATCCCTGTTCCGCCTACCACGGTTAATAGAGCATTCTTCGGGGTCGTAGTTCAGTTGGTTAGAATGCCGGCCTGTCACGCCGGATGTCGCCGGTTCGAGCCCGGTCGGCCCCGCCAGCAAATTCAAGGGCTACAGAGTTTTTCTCTGTAGCCCTTTTTTGTTTTTGTAAAGCTATTGTGAAGTGGAAATAAGAAATAGGCTGATCGTTTCTTTTTGGAATGTTGTGAAAAACCGATCAGCAGGGAACTGATAAATCAAGTCTAGCCGTAAATTCAAAAGTTTAAATACTCAAGGAACTTAGATATTGGCCAAATTTTTGATCCTCGGTCTGAATATGTCCAAGAAGCCAATTTTTCATAAGTGAAAGAAGATCTGAATTAAGAATCAACGCATTTCCCTCTAGACCTCTGTATTTTTCATAAACAGTCTTGTCAAATTCTTTATGCAGCCGCCAGTGACCATGCGCCTCCGAATAATTTGTCTCCTTCATTAACTTTTCTTCGCTATCAAAATGATAGTGAGTGTATTCTAACATTTCCTTAAGGGTAGTTCTCTGAACTTCATCTGGTTTTTCATCGCTCTCAGACAGAACCGCATTACGTAACCGATTAAATATTTCGACCCATTTTTGATGTTGTTTGTCAATTTCTGCATGACCAATATTCCAGGCAGGATCCCATATAATGTTTTCCATATTGCACCGTAGAAAATTACTGATCTAGATTACTTATCTAGTTATGTTGTTGTTTAACGTCATAGAAGAAATTAGAATTAATAGCCTTGTTTGTTCATTCTCCAATATTTATGAAAAATTGGACCTTTCCCATATGTACAATCAGAATTCAATTTGTCCCGTAACATTCTTGGTCATTGTGTGCCGAATGATAAGGCTTACTTCAGCCCTTTTTTGTTAAAGAATTTGGAGTACTTCTTATCGGTTCCCTTAATGTGATTTTTCAGCCAGTCACTCAGAAAGTTCATTACTTCTACAGATAGAGGCAGGCTACCTTTTTCAAAACCATCCTTAAAATCTGTAACTTTTTTTACAAAAGCGACATGCTCTTTTTGTGATTCGCTGTATCCGGATATCCAAATTTTTCAAAATAATGCTCTTCTTTTTTAAAATGTGTCGCGTTATAGCTGATTAAACCGTTCACGATTGTCCTCAGGGCATCTTTTCCTTTTCCGGTTTTCATAGCATCGTTCAGTTCATTGAACATATCTATGAGTTTTCTATGCTGTAGGTCAATCTCTTTAACATCTACACTCAAATTGTCATTCCAGTTAGTCAGGGTCATTTTAGATCTCCTTAACTTCCTGGTTTATAATAAAATTTGAATAATGAAAATTTTTTACAAAATACCAGTATTAAATAAACGTATAGTCAAAACTCATTAAAAATTTTTATAATTGTAATGGAGGTATCTTGATAGCAAAACCTCTTACCCCAATACCGATTCTGCAAAGGAAATTGCATCCATATACATCTGATGGAGTTTCTCTAGACCGAGACCGATTTCCTTCATAGCGGCAAGGCATCCGGGTTCATCTCGTTTTTCGTAACTGATTATCAGCTGGAGATAGGGTGAGTATGGTCCAGTCTGGTTGATCAGGGCGTTTTTCAGATGATCTCCAAGAGACAGGTGGTCACAGATAAAATCCATTCCTGTGTCCAGCATAGCATCCAAAAGGGAAAAAAGGCCCAGAAGAAAGATCTCATCCTCTTTATCCTTGAGGACAGTCTCCCGGGCTATCAGTTCGCCCATCTTTGCCCGGACAACCGCTAGCCGTACCAACTCAGCTGGTTTATCGGTCGCAAGCTCAGAGATCAGCACTAAAATTATAAAGCGTTGTATTTCTCTACTCCCAAGATAGGTTATCGCATTAGCTACGGATTCTATCTTATTGACCCGGTAAAAATAAGAAGAGTTTATAAATCGCAGGAGCTTATAAGACAATCCCACATCACCTTGGATAATCTTTTCCAGTTTCTTCACTGATGTGGTTTTTCGGTTAACCTCGGCTAGCAGATTGACCAGATTAATTTTAGCGGAATCCACTTCCTTAATCTTGATTTTCTCGGGTCTGCAAAAAAAGTACCCTTGAAAATAGGAAAAGCCGAGCTTACTCATCTGGACAAACTCTTCATGACTTTCAACCTTTTCCGCCAGATATTTCAGGTTGTATCTGGAAAGCTTATGTAGGGTTTTCTGTATGGTATCAAGAGAAGACAAGCGAATATCAAATTTGATGATATCTGCGACATTGATAAGAGGATCCAGACTCGAATCATAGATAAAATCATCGAGTGCAATGGTGTAGCCATCACCTCTTAACTTCCGGCAAACAGCTACAACGTCAGGGGTTGGCGGGACATCCTCTAGGACTTCCACCACGATCAGGGTCTTTGGAAAGGAAAAAGGAAGGTTCTGTAACAGTAATTCTCGGGTAAAATTGATGAAGCATGGGCGTGATCCGCTTATTTTATCTATCCCTTCAGTTAAAAAAGCACTGGAGAGGACGCTGGTGGTGGCCTTGTTACCACTGGCAGTAGCGAGAGTTGATGTTTTTGTCCCCCGATACAGGAGTTCATAGGCAAACAACTTTTTATGAGCATTAAGGATCGGTTGCCTGGCAATAAAAATATCCATGAGACCTAATTAATTAAATTCATTCTAAGACACATCTCCTAAAGCATATATCATATGCTACTTCATAGATTTTCACAAGAAAACCTCTTATGTTTATCAACTAACTACAGTATATATTGTTCTGCATGAAGACTGGAAAGCTCAATACGGGATTATCTAAAAAACAATTTTTCCTATCAATTTGGCTCTTGGGTGTTAAATTTTTCCATCAGAGATTGATTTTCAGATATTATGCCGCAAGCAGGACACCGGAAACCTTTAGGCCATCGAAGTTTGGCGACATATTGAGGGCGCTTCTCTTCGGCATCAAACCAACGGTCAAATTCTTTCAACGTTGGTGGGGAGTCTATCCCGGCTACTGGGTGTGGACGGTTGAGTAAACTGTAAACCCACCAAGAAATAACCGAACAAAACTGTTGGGTTTTGATTTTATCTAAATGGTATTAGCAGGAAGGATATCACCACCATTGTGCATTTGGCCCTCCAACTTCTGATCGAGAGTTCCCCTGATTTTGATCGCCAAATCCTTAAGGGTGAAAGGTTTCTGCAGGAAATGCACATCATTGTCCAGCACTCCATACTTGGAAATCACATTGGCGGTGTAGCCCGACATAAAAAGACATTTGATTTTGGGATTGATCTTTTTTATCTGTTGTTCCAGTTCACGACCGTTCATATCCGGCATGACCACATCTGTCATCAGTAAATTTATGGAGTCTTTCTGTTCTTCTCCCAAGCGAATAGCCTCAGCCGGTGTAGTCGCGCCCAACACCCTGTAACCAAGATCAACCAACATGGTTGTAGTTATATCAAGTAGAGCGGCTTCATCTTCAACGACTAAAACCGTCTCGCCAAAGCCTTTTGGGATACTGCTAATCACTGAGCCTCTTTTTTCATCTGCCAAGACATTATGGCGGGGAAGATAAACCCGGACGGTCGTCCCCCGGCCCGGTTCACTGTAGACATTAATAAATCCGTTATTCTGTTTGACAATACCATAAACTGTCGCCAGTCCCAGGCCCGTTCCCTTCCCAACGCCTTTAGTGGTATAGAAAGGTTCGAATATTTTTGATTGGCTCTCCCTATCCATGCCGCAGCCGTTATCACTCACAGTAAGGACGGCATAATCTCCAGGAATGAAATAGGTGTTTGATGCGCAGTAGGCGCTATCTAAATTCAGCATTTCTGTTTCGATGGTTATCCTGCCGGTCCCGGAGATGGCATCTCGTGCATTGACACAGAGGTTCATGAGAAGTTGATTGAGCTGAACTGGGTCGATTTTTACCGTACAGGATCCAGCAACCGGTAGCCAAACCAGTTCAATATCTTCTCCTATAAGGACTTGAACCATCTGGAGGGTTATGGCAACGGACATATTGAGGTCAAGGAATCTGGGGGCGATGGTTTGACGGCGAGCGAAGGCCAAAAGTTGTTGTGTTAGCTCAGTTGAACGCTGGGCAGCATGCATTATTTCCTTGAGATGCCGTTGTATTTCATGGTTTTTATCTACCTTGATCGATGCCAGTTCCGCATGCCCGATAATGACTCCCAGCATGTTGTTATAGTCATGAGCCACTCCACCAGCGAGCCGACCCACGGATTCCATCTTTTGGGACTGTTGCAATTGCGCCTGTAGTTTTTCTTTCTCCTTTTCAGCCCTGTTCCTATCGGTGATATCGCTTAAGAGCGTAAGCATGGCTTCAGCCCCCGCAAGATTTACTATTTCCGCAGACCATAATGCATCACGTATTTTCCCTGATTTGGTAAAAAGCTTTATCCTTTCGTCTTTGAAGGATCGTTCGGTTTGCAGCTTTCTGCCTAATCTGACCCTGACTTCCGGATCCTTCCAGATTCCTATCTCGAAGGAGGTTTGACCGATGATTTCAGACCGGGTGCGTTCAAGCATCTGCAATAATTTTTCGTTTGCATCAAGGAAACGGCCAGTTTCAATATCAGAAATGCACATAGGGGCCGGTGAAGATTGAAAGGCCTTCGAAAAACGTTCCTCGCTTTCTTTCAGGGCCAATTCCGCCTGCTTGCTCTCGGTAATATCAACGTAGGCTGCCATCAAGATTCGCTGACCAGCCTTACCGATGAAGCGGCCGAATACTTCGCAGGTTCGGATGGATCCGTCGCAATGCTGCAGTTGGACCTCCATTCCTGCGACTTTGTTCTGCACCTTGACCATATCAATGAATCGCATGCGGTCTTTGCTATTAGCCCATAAACCGAAGTCATCCCCACTACGTCCATCAACCTCTTTATGAATATATCCAAATGTTCGATACCAAGCTTCATTCCAGGTTGTCGCCCGATAATCATCAACCTCCGATGCAAAGGCCAGGGGAATGGGGGCTAACTCAAAGAGTCTGGTGAAATTGTTTTCGCTCTCTCTCAATGCCTCTTCCATCTTTTTACGTTCAGTAATATTGACAGTTGCAGAAAGTATAAGCTGTTCTCCTCCGTACTCAATCAAACGGCTCGAGGAGATAACATGCACTGGACCTTTGGCTGAAGTCACTATCATTTCCTGACGAATCATTTCTCCGGAATTCAAGAGTTCATTGCGCATATTCTCAGAAGAGGCTTCATTGACAATGATCCCCAGTTCACTTTCGGTATGCCCAACGATTTCTTCTTCCGGCATACCGATCCGTTGACAGGTAGACTGATTAACCATCCGGTAGCGTCCCTGCAGATCAGTAACTGTACAGCCAAAAGGGGCAAGATCAAAAAACGCCTTTAACCGAGCCTCACTGTCTTGCAGATCCCGATTGCGACGTTCAACATCACGCAGAACTTTTGTAACCGTCTTTCTGAGACTATAATTCCAGAGAAGAACAAAGGTCAAAAGAGTAGCGGCTATAGCCGCAAAAAACTGCACCGCCGGCCATAGAATCTTGGGAAAGTATATCCCGTCTTCGGCATCGGGAAAGGCGAAAGGAGCATAGGAGGAATCATCGGCGACAATGGTGCGGGATGGTTCCGAAATGCCTGCAGTGAGGGAAACTGGAGTAATTTTCTGTGATGTATCATAAAATATTGAGTCATCCCCGTACGACTTCCTGGAAGAGAGGAGAGTGATTGCAACGATTGCCACGAACAGCAGCACAATCTTCATTGTTTTGGTGTTCTTTGAGAACTCCATTACATATTATCCTGAGTTATAATCAAAAGTGGTGTTTGAGAGAGACATAAAGAAGGAATAACGTATTCAACTGGAATCAGTTCGAAAAAAAAGATTTCAACAAAAAAGGATAGGTCATGAGTTAGAATAAAATCATTGCACTGAAAAAGCCAGGAGAGTTTCGCGAAGATCCGTTGACGGAGTTGTTGTGTTACGGAGCCCGGTGGGCATGTCATTTTCTGAACATCGGCCTCATTCATTGGTGGAGTTTTACCATTAACTGGCTGATTTCGTTCTCGTCTCTGTTTATCTGTCCCGTGGTCAATGAAATGTTAAATAAAGATTTCTCTACAAAAGCAGCGGCAGGTTTTATTCATCGTTCAGCCCAGCGACTCCTGGATCTTCTCCACAAGCTCTTTTTTAGTGAACGGCTTCTGAATAAAGCACATACCTTTATCTAAAAAGTCCTGGTCAACCATGATATTGGCTGTATAGCCGGACATGAATATGAATTTCATTTCTGGTTTAATTGCTATAAGTACTTCTGCCAGGCGCCGACCATTTATGTCAGGCATAATCACATCAGTTAGGACAAGATCGATATGGTGATCTGACTTCTTGACCAGATAGATAGCCTCTGCAGGGGTGTTCGCTGCAAGAACAACATACCCAAGGCGTTCCAGCATGGTTGTGACCATTTTCAAGACCATTGGCTCGTCTTCCACTACCAGAATAGTTCTACTGTTATTCGGTATCAAATGCATTGAGCCTTACTCATACGGCTTTCAAGCTCAGGTTTGAGCATGAGAGATCAAAAGTGCAACTGCCAGTGAAGTGAAAACAGCTACTATCATTGTCTCAATCAGACCTTAAAGCTACTGACGATAGTATTCAATTCGGCAGCCATGCGCTGCAGATCCTCGGAACTGACCTGAACCTCTTTGCTGCTTTGAGAAATTCCTGTAGCGGCGAGATTGACTTTGGAGATATCCTGGGTGATATCACCAGCCACCGCCGAACTCTGACTGACGTTTTCATTGACTTCCTGGATCCCCTGGCTGGCCTGGGAGATGTTACTGGCTATTTCTCTTGTGGCGGAAGTCTGCTCTTCAACAGCTGTGGCAATTGTCGCCACTATATCATTCACCCCGCTGATTACCTCTGAGATCTGGTTGATTTCGATG
>CAIUQR010000040.1 GCA_903901335.1 uncultured delta proteobacterium | reverse complement strand
TGGCGACTTGTCTGCGGCTGGCGAAGCCATGCCAGCAGGCAAGTTGACACGGTCCGCTCTATTGGCTGATAGGCGGAGCGCGGAGCGCTTCGGCTGGCAGCCAATAGAGCATCGCTCATCCGGGTTCCGATAGGTCGGAGCACGGAGCGGTCCGACCTATCAGTGCAATAAGTGGACTCTTGTCCGTCATATCACCCCCTATGGATGGACGGATTTTCCACATATTCTTATATTAAGCTTCAAACGTGGAAAAATTGGCAAAATCCTTTCCACTTATTACATTTGCCACTCTGCAATTCCACTTATCACGATATTATTCGATAGGTTATGGAAAGTCAAATCATCGTTGCCTGCTACTCGGATTAAGTTCCGACATTATTTTGCAAGCAACCTGATAGCCTTGCCCAGCCGCTCAATCCCGGTCTCGATGGTGGTCTCATCGACGCAGGAGAAATTCAGGCGAAAGGCCGGGGATTTGATCCCGGTGGTATAGAACGGGTCGCCGGGGACAAAGATAACCTTTTCCTTGACCGCGAGATTAAAGAGATCAAGCGAGGTCATGGTTCCGGGAAGTCTTCCCCAGAGGAACATGCCTCCCTCGGGCCGGGTAGAGCTCACATCGGCAGGGAAATATCTGTCGATACAGGCAAGCATCCTCCTGCATTGTCCGCCGTAGGCCGCAACAATTTTGGCGATATGGGCATCGATATCGTTGTCCAGCAGGTATTGATGGATGATATACTGGGTAAAATGGCAGGTGTGCAGGTCGGATGCCTGTTTGGCGACCAGCAGTTTATTGAAGATATGCTCCGGGGCAACGATCCAGCCGACCCGGAAACCGGGGACGACGATCTTCGAAAAAGATCCGAGCAGAATGGTCTGTGCGGGCATCAGTGCGGCAAAGGGGGTCTTGGGCGTCCCCGCAAAGCGCAGTTCGCCATAGGGGTCATCCTCGATCAGGAAGGTATTTTTCCCTGCCAGAATATCGACAATCTCGCGCCGGTTCTGCTCGCTGTAGGTGATGCCGGAGGGATTCTGAAAATTGGGCACCGTATACATGAGCTTGGCCTTTTCCGAGGCGGCAATCGCCTTCAATCCGGCCAGATCGACGCCGTCCTCCGAGACCGCAAGCGGCAGAAATCTGGGCCGAAAGATCGAAAAGGCCTGGATAGCGCCCAGATAGCCGGGCTCCTCGATGATCACGCCCTCCCCTTCGTTGACCAGCGTCTTGCCGATGAGGTCGAGGCCCTGCTGCGCCCCGTTCGTGATCAGGATATGTTCGGGATTTATCTCCAGGCCTTTCTTTTCCTTATATCGATTGGCGATATACTGCCGCAGCTTCAGGTCCCCTTCGGAGTTACTGTACTGAAAGATATCGTTGCCGTAGAGCTCGAAGACCCTTGATGTCGCCCGTTTGATTTCTTCGGCCGGAAAGAGGTCCCGGTTCGGCAGCCCGCCTGCAAAGGAGATCACCGACCGATCCAGGGAGACCTTCAATATCTCCCGGATAAACGACCGGGGCACATCCGCTATTCTGTCTGAAAATATGGTGTTCATTGTGTTTACTCTGCTTATAGAGCCTTCCTTCTGATCTCTTCATAATCGATGGCGGCCTTCAGCATCCGGAACAGCTCGCGGTAATGGAGGATATTCCGGCTTTTCACATACTGGTAGACGGATTTCCTGATCTCATTGGCGTTGAGGCTCTGATATTTTTCGACAACATGGCTAATGATGTCACTTTCCCAGACGGGTTCCCAGGGAATCTGCGCCCTGAGACAACGCTGATGATCCTCCATCGCCTCGTTGATCAGAGTATCCCGAAGCCGCTCCGCCTCATGAAGAACCCCTTTTTTATACAGATCCGATCCCTTGATGTCCGTCAGAAAGGTGTAGATATCGTCCAAGGGTTCCTGCCGCATAATCTTCGCCAGGTATTTGATTTGCCGGTTCCGCGCCCCGCCCTTCAGGCCCCGGCAGGCCATAATCTCATCGGTGATCTCCTTGCTGCCCGGAAATTTTTTCAGGTCGTTATTGGATAAATCCGCCAGTTCGGCGGCCGCCTCTTCAATCCGCCTGAATGTCCTTTTCTGCTCCGATCTGCTCAGTTTTTCTGTCATGTTTGGTTTTTCAATGTCCTTCCGTTAAGGTTACTAAAGATGGTTCGTAAAATGCCGGCGGCTCATATCCCAAGAGGCAGCAGATGGTCGCCGCCACGTTGACGAGACCGGGATGTTTGACATCGGCTAGTTGAAACCGGTCTGTACCTGAAAAGTCCTTGATGATCAGAGGCACCGGATTTTTGGTATGGGCGACCATCGGCGACCGGACTCCTTTTTTCTCGGTCCACATGCAGTCTGCATTACCGTGATCGGCGGTGATCAGAAGGGTGCCGCCCGCCTTGGCGACCACCGGCAGAAGCCGGGCCAGAGCAAGGTCGACCGTCTCGACTGCTATGCGAACCGAGACCGGCACACCGGTATGCCCCACCATATCGCCATTGGGGTAGTTCATCCGGATAAACCGGTACTTGCCGCTCTCGATGGCTGTAATTACCGCGTCGGTAATATCCGCCGACTTCATCCATGGACGCAGGTCAAATGTCACCTTGTCGGATGGAATTTCGACATATTTTTCAAGATTCTCATCGATGTAGCCCGATCTGTTCCCGTTCCAGAAATAGGTGACATGGCCGAACTTCTGGGTCTCGGAGATGGCATAGGACGTTATCCCGGTGGCGCAGAGGTATTGGCCCAAAGTACGGTCAATGGCCGGCGGCTCGACCAGATAGTTTTTGGGAATAAGGGCATCCCCGTCGTACTGCATCATCCCGGCATAGAAGACATCCGGAACGCGTATGCGATCGAATTCGGCAAAGCCGGGCTCATCGAAGGCCCGGGAGATCTCGATGGCCCGATCACCCCGGAAATTAAAGAAGACCACGGCGTCTCCGTCCTCGATGGTCCCGACCGGGCGACCGTTCTCGACGATCACAAAGCTCTGCATATACTGGTCGGTCATCTGGGGATCTTCGTCATAATAGGTGCGGATCGCCTCGCAGGCCGAGGCAAAAAATCGCCCCTCGCCCAGGACATGGGCCTTCCAGCCATTTTCGACGACCTGCCAGTTGGCACCATACCTGTCCATCGTGGTGACCATCCGGCCACCGCCGGAGGCAAACCGGAAATCCCGCCCGTTTAGCGACAGCGCCGTCAGTCGCTCCTCCAGGGGTGCGAAGAAATCAAGCGCGCTTTTCTGCCCTACATCCCGGCCGTCCAGCAGGCCATGCACCCGTACCCTGCCGATATTTTTCTCGGCACAGCGGTCAAGCAGGGCCTGGAGCTGATCAATGTGGCTGTGGACATTGCCGTCCGAGACAAGACCGATAAAGTGTACCGTGCCCCCGGACACAGCACGTTTCTCCACCTCCTGCCAGGCCTTGCCGGCAAAGATCGTCCCGCTTTCGATGGCCTCGTTGACCAGTCTTGCCCCCTGCGAGAAGACCCGGCCGGCGCCCAGGGCATTATGGCCGACCTCCGAGTTGCCCATGTCATCATCGGAGGGCAAGCCTACCGCCAGGCCGTGCGCCTTCAACCTGGTCACCAGCTTTTCCTGCATGAGCCCGTCCAGAACCGGTGTATAGGCCATATGGACACCATCGCTTTCATCCTGCGGTCCGATGCCGATACCATCCATGATCACGGCCACAACAGGGCCGTTCAAAACAGGGACGGGATATGGGATAAGTTTGAAATCAGACATTTTTTCTCCTTGTCGATCACGTTGAAACGTCAGTTGTCAATTGTTATTTGAGAATACCACACTCTGATAAAAATATCGATTTCCCATTTTCGTAAAACATACAAGCCGATACCGGCATCACATCCTTTCACAGGCATTGTCACTTTGTCCTCCCCTCTTTCAACTAGGCACTCGCTTGTTCCAATCTCCTGTGTTATATTTTTCTGCTACGATTCAGAGACCGCTTTCCATATACCTGAAAAAGGAAAAAGAGAGGAGAAGACATGGATTCGATCCGCTCGTCCATACTGGCCTGCAGATCCAACGCCCACAATGATGACACCTTCATCAGCGACCTGAATACCATCATAGAGCAGCGTGGCATCGCTGCCTGCCAGGCCATCTTCCAGGTCCTGACCAGCCTCGAGTTGCCCATTGAAAAGGCGGCGGAATACTGGAAAATGGTACTCAAGCACCGCGAGAAGATGAGGACCGCTCTGCAACGGAATGTCGACCTTGTCCCGGCCCTGTGCGATTTCCTCTCCTCCTCTCCGGATCATTTTCAGAGGCCCAAGATCGTCGAAGAAAGCGACTTTGCCAGGGTCATCGAAGGAACCACCCATGACAGCCTGACCTCCCTCTTCAACCGCCCGTATTTCGACCAGATCTTTGAACAGCATATCTCGCTCGCCAGGCGCTATGGTACCGACCTCTCCGTCCTCTTTCTCGATGTCGACGATTTCAAAGAGGTTAACGATACCTACGGGCACCGGGTTGGAGACACCACCCTCCAGAATATCGCCCGGATCATCCAGCAGGAAAAACGGGACAGCGACGCGGCTGCCCGGTATGGCGGGGAAGAATTCGTGCTCTTGATGCCGCATACCGAAAATATCCACGCCTTCGTACTGGCGGAACGGATTCGGATTCGGATCGAAGAGCAGGAACTGGACGCAAATGGTACACCCTATAAGGTGACCATCAGCGGCGGCCTGGCCTCATTCCCCTCCAATGCCCGTGATTCCGTTGAACTCTTGAGAAAGGCGGATAGCGCCCTTTATCTGGCCAAAGGTGCAGGCAAGAATGTCATCTCCTTTTACCGGGAAGAAAAAAGGCGGTATCTGCGGGTAAAGTTTAATCAGCCGGTTCAGATTAAGGAACTCGGATTTAATAATGCTCTTTCCTATCACGGAACGAGCAAAGACATCTGTATCGGCGGTATTCTCTTTGAAAATAAAGACCCCCTGCCGATCGGGGCACGCATTCAGTTGAGTGTCCCCATCAAAGATGCCGAACCGCTCCTGCTCATCGGCACCGTCGTCCGGGTGGAGGCCTTCGAAGGGCAGCGCTACGATATCGGCATGACCATATCCTTCAAGGAGATGGATAAGATCGCCAATAATGAGATCGCCAATTTCCTGAAAGACACGCTTGACGAGGACTGATATGGCCAACAAGACGATACATGCAGTTGTCGAGGGAAGAGTCCAGGGCGTCTATTTCCGCGACTCCACCCGGCAGGAGGCCCGGCGATTGGGACTGTGCGGCTGGGTTCGCAACCTGCGGGACGGATCAGTCGAGGCCCTCATCGTTGGAGAAAGTGACAAGGTAGACCAGATGGTGACCTGGCTCCACAGGGGATCACAGATGTCTGTTGTCAGTAAGGTCAAGACAACCGAACACTCCGGAAATGAAGTATTTTCGGAATTTACGATCCGTTATTAAGACACCTCTGAAATTACCCGTGTTACTTGAAATAAACGATCTGAACGCCTGGTTCACCATTGAAGCGTCCACCGGTGGGACATACCAGGAGCATGTCCTCCAGGATGTTTCCTTGTCTGTGCCTGAAGGTGAAACAGTCGCTCTGGTTGGGGAATCCGGGTCCGGGAAATCGGTTACCGCCCTCTCCATCCTCCGTCTGCTTGAGGAAAGCAGCCCGATCCGCTATACCGGCTCGATCCGGTTCGGCGGGGTCGATCTCTTTTCCCTGACCCCGAAGGAAATTCGGGCCTTTCGCGGCAACCGGATTGCGATGATCTTCCAGGAGCCGATGACCTCACTCAACCCGGTCTATCCGATCGGCCATCAGCTGATCGAGCCGCTCCTCCTGCACCGCTCCATGTCACCCGCCCAGGCAAAGGCAGAGGCTATCCGGCTCCTTGAACGAACAGGGATAGAGGATCCAGCCCAGCGTCTCAACGTCTTTCCGCATCAACTCTCCGGCGGCCAGCGCCAGCGGGTCATGATCGCGATGGCACTGGCCTGCCGCCCCGACCTGCTCATCGCCGACGAACCGACCACCGCACTTGATGTGACGATCCAGGCCCAGATCCTTGAGTTGATCCGCGACCTCCAGCAGGAGTTTGAGACGGCCGTGCTGTTGATCACCCATGATCTGGCCATGGTCAGGAAAATGGCGGCCACCATCCATATCATGAAGGACGGGAGGATAGTCGAGCACGGGGAGACTGAACGGATTTTCAATTCTCCCCAGGATCAGTATACACACCATCTGCTGGCCTCCGTCCCCCACGAGACGCCTGCACCGAAAAGGGAAAGCCCAATCCTGCTCATGACCAGTGATCTGAACTGCAGGTTCTCTATCAAGACCGGCTGGAAAAATATTTTTACCCGGAAGATCAAGATTATCAAGGCCGTCGATCATGTAAACCTGACCATCAGGGCCGGGACGACCTGCGGCATTGTCGGAGAATCGGGCTCCGGCAAGACGACGCTGGGCATGGCCATTCTGAAGCTGATCGCAAGCGATGGGGCGATCACCTTTGACAATAAAGACCTGCAGCCCCTCCCCCCCCGCCAGATGCGGCCGCTGCGCAAGGAGATCCAGGTTGTCTTCCAGGACCCCTACTCGTCACTCTCGCCGCGCCTGACCGTGGATGAGATCGTCAGCGAAGGTCTGAAAATCCATTTCCGCGGCCTGACACGTGAGCAACGCAAGGCACGGGTTGCTGCGGCCCTGGCCGAGGTCGGCCTGGAGCCGGAGATGGCCTTCCGCTACCCCCATGAATTTTCCGGCGGTCAGCGCCAGCGCATCGCCATTGCCCGGGCCATCGTTTTACGGCCCCGTTTTATGATCCTGGACGAACCGACTTCGGCCCTCGATATGACCATCCAGGCCCAGATCATCGAACTCCTGAAAGACCTGCAACAGCGCTATGCGATGACCTATATGTTCATCTCCCACGACCTGCGCGTAATCCGGGCCCTGGCCGACCAGGTCGCGGTCATGCAGCATGGCCGCATCGTCGAGGCCGGACCTGCCGCGGAGATCTTTTCCTCTCCCCGGCAGGACTATACGAAGACCCTTTTCAAGGCAGCGCTTGGGTAGAAAGAAGAATCAACCCTCTTTGGCCGGTTTCTCCTCCTTGCATCTGGTTTTTTCCTTGCTGATATCCTTCTCAAAGAGCGACATGCCCCGCTCCATCGCGCAGAAATCGCCGCACATGGTGCAGGTCCTGGTGTTTTCCGGGGTCCTGCTCTTTCTGATCTCTTCGGCCTTTTCCGGGAACATCAGCAGACCGAATTGCTCCTTCCAGTCCGTATCGCGGCGGGCCAGGGCCACCTTTTTTTCCAGGTCGCGGCGGTCCGGATACTTGGCGATATCGCCAATTCGTGCCGCCAGCCGCGTTGCCCTGACACCTTCCTTGACATCATCGACGTTGGGGAGCGCCAGGTGTTCGGCAGGCGTAATATAACAGATCAGATCGGCGCCATACCGGGCGGAGCTGGCCGCACCGATGGCGGCGGTGATATGATCATATCCTGCCCCTGAATCCGCCGGCAACGGCCCCAGAACATAATACGGCGCCCCGCCGCTCATCCGTTTTTCGAGCATGATATTGCCTTCGATCTCATCCAGCGGCACATGCCCCGGACCCTCGACCATCATCTGACAGCCCATGTCGCGGCCCAGCTCGGCCAGCTCGCAGTTGATGACCATCTCCGCCATCTGGGCCCGATCATGGCTGTCATGGATGGCGCCGGCCCGGATGCCGTTGCCGAGCGACAGGACCGCATCGTATTTCTTCATCAGATTACAGACCCGGTCGAACTGCTCATAGAGCGGGTTCTCGCAGTTGTTATACTCCATCCAGGAGACCATAAAGGTCCCGCCCTTGGAGACCAGCCCGCCATAGCGGTACCCTTGTTTACGCAGACGCTCAATGGAAAACCGGTTGATACCGCAGTGGATAGCCATAAAGGAGATGCCGTCCGCCAACTGGCGTTCGATCAGTTCGAACAGATATTCGGTGTCCAGCTTATTCGGATTTTTATACTCTTTGGCAGCCTCGGCAAAGGCCTGATAGAGCGGGACATTGCCGATGGGCAGGCTGCAGTTGGCAAGCACCGCCCGCCGGATCGCATCAAGGTTGCCGCCGGTCGACAGTTCCATCAGGGTGTCGGCCTTTTCGCTCTCGGCCATTTTCGCCTTTTCGATCTCAAGCTCGATATTGAAGATGTCCGAAGAGGTGCCGATCGAGGCATTCACCTTGGTCCGTAATCCCTTGCCGATACCTGCGACCTTCTGATGCGGCCGCGACGGACTGACCGGAATGACGATATGGCCGTCCGCCACCCTCTGCCGGATCACCTCGCCCGTGAATCCTTCGTCTTGCGCCACACGCTGCATCTGCTCGCTGATAATACCTTCCCTTGCCAATTCAATCTGCGTCTTCATATTCGTTCCTTTCTCTATCCATAATAGGTCGTTTCCAGCCGGGACAGGTGAAGCCTGCCAGCGGCGGCCGCCGATCAGTCGGTGGGCAAAAAAAAAGTCCGTCATAGAACCGATGGTTCCATGACGGACTTTCTGCGGACTGAAAAGCCGTTATTCTTCCAGGCAGGTCTTCTGGCTCACGGATCATCCTCAGCCTGCGCCTTCCCGGCTCTCCGGTTGCCCGGATGGTCAGTGGCATACTGCAGACCTTGTCCCCGCTTACAGCGATGGCCCAACGCTACGGATTTACACCGTATTCCCTTTTCACCACGCCCTTTGGAGAACGCGGCACCTGGTAGAGTATCTTTTATCTTGCCCCCTTATGTAAACAATCCGGATGAAAATGTAAAGACTGGAGATTGTTCATATGCCGTATCGGCATCAAATATCTATGGACGTCACCTTCATCCCGAACTACTTTATGAGTGACGTGTTTGAATTGTATGAAGAGAATCTCCTTACCTGATGTATTTACCAACCTGATTGCTCCATGTTTCCTGCAGACTTCCTGAAAACGGTTCCTCATACTCCCGGCGTCTATCTGATGCTCGACAAGAGATCGGCTATCCTTTATGTCGGCAAGTCCAAAGACCTGCAGAAACGTCTGGCCTCCTATGCCCGGTTTTCCGGAGCCGAACATAATAAGACCACGGCAATGCTGGAAAAGGTCGTGAAGATCGAGATGATCATCACCCGCACCGAAAAGGAGGCCCTGATCCTGGAGGCCTCGCTGATCAAACAGCATAAACCGCGCTACAACATCATTCTCCGGGATGACAAAAACTACCCGCTGATCAAGGTCACTATGCAGGAGGAATGGCCGCGGGTGATGATGACCCGGCGTCGGAAAAATGACGGGGCCCGCTATTTCGGGCCGTATTCGTCCGCCTCGTCCATGTGGTCCACCCTGAGGCTGATCACCGCCCTTTTTCCGCTGCGCAGATGTAAAGGCGAGACCCTGCGCCCTCGTAAAAGGCCCTGTCTGAACGGACAGATGAAGCACTGCCTGGCCCCCTGTGTCAATCCTGCCCCGGAGGTCCGCGCAACATACAGGGAGCATGTGGAAAAGATTATCATGATCCTCGAAGGCCGGAATACCGACCTCGTGGCCAGGCTCCAGCATCAGATGCAACTGGAGTCTCAAGCCCTGGAATTTGAAAAGGCAGCCGGAATCAGGGACCAGATCCGGGCACTCAGCCATTCCCTGGAAAAGCAGGTAGTAATCGCCGGTCATGCCAAAGACCAGGATGTCTTCGGTCTGGTCAGAAAGGATACCGCCGTCGGCATCGCCATCCTGTTCATCCGCAGCGGCATCATCAGCGGCAGCCGTACCTATTTTCTGGAAGACCCGTATGGCGACGATCAGACCCTGCTCTCCCAGATCCTGAACCAGTATTATTTTCACGGCACAAATCTGCCGCAGGAGATCCTCCTGCCGCTGGCCCCGGACGATCTGGAAGTCCTGGCCGAACATTTCAGCGAACTGTCGCACGGCAAGGTCTCAGTATCCATCCCCCGGCGCGGCGACCGGATGCAACTCATTACCATGGCCCGGGCCAACGCCCTGCAGGTCTTTGAGGAACACGGCAAGAAAGAACGGTCCTGGCAGGGCCTGTCGGTCGCCCTGCAGCAGAAACTGCACCTGGAACGTCCACCCGAACGTATCGAATGCCTGGATATCTCTAATATCGGCGGCAGGCAGGCGGTAGGCTCTCTGGTCCGTTTCGAACAGGGGCAACCACGAAAAGACGGCTATCGCCACTACAAGATCAAAAGCGTTTCGGGTCCGGATGACTATGCGATGATGGGGGAGGTCCTGGAGCGCAGATTAACCAGAGGGGTGAACGAAGACAGCCTGCCGGATCTCTTTGTGGTAGACGGCGGTCGCGGTCAGTTGGGCATGGCCATGCATGTGGCAAAACAACTTGGCATCACCGACGATCTTGACTGGATCGGGATTGCCAAAGAACGTGAAGATGAAGGGGAAAAACTCTACAAACCGGGCCGGAAAAACCCGATCATCCTCCTGCCGCACGACCCGGTTTTACTCTGCCTGATGCGGATCAGGGATGAATCCCATCGCTACGGGATCACCTTTCATAGAAAACTTCGCCGGAAATCGACTTTAGCATCCGAACTCGACCTCATCTCCGGTGTCGGCCCGTCCAGGAAGAAAGCCCTGCTCAAACATCTGGGGAGCTTGAAGCAGATTAAAGCCGCACAGGTCGATCAACTGGCCAAGGTCGCCGGGGTCGGTCCGGAACTGGCGCAAGAAATCCATGCATTCTTTCACCCAAAAAATTGTTAATCGTTAAAATACTCGCAAAAGAGAAGATTAAGTGCCATCGGGTTTGACTCACCTCTAAAAAAGTTGAACTGAAGGGCATTGTTCAAATCCAAGCTGATAAGGAATGTCAGTAAGGAGCGTCAATTCCTGACAATATCACAGGGCCCTGTAAACAAGATGATTCAAGCCAAGCTGAAGGCACAGCAGAAGACCATAGAGGCCCTCATGTACGCTGCAGAGCAGCGCACTTCGGAAGGGCCGTCTTTGCTGGAACTGCTCTCACAGAATCTGAGTCTGGAACGGGTTGTTCAGCAGAAACCGAAATCCTGCAGCGCCAGGGAGAAGAGTTAAAGAATGCCCTACAGGATCTGCAGCTCACTCAGACACGGTTGCTCCAGGCCCAGAAACTGGAGTCCGTGGGCCAGCTGGCCGCAGGTATTGCCCACGAGATCAACACCCCGGCCCAGTTCATCGGCTCAAATATCGATTTTCTCAAAGAATCCTTTGTCGATGTCATGTGTCTGATAGAGGTTTTACAGAAGGTACCGCAGGCGATCACCCAGGGATCTGCAATTACAGAGACAGGCCGTGAGGCCGATGAACTGCTAGCCGAACTTGACTGGGATTATCTGAAAAAAGAGATCCCTGCGGCAATTCTGCAATCCAAAGAGGGCATCAAGCGAGTCACCACCATTGTTCAGGCGATGAAAGAATTTTCCCATCCCGGCAACAAGGAAAAGGCTTTTTATGATCTGAATAAAATCATTGAAACAACAATTACCGTTGCCAGCAACGAATGGAAATATTGCGCTGAAATAGAGACCCGTCTTGACCCGAATCTGCCCCAGGTTTTTTGTCTTGCCGATGAAATCGGCCAGGTTTTCCTCAATATCCTGATTAATGCTTCCCATGCCATTGCCGGCAAAAACACAGGCAGCACCGAAAAAGGGCTCATCACCATTTCCACCCATCGCTACCCGGAGCATGTTGAGATCTGCATAGAAGACACGGGAAGCGGCATTCTGGAAAACATCCGGGCAAGAGTCTTCGATCCTTTTTTTACCACGAAAGGCGTCGGAAAAGGAACAGGCCAAGGCCTGGCTATCTCGCATGATGTCATTGAAAAAAAACATGAGGGTACTCTCAGTTTTTCTTCGGAGACAGGCAGGGGAACAGTCTTTACGATACAGTCATAGACCACCGGCAGAGCCGGTGGCTTGAAAGATCTGAACCGCTCAAAGCGGTTGAAAACCTGGAGCCACCATAAGGTGGCTGTTAAAATAGCTTCAGTTGCTCAAAACGTTTATCTTCTTTTTCCTGCCTTTG
>CAIUQR010000039.1 GCA_903901335.1 uncultured delta proteobacterium | reverse complement strand
GCCACCACCACGGGTCATCCACATGACCGAACAGGGCCAAAATCTGTAGTAACACGACCACAATCGCCACCCGGCTGAAACCCTGGGCCAGCAAGGGTTTCAGCCGATTTACAAACTTACTGCCCGCAAACGCAAGTCTACTATTGCTCCTAATCCAAAATGTTTCGTGTCGTGCCGAGGTAAATCCACAACTTTGGAAACCCTGTAGATCGGAAAACAAAGGATCTTGACCTCAATTATAAAAACACTGTGGCATATCAACCGGTAATTGATGCCACGGTTTTTTATAGCCCTTCTCTGTAATTGTGAAACACATCCGGCAATATCTTTACCGTCAATGTAAATAATTTCCAGCCTGTCTCATCCTTGACATGCAGCTGAGCCAAATTTTTCTTCCGATTCCTTCCCCTTCAATACCTGATGATAGCAGACTGGGCAAAGAGGCAAGCCATCGAGGAGCCAGCCTGTGACGGATCCGCAGGAGCAGATCTTTTGATTGCCGGGTGTCCATTGCCGTCCGGTGCCTTTGATGATCATTCTCGGATTTTGGTTGGAAAGGAACTGGATTAGATTTTCTTTGTGTTCTTTCAGTTCTCCGAGCCACTTTTTGACATCCTGCTCATTGCCCGAAATTTTCAGGTCGGGGCCGTCTACCGAAACGAGAACACCATCGGAGAAAACTCTTTCCAAAAGATCCCTGACCTTCATATTCTTACCTCATATTTTTTCGTATTTTTCTCCGGTGGGGGTGCTTGTTCTGTTACATGGTTACAAGTCAATGAATCCATAATCTTATTATCATTTTCTTCGGTTACGCGAGAGTAGCGTGAATTTTGTTTAGTTACGTTTAAGTGCATGGTATTGTTCGTTTGTAACCATGTAACCGATGAAACAGGGGTGACGGAAAGATATCTATGAAACGCCTCGTTAAATTGGGCCTTTTCGAATCCCTTCTGTACGCCGGAAACAAAGCGGATAGGTTTGCTGGCGATACCATATTCCTTAAGCTTTTTTGATACCTGTCTCGTCCTGATGGGTTTTCCTCTATTGTATGCCGCCCATGTTTTTTCTTCATCATTGGTGAGCGCCTCGATAAGTCCAGTTATCGATATCCTTTCAATGTGTTTGCTCTCGAAAATCTCCTGAATGTCAGCGAGGAGCTCGGTCCCTATTGATTGCGTGAGGCTTTCTATTCCTGAAATCTTCAAGGCGGCCTGTGCTGCATTTTCCAGCCACTCAAGTCCTGCCATCGAGGCAATAGCAAGAAGGGGCTCCCAGTTGTCTTGTTGACGGTCGTTAAGGCTTTCAGGAAGTGCGGGTCGGGCTTGCCGGACCTGCTCTCGGTAATCGTTGGCGAACCTTGCCAGTTTGGATGCCAGGGTAGGGAACAGGTTGGGGTCTGCATATCGAAGACGTTCGATCTTTTCGTTCGGAAGTTTCCGCCGCAGCTCAAGTATGACTGCTCTATCCATTAGTGTCTCTGCGACGTGGCCTATACCGGAAATGGCTTTCGCTCCCCAGGTCTGAAACATGGTGGGGGTGAAAGCATCGCCAATGGTTCGAATGACGTAGGCACTGTCTCGCGTATGACCTGCGTTGATGATTCCCCTGAGCTCTTCGTTGTCTCGCAAGCAGGCGTCGGCCTCGTCAATCAGTAGGGTAGGGTTCCATGCGTCAATTGCCCGGAAAAGGGCTGCGGGGGAAATGTTGCTCGCCATTATCGGTCTCCGCGACAGCTTCGCCAGGAGCGACAAAAGTTGCGTCTTTCCGCACCTCTTCTCCGGGGCTGTGATAATCGCCAAAGGGGCGACCTGCACAACGTCCATAAACCAGGTCATTGAAGTCCATAGTGCGACTGTCTTTGCAATGTCTTCATTGCAGACAATAAATCGCCTGACGGTTTGCTCGATTGCTGTTAAAAGCTCCGCCGGGGCAATCGGTCTGCGATAAAGAGCAACCACTTTAAATGGGAGCTCCCTGACGTTCACATTCTCCTTTTCTGCCTTGACGGCCTTATCGAGGGCAGAGGTCCGTATCCCCAGAGATTCGGCTTCAACTTTTCGGACTTTTTCGTATTCCAAATCTGAGAGAGCTGCCAGCTTTGATAAAATTGCGCTGGAGTCATGTCCTGTGTCTGTATTGGGTTTCGGTGTGTTCTTTTTAGGGTTGGCGCTCTGCTCTGTTGTCGCCAGTTTGACCTCTCGGCTTTGGAGTCTTATCCAGGCAGCTATCATTTCTTTTGTCAGGCCTTCTTCCTCTGCATCTGCCAAATCCCATTTTTCAGATTTCTCAGGGGGGATTTCTATAAGAAAGACCTGAAGCGCTCCAGCCTGAAGACATTTATGCACGACTTCGTTGGCTGCCTTTCTGCCCGCTTCGTCATTATCGGGCCATACTGCAACACGGCGCCCTTTCATGTTGGACCAGTCCGTCTGCGATACTGCCCCTGCACCACCCGACCATGTGGTGGTTATGCATCCGGGAACTTGCCTGTTGCCAGTATCTGCACATTTTTCTCCCTCAACGACCAACACTGGTGCCTCGGGCTGTGCTATCAGCCGGTCGAGCATATACAGAGGACGGGGGTGAGAAAAGTGCTTCCACCGGAATCGTTCCTTTCCTTGTTGGTCTCGGCCGTGAGTGTATGGGAGAATTTCTTTCTTGCCGTCTTTATGATCAAATCGGCAAACGTATCCGAGTAAGGCGCCGTTTTGGTTCCGGTATGTATAGATTGAAGTAGGAACACCATGAGTTGGATGTCGAATGGGTCCAGGTACCTGCTTTGCCGGCGTGGTGGACCATGTCGTTTCGGCTTTCACGTTTTTTACTTTGACAGGCCCGTCTTTGGATATTCCGAGCCTGTCCAGCAGCCATTTAGCCGCCTCTCCTCTGGAGAGATTTTTTGCTGACGCTACCAGAGAAACAGGGTCACCGCCTTTCTCATCCGTGGCGAAATCCGCCCATTTACCGGTTTCAAGATTGAAAGAAAAGGATCCGCCGGCTCCGCCATGTTTCGTGCCTGCAACATATTCTTTGCCTTTGATCTCACCGTCAGGTGCTATCTCTGATAGCCAGCTCGACGACCGAGAAAGAGCCATTACATTGAGTTCTGGAAAATCAATCACGATGAAGATCTCCACAGATTATAATTTTCGAGTTGACGGGGCTGGGATCTGAAATAAAGCCCGCATCGTCTCTATCGTGATTTTGAACGAGTGTCTGCCGGATCAGGCAACGGTCGACCTTAGTCATGTCAAACCTCCCTTACAACACGAAGGATCAAAAATGATGATTTCGACTCCCTGGGCGTATTCATCCAACCAGGATGTCGTGTAGTAAATCCGGCCACCGATTTTTTTGTAACGTGGGCCTCTGGATCGGCATCGGTACACTTCCAGGCTGCTTGAGGCTGTCGGTAAACCCTTTACTTCAGTGAGATACCGGGATGCTTGTTTTGTTGTAACGGTCTCGGGATTGGTTATCCCAAGCCTTCGCAGGACTTCTTTTGCAGGATGGTTTTCGAGATGCATCATTACCCTCTTGAATAGGATTAATCAAAACAGGAAGAATCTTGTCCTGTATGGCTTGATTAAAGAGGATAAGGCGTTGGAATTAATATGTCTTTAAATATTTCTCTGAGTTGATTATCGGGAATCACACATGTTTATCAACTCTGGGAGTTGATATTTTTTTCGTGTTACATCTTTCCCCAAATAGTTTTTGAAATATCGAATAACGGTGTTTGATGTCGTGGAAATGTCATTGTGAATTTCTTGAGCTATGCCGCATATTGTATACTCCTTGCCCCTGTTCTTATCATTTTCGGAGTACTTTTTCAGAGCAGTTATAATCCCTTCCCATGTGGTTATGCTTTTGTTTTTGTTGCTTTCTCGTTTTCCCAATACTCGTTTATGTTCTTTTCTTAGTGAAGGTTCCAAATAGTTTCCGAGAGCAAACCAGCGCAATGCCAACAATGTGTAATGTTGAAGAGTCATGACTTCGAAGAGTCTGGCTATAATTTGAGTCTCATCTCCTTTCAGTAGCTCTGCTTCGACCTTTTTGCGATTCTTGCGAAGTTCTTCACAATAGTTTATGGCCTCTTGGAGTTTTTCCTCAATGATAGGGTCCATTTTATAACTCTTGTCAGCTTGTTGGCTGTTTTCTTCTTCATATAATTCCTTGTCTTGTTTAGCAAAATCGCTCAAATTTTCTGGAATAAAGAGAATAAGGGTGAGGATTTTCCTCCTGTCTGCCATTGAGAGTTTCATGTCTTTGTCCTTGTACGACATCCTGGAAAATCGCCATGCAGATTATAAGGGTTCATGGCTTTTGGAGAGGCGATCCTATCCCGGCGAAGATGTGCACATTTAAAGGTTTATAGAAAATTTTTGTAATCAGCCTTTAATACCTTGCTGAATCTTTTGGCCATCTCCTTGCCGATGGTGCGCTTGCCGTTTTCCATTTCTGAAACGTGACGCTGAGGAATGCCGACAAACTCAGCAAGCTGCCTTTGTGTGAGATTCTCCCGGTGCCGATAGGCTCGAAGAGCGATTTGCTGCTCCTTGCCGATGTATTCGGGGAACACCTCGGCAACGGTGTAATTCGTTTCTTTCTCGGATTCGATAATCCGGGCATATTCCTTGATTCTTGTCGCGTTATTCCTGTGAATACGTAAGCGGATGGTTATCAGATCGTCATCAGTATGGTGCTTTTTCGTGGGTTCCTGCATATATCACCTCTATCAATCGTATGCTTCCCTGGCTCTCGCGCCAGACTGCCACATAGGTAAGTTTTCCCTTCTTCAGGTGGCAATGGTGTTTATGGTCAGACAGTTTGGAATAATTCGGCCACTTTCCACGTACTGGTCCGGCTGTTTCGATTTCTCGAACCAATTGGAACAGGATCTCGCGAATTCTTGTGGGGAGCCTTTCAGTCTGCTTTTTCGCTTTGCCTGTAAACTCAACTGTCCACTTCATATAATATACCAATTTATAGTATCAGGCAAGAGGTGTCATTTCTTGCTGTCGAGATTGATCACTTTTTTTTGCTCTTCCTTTCCGGAAGTAGCTTGAGCAGTTATAATTTCGGCTGCCCGGTCAGCCGCCCGGCGCTGTGCCTCCGGCAAGAAATGAGCATATCGGCGGGTGATTTCGCTACTCTTGTGGGTAAGTAACTGGCCGATTTGATCCAGGTTGAATTCTCCGCTGCTGGCGAGTAGAACAGCATAGTGATGTCTCAGGCCGTGAAAGGGCCTAAATTTTTCAGGGAGGGCCGCTGCTGCTTTGATTCGGTCTATTGCGCAGCATTCTTTACGCTGATTGCCATGAATTCCAGGGAAGATAAAACCGTTGTCTTTCCATATTGGAGCCTTTCGGGTGGTGTTTCGATATCGTTTGGCCCGGCGTTCTTCTTCCTTTTCCAGAAAAGTAAGCTGTTCCTGCAAGAGATCCCGTACAGGTGGTGACATCGGAATTGTAACGTCTTTGCCTCCTTTCGGTCCGGTGATGGTGATCAAGCCATGATGAAAATCGAGATGGTCTCGTTTCAACTTGAACAACTCCCCCCGACGTAACCCCGAGAACATGGCAAGTTTCACCATCCGGGCAACATCCCGCCTGGGCCATTTGTTTAATGTGTCAAGGAAGCGTGTGGCTTCTTCCGGGGTCAGAAACTCGGTCCTGATGTTATGCACCTTTGGCCGTTTGATTTTGAAGGCAAGGGCGGGGCAAAGATTGTGTTCAATGCCATGGTTGACGATACGTCGTAACAATCGCAAGGCATGATCGATTGTTGCCGGAGAGAGCTTCTTTTCTTTCATGTTTCGTTTGATACGCTCGACATCAAGTTGTGACAGCTCTTTAACACTTTTTTCTCCTAGGAATGCAAGGTGGCGATCCCAGCGGTTGAGGTCGGTCCTTTTTCCTTTGATTGCCGCACCTTTTGTACTATTGAAATAGTGGCTCTTTATCTCTTCCAGGGTTCTGTTTACCTTTCTTTGTTCTTCTCGTATGTCTCTTGATGTTTTTACCTCTCCCTGATGTCTGGCATCCCTGATCCGTTTGGCCCTCAGTTCTGCTGCAAGCTGTGGAGTGTATCCTTCGGAGAGCCAGCCTACTTTCTCAGTAATTTTTTTTCCATCGATTTTCAAGGTGATGTATAAGCAGGTATCCGGCTTGCCATTGAAACGATTGCTTACGGAATCGTAGCCGAAAATACCGGGGTGTTTTTTGATAGGGTATTTGTTGTTTGCCATATTTTCCCACATCCCTTTGAAAATCAAGTCATCAATCAATAACTTAACTTGAAAATTTTGTGCCCCTATTGTGCCCCTAAAGGTTAAAAAACAACAAATACTAGAGGTTTTGTAGGATATATGGTAAACAGTAGGAAATTTAAAGTCAATATAATAATAGATAGTTAGACACTATTAAAGGAGATAGGTGGACCAAAGAGCATGGCCTCCGAAGCCGAAGGTCGGGCGTTCGAATCGCCTCTCGCCTACCAATAATAATAACCACTTAGATAGATATATTGTCTAGGTGGTTATTTTGTGAAGCACTGTGAAGCCGATGTTGGAAAAAGAGAGGCTAACAGGCTGTCCTTTTTAGCTTATTCAGATTTTTCCGTCTCGAATCCTTCACCCTTCCAGGCAAAAATCCCACCGGGCTGTCTGTACACGTTGGTATAACCCAGTTTTTTCGCCCATACGGCACCATTATGGCTTCTGGTGCATTTTACAAATCCACAGTAGATAATGATCTGCTTTCCTTTGTCAGCTCCCAGGAGCGCCTGATAATCCTCCTGGGTTTTTCCGCCGGTCTCTTTAGTGTCCCAGGTCACCATATCAGGAATAGGAAAAAGAAACTGTTTGGCGCCTGGGATGTGCTCTTTTTTGTAGCTGTCTTCGTACGGCATTGTATCAATAATCAGGATATCCTTCTTGGCGGCGATGAGCTCCTTGAGTTCTTTTGCAGTAAGTGTTTTATAGTCCCCCTTGACCACCTCTCGCAACAGCTTTACAGCCGTATTTTCAGACTCCGCTTCCTTCTCGAACTTGTTCTCCGCCATCGCATTTGAACAGAGAAATATTCCAACGATAAAAAACATTCCTACAACTTTGGACAGCGTTTTAACTGTTGCCATTCTGTATCTCCTTTACTTTTTGCGTGTTGAGCCAACCGTACCAATAGAGATAAGCCACGGGCAGCAATAATAAAAGGTCACGGATAAGCGCAACCCTGAGGTTACTGAAAAACATATGCTCTGGTTCGTCCTTACCGAAACAACCGCAATCGATATCAAGTCCAAGCCACAGACCATAGCTGAGCACACCGATGAAGAGTAGAAGAAGGCAAAAAATAACAGTCAGGCTGACGTATCTCCCGCGCCTGAGAAATATCCCGATCCCAGAGCCTGTCTCCAGAATCGCCAGGGCGAGCGCGACGGGAACCAACGTTTTCTCCGGCACGATTCCATACGCATCTATGATGGCCACAAATCCGTGCAGATGAAAGAGTTTTGGTACGGCGGCATACAAAAAGACGACCCCCAACAATCCTCGACAGGCCCAGGCCAGCCATCTGGAAAAAATTTCTTTGTTCAAGATTTTACTCTGCTATTTCTCGACAGGGAGTCCCTTCTGTTGCCAGTCAAAATAGAGGGATTGAAAAATATTTTCATAACCGAGTTTCATCAGCTTGCGATAGGCGTTGTAGCTCCTGCCGCCGGAGTTGCAATAGACGACGATCTTTTTTTCTTTGTCCAGCACGTCCGACTTTGAGGCGAATATCTCTGAGGGGATGTTGATCGCTCCCGGGATATGACCTTCTGCATATTCCTGGGGATCTCGAACATCAACGACGACGGTACCGGCTCTGTCTTTTTTGATCAAATCTTGAAGTTCGATCGGTGTGAATTTAGTTGTTTCAATATGTTTTTCGTAATCCGGTCCGGCATATATCGGGTATCCTTTTTCTTCCCAGACAGGCATTCCGGCAGCATATACTATGGTATTCGTATAGCCCTCTTCGGCAGCCTTCCGGGCTGCACGTTTGCTTTTTCCGCACTTCACTCCATTGCAGTAGAAAATCAATTTAACGGATTTGTCATGTGGCAGGAGGTTTTTGAATTCTTGGAAATTACTTACCGGAACATTGATTGCTCCCTTGATATGGACCTCCTGGAATTCCTCTGGGTTTCTGGCATCGATTACAACGACTGGAGTGTTATCTGTGTCCAGGATGGCCTTCAATTCATCTGCCGTGATAATCGCTGCCTGATCGTTTGTCGCCGCTGTTGCGTTCCCGGAGATAACCCAACAGCTCAGGAGTAAAAAAATGAGGAAAATTTTTTTCATCATCATGACCTCTATGTTGTAATTGTGCTTCAGTAGCATAAAAAGGTGAAAGGAAATTGTTTATCCGCATTCAGCTTGGGACAAACGAATGACAATCATCAGACAGGTAGATCTAATGCAGCGGAAAACTAAAGTAAAATCGTAAAAAACGATGAATAGGCCAGGATCGATCGCCCGCAAATCGACAGGGCGTCTTGTTGCTTCAATACGTCCTGAATTTGTTTCGACTAATCATCTAGTTATGATGGAAAATTGTTTTTTGTGTAAACCGGGGCCAGTGAGAGAGTGCTTCTCTCGATTCCACTTCAGATAATTTTATTCTAAGACAAAGGGGCAGTCGTTCCATTTACCACACAACTTGGCATCTTCCCGCTCTGTTCCCAAATGATGCTGCTGGAATCCTCGCAGCTCACCTCATGTATAGTTAAATACTATTTGACACATCGCTAATAACTATTATTATGACGGTTTCAGGCAAGAACAGCTGGAAAGGAGCAAGCAACCGGAAATCAGAACTCATGCAGAGTTACGATATATTTTTGGGAATCACCTTTGCTGTCAACTTTAAGGTAAGAAGGAGTGATTATGACGGTAGCTATCCATTTGGAAAGAGAAAAAAAATCCTGCTTTATGGACAAGGTGAGGGAGATTTTGCCGGAAGGCGGCAACCTGAATCTCTGTCTGACCTGCGGGGCCTGCGCATCCGGGTGCCCGGCCACCGGGCTCGAGGACATGGATCCGAGGAAGTTCATCCGGATGGCCGCCTTCGGTCTGGATGAAGAGATCACTGAACATCCGTGGGTCTGGATGTGCACCATGTGCGGGCGCTGCATGTATGTCTGCCCGATGAAGATCAACATCCCCGCTCTGATCTTTGAGGGCAGGAAACTCTGGCCGCGGGAAAAAAGACCCAAAGGAATACTCGGGTCCTGCGATATGGCCTTGCGCAATAAGAGCGGCGCAGCCACGGGAGTTTCTGAAGAAGATTTCCGCTTTGTTGTCGAGGATGTCCTGCAGGAGGTCCGCGATACGCAGCCGGGATGGGAAAATCTGCAGGCGCCCATTGATAAACAGGGCGCGCATTTTTTCTTAAGCCAGAATTCCCGGGAACCAGTGAAAGAGCCGGAAGAAATGGCTCCTCTGTGGAAGATCCTGAATCTGGCAGGTGCTGACTGGACTTACGGGAGTCAGGGATGGGCCGGAGAGAACTACTGTATGTTCCTCGCCGACGATGAAAACTGGGAAAAGATCGCTACAAACACAATCCAGAAGGCCAATTCTCTGGGCTGCAAGGTTTATCTGAATACCGAATGCGGGCATTCCACCTTCTCGGTTTGGATGGGGCAAAAAAAATTCGGAATACAAACCGACCTGGAAATTGCCCCGATGGTTAAATACTACGCCCAGTGGATCCTGGAAGGCAGGCTCAAGGTCAATTCCGATTGGAACAAAGATCTGAAGATAAAGTTCACCGTGCAGGACCCCTGCAATCATATCCGCAAAGGCTGGGGCGATCCGCTGGCGGAAGAGCTGCGCTATGTCGTCAAATCGGTAGTAGGCGAAGAAAATATGATCGATATGATTCCGAATCGATCCAACAACTACTGCTGCGGCGGGGGCGGCGGATTTTTGCAGAACGGATATAAGGATGCGCGTTTTTACTATGGCCGGTTGAAACATGAGCAGGTCATAGCAACAAAAGCCGCCTATGTGATCACGCCTTGTCATAACTGCCATGCCCAGATTGAAGAACTGTCCGAGCACCATGGGGCTGCCTATCGTACCGTCCATCTCTGGACTATCATTGCTTTATCGCTAGGCATCCTCGCTGATAATGAACGTATCTATCTCGGACCGGAGCTTCAAGAGGTCAATCTTCCCAAAGAAAGGAGAATGTAACAATGACAAGTGAAATAACAGGTTCCGTTCTGGTGGTCGGTGGCGGTATCGCCGGAATCCAGGCGTCACTGGATTTGGCTAATTCCGGCTATCTGGTCCACCTCATAGAAAGCAAGCCCGCTATTGGCGGGGTCATGGCCCAGCTCGACAAGACCTTTCCGACCAACGACTGCGCGATGTGCGTAATCTCTCCAAAGCTCGTTGAAGCCGGTCGTCATCTCAATATCAGTCTGCATACCTTGACGGAGGTCGACAGTATCAGCGGCCAGGCCGGGAATTTTACTGTCAACCTCCTGCAGCATCCGCGCTTTGTAAGCCTGGACAAATGTACAAGCTGCGGCGAGTGTGCCAAGGTCTGCCCCATTGACACCAAAAATGAATTCGACGAAGGGCTGCGCGACCGCAAGGCGGCCTATAAGCTCTATCCGCAGGGAATGCCCGGAGCTTATGCTATCGACAAGCGCGGCACCGCCCCCTGCAAGGCCAGCTGCCCGGCGCATGTCAGCATCCAGGGCTATATCGCGCTGATCAATGACGGCCGCTATGACCAGGCCTTGAAACTCTTCAAACAGGAACACCCCTTCCCCGGTATCTGCGGACGCGTCTGCCATCACCCCTGCGAGGGAGAGTGTACGCGGAAAGACGTTGATCAGCCGCTTGCCATCCGGGAGCTGCACCGGTTCCTGGCCGATTATGAAAAAAGTAAAGGCGAATACTTCGTCCCGGAGATCCTGATTGAAAAACGGACGGAAAAGGTGGCCATCATCGGCTCCGGTCCATCAGGAGTCACCGCCGCCTATCAGCTTCTGCAACAGGGCTATCAG
>CAIUQR010000038.1 GCA_903901335.1 uncultured delta proteobacterium | reverse complement strand
TTCTGACTCAATTGTTTCTGGTTTATGATGAGAGCAATTGACCCGAAATGGGAACCATTCATAATATCTCTACAACTACATATTATTAATAGTATTTATGCCATGGTTGGCAGTATTACGCACGAATCGTTGCCGCGGTCCCAGCGGGCGCATTTGAACAGAAAGTTACGGTTTTGAATTTGAGGTTCAAAGCACAAATTCTCGAAATGTTTCATAGGCTAATTTAACCTATTACTATTATTAGCCTTCATCATCATCCGGAGCCAGAGATGTCAATTGGGAGATGCCTTTTTCTGAAAAGGCTTCTTGGGCAAGAATCTCCTTGTCTAAAGCAGATACCTATCTATATCTAATGCCCCATGAAAAACACCCAAGATGTCAATGTAATCTTTTGTGATAATATAAGGTACATTTAAACAAACGTCACAAATGTTTCACAGGATTTTGCGTAAGTCTCTAATATACATTGATTTGAGTCGATTTTCGACCTCCCAAATTTAGCCCTTTTCCTAACCCTAATTTCCGGGAAGTGGCAAATTTACCGAATCGGCCACTCGCTTGTCCGGGATTAGACCTTTTCAAAAGCCTCTAAATAAGGCTGCCATCAAAAGAAATGAAGCCGACCAATGGTAATCTACCAACAATTGGAGGTGCATTCGAGATAAATTCTGTATATGCTCTAATCTGGACCTGTGTTCGATGTCCTATGAAACTTTAGTGCCGTTTGTTTAAACTCACCCTCTATTAGCTTGAGTCTATACCTGCAGACAGAGAAGATTGAATATTCGTGGCACCTTACTATAGGTTATTCTTCTACGATAAAGGTCACTTCGAACGCTCTGCATGACCGATATTTTTGCATTCTATTAGCCAGAACGAGCGCATCCTTCCCTTCAAAAGCCTGGAACACGTCCAAGCCTCTATCAAGCAGGATCTTCCAACCATTATTCGTGACGATATGACGGGCATGAATGGTATTGGTCTGATCAAACTCCCAGGAAAAACGTATCCCGGCACTCCAGATGTTTTCCTGGATACTCATGAGATAATCCTTCTGCTTCTCGCCGTAAAACTCATCCTCAATAGTAATGAGCTTGACCTCTACTTCCTCGTCATCATTTTTGTTTCTGGCAACAGATTCAAGAAATTCCATCAGATTTCTTGCCTGGTGAAATTTTCGGATATAGGCATCTGTTACGACTATTTCCGAGGCTCCCTTAAGGTATGGCCCTAACAGTTCGTCAAAACTGATTCCCTTCTGATTTTCTTCAATGATCAGATGCTGTTCCTTCAGAACCTTTCCCTTTGGCACATCTTCGGTTGCAGAACTGGAAGATGTCTCTGTTTTCTCGGTATCAGTACCATCCTCTTCAGTATCAGGAGTACCATGAGGATAATAATGCTGGGGAAACTGCTTCTCTTCAAGCGTCTTCACCAACTTTTTCTTTTCAGTACCAACTGCCGTGTATCCGAATTGCACCGCTGTATAGGTGGAGTCAATTCGCATGAGCTGATCCTTCACCCTCTTGCGGCCTTCGATGGAGAACTGCAACAAAACCTCAACCTCGTCTTTGCTTGCCTCACCGTGCGGAAAGAGAACCTTCATAAAGCCGGAAAAGGTCTTTTGTATCGCGTCTCGGTCTCTGGTGGAAATATCGCTCAGTAGCTGAAAGTGTTCAGTATAGACCTGAGTGAAATCTTGGTTGCGCTGGTTCTTCAGAATCTCCGCCAGATAATCGACAACAAAACCATATCCATCAGAAAACATTTCCCCCCGGATAATATCGATTTCCCAGCCGGGGATATAAAAGTGTAGTCGATCCAGAAAGGCCGAATCATGGTATGCAGAAGGCAGCTCATCAAAGAGATCGGTGTGCTTCAGCATATACGGTACATTATGTTGCGTATTGCCGACAAAGACCATAGAGGCCTCAGCGCCAAGGGTCTCGACACCACGGGAAAAGGTCTTATTGGCCATGTAATTCTTCATGATATCAACAAGGGCTTTGTTCGGTTTTTTATCATGGCCGGCAAACTCATCAAAGGCAACCGCATCCCAATATCCAACCAGCCCCAATTTGCCATTTGAGTTGTTCACAAAGAGCTTCGGCACTGTAACCTCACCACCTGATATCAAAATCCCATGCGGAGAAAATTCAGAATAGATATGTGATTTACCTGTTCCTTTTGGTCCCAGTTCGATCAGGTTGTAATTCCGTTCGCAAAAGGGAATAAGGCGAACCAACTGCAAGAGTTTACTCCTGGCACTAAACATATCCGGGTTGAAACCAATCGACTGAAGCAGAAGGTCAATCCATTCCTCAGTCGTGAAGTTTTTCCGGGCAGCTATATAAGCATCATAATCGAAATGCGAAAGTTGGATGGGTTTCAGGCTCTGCATGACCCAAGGACAGATCCGTTTATCCTCAGAGGGTTCATATTCAAGATCAGAAATACACCAAACCCCGCCAACCAGGAGTTTCGGATGCTTCTTTATCGTATCGGCATCGACCAGGACCTTTGACACACCGAGGTTGCTGAAAGTGGCCTCGTAGACATCATCCTTGTCGTTGAGTTGCACGCCGATCTTATCAATAACCTTATGCCTGCCCCTCTCACGGATAACCGATTTGGTCAAACCCGCCTCGTTACGATGTACATAATGTTTACCGAGGATCTCCTTGACCGTATCGATACCGCTCTTAATACTTTCCTCATCAGAGGTGGCGCAATACTGTCCGAGGAGATATTCAAGGACATAAGAAGGAACAATGGCATTTCCCTTTACTATCTTAACCAAGTCTTTACGAACAACAAGGCCCTTAAAATGCTCATTTATTTTCTCATCGAGTACGCTCATATAACCTCTATCAATCAAAATCACTGGTGAATGATCGCTGCATGGTATAGCTGACCGTCTTGTACTCAGTATAGTGGGCGGTTCCAGACACCTTTTCTTCAAGTTTGAGAAGCACGGTCTGGCCATTCGTCTCCTCCGCTTTTCTATTCAGCAGGAAGCGAATTTTGATTTCACGTTCTCTTGGTTGTTCTGATATCAGATCAAAGGTTATTTCATGGCTGTCTGAAATCAACTCGCCAGTCTTTTTATAGATACCCGCCCGCAAAATACGAGGATGTTTCTTGGCGGTTACCGGATCAGCCTGATAGAAGGCCACCGACAGTTGGCCGGAAGTAATAACGGTGCTGCTGCTCCGAATAATATCTACCGAAACGCTGCTTACATCACTTTGCCGTTTTTTATTGATCTTGACTACAGGGATAACAATCTCTTGCAATGATGCTCCACCATGCACAAAGCGGCTGCCAGAACCTTTCAACCTCATACGGTATGTCGATTTCGAGATCTGGACTTCCATCTGACCCGAGAACCCGAGTTGTGCAGCGGTAAAATGTCGCAGACTGCTATGATCCGCCAAACCCTTTCCCAGGACAAATCTTCTGTCTTGGTGGTAGATAGTATCCCCATGAACTTCAGCGGCGGAGAAATCTGACTCATCCAAGGTCTTGTTCTGGTAAATAAAGCCATGATCACTGGTGACGATCATATTGGTGGCATTATTACCGGCGAGTTTTTTCACGATCTTCAACAGATCCTGCAGAGTGTCCTCGACAGCAGCAAAGACTCTTCCTTCCGACTCCTTCTTATCGCCCGTTGCGTCAATTCGATTGTGATACACATACACCACATCGTTGGTCCGGATCAGCTCACGGCAGTCTTCCCTGTTGAGATCGAGCAGCTCGTCGGCCTTAATAGCCGTTCCACTCCCTGATAATGCGATATTGAGCACTTTGCCACGGTTCGCCGTTCCCAGAGTTGAAGCCCCGTCAACCAAAACAGCTACCGATTCGCCCTCGACAAAGGAGAGTTGTTTATGAGGAAGAAGGGCGGCCATACCAACCTGTGTATTGGTTGGCAGCATACCGACCATCGGCTCCAGTTGCGCTTCATACCTGTCTTCACTCTGGATAAGCCTCAGGAACTCTTCTCCTATCTCGTAACGGAAGGCATCGGAGATAATCACAAACATTTTCTTCTTTTGTGATGAGAATGATGATACAAAGTTGTCAAAAAACCGATTCTGTAATGGCACAAGCGGACTCTGCCAGGATGTATTTTTATCAACGTGCTGTTGCCAGATATCACCCAGTTTTAACAGGAAGGTATTGGTATAGAGATCTTCAATTCTGCCGGTCAATTTTTCCAGCAGAGATATCTTATCCGACTGTTTTTCATGATACATATATTTCCGGTACAACTGATCTATCCGGAACCAGGAATTGCTATACTTCTGAATGCCTTCAGAAAATGATTCAATCTGTAAATCAAGGTTTTCAAGTTCGTAGATGAAGCTCGACGCATATTCTACCGCTTCAAAGAGATCATTGAAATCTGCATACCAATGGCCTTGTCGTCTGGCACGGACCACCAGGGCACATTCTCCGGCGCTGATTGTCCTGTCGGTAATGGCCCGGACAAGATCGCTGATAATCTTTTGATCAATGAGCCTAAAATAGTCGATTTCTTGTAAGGCCTTATAATCTCTTGCCTGCAGATCCTGCTGGATATTGAGAATGTCGCCACACTCGTTGGACAGTTTCTCAAATGAGGATCGATGGGTGATGGAATCTTTCCAACGTTTCAAGAAGATAACCGCCTCAGTGTTGAGACAGGTTTTCTGGTCGATCTCCATCGCGTAACAGGATTTGAACAGCTCAATGACAAAATCACGAGCTGACTTTGTCTCTGAGGTATATCCATAATGCTTCTCAAGTTGCTTCCAGAGAAACTGATCAAGGTTTGCTCGCTGCAGCGTCTTAAACTTTTCTCCCCGGTCAGCCGCCAACTCACCCAGTAGATTTTCAAGAATGACATCTAGCCTTGGTTCCGAACTGCTACATACCGCCAGCATCTTCATGCGGATGACACTGTGCGAATCCTTCTCGTGCAGGAGGGTTTTGAGAGCCTCTTTCCGACCAGTGGCTTTGAAAAAATCAAGATGGTCATCAACAAGATCGGTAAACTCAGCTCCTAAGCCCAGATCGCCAAGATGGATCGAGGCCTGGTCAGTTCTGAACTCACCATGGGCAAGCTGGATATCGAGCAGCCAGTTATCGAGTGGGTTTTTAGGCTCCGGACCTTCATGATAGATCAGGAATTTATCAAAGGGACGTTCCCGCAAGATCCGGTGTTTTACGCCGAACTCGTTACCGACAAGCTCTATCTTCTCCACTCCTGTCAGATCCAACTGGTCGAATTCCTTTCGAAGTTCTTTGTCAGTATCAAACCAGAAGACGATACGATGTTTTCCAAAGAGTCGCGCAAGGGGGTCTTGTATATTGCTCATAATAAAAAAATGTCAGCCATTAGTGGTCAGGAGATAGCTCCTGGAAAATGCTACTCGTCCTCGGAAAACCTTATTGTTTTACTTGCCAATGGCCGCCTTTTGCGGGGCCAATCCGTTTCAACTGGTTGTCTTGCTGTAATTTGGCAATCTGTTTTTCAATAGCCCTGGTGCTCAATCCAAGCTCCTTTGCCAATTGTGGGATGGTCATATCCGGGGAAGCAGCAAGCAATTCCAACACTTTTCCCGAACTTTTCCCCGAACTTTTCCCCGAACCTTTCTCAATGCTTCGTTGAACGGTTACGGTAAAAAGACATCCTTCACGGTCATCTCTAAATTCGATTTTCTTCCAGTCATCTAATGCCCTTCTTATCCCAGAACCGATGCCTTTATAGGGCAGCAGTCCTTTGGCAATATAGGAAACCAGAATCGGATTGCGGATATTGGAGTTACCGGCGAGAATTTTTTCCACCGTCAAATTGTTTGGCAGGTGGCCGGGGCTGATAATCTCAATGCGGTTATCAAAGATAAACAAGCGGATTGGGGCGCTGATCAGGTAATCACGATGAACTAGGGCGTTCACCAGAAGTTCCTCAAAGACAGACTCCGGAATCTCAGGGACGCCGGGTGCATTGACCCCTCGTCCTGCTTGAATCTTGTGAAGATTACGCATGACAAAGGCCAGGGAGTCATCGAATATTTTTGCCAGCGGCCCGGAAAAATCTTCAGTGTCCAGATACGTTGTCGAATGAATATCATTGCCCGGATAGCGGATCGCTTTGACGATGAATTGCGGTTTGATCCACTCCGGCTTTTCGGCAAACAGCAAGACTCCAGCAAGGTTCAACAAGCCGTTATCTGCCGCCAGATTCATATTCTGCAAAAGCCTGGTTAAACTCTGCGGATCTTCGGGAAACTCCTGGTGGTAGCCGTCCCGCAAGAAATCCCTGAATCGTAATTTATCCAGTTTGTCGATACCCGCCTTGGTGGGCAACTCATCAGCGTGGAATTGATCCACACTTTGAAAGAGACGGCGCAGTTCTTCCTTGGAATTTACCCGCCGTTTATCAGCACCGCTTTTCAACCAGATGACCCCATTTTTATCAAAATAAGGCTTATCCATTCCCTTGGGCACTGTCAGAACGATAATAATTCTGTTGTTGCCGGTAGGGATATTCTCGGTCTGTACAGTCAGCGGACTCCGCACATTCTGGCTGGCTGTATTGCTGATCAACTGGTTGACACGACTAACATCTTTACTTGATAGCCCAGGCAACTTGCCATCATCGGCCACGCCAATGAAAATCGTGCCACCTTCACAATTGGCAAAAGCTGCCATCTCGGCGGCCAATGCATCGCTATTCGTAACATCCGCTTTGAATTGTCGGCGGCTGTCTTCGCCAAGAGAGACTTGCCTTTTGAGTTCAGTTAGATTCATCTTTTACCGGTCTTATAGCTTAACGTAATTTTTTATGATTTCGGTTAGTTCTGGATCACTCTTAAACCAATCTCTTTCATGAGGAGGGATTGCAGAAGTACTCAAGGCCGAGTAGGTGACCTTGTCAGATCGTCGGTTTCCGTAAAACAGGTTATTCCAAATTAAAGCCTTCCTGGCCGGATCGTTTTGATTACTTTTCAATATTGTTTCTAATACCCCTTGAAAGGGCACATATTTTCTAGGTTTTTCTCGATTTTCAGGTTTATTAATACCGCTGACAATAAATTCGCAAATGTCTTTCCCTTTTGGTGCCCAATGTATGTTTAGGCAATACCTTCGTATAGCCCATACTGATTCGTCAAGTTTACGTAATTCATCGCCAACCACATAGGTGCTGAAGGTGAAGTATCGGTTAAAGCCAAATGTTTCCAGATACTTTATGAATTGAGAAAACCATTCAGGCGGCTCAACAGCCAGCTCTTTTACCTGAGTAACAGCGGCAAAGAGTCGAGTAAGATTATGGCCAAACTCCTCCCCTCGCTTCTTGTCTGCAGGTTTCTCCCATCTTGCACTTTTTCCATTAAAGAGAAGAATCGCCTTGAAATATTTTTCCAAAGCTTGCAAGCCAGCCCACAGGAACTGTTCACGGAACGTCATTCGGTAGTTTATCCGTGCACAAATATAGTCTTGATCAGCTTGATCTCGAAAATTTTCTGTTGCAATAGTATTGAGTGCTTGCTGTAATCCCATGTTTTTCAGCTCAACCCGGTGATATGTTTCAAGGCCTTGCCGAATTTCTTGTAGTTGACAGCAACGCCATCGTCGAGATCAATTTCAATCTTCTGAGTTGCAAGGGGGAAGAGGATGTCGTTTTCGTAGCTGTTCAATTCATCAATGGTTTGTTTGAGCTGGCCGATTTCTTTGAGAGCTTTGGTTTTCTCGACCTTGGAGGCTGAGGCGGAGATGGAGACCTGTTCCAGATGATCTTTTCTCGCTGCAAGTTTGGTGCGGAATTCGCGCAGGTAGTCGTTCAAGATAATCGATACAGTATCCGGTCGATAGCGGTGCATATAGATGAGGGCGTTGAAACTACCTTTAGGGCTGGAGAAGAGCCAGTAAATTGGACGTTTCTTATAGCGCTGGACATGATCGGCATAGAAATCTTTCAGGAAGTATTTGCGAATGTCTTTACCGATGGCGTCTTCCAGAAATTTCATATTTTCGTTGTAGTGTTCCTCGCCAAAGGTCAGCTTGAGAAAGGTACGAAAACGTCCGGCGATTTCATCCATAAACCATTCGCCGTCGAGGATGGGGATGACGTTGTCGGCATCTGCAGGGAAGTTTGGTTTGGGGATTTGCTGCAAGTAGTCTTCTATGGTTTCGCCCTGGTTTGCGAGGACTAGGCCGGGTTTATCGAGGGAGTAGCGACCGAACATGCAACCAACTGCATAGGAGACAAATTCCTTCATGGTGTCTGTAAGCAATTGGGCTTCAAGTTCTTCTTCCGTTTTATTGCCGCCATAGCGGTAGTGAGGGTTACAGGTCAGGGTGATTTCATTAAGAAGCACTTCGGGGGTCAGTTCGTTTTGCAGACGGTAGGTATCGATAAAGATGCGGTTGTTCTCCTCCTCCAATTGCTGCATTTCCAGTGTCATCCCGCTCCAGTTGGCGCAGAGTTTTTGATAGGTGGCCTTCAGGGTCTGCTGGTAGTCGTCGGGATTCAGTAGAGGCAGGCTGGTAAAGTCCCATGAGGTTTCATAGGCATCCCAATCTGCTTTGGATAACGCAACTAGCTTTTCGGGAAGCTTCAAATTGGGGTTTTTGGATGAAAAGTTAACAGGACAGTTCCCGACTGGACCAGCATTAAAATCGAGTGTAGGACTCAACGCCTCCAGGAACACGTTGATAACCTTTGAATTTCCAAATGACAGTGCAATATGAAGATCGATATCAGAGTTGCTTAATCCGACAGAGCCTTTACTTTCGAAAAGGAAGCCAGGGGGGGAGTATCTCATAGACAAAGATGAGCTAGATAGTGTTGACCAAGTTATGTTTCGCTTGAAGTAATAGTCTTCACTGCGAATTTCTTTTGTATAAGACTGACCATTGTAAATTTTTGTAATAAAATTCTTTAACTCTTGTCCATCATTCTGCCAATTGATCACGTAATCATTAAGTCCATACCACCTTCTGTCTCCACCGCCTTTATTGATTGGAAACCACCGTCTAT
Organism: uncultured delta proteobacterium; assembly: GCA_903901335.1. Lineage (GTDB taxonomy): Bacteria > Desulfobacterota > Desulfobulbia > Desulfobulbales > Desulfocapsaceae > CAIUQR01. Next base: position 21,291 of record CAIUQR010000038.1, on the reverse strand, counting down.
TTAATTTCTCTGCTTCTTCTGAAGACTTAGCATCAAAATGAATTTTTGAATTTTGGCACTCATACCAAAGGCGTAAAAAACGATTGTTATCCATAGTAGTCAAGCCCTTACGCAATAAGACTAATTCGCGCAAGGGCTTGGCGTCATTGAAAGCACTTAAAGCACTCTTGGAAAACCAATATGCAATGGGTGTTCCTGGTATCCTCTTGTAATCCACGGCAGATGAGCGATAGAACTTGCCGGAGTTAGGGTTCTTGATTGCCTCACGCAAATCGGCTTCTTTTTCTTTTTCGGAATTGCCATCGATCAAACGCAGATAGCTACCTTGATATTCCGGTTTGTTGGTATTTCCCAAGACAAAAGCCGTCGTTGAAACAACCTCTCCACCAATGCTATCGAAAGCTCGTGCACCGAGATGGGCCATAGAAAGAATGGTATCCTGCAGAAGCAATCGTGTACGAAGTTTCTCGAATGATGACAAAAACATCCAGCTCTGCATGGTGATCATCGCCACCAATCCATGTTTTTGGGCCAGATTGAGATTCCTCTCAATAAACATAGCGAACAGATCTGATTTACTGTCGGGGTAGGTATCCTTTACCCATGCACTCAATCTGCCATTCATCCCCTTGCCACCCATATACGGAGGATTGGCAATGACCACATGATATTTTGGACTGAGGTATTCAGCCTGCTCCAAGATTTTCAGCACCCTGGGATGGATATGAGCAAAGGCAACCTGTGAACTGATCTTTTTCTCGTTCAGAACCTGCCGAATAAAGGCGACATCTGTATGTGCAGGTCGAATCAAAGAACCAAAATTATCCGCTTCGTCGAATTGATGTAGCATGGTCTGCAGATTCATCGTAAACAGATCTCGGCCAATGGCATCCATATATGGTCTTAGTTGACCTTCAGCGAACTCGACATTCTCCAGTACACAGATATTGGGTTGAACAGACTTTTTGAAAAAACGGCGATCTTTAGCACGGGCCTTCATGGTCAGGGCAAAAGCCGCCAGTTCTCCCGCCCGTTCATCAATCTCAATGCCATACAGGTTCCTTGTGAGAATAAGCTGCGGAATCTCCTTGGTTTCATAGCCTTCTTCTTCATAGATCAGGTAGAGCAGATCGAAGCCATAGGTGAGCATATGACCCGAGCCGCAGGCAGGATCACAGATCTTCAGTTCTTCTGGCGAACCCACCTTGAGGAAATCCGTCTCAGCTTCTTCCGGTTTGATATAGAATTCCATCTGCTCAGCCAGCCTAGATGCAGGTCGATTCAGCAGCCATAAGCGGCCAAGAGAGTTTTCCACCAGATAACGGACAATCCAATGGGGAGTAAAGAGCTGGGTGGCGGCGGGGATATTCTCAGGAGTGATTTTTTTATTCTGTTTCAGGCCTTCAAAAACTTGATCTTTCTTCTCGGAGATATAGAACTGATACAGCCAGCCAATGACCTCAACATCTTGGCAAGTATCTTCAGTAAGGGCATCACGAACCGCATGGAGAAGGGATTTTTCACTGAGCAGATCATCGGGCATCAGCAGTTCAGTATAATCCGTAATTTGCTGAAACATAAACGGCATGATCCGGCCAAAGTCATTACATACCGCCACCAGCAGTAAACGGTAGGCCTCCTGCTGCGGATCTGCTGCCTGCACCTGGCCACCGAGGAGATCAAAGACCTTTTTCTTATCAACCTGCAGTGCATCATCGATATGTCCCTGTTTGGCATCCTGGAGGATTTCCGGTTGAGAGAAACCTTCCGCCGGACTGACCGCACCGATTTTACCGTAGCGATTAACATCCATAAACCGAAGGGCGCAGAAACGGTTAAACCAAATATAGGCCACCCGCTCGATCACCGCCTCTTTCGAGGTTTTGGCAATCTCTTCCTTTAACTGAGCTACCGCTCTTTCCCTCCCACGCAGTTCAGCACTATCGGTTTGCAGCACGAGTTTTAACCTGGCTGCAACCTGTTCCAGCAACTGCCGCCTTGCCGCTTGAGCGAATTTCTTCAATCCTGCTGTGTTCATAACATGATATCCAAACTATCCTAGGTTCTTATCCATTTATGAGGACGATGTTTCCAGGTACTCTTCGAGTCTATTGACAATCGCTGAGATTTCACATCTGTTCCGCACCGACATATTTGTCGGCACTGTCATATATTTGCAGTTCTCGTAACTGATCTTTAACACTACTTTTCGGCCTGATATATCCAATTTCATCGGACGAAAAGCTCAGTCCATAGGCAACGGCAAGCCTGTCGTATTCATCTGGGGCAACGTGGGGGGCCTGAAGCGTCTCGGGTTTTGGAATCCTGAGGAAATTGAAGCCTCTGAAATTGAGAAGTGATCTGGCCAAGGCTGAACTGAGATCTATCACTACTTTCTGATAAATCTTTTCTCTCATCCCGCCGCCGCAAATAAAAACTGGAAGCATGCTTTTCCATACTTCCGAATTTGGGTCACGACTCTCTTTGGTAACACGAACAACTTCGCCTATAACCTTACGACAGGAATGACCAAACTTTTTATCGATTTGTTTCAGGACATCTCCATTGTTACCATTCTGATATTTCTCTATAGGCGGCAATGGTCTCATAACATCAATTTGCAAAATCTGTTCGGGTACTGTCCCCGTTTCAGACTCCAAGCTCTCTATCCTCTTATTATGTAAAATCAACGAACCCAACCAGGCGACCTTGCAACTTAGAATTGCATAGAGATCGTCCCCCTCACGTTTGCCGACACGGAATGTAGCCACATCGAGAGTCGAGGCACCGACATCAATAAGCATATGAGTACCCTGTCGCCCCAGTGGTGATTTTGTATACCCCACAACCTCCATAATCACCTCCGGGTGAGCGGCAAAATAACTGGGGTGCAAGCAGGCGTCATTGAACATGGAAAAATCACCCAAAACAAGACTTTTGGTAATTTTCTCTATTTTATTGACTGATTCTTTTATCAGTCCGATAGTAATTTCCTGCTGTTGGGCTGAGGCGAGCCAAGCGATCTGTGCCGCCTGTTCGTAACGTTTACGCAGTCTGTTATCTTCATAGGTCTCTGAAGGCACACCAATATTGATATACCATTGTATTCCTTTATTAAAATATTGTTGATGAGTCTGGCTGAAAAACCACCCTCTGGCTTCACGCAGGACCAGGGCCAGATAGCCTATAAATATTTCCTCTGCATTTAGTGAGGAGCCGCCGCCTGTTCCTTTTCCCAAAACAATCGTAGCCGCAGGATCGGTAATAAATTTGTGTTTTAATTCCGCTATAGGGATATCACCGGCATCAAGGCACATGGTCCCGTTATGGTTTACAAAAATACGAGTAGGCAAAAGATAACAATTTGACTGCGGTGCATATTTGTTGAAAGGTACAGCGTAGGCCTGATTTAATATCCAATCACGGACCACAACCTTCGTGCTGGAAGTACCTAAATCAATGCCGATGATGAGATGGCTCCCATCCCGGTCCGATGTTTCTGGACAAATCTGGGTACGGATGCCGTTGAAAACAGCACGTTGATTTTCGAGAGGCTGCTCCAGTGGCCTTGGTTGTCGAGATGACTGCAAGTTGAGGGCAACCGGATCCTCTGCCTTAATAGACAAGGCAGCATCCTTCCTTCTATCTTGCTGTTGGGTAGAGTTTTCAGGAGGTTCATGGACAATATTGGATTCTGCCTGCTTGACAATCCCAACAGTCTTTTTTGGTGTTGACTCAACGGCTTCAAGACTTACAGCCTGTTCCGTCTTTTCGATGTGTTCTTGTCTCTGAGATTTTTCGAAAGATAGAAACTCCTTGGCAAGAGCGAGCCAGTCATTAAAAAGTGTGAGTACTCCTTTTTTCGTGGCAGGGAAAATGGTTCTCCGGGATGGTTCAGAAGTCTTATCTTCTCGCTTACCCTCATGTGTTTTTTGAGATGTCTCTTTTTGATCTTTCACCATGCCTCCCATGTAGCAAAAAGAAAATTTCTACTGCACCTCAATTACCCCTAGACTCACAGGTTTATAATGGTGTAACAAATGCCTTTTCTGTTTGATCTCCAGTAATTTCTGTCGCACCCGCTCTTCAAGCTTAGCCTTCCGTCCTAGAGTTGGAGCAATCATTTTGTCATGTCCCTTCTGCCGAAGTTTCCAGATAATTTCATCTAACTTTGCCAATTGCCTTTGCAGGTGGAGTTCCAAAGTTTTTTCCTGCATGTCGGCACGGTCGTTGTTCTCATTCCGGAGATCTTCGACAAAACCCTCATATCTTTTGTAGGCTGCATCCATACATGTCTCAATGATCCGAACAAGATCTTGTAGGTTAATTATGTTCACCGCAGCAAACCAGTCCGTACCCAATCGCGCCGCTGTATTAACAAGAAGTTCCGCCTTATCATCTTCTAAAAATGCTTCTGTGAGTATGTCTTTGGCATGGTAGACGATTTTCTCAATTGATCTCACTCCCTGTACAGACCAATTTTCTACATAAAAGGCGTATCGTCCCTTCGGAACCTTAGGAATACTCTGGGAATCAAGATGAACCGCAACAGTAGGGTGATGGATTGTCTCTTGATTTTCTATACTTATCCTGATCTTGTGACTGACAAAACGTAAGAGCGGATGAAATTGGTTGATAATTTCTGCTCTCTCGCTTTTCTTTTTGCCGACACTGTTGTCGAAAAGGCAACGAACGGGTTTTATTGTTTCAGCCGCTAATCTTGTACCACCGGACAATCTGTTTTGCTGAAGAAATTGTCCCAGATTGAAACGCGCTTCCTGAGAAAGGGAAATATCAAATTCAAGTATTCCATCGCTAATCTGATGGAAGGTGCATCCCTGATAGGTAGACTGGAAATAATCACGAACATAGGTGTTTAAATCTTCACCTGTAATCCATCTTCCCAGTTCTCGTGCCGCACTCACCTGATTAAGAATGTAGTCGCCGTGAGCAACAAGATTGCTCGCTTCAGTCTCCAGTTCTTCCTCCTGCTTTCGTAAATTAATAACAGCCTGGGCTGTTTGATTTATCATTTCATTTTCTTGTTCTTCTGATAATTCTCCCCGAAGCAGGTCGATGGTAAGGGACTGTATTTTCTCTCCCAAAACGGCTTCAAGCCCGCCAAGTGCTTTCTTGAAAATCTCAAGGCGTTCATACAAGCGATCGTAGATGCGTTCGTCTATGGTGTGTCTATAAAAAAGGTTCCATATTGTTATCTTCTGAGATTTTTGACCAAGGCGGTCAATTCGGCCTATACGCTGTTCCACTTTCATCGGATTCCAGGGGAGATCGTAATTGATCACGATCCTGGCAAACTGGAGATCCACACCTTCACTGGCTACCTCTGATGCCAGCAGAATGTTTGGGCCGTTGGTTCTTTGGAACAGTTGTATTTTTTCATACTTGTCTTCAACTCCTCCAACTAAGACAATACTAGAGATGTTTTCTGATTCAAGACGCTCTTTAAGATAAAACAACGTTGGGCGAAAATAGGCAAAGAGGACAATTTTTTCTTGGGGGTTGTCCTGCAATGCCTTTTTTAACATTGAACTTAGACGTAGGTATTTTGAATCATTTATCCAAAGTTCATGCAGGTCCCCAAGTTCAGCAACATTATCGATTAATTCTTGAACAAGTGGTCCATTTTCCCCAACTTGACTATCAAAACCAAAATCCTCATAAAACTGTTCTTCAAAATCAGGACTTTTTTGTTGCCACTCTCGCAGAGCGGCGGGCATGGAACTGGATATCTGACGCTGTGGTGTAACAAGCAGAAAACCTTCGTGAATATCGCGCTCCATGCAATATTTTCGGATTATTGCCGTCACCCGTTGATAAAAGTCGAGTTCGGCCTCTGTCATATCAACTTTTTCGCCCACCGCCTCTCTAGTTACCCGCCATTCAGTCACCTCTCGTTTGCGAGTCCGGGTAACAGCTTTCCCAAGAAGATTGATATGTTCGAGACGTATGGCAAGTTCGCTCCGGATGGCCCTATCCTCGAAATCCGACTGGCTAAAAGGAGTATCAAGTATCTTGTTGAGTTGCCTGTTTTCTCCAATAAGAGGAAAAGTCTTGGCTCTTTTGAGCAGATCGAGAAAGCCTGAAAGATCGGTTGAGCCATGGAGAATGGCATCCTTTGCCGCAATCAAAGGCTCATTTGCCTCCAGAATGTCGTCAAAGACATGTGCCTCATTAAACGAATCTTCATCGACTAGGTTCAATAGTTGAAAAAGGTCACGGTTTCTCAAATGAACGGGAGTGGCGGAGAGCAAAACTATATTTTCCGAGACACCTCGAAGTAAATGCCCAAGGGTTGACGTTGAGGTTTCGCGATTGCGCATGTAATGTGCTTCATCAACAACTAGCAGATTGACTAAAGGGTCCTCATGAGCATTGTCTTGTAGGAATCTGGCAAGACTTGAAGATTTTGTTTGAGCAGGATTTCCTTCATTATCCCATCCTTTTGTTGGCCTAAGCCCCTGCATACTGCAGATTGCTGAGAAGGAGTCCAAATGCCCTTTACGGCTATCCTGCAATTTTTGTTTCAGACCTTCTGCATCAACGATATCTCCTCTAATGCCAAAACGGAACAACAGTTCAGCTCGCCATTTTTCGCGCAGCATGGCAGGACAGAGGATAACAAGATTACGTGAATCAAACCTACTTCGCAGTTCAGTCCATATCAAGCCTGCTTCAATTGTTTTGCCAAGACCAACCTCATCCGCGATAAGTAATCCGTTGCTTGGAGAATCCAGAAAGGTCAAAACCGGCTTAAATTGGTAGGGATAAAAATCAGTGTTGGTAATCTCCATACTGTATATGAGATCTGCAAGTCGCCCATTTAAACGGATATGGGTTATGGTGCTTCGCAGATCCCTGGCTCTCCCGAATTTGCCCTGATCAATCAAGTCCAGAGGATCTTCCTGTTCCGGAACTCTTTCCAGTTGGCCTCCTGGGATAAAATGTGTTCCGTCAGGAAAGGCCACCTGCCACAATGTTCGGCCATCAGGTCGCACACGCGATCTTCCCGTAGTGATTCCTCGGCGACCGGGATCTGATTTAATTCGTACGCTCGTTCCTGGCTCCATATTCTTGCCTGTTTTTTTTGCTTACTAGAGTCTGACCTTCTTCCCTTTTTGAATCTCGACCAAATAGGCTTCTTTTATCGCCTTGACGTAGCCCTCGAGGTCATCTTCATTCATCAAAACTCCCTTATTGAAGTCAATATTGATGCTGTTCTTGCTAATAAATTCAGGCTCTCTGGTTGAACTCCTACCTGTTTCAGGATCTTTATCTTCAGTCTTTGGATAGGGTTTCGGAGCAGGTTCCCCCGAATTCTTCCCAGCCTTTGCAGCATCTTTTGCGGCTTTTCTGGCAGCAGTCACCATTCCGCTTTGCTTGTTCAGGATATGAATGAAATCGTTTTCTTTGAAATGGCTAATAGTTTCACGGATAACGGCAGCAATTTTTTGCTGTTCTATCTTCGTTGCTAACATGGCAAAGGGCAGTTGTAAGTCTACCTGTTGATCCCTTGAGAGCTCCTGGAAATCATCCATCTCGGTGAGTTCTCTTTGCATAGATTCGGCAACTTCTTGTGCCCGCCGCTGCACTTCGCTGAGCAGCGTCTCTATTTTTACTCGCAGAGATTCAACCATGCCTTTCAATTGCTGCATGTTCTTTCCGGCAAAACAGCGGGGATCTGCCAGGATATCTTTGGCCTGCTGACTCTCATTGCCCTCGAGATCGGAGAAATTGGGATGCTGTTCTTCCAGGAATCGTTTGCTATCATCAAATATTGTCTTGGCTGGACCCGACATGAATTTGAGAACAGGATCGAGAATATCTTCTTTGGTTGTCTCTAAATCATCATGCAGTTTTGACAGTTCGGTAAGGTAGAAGGCATATTCTTTTTTAGTCAGTTCCTGTAATTTCTTGATTGGTTCCACCAGTACCGTGAGGAAAGGATAATGTCCTTTTTGACTCAGCAGACTTTCAAGTTTTAGAAGGGTATTTTTAAAGGCCTCCTGACTCTCCCGAGCCAGGGGTTTTGCTTCATTGGATTTTGCCGGGGTATCAAAAAAGTGTTCATAGAAGTCTTTGAGACTGCGAACCTGAGAGGCAGTAAAATCGATCTGCGGATCGATGATGATATTGCCAAACCCTTGAGTATTACGGAGTGATTTTTCGAGAGCAGGGCCTTCAAGGACATTTGAATCCTGACGGATCTCAATTTTTTCCCTGGCACAAAGTTTTGCCGTCGTGCAGAGGATAGCAGCCAAATACCAACCGTATGGCTTCTTTTCAAACCGTTCGACCAGACATTTTAAGGTTGTGCGCAGGCCATTGCGGGTATTCCCCTGAACAAAAGAGAGCATTTCTTGCTCCGCCTCACTCATCATTCTCTCATCATTACCATACAGGGTAGCGCCCGATGGCTTCAGATAGGTGGGGATATCATTTTCCGTGTATTTTATGCTGCGGAGCATAGTCAGGTTGGGATAAGTCCTGCGGATCAGATCATAAAAGCCTTCCTGGATTCGTGATTGTGCATCTGAAGTGCCGATCTCAAGCGATTTGAGATTGTATATAAGCCTCGCCCTGCCCAAGAGCTCTTGGGCCTTTGCCTGCAGCTCATTCCGCCGGTCTCTATTCTGGACACTCTTGTCGGTCAGGATACGTTTTATAACTTCTTGTTGGGTCTGCGTCATATTGATACGAATATACAGGTCTGTCTTCTTGTAGAGGAGCAGATCCTGGAAAAAGCGATTATCGGCAGGCATGATGACCAAGAGTTCGGCCTTCCCCATTGACTGCATGGAAAGAGTCGTTTCGTTATCAATGAGCTCGTTGAGTGGTGTTATGACATTAATGGAGAGTTCATGTTCCCTGCCGCAGAGTGTTCCATCCAATTTTCGTGAAAACGGATAATCCTGACCGTTCTCTTCATAACGGATTTTTCGTTGTTTCAATACGTGGTCAAAAATAATTTCTTCGAGGATTTTATTGATCTCGGAATTCTCAACATCGGTGTTTTTGATCTCCTGTTCGACATCCTTTTCTTCATCTGTCAGGAGTTCGTAGAGATCGCCGTTGCGCTGGATATATGTCTGCTGTTCAAGAAGATCGAGAGCCGCAGCAACCATCTTCTGCAGATTAGTTACATTGCGGTCAAAGTTATCCAGCATGAGGATGCTGAGATTGCGAACCGTCGCTTTGAACTCTTTGACGTACTTCACCAGAAACAGAGCTTTCAAGAGCCGGACCGCAAAGGCATCACCCAGATTACTTTCGGCAACCAGGACACTTCTCTGGATCTGGGCTTTCAGAGCGGTACGAATACCTTCAAACATGAGATCGAAAGTGGCCAGTTCCCTGATTTCATGGTGGGCGATATGAACGGCAACCTGCTGAAACACGCCGAGCATTGAGCGTTCGCCAACGGAGCTGTGCTTCCCTTCAAAGGCATTATGCTGGGACAGATTCTGGATGGCCGCCTGAAAAAGCGTAAATTGATAGGGAATAAAGGGATAGGCGTGGATGAAATGGTCTCGATCTTTGAAATTTCGGTAGGTCTGGGAACCATCGGCAAAGTCGAACATGGTTCGGAAATTATTGGCCTGTTCGTGGTAGGTATCCGTGAGTATTTCCACACCTGATTCATTCTTGAGCAGCAGCCGTTTTTGGATAACTTCATCAACGTTGGCGCTGGTGAGCTTCATCCGGTTGGCAAAACGCGCCTGTATCTTGGAAAAGTCATTTCCTTGCTGCTTATTCATCTCACCGACTACGGCGTTCATGTCCTCCTGGGCGGTTACGATTATCCAGGCTCGACCTCGGCATTTTGTCTCAAGACTTTCAGCAACCGTTTGCAGGTTGGTCATCAGTTTGGTGTTGTCGGCGATATACTGACCGACTTCATCGACAAAGAAATTAAGCCGGAAATTTGGTTTCTGTTGCTCGATATAACTGTTGATTTGGTTGGCAAAATCTTCGATTGAGAGTGTGTAATCGCTTCGATATCGATCCAGAATTCCCTGCGCAGCCGTCGATTCTGAACCAGTTGCCAGAGCATAGGCCTGAGCTATGTTTTTGGCCTCCAAGAGTGCAACTTCACGGCCCCGCTGCCATGGTTGTCCCGAAACTTTCTGGTAGGCCTCCATAAAAGGTGTGTACTGCCCGCGACCATCAAGATCCCGTTCAAATTTTGCGATGTAGGCCTGCTTGCCGTAATACCCGCACATCTCATCAAAGACCTTCACAAACACCGAGAGTAAAGCGTCAACTTGAGTTTTGGAGATAATTTCTGCCTTCTGATCAATGTTAAACAGAATGGATTTCGACGGTATTGCAACAGCACGTTTGAGGTCGCCACGCAGGATTTCATTATCCTTGCATTTGGGTAAGAAGAGATCGAGAGCTGATGTATCGTTAATCGATCTATTTTCCAGAAGAAGAGCGAGGATCTTGAGGAGATGGGATTTACCGGAACCGAAAAAACCTGATACCCAGACGCCATTGGCACCCTGATATTTAGTATAGGCATCGAGAAAACTCTCCAGTCGTTTGGCCGCCTCATTGGTAAGGACGTATTCCTCAACCTCAAGCTGCAGGCTCGCCTCATCATCAGCCTTGATAACACCTTCAATGGGACGATCTACCGGTTTTTCAAAGATCTCGTTCAGCAACATGGCGTTATCCTTTTATATCTCACAGTGATATATATTGAATGCTCTGTAGTATTTGTCATCATGGAGGCGTCCGAAGAGATCGAGTGAAGCACCGACTTCCAGTGAATGGGTGTATTTGCCGGGAAAAAACAGCACTGTTGGTTTATCTTTGGCGGTGCTCTGCAGATTATTCAGGACATTGTGTGATCGAATATAGGGAAACACTTCACCGATACCTGAGATAAACATGACATCAAACGGAACCTTTTTCATCTCTTCTGAAATAGCGGGTACCAGATGTGCTTCCGAATCCAGTACACCTTGCAGGAGTTCTTTCAGTTCATCCTTAGTAACCGTCTGTTCCATTTCTAAGATACGATTCCAGATGTCACGATCTTTGAGGAGCTTGATTGCCAGATCGTAGAGATTGATATCGAGAATCTGTATTCCCTGATGTTCTAGTTGGTTGCGTAATTGGTTCCGGGTTTTTTCCATATCGACTGCTTCCCTCGGATCGAATGGGCAGATAAAAAAAGGGACTTCATTACCAAGCCCCTGTTTTTTCAGGAACCGCTCACTGGCGATAAGTTTCAACAGGTGCTCGAATCGCTTCTGTATTGGGAGGCTCGCAATATCAACATTTATTTTAGCCATGTCTGGATGTCCACGTCTGATATAGGGAATACACGAAGCAATGCCGGGTCATCAGTTGAGATTGCGTCCACAAGCTCTGAGGTGAGCATCGCTGGTATGATTATGTTTGTGTCTGTTATGATGCCAGCTTCACGTAGAATCTGAAAGAGAACTTGTCTCATTCTTTCGCAGGTAGACTTTTGCAATTGATCCAGTTTTTCATGCCATCTCGCTTTTGCTTCAAAAAAGCCCTGATATTCTTCCAATGTAAGGAGTGAATCCATTCGAAGGAATTTTTCTCTTACTATCTCAACTGCAAATTCATGAATAAAGGCAAAGCGTTTGCAGATGGCCAGCCAGAGAATGTATTGCTGTTCCGATCTGGAACCATTTCTAATGAGGGTAAGCTGTGATGTAGACAATAGTTGCAGACGTGAACAGATCTCTCTGACCCTTCTCACTACACTGCTTTTGGTTCGTGACTGGATGGCGTTGTTCTCAATCACCAACTTCTTTGTTGCATTCCAGTCATTTAAGATAAGATATTCTTCGACAACCAGTATCGATTCGTTATAGAACAGCCCTCCAGTTGTAAAGGACATGTTGTACTGTTTTTTTGAGTCTCTTAATGGCATATCATCGATAATGTTGTGCTCCTCATGCTTCTGATGGAGTGTGTTTTCTCTATCGTTGTGAAATTGGGATATCGCCATCAGTGATAACAAGCAGTTGGCTTTTGACTTCTGATTTTCAGGCTACACATTCGCACATTAATAATCAACCGATTATAGAGTGTAACCCATCAAAAAAACAGATCTATTCTAAAACGAAAGAGCTTTTAGCAAACCATCACCTTCAAGAGAATTTGAATAATCCCCAAGATATCGCCAATAAAGAAGACCCTAATGAAATTATTGCCACACAACATCCACTATTGCTATGGTTCTTCATCTCTTTCTCAATTTCTTCCATAATCACAAAATCCAGTACCTCGGAATCATTACCACAATCCAGATCTGTTGGATCACTATCATGCATATATTTTCCTTCAATTCGTTCCAGGGTTCAATTTTGTTGGCTGACACTGCTCTGAATGCTCAGTTTAGCGGCACGATAACAGAATCAACAGTATCGTTGTGAAGAAAATGAAAACCAACCAAGCCGTCGGTTTCATCAACTGAGTCGGCAATTTTTCCGAGCACAGATTTCGCTTCACTGCAGGTGACATTTCGAGTCAACCTGAGAAACAAAACCTGTTGAGATGAATTATCGAGAAGTGATTGTCTGCAACCAGGGAAGGAGCAATGAAACCTGTAGAGTGACCTCTCTTTCCTTTTCGAGTTAATCGTATCGCTGGCATAGACCGAATCGAAGTTTCCCCTGGTTATAATAAATTGCTGCGGATGGTGGTTGACGGAACTGATAGAAACAAGGTTGAAAACGCCGGAACTGTCAACTATTGGCTGGTATTTGTTCATCAATTTTTCACTCATAATATCTCCATCGAATAGGTAAAGGTTAGTTCATTGTCCATGATCGAAGCCACATACATCGGTACCCCATCAAATCTTTTTCAAATACTGCTCCTTGCTCTTCACAAGTTATAGCAGGTGTGGTAGGACAAATAGTGACCAACCAGAAAAAGGAATAAAAAAAATGGCGAAATATAAACCGCAGCATTCACGACTGCTATTCATTGACCGAGAAATAAACACTGGTAGATTTCCAAACTGCGGGAACCTTGCTGAAGAATACGAGGTCAGCAGGAAAACCATCCAGCGGGATCTGGACTACATGCGGTATCAACTGGACGCCCCTTTAGAATATTCCGCCAAGCACCGTGGGTATTATTACACCGAGAAGAATTACAAGCTGCCAGCCATTGACATAAAAGAAAGCGATCTTTTTGCCGTGTACCTTGCTGACAAGTTGCTCATCCAGTACGAAGGAACAGCAATCTACAATAGCCTGTGCTCAGTCTTTAAAAAGATCGAGGACTCGCTTCCGAATAAAATAGCCTTTGATCCTGGAAATGAGCCTTCACGCTTTACGGTATTCCCACCCTCAAACACGATCATCAAGCCCGGTATTTGGGAGACCGTTACCAGTGCCATTCGGTTATCCCGCAAATTCGAAGTGCATTATCAGACGCCTGGAAGCGAACCCTCAAAACGGACTCTCGACCCTTATCATGGCGTCCGTTTCGAGGGTGATTGGTACGTCGTGGCATTCTGTCATCTCCGCCAGGAAATTCGAACATTCAGCTTCGCCAGGATGCTCAGTGCGAAGCTGTTGCCGGATACCTTCGAGATCCCGGCCAGTTTCGATTTTCATAAACTGTCCGGAAGCCATTTCGGAATTCACTGGGGAAAGGATGAAGTGGATGTAAAGATCCATTTCAACAAAGCAGTTGCTGGTTTCCTCAAAGAGCGGAAATGGCATCCTACACAGCGGATTGAAGAAAACCCGGATGGCTCAGCCGTTTTATCGCTGAGGGTGAATCATCTGCTGGAGTTAAAACGCTGGGTTCTGTCCTGGGGGAGTATGGCCCAAGTATTGGAGCCAAAGGGTTTCATGGAGGATTTGAAACTGACTATCGCTGAGATGGAAAATATTTATCGACCGTGAATCAAACGATTTTTAAAATCTTCTGTTCAGCGATTATTTTTCTGTCCAACAAAGTACAGTTTGTTGGACAGTGCCGGAGGGGCGTTCAGGGCTATCTTATGCCTTTACTGCGAATCCTTACGCCTATCCTGTCTCTACGACACAGAAAGCGAATAAAAAACCGAGAAGATGCAAAGTGTTGAGTGCCCAAAATGTAGAAGCCTGCTATTCGAAGTGCGGAACCAGTTCCTGGGACCGCATCTGAGTGCAGGCGAACATGAATGTTAGGAGGTGGATTTATGAACTTGAAGGGTGCTTTCTTGGATATACAGAGCTAACTAATTACTTGTAGGATGAGGATGTTCATGCCTTTTGGAGTTGAGACGTTGCCACAGCGGATAATTCTTTATTATTTAGTCACATGATCAACTCGCACTTCAATCTCCTGTCCATAGTTTACAGGTATTGTAAGACGCACAAAACCAGCAGTGACTTGGTTAAATCTGCATTCTTCGCCTGAAGCGCAATTACGTACCCATATCCAATCACTGTCGCTACGTGCGCTTGCTATTTCCACAGATCCTGCTGAAGTTGCATTTTGATTGACTTGAGGTTTCTTGTTGAACAATATTCCAGATACGGTTGGTGTTGTTCCGGAAATTTGTAAGATGAGTTGCACATATGGCAATCGTCCCTCAGGGCGAGCCTTCCAGCCGCAGGAAGCGTGTGTGTCAGTAGCCTGTGTCGCTGGACATTGGGAGCTAAGAGTTTCTCCGCGCCACGAAATGACTTTGGCGGTATCCATAGCTTCGGGCGTTTTGGTGGGCAAGGGAGCATCTGCTGCAATAATAAGTTCGCGGATCTTATCAAATCTGATTGCTAATCCGCGTGATTGTTTTGTTTCATCTGAACCGCCATCACTTGCAATCTCGCGAGTAATCATCGCCAATGGCAGGGGTGCACCTGCAGCTTTGTCACGTTCCGTAGGATCTGTTACGACGGCACTACCACTATATCCCGCTTCAATGCGTGGATCACCAGGATGCGTCTGAATCACTTTGACCCATGGTCTATCAAGACTCCGAATAAAGAAGGTAACTTCCTGTGTTACAACCTCCCCAGTTGCTTTCACGATATCGATCTCTCCCCGGTTTGTTCGAGTATCCCCCATACCAAGAATAGAGGTAGTACATCCGTTGTGCTCGATTTCGCCTTCAACTTGCATCAACGCGATATCCAGTCCCTTATCCAGATCATTTGACTCTGGACTGATAATCCGAATGTGTGTTCCAATACCTTCTTCTCGTCCTTTGACGCTTCTCGCTTTGATGATCATGGGATGTTCTCCAGATTTGATCACGTGCGCGGCAGTAACCAACTCACACGGAGACGATGGCGACCGCCTGAAGAGCCAACCCTGTCCTATGCCGTTGGCATAGTTGATAAGAACTGGCTCTGTTTGAGCAGGTATAACGGCAAGAAGCAGGAACAGTGGAGTCAAAACTATGTTAGACAAATATCGCATTGCTTATTCTCTGTTTTTTTTACCTACATCCAAATTGTGCCGTGGGGATATCGCATAAATGGCTGCAGCAGTCTGAAGAACTAAATACAGGAACGAAGCGCTTGCACATACTAGGAGGATATATGGGTCACCCGACATACGAGATAACAATCCAATTTTGACAAGATCCTCGTTACTTCCCCGTGTATTGTCGCTATCAGGACATTGTTCCGTACCGGTTTGTGAGTTGATATTTTGTCCACCACTTGTGATGAGTGCGAACGTTCCCACGTCTGTAGTAAGATTCGTTTTCAGACTGGCCATCTTGTCGTCGTTTTCAAGGCGAACATCAGCAAATCCCCACCATGAAGTCTTCCCATTACACTCTCGAAGGCGAGCCCCGGCTGGTAATGAAAACGTTCCTGCCGAGTATAGGGATTGACCAAAGCCAATGAGATTGAAAGGAAAGAGAGGGGACGCTCGCCCAAACATTTTGACCTCTCCTGATAACAATGTCGGCCTAGCTTTGTTGTAGTCGGAGTGTGGACCATATTCATTTCCAAGTGTGACAAGGCCCGAAATGGGAATGCGAATATTCCGAGCAGTAGTCTCGCAAGTCGAGTCAGCGGAAAGCACAAATTGAACGATTCCAGATACAGGTGTATCCTCCAACTCGTCATTCCCTTCAGCGGATCTCTTCTGTTGGCTCAACGTGCCAGCACGATTACTTCCGATTGGCGGTGAAATATTCACCGTTAGGTAGTTTGATGTTTGCCTGACCAGAAGAACGGTTGCCCCCTTTTCGGGTACAAAAAAGCCACTCACACATCCTCTAATATCCTTTCCGTCGGGATCTGCGCCTATCTGGATATTAGCAGAGTCAAGAGGAATTCTTTCATATGAAGTAGAGTTCACACTGAACCGCAGAATCTCGGTATCTGCATTTACAACTGATAGGGTATCTACCCGACTTTTCAGGACTATACATGCAGTAATTGCAAAATAGATGAGTAGAACGATCTTGAGGCCCCATAGAAAACAATAGAATACTGGTGCATTGCGTAGGCGTAAATGTTTGGTTAATAAAGTAGATATCGTCATGGAATATTGATGGAAATCGGATAAACGGTTACATCAACCGATCCGGTTAACCCAATTGATTTGACTTGCAAAAATTTAGCTCTATTCCATACCTCAAGAGGAAGTTGAAAACTGCATTGCCTGCTGAACTCTGTGTTCGATCCGTTTCGGTTCAAATGACTGCATTGCCCCACGACGAGCACGCCGCTCGATCGATCTTGCAGAATGCTGGCCTCCATAGTCGATAGACTGTCGTTGAAATAAGCGACGAGGGTATTGGACTTCTCCGCATTCGCAAATATTACTGGCAGATATCCCTTGGCCGTCCCTGATCCACAGTGAGTGCGGATTTCCACCAGAGCTCCGAGGTCCTCTGCAGCATAACTTGATACCACTTTTGGACGCTTGACAGAGGATTCCAATTTTAAATCTTGCAGACCTGGAAACGAACCAACAGGATTGTATCCACGACGCCCAGAATATTGACCGTCACGGGTAACAAGATTCAGGCATAACTCGTCTTGGTGAATTGACGGCATAAAAACCCGTAACCGACCAACATCCAAGTGCCCATTTGCATCTCCAAATCGAAGCCCTGCAAGCTGAGCCCCGGAAACGACGGGTTCGTTTGTATACGTTTCGATAAGCTCGCCCAATGGATTAAGAGCGCCATCAGCATAGCAGAAAGTCGGTGCAAAGAAACACAATAGGAAAAAAAGATGACGTTTCATGTAATCCATATTAGAACAAGTCGAAGCCGCCAGTCATTTGATATGCATCACCACATGTTACCGTCCCCATGTAGCGATTGCCATTCACATTCTTTAAATGAAAGGTGAAGTCATTACAGTTCCCTTTAAATTCACCCTTGATACTGACGTCAAAAATAGCCTCCCCATGAGTGATGCGCCCTGGTCTACTAGCCAGTCCTCCATTTTCATAATTTGAATAGAGCGATATTACCTTTAACTCACCTGATTCGATATTCATTGACAAAAACATTAGCGGGATTACTCCCTTGAGTTTAAGCTCTTGAATTGTGCAGCCATCGTTTTGACGAAGCGATCGGCAATCATCAATGACAAAGTTGTATTGACGATCATTTTTTGATAAAAAATACCGCAAGGCTAATGTTCGCAGGTCTGCATCTGTACCGGAGAACACCTTGCGCGCAGCAAGCATTTTCAATATCGAATCTTTTCCGTCAAGAATATCTTCCATAGCCGAAAGCCGCGCAATGGGGTCAGGTGAATCAAGGGTGGCCAAAGCCTGCTCTCGATTTGCCGTTCGAACCGCTGCGGGCGGTTGATCATCGGCAGTGCAGAGAACGCTGGTACCAATCATACACAAAAATAAGCTTAGTAGTAAAAAATTGCGCATTCAATCCTCCCCCATATTTCTTTAATTCAGCACCACCTGTTGGATAGTCAAACGGAGCGTGCGGTATTGCAGTCTCTTCAGTATTACGGATTTTTGATTGCTGTGATGTTCTGTGAAAAGGAAGAGACACGAGGAAATATTTCGGTTGATCAAAAATATGGAATCTCGCCCAAAAACCGTAATCACACTTTCGTTCCTCTATGTATCACTCTAAAGATCCACCCATGTCCCAACTGTCGAAATTAAACGTACAATTTCTAACAGACCTCTGAAATCCGGTCAATAACTTTTGCAGGCGTAATATATATAGGACCGGGGCAACAATTCGTAAGCTGTACTCTACTACATGTCATAACATACAATAATGCTATATTGTTACAAGGTATTTCCTTTATTTTTGATGAAAGAACCGATAATCAGTCAGTTTCGTCCAAAGATTATCGCTTTAACAATAACATATACTGAAAATATGGCACATTGAATCGATAAATTCAATAATTATGGACCACCGCTGTCATGAGGTTTATAAGTTATGATGTAACACTTGTCCAAAATAGAATTTAAACAGAGGGTCTTGCAAAAGTATCAGGCGGCCCATTAGTATGACAGGCAAAAATGAACCAGAAATAAACGAGATAATTTACTGAAATAATTGAGCTTCACAAGGCAAAGCTGTCATTTTTTGCAAAACAATACAACAGGAAAACCAATATTTGGTTCAGATTTTTCCAGTGATATATGTACTGTGCTTCCTCGCTATATTGAATCAATATGTCGAGCATTTTCTTTTTCACGACGGATAGCGCAAGCTCTGGAAAAAGCTTCCTTTTTGCCATGTTTAGCAATTGATACAGAGGTCTTTCCTTGTTTCCCTTGATCGTTTACCCAAGAAACCTCATATCGATGCAACTCATTATTCAGGCGGACCCCAACAACGCCGGTACCGGAACTGCTTAACGTCACCATGTGTTTATCATTACGAATAATTCCTAACTTTTTCTCGGTCTTATTTCTCCATTCTATTGCTAAAAGAAGACTCGAATGTTTTCCCCCACATATCTTGTCAGAAAATAATTTTGAAAAAGTATTCCCTTTAAATCTTACCCTGACATACCAGCCATATGTGCTTTTTGTGTCCTGTTCAATCCTTGAAATGCCTTTATGCTTTTCTGTGAGGATTGCTTGTTCTCTTTCGCCTTCCATTCCACCCCTCGCTATTTTGGTTCAAGAATTCTTTTGGATATTTTCTTCAACCATATCCATTAATTCAGTCTGGAATTCTGAATCCTCCATAATCTTTTTGGCTACCGCTACACATATCCTACCGGAAAGGCCGTCTATATCAGGTGAAGCTATGTCTACTGTGATTTCACCATCTTCAGAAGCTTCAAGAATTATAGCAGACTGATTATTTTTTAAATCCATTGTCATTTTCCCTTATCTTTTTGCGATCATTTTTTCTGATCGAGGCTTCACCCTGGACGAGATTATGATTGCAGAGTTTGTCAAAGTGTCACCCGCACCGGGCAGATCCGGACGGAAATAAAAGGTCTGTTGATTGCAAATTACTACCGTGAATGAACAGCACCGGCAAGAGCATCAGAAACCCACTTATTGATACTCTTGCCAGCCATAACAGCTGCCGCCACTATTTCACTGTGAAGATCAGAATCAATCCGGACAACAAATTTTCCTGAGAATGGTTTATTGGGGTCTCTCCCCGCTTTTGCACAACTTTCCAAATAGAAATCAACAGCATCGGTAAACGCTTTTTTAACCTCCGTAACTGATTCACCGTGAAAACCAACAATGTCACGAATACCGATGATACGTCCAACGAGGATATTATCATCCGGGTCAAATTCAATTTTCGCTAAATATCCTTTGTAATTTAGTGTATTCATGGCTGTATACCTGCCCTTTGTAAAAATTCAACTATATCTCGCACCTGATAGCGCTTAGCCTCCTTTCCTGGGTGAGGGCGATGAAAGTCGGCTTTTTCCTTTTTCAGGATAAAAGAGACACGCGAACCATCCCCTTCAAACATCTCTGCCCCAAGGGCCAAGAATAGTGCCTCAATCTTTCTCCATTCAATATTGCCTGGTGTGGGCTTTGAAAAGATAGCCTCTATCGTTTTGCGATGTTTACTATTCATATATAATATAGTATCGCTTTATAGTATCACTGGCAAATGAAATCTTGAATTGAGCTATCAATCTATTTTCAATCTTCATGCCGCAATATGATTTGAGGAATATTATGATGTTGTACTCAAGGCATAATCTTTCACATACCGGTATAGGGTCGGTTTAGTGATTTGAAATGTGGTACACATTTCCTGAATACTGTGGACCTTGCTATTATACATATTATTCAGGGTAACAATCTGTTCCGTAGAGAGTTTGTTCTTCGGTCCACCTTTTCTCCCTCTAGCCCTTGCAGCAGTAAGACCGGCAAGTGTCCGCTCCCGGACAAGGTTTCTTTCGAACTCGGCCAGTGCTCCAAAGATTTGGAAAACCATTTTACCACCGGTGGTAGACGTATCGAATCCTTCTTGTAAGGTGATAAAACCCACACCACGGCTTTCCAAGTCTTCCACAACCTCAATCAAGTGTTTCAAGTTACGGCCCAATCGATCCAGCCGCCAGACCACCAGACTATCACCAGGGCGAACATAGGCAAGAGCCGCTGCTAGTCCCGGTCTGTCTGTTTTGGCTCCACTCACCTGGTCGTCAAAGATTCTTTCGCAGCCTACCGCTTTAAGGGCGTCAAACTGTAATTCCGTATTTTGTTCTTGGGTTGATACCCTGGCATATCCTATTTTCATTCTCACTTCGCTATTTTTTTGCTTTCATTTGTTCGACCTGGCCACGTTCTACAGGAAAGATTGTATCGCCTTCAGTATACGTTCGTCCTTTTTCGTCGGCACATGCTCGATGAGCGGAGTTTACACCGTCAAGCCGGACCATGTCGCTTTTTTTCACAACTCGGCGACACAACCTGCATCTAGGTCTTGGTTGAACGACATCTGGTTTCCAGTTACCCTGAGCCATTCTTTTTAACCCTCGCTATTTTGATTCAGGTCGAATCTCTTTCCTGTGAGTAACGTATACCATCAAAGATGATATGATTATTTACATAGTTCACGTTACCACTTATTTTACTAAATACCAAAGATAAATTGAGTTGCCTTTGTCATTTTCAGAAGTCAATTGCACAAAATGTCAAAAGTCGAATGCACTATTTTTACAAAGGAGGAACAAGGCAAAAGAAAGGTGAATAGTAGCAATCTAAATTTGGAGCTATTGATTGCTTGGATAAGCTTTTACGTGGCAATCCTCACCTTGCGTAACAAATTTTCTTTGGTATGCTGAAAGTGCATGTGGCTTTACTGAGTGTCCATTATTTTGAGGAAGATCA